>JBGUNA010000057.1:0-217610 GCA_045117135.1 Candidatus Limivicinus sp. | reverse complement strand
AGCCGAGGTGGTATCCAGGATCATATAAATCCCGGCCCTGTTGGCAAAAACCAGATTGTTCTCTACCAGCTGGATGCTCCACGGCAGGTCACAGCCGATGGAGGCGTTGATGGGAATGTAGGGAAGATCGATGAATATCCTGTCATTGAGCACCTGCGTGCCCAGTGTCGTCTTCCCCACACTCCCCTCCTTGAAGATGATCAGGTTATCCTGCTGCTTGCCAAAGCCGGTGATGCGCTCTTCCGTCGAGCTGGCGAGTTGAACCTGTTCCATCGGGAAGTAGCTGGCATCCATCTTGATACTGGAGTTCCCGCTCCAGAAGTAGGCATTCGGCTGGTCTTCGGAACCTGCCATCACTACACACAGTTCACCGGTTCCGCCGTAGACGGCAGCATACCGGCAGTCCATAATGGACTTCTGTGCAATGGGGTTTGAAAGCTCGTAAGTGATCCGAACCGTGTTGTTTGTCGGCGGATCGGTAACTGGCGGAGGAGACTGGAAGATGACTTTTCCATACTGGCGGTCATAAGACCAGCCGGAGGTCAAGTGCACCCCGTCCACTTCCACATAGGTGACGCGGTTGGCAATCACCGGCAGAGAATATGTCCTGGAGCCGTTGACCGCGTTGTACCAGACAGTCTTTCGAGAGCTGAGCCGGTTCTCCGGCTGATAGAGATCGCCTGCTCCGGTAGCCGGGTTTGCATTGATCAGGATCACCGGCTCATAAGGGTAGACGGATGAGGCGGTGAAGTTCCATTCATCGTTTTCCCGGACGGCAGTGATCTCCTTATAGGCGCCGGTGGTCTTGTAATACAGCTTGTCGCTATAGGTGAAGAAGGTGCCGCGGATCAGCGGCAGCCCGGTGCAGAGACAAATTGAATTTCCGCTTTCCGGATCAAAAGAATAAATCCCGTCACCGATATGCGCAAAGACGGCGCCGTGCCAGAATCGCGAATAGGCGGCGATGCCCTGGCCGAGTTCGATATCACTCAAATACATCTGCCCTTTGCGGGAACAGAGCATACCGTTTCTCCATAACAGATTTTCCATCTCCGGGCATTCACCGGGCTTCAGACGGGTTTCCAGATCCCAGAGATTCAGCCCGCCGCAGAGATTGCTGTAATCCAGGACATATTTTTTTTTGGGTTTTATCTGGCTATTCTTCATAAAGGTATTCATAGGCATCCTCCAGGTGTATGCATATCTCACATCCGGCAACTTCCCCGCGCGCGTCTATATACAGCGTATCACATTCCCTGCCGCAGACAGGGCAGCGCGGGATGAATTCATCCGCTTCCGGCGGATCGAGCCGACAGTCCTGCATAAACACCTCCGGCAATAGCGGAAGCCGGGGTTTCTTTTCCCCGGCTTCGTATTTTTTCTTTATTTTCGACAGTTTACAGTATAGCAGGTGAGAAGGGCGAATAAAAGGTGCACGCAGGGTGCAAACAGGGTGTAATTTTTAAAAGCCAGGCAGGAAAATATCGTTTCAGGAAGCCTTCTCTGCAGAATACAGCTTCTTCGCCTCCGTTATGCCGAACCTGTGTTTTAACTGCACAAAGCGTTCGCTGCGATCCAGCTCTTTTCTGATCTCTTCCACTGTTTTCAAATCAACGTATTTCATGATAAGCACTTTCATCTGATCCGGATCATCCAGACCGCTGAAAAAGGCTGCAAGTTCGGCAGAAACAGCACTGCTCTCTTTAAGAAGCTCCCGCTCCTCCGCTTCCAGGTCGGCAATTTTAATCACCAGCTCTTCCAGGCGGGAATCGTTATAGGCGTTGCCGCCCGGGGCGAGGGTGAGCGAGGTAGTGCTCTTTTCCGCCCGGGCCCGCAGGGCAGCGATCTTCTCCTCCACCTTGTAAAGCTTCTCATCCAGGCGGATCTTCCGGGTAATGAATTCCTCAAAGCTCATCTTCTCCAAACTCCTTTCTCAATCGGTTCAGAAGCATGCGGCCGCTGCAGGTTGTCAGGGTGCAGTAATATTTTGAGAGGAAAAAGGCCTCTGTTTCAGCAACCGTCTGTTTGGCTTCTTCATTGTCCGGATCTTCCTGCAGACAATGCTTTGCCGCACGAAAGTCCTGCGCGGCCTGAATGATAATGGCATTGGCCAGCTCCTCGCGGGCAAACTTTTCATCTTCCCGCGCTGAGAGCTCTTCCCCCTCCGGAGCGGGAGGCAGCGTGCGCTGCCGCCGCTTTGCATGGCGCTTTGCGCGCTCTTCCCTCTCGATATTCCTCAGGGCGAGGTAAGCGGTCATATCCTTGTAGCCCTCGGCGTTATACTGATCGCTGTGGCCGATACGGTAATAGTCTTTCTGTCGCATAATAGTTCCTCCTCAGAATTCCGTTGGGGTGAAGGTGCGGTCACTCTTCGGTTTGACGGCCATGCCGGGATGGCCTTTGTCCTGCTGGCGGGCAAGCCAGGAAACAATGAACCGCCTGACCCCGTTTTTCGTCTTGCGCAGCTTCGGGTTTGCCTGGCACCAGGCACGCATCTCCCGCAGTTCCTGTTCCACATCCACGGCGGGATAAGCCTTCTGCCACTCGGCGATATCCTCTTTTTCAACAAAAAACTCCGTACCATCAATGAGGGGAATAGCGGGCGCAGCAGCGGAACTCTGTTCCGGCTCTGCGCTATTCATATTGGTATGGGATGGACTGGTTTGGTCTGGATTGGTTTGGTCTGGACTGGTTTGGTTTGGTATGGTATTACCTGCCTGAGCATGCTCGGGCATGCCCGAGCAGGAGGCGGCAGGGGCTTCCCGGTTGTAACGGCTGCTGGCAGCCCTGCTCGCATGGCGGCTGCGCTTGTTTGCTTTCTCCTCCTCTTCCTCGGCGCGGGCGGCGTAATGGTCGTCCTTGTTCATGACGCGCACGGCATAAAACCGGCAGTCACCGTCGAGGTCGATGGGGGTGCCGTCGCTCCCGTAGCGGAGCAGGGCACGGATCAGGCGGCCGAAGTTCTCATCGCTCAGCGGCTCCATCTCCGCCAGATATTCAATGGGTACGGGTACATATTCTCTCGGCATGTTTTCTCCTTTTCTGTCAAACAAAAAAGCCGGATGGAAGAAAACCAGTTTCCTGATTTCCGTTCCATCCGGCTATTTGGTGATTCCCAACGGATCCCTTTGCTCGGTATGGGTGCGATGCCGGTCAGTCCGGCAGCAGATGAACCCTGTCACAGGGGATATAGACAATGTTGCGGCAGTGCGGGCACTTCAGAGCCACAGTGATCTCCTCCGCCGGGAGTATCGAGAGGTCAAACGCGCGCCTCCGGCAGCAGGGGCATCTCATCTTCAGCATGATGGGTCTCCTTTCCGATTTTCCGTCATTTCGTTTATTGTTAATTGCAATCAACACTTTGGAGTATAGCACAGGTGTTAATCGTTGTCAACAGATAAATTAAATATTTTTATGTGTTGACAACAATCAACAGATATGGTATACTGTCCGCGGCTGGAAAGCCATGAATGAGAAAGTAAAGGAGTGAGTTGAATGGCAAGAGTTGTACCCCCTTCCCGGCTCGGCGCGGTGATTGCGGCCAAGCGGAAACTGATGGGCCTTTCTCAGCGTCAGCTCGCTGAAAAAACCGGGATCAACAATGTGACGATTTCGAAGATCGAAAAGGACCCTACGCTTGTTCCTGACACGAGGACCCTGCAGCTGCTGGCACAGGCGCTGGGGCTGGATTACCACTATCTGCTGACGCTCAACGAAGTGATCGAGGATGACCGGGATCTGCGGATCATCGCCCGTGCCAAGAACAGCCTCTCGCCGGAGGATCAGACCAGGATGATGGAGATGCTGCGAACCGCCTTTGACACGGCCTTCGCCGATGCGGAGAGCGACGGCATCGATGAAGCGGATCTTTTCTGATGACGAGATCCGCTGATTTTTTTTGCGCGGCGGAGACGGCAGCTGCCGTGCTGCGCGAGACGAGGATCAGGACTTTTCCCGTCCCGTTAAAGCAGGTGCTGCGGCACTGCGGCGTGCGCCTGCTGCCGTATCGGGACTTCTGCCGGGAAGAGGGCTGCACGGAAGAGGACTGCTTCAGCTGGTTCGGAAAGGACGCCTCCTCCATCCGGTGCGGAACACGATTTCTGATCCTGTACAACGAAAAACGGTCACCGGCCCTGCGCATCCGCTTCTCGGTTGCCCACGAGCTCGGGCACATCCTGCTGGGCCACCACGCGGAAACCGACGAAGAGAAGCGCTTTGACCGGGAGCTTTATGAACTGCAGGAGGAAGAGGCCAACTGCTTTGCCCGCAATCTCCTCTGCCCTGCCCGCGCCCTGGACAAGCTTTTTCGCCTGTACGACTACCATATCGACAGGGCAGTCAACGGCGCGATGCGGATCGTCTGGCAGAGCTGCAGGAGGCTCACCGACCGGACGAACTCGCAGCTCAGTGACACCACTTTGACGGAACGTGCCTTCCTCCTCACGCCGACGGCCGCCGAAATGCGCCTGCGCACGCTGCACGCCGACCTCAGGCTGACAGACAGCAGGGATGACCGGGAACTGCTGCAGAATATCCGGTTCACGGCAACCGTCCGCTGCAGGGAATGCGGAGCCCCGTGGGTGCCGGGTGCTTCCGCCTGCTATGCCTGCGGCACAAAAGGCAGGTTCGGCTTCTACCATGCCGAGGGCAGGACGGAGCCGCCGAAGGGCGCGCCTTATGACACACTCACCTGCTGCGTCAGGCTCTGCCCGGTATGCGGGAAGTACGACCACCGGAGCGGTGCCCGCTACTGCACCGGCTGCGGCGTGAACCTGACCAATGACTGCGAAGGGACCGCGTCCGGCACCGGAGAAAAAATCCGCCGCCATGCCAACCCGCCCTTCGCGCGGTACTGCCTGCGCTGCGGAAAGCCGACCTCCTTTCTCAGGCAGAACCTCCTCACGGAGGACGGGAAGCTGACCCTGCCGGTTGCACCGGAGAAAAGAACGCAGGAAAAAACAGACCCAGAACCCTTCTCCCCGGACTGCCTCAGCCTTCCGAGGCAGGGGGACAGGATCTGCCCGCGCTGCGGCACCGGCAACCGGAAATGGCGCACAGATTGCCGCGTCTGTCAGTGCCCGCTGGACAACACCTGCCCCGTCTGCGGCACGGAAAACACGCCCGACGCGCGCTACTGCCTGCGCTGCGGAGAGCCCACACCGTTTGAGCGCTTCCATGCCTTTGACATCGCCGTGCAGCGGCAGGAAAGGGCCATGGCCCGGAACATCCTCGCGCTCTATGCCACCCGAGGCATCTACTATGAATGGGACAACGGCCCCGGCCAGGGGGAAACCTTTTGAATAAAAACGCCCGGATCTCCGAGGAGATCCGGGTTGGTTTATTTCAATGATAATAAGACTTTTACTTTACATGCTGTTGACAATGTAAACCGCTAATGATATACTCTTGTTTACAGCGTAGACAGGAGGTTTTCTTAATGAAAGAAGATTTATACTCGCTTACCCCTTCTGAATGGCTATTAATGGAGTGTCTCTGGGAACATTCACCGCGCACCGGCCGTGAAGCTGTTGAAGATCTGAGCCTCCGGGCAGGTTGGAGCAGAAGCACAACGCTGACGATGCTGCGCCGTATGACAGAAAAGGGACTCATTGCATGTGACGAAGCCAGCGCTGTACTGCAATACAGCCCGCTCATTGATAGAGATGTTGCCGTCCTGCGTGAGACAGGAAACTTCTTAAACCGTATCTATAACGGGAGCGTAAGCATGCTTGTAAGCACAATGACAAGAGAACAGAAACTGAGCAAAAGCGAGCTCGAGGAATTGCGTGAGATCCTCAAGCAGGCAGAGGAAGCATAAAAATGAAACTCTGGATTCTTTCATCTTCCCTGTTGATTCTGATCATTATCGGGTTACGGTTTCTCTTAAAAGGGAAAATTTCCTTTCGTGTACAGTATGTGTTATGGCTGATTGTTCTGCTGCGTCTGCTGATCCCCTTTTCGGTAGGAAGAAGCCCGGTCAGCGTGGAAAATGTGCTCCCTGCAAGCAGGCCTGTACTTGTTCAGCCTCAGCAGAGGATCGAACCGGATTACCAACCTCCTGCAGGAGAATTCACAGCCGTACCTTCAGAACAGACTGTTCCGCAAACTACCTCAGTCTCAACAGGAGAATTCACTATTGTACCTTCAGAGCAGACTGTTCCACAAACTACATCTGTTGAGGTGACAGTTTCTCGGTCGATTGACTATGGAAAATTACTGCAAACGATCTGGATGATCGGCGCAGGAGTGATAATGCTTTCAGGGATAATCTCGAATCTCCTTTTTCAGAGAAAGCTGCGGAGAAGCAGGACTGCTCTTTCAGGCTGCAAAACAGATTTACCGGTCTATATTGTGCAGTGGCTCAGCACTCCCTGTCTGGCAGGGCTTTTCCGCCCGAGTATTTACCTGACAGAAGAAGCAGTTACTTCTCCTGTACGGCTTCGCCATGTCCTTGCCCACGAAAAAATGCATTATAAGCATGGTGATCACTTCTGGGCATGGATGAGGCTGGCAGCGCTTGCACTTCACTGGTTTAATCCTCTGGTGTGGGCAGCTGCAATTCTCTCCAAACGCGATGCAGAGCTTGCCTGTGACGAAGCAGTACTACGCCGGTTAGGAGCTGATGAACGCCACAGCTATGGGGAAACACTCCTTTCCCTGAGCATTCCGCATGTGTTCAGGCCCTTCAGCCTCAGCACTTCGATGAGTGAAAGCAAGAAAAGCCTGCGCGAGCGTATTGTCTTTATTGCTCGCTCCCCTCATATGAAACTCTCTGTTTTGCTGGTGTTGATTCTTCTTTGTTCTGCAGCGGTGAGCATCACCTTCCCCGGCAGTGCAAAGGCATCTTTTACTGAAAGCAACATTCAGGAAACTCTTCCGAATGAGGATGTATCTGTTAACGTTCAGCCCGATTCTACTCAGAAAGAGAATGTCTACTTTGAAGAACCCCTTTCAACTCCCTCAGAAAACAACACAGCAGAAGAACCAGCTTTCCCCGTGCTCCCTGATGTGCCGAATGCAGAGCAACAATACCAGCTGCTTATGGATCAGCACGAGAAGTGGGAATTCAAGGAGTATTCTTGGTGGTATACCTTTACAGATCTTGACCATAATGGGAGACTAGAAGTAATTGCAGACTATATAGCAGGCAGTTCTTTCCTCACCTATTCTCACTGCTTTGAAGTAAATGAGAATATGGATGGGATTGTTTCCTGCCTGACCGGAAATCAGAACTATTCTATTCTCCAGATTCAAGAAGAACTTCCCTGCTATTTTGATGCGTCGTCCGGGTTGTATTATTACATAAACGAACACAGGTTCAACATCAGCGGAGCTATGCATCATTCTGTTTCTACCGAAGCTTTGTGTTTGCACAACGGCTTTATGGAACGCATTGGTTTGAGTTATAAACAGGTGGATTATGAAAATTATGCTACCTCAAATGAGGTGCTCACACTCCTCCTGAAAGACGGAGACGGGAACGTTATTACAGAAGATGAATATAATACTCTCGTTGACCGCCGCTTTGCAGGGATGGAGAAAAGCATGCTTCCTCTGATATGGGAAAAGAGTAATGGGCCGATCCCTGTGCCGACACCGGATCCAATGAAAGTTCTGGAAGAGAGGCCTGAAAACATATTTCCTCCTTCCGTGCTTGCATCAGCTGCAGCCAGAGAGGCAAGCTTATCTGCACCCATCGTTATTACAAACCAACCGACAAATGCAACGATTACCCCCGGTGGAGAGACGTCGTTTATTGCACGTGCAGATCATGCAACCGGGATCTGCTGGCGGTTTATCAGCCCTGAAGGTCAGGAGTATTCTTTGATTGAGACGTTAAAGCTTCATCCCGGGCTTAGCATGAATATACACATATACGATAAAGACATACTTTCCCTGAGCACCATGCCTCGATCCTTCACCGTTACAGACGGAGATAGTCTTTCCATGAGCAACGTGCCGGCATCTCTCAACGGATGGGGTATCAAAGCCGCATTCTATGGGCCGAACACAGTTGTAGAATCCTCAGTCGCTTATCTCACTGTATATGAGCCTGTCATGGTTTTCGATCAAATTGCAGGTAGTGAGTCTACAACTGAGAATAATGATACTATCGATGCATCTGTTGACGCTTATTATGATGTAATCAACTCATACAGGGAAGTACTGGAAGGCAGAAGTACAGAAAATGAATATATCTCTAAGCATGATCTTCCTTCCTCCCATATTAGCTATGCTCTGAAAGATCTGGATGAAAATGGAATTCCTGAGCTGCTTTTATACTACGACAACGAAAAGCAAAGTTCTCTTTTTGATATGTTCACTTTAGTGGATAATACTCTTGCAAGGATACCTCTTTACGGTATGCGTTCGTATTTCCTGCGTAAAGATAATACTATTTTATACTATGTACATGCCGGGGAGTATTATAACTTCTATACCATTCAGCGTTTAAAAGGGGACGAACTGGAAGATATTGGAACCACCTTTGAACATTCTTCACGAGCCGATGATGACAGATTTTATTATCAGCCAGGAGAAGTCGGCACTATGCCAAGCGACAGAAGCATCCATCTGAGTCTAGAAGAATATAACCGCATACTGGCTGAATACAAAGACTCTATCTATATTCCCTCGCTTACGAAGATTCATTAAAGCAAATTCGTTCAGAGGTGTATTCATGAAAAATCTTTTTACAGTCATATTCTGCATGACTCTGTGCATGCTCGTATTAAGCGCCTGTGGTAAACAGCAAGCAGACATTGTATCGGCAACTGCTGTTTCTACAACAACAGCTACCCCTGAAACACCGGTTCCGACTGCAGCGCCTGTACCTGCTTCTACCCCTGTCCAAACTCTTGTGCCGACAACTATGCCAACCCCGGCTCCGGCTGCCATGTCGGCAAACCTGCCGAAGATTACCAAGAACCCAACCGACGAGACGGTTCCTATCAATGGCAAGTGCCAGTTTGTCACAAGATATGAAAATGCCGATCTGGCTGAATGGCATTTCATAAGCCCAGACGGCTATCGGGATCTAACCTATGCAGATGCAGAGAGGGAATTTCCAACACTAAAGATTATAAACGGTTATGCAAAAGACATGACCCTTGACAACATCCCTGCAGCGCTGAACGGATGGCGCGTCTACTGCCGTTTCAGCAACAATGCAGGATCTGCCGATTCCGGTTCGGCTCTCATCACGGTTCAGGGTGCAAAAACTTCATGACGGATTCCGGTATCACTCATATACTCCCTTCTCCGCTGCTCTTCTCGAAAACAAGCTAAAAAAATACCGGGCGATTAACAAAACCGCCCGGCTGTTTCGTTATATCCGTCAGGGGACGAACCCTGTCTGCCCTTTATTTTTTGTTCGTCTCGTAGCTCCAGCGGGCGATGTCCGCTATCAGCTGAAGAGGAAGGTCCCTGTTATTGGGCAGCTGAATCGCCCCTTTGCTGGTTTTATACTCTGTCAGGCTCTCCGCGAAGGCCTCCACGGCATCCGGCCCGGGATACAGGCCGATATGCTTTTTTGCCGTGGCGAAATGGATGATATTCCGGCCTTTCCAGAAGGTCGGCATCCCCCAGGAGAGGCGCTCCTCGGCATCCGGGATTGCTGCGCGGATAGTATCGTAAATGGTGTTCAGCCGGGGTTGAATTTCAGGATCCTGCTCGGCTATGTATTCCGGAATCGTCATCATCGCAGGGCACCTCCCGTCAGTCCGGCTGCTGGCCGTCATGAGCCTTCCAGGCGCAATCCGTAAGCTTCATATCCGTAAAGACGGCTTTGAAGCTGGAATCCTCCGGGCTGCAGGCGTAGATGCCGAAGCGGATCCGGCCTGCGCCTTCCCACATATGGCAGACACGCATCTGGGTGAAGACCTCGCCGTCGAGGGAGCATTCGATGCAGTAATCGTCTTCCCGCCGGCTGAACCGGTACCACATCACCTTTACGTCCGCCGGGATGGCAGTGGTGGCCCAATCGGAATAGCCATGATTGGTCACCACGGAGCCGAGATGCTGGAAGGTTTCGTTCTCGTACTCGACGGAGCCTTTCAGCCAGTTTTCGGAATCCAGATACATCACAATGCCGCACTGGTCGAAACGGTGATGGCTCTCGGTGAAATCCGTTTTCACGATAAAGGAGAAGAACTTCTCGTCCGTCTCCATCTGAAGGACCGGCGCATTGTCGTTGCGGAAATGGTAATAGGTGCGCTGCCAGAGGTCGGTATGCGGGGCGGTTGTGATTTCGATGCGGTCCGGCTGGATCAGGAAGTCAGCGGGCTCTCTTGTCCAGGTCAGGTTTTCAAAAGTCATGTTCTCTGTCTCCTTTGCAGATTGCTGGATGCATTATAACAGAACTCTGCGGTATGTGGCAACCCTGCGACAGGAGAGCACAGGGCTTTTGATTGTTTTTCGGTTTTGGATGTGATATACTATGGAAAATAGGAGGATGAACCACGATGATGAAAAAACTGTTTGTTGCGATGCTTTGCGTATGCTTTTTGCTGCCGTGTTCTGCAGCGCTGGCGAAAGAAGTACCTCTGCCGGAGGCAAACACGGATGCGGAGATCCTTCTGCCCGGGTTTGAATGGTATTGCGATTATAAAGCGCTTATCCGGTCAGCAGAGGAAAACGGGGTGCCAACTGACTTAGGCAGCAAGACCGATATGATTACAGACGGGGTCAGCATTGCGCCGCACTGGGATATTTATAAGAACGACAACTCTTTCGTCTCTCACAGCGAAAAGCATTGCGGCGGCAACATTCTTTTCGACCGAGCTGATTTTGAGATATTCGGAACCTCTGCAGATCAGATCACAATGCATATTTTTGTAGAGCCCGGTTTTGAGATCAGCCAGTATCAGGAGAGCGGAGCAGCCCGACTTTATCTGGCGGAGTTCTGGATCCATGCAGAAAATGCAGCGGAGATTTATGAAGATCTGCTCGCCAAGCTGAAAGCGCAGTACGGTGAGAATCCGATGGAGGATGAAACGGGCGTCTGCTGGATCAACGGGGAAGACGCGATGATCGGCGCTTCGTTGAAAAAAGTGGTCGGCGCTCCCGGATACAATCACGTACGGGTCACGATGATGGCACCCGGCGCGGAAGAGCGGCTGATTGCCGTCGCAGGGGCAAGAAATGCCGCCTGATTCCGGAAACCGGACAAACTGGAAGAAAAGTATATGAAGAATCATCTGTTTCGTGCATTTTTGTCCGGCTGCCTCCTGCTTGCCGCTATGCTCTGCCTCGCGTCATGCGGAAAAAAGGAGACGGCGCCGGAGACTATCGTCAACTGGACGCTCCCGGACGTCGCCTCGTTTGAAGAGAACTACACCTCTGAAAGGGAAACCGCTGTTGCAGAGAAAGCCGAGCCGGAGGCGGAAAGCTACCGCTGGAAACCGCACGGCGTTTACACCTATGTGTATGGGACGAGCGGAGAGGACGGCAACTGGTCAACGGCACTTTTCAAGATCTCCTCTGCGGATTACGACAAGCGCTGTGCCGTTGTCACCTATACCGTGAAGGACAATTACGGATATTCCCTTGCCCGGCAGAACGGAAACAACCCGAAAGAGGAGGATTACTTTTTCGAATCCGGTGGGGAAAAAGTGGTGGGGCTGGAGGAGAAGGAAGATGCGGACGGGACGCGCCATGTCATCCTCTATCTCTCCAATGACCATTATCTGGAGTTTACGGGCAGCAACCGGCCGGAACAGGCAAAATACTGCTTTAAAAGCCGCACTTACCGGCTGAAATATGAGGGATAGAAGGGGACGATACGGTATACGGTCACTTCGTACGATGTGCAAAGGATGCTGCTCGCGAAGACAACACGTCACCTTGAGTTAAATGCTCCGTCGCGAGCTGAAAAGTTTATGAAAAGGAAGGATAAAGGCAAGAATCGTCGCGAGATATTATAACAAAACTGCAGAAGGAAAAAACGCAAAAGCCGGGTCTCCGGGAAAGGAGATCCGACTTGTTTTTTATATGTTTGAGACAATCGCTTCCAGAGCGGCCGTGATACCTGCGGCGATCTCGGTAACGGAAAGGCTCGGGGTGTTGGGCTTGTCCTTCACCTGCTCGTGCAGGTAGGGCACGTGCATAAACCCGCCGGGCACCTCCGGGCGGTAGCAGGCGAGGTGATGCAGGACCCCGTACATCAGGTGGTTGCAGACATAGGTTCCGGCGGTGTTGGAGATGCTCGCCGGGACGCCCGCTCTCTGAATGGCCTCGACCATGGCTTTGATCGGGAGGGTTGCAAAATACGCGGGAGCCCCATCGGCGGCAATCGGCTGATCGACAGGTCGGTTGCCCTCGTTGTCCGGGATCCGGGCGTCATCGATGTTGATGGCGACGCGCTCCGGCGTCAGATGGAAGCGGCCGCCTGCCTGGCCGATGCAGAGCACCGCGTCCGGCTCTTCCTGGTCAATGGAAGCGCAGACGGTTTCAATGGCCTTGCCGAAGACCACCGGCACCGTGCACTTTACGATCTGTGCACCGGCGATTTCATCCGGAACCAGGGCGACGGCTTCCTGCGCGGGATTGACGGGCTCGCCGCCGAAGGGCTCAAAGGCCGTGATCAGGATTTTCATAGTTTCCTCCTCTCATAAATCGTCTGCGCGATGCCGACTTCCTCATTGGTCGGGATCACATAGACCTTTACGCGGGAATGCTCGGCGGAGAGAAGGGCTTCGCCGCGGGCGGATGCGTTGCGTGCGGGATCAAATGCAATGCCCAGGTGCGCCAGGGCGGAACAGACTTTTTCTCGGACGGGGGCGGAATTCTCCCCGATGCCGCCGGTGAACACGAGATAATCCAGGCCGCCGAGCTCTGCATAGAAGGCGCCGATGTATTTCACAATCGCGCCGCAGTAGGCGTCGATAGCAAGGGCAGCCCGTTCATTGTCCCGGTCGGCCGCTGCCTGAATGTCACGCAGGTCGTTGCTGACGCCGGAAATCCCCAGGAGGCCGCCGTTTTTGTCGATCCCGCGGAGGATCTCGTCCATCGGCATGCCGCGGCTGAGGAGGAAGGGGATGATGTAGGCGTCCAGGTCACCGCTGCGGTTGGCGTGGGGGATGCCCGTCTGGAGGGAGAAGCCGAAAGAGGTGTCGACAGACTTCCCGTTTTCGATGGCGCAGAGGGAGCCGCTGCCGCCCAGATGGCAGGAGATGAGTTTGTACGTCTCCCCCGCCTTTGCGGCAATCTGCCGGGCGATATACCCGTGGCTGGCCCCGTGATAACCGAAGCGCTGAATGCCGTACTGCTCATACCACTCGTACGGGACGGCATAGAGTCTGCGGGAGAGCGGAATGGTCTGATGGAAAGCCGTTTCAAAGCAGCCGACCATCAGCCGGTCGGGCAGAATCTCACGGAAGACGCGGATGGCCTGAATGTACGGCGGGTTGTGCGCAGGAGCCACTTCGTTATAAGCCTCCATCGCCTGAAGAACCTCTTCGGTCAGCTCATGCACGCCGTAATAGCCCTTTGCAAGGACGGTTTTGAAGCCGATGGCCTCAAGCTCCGTGATCTCTCTGCAGTATCCGCTCTCTTCGCCGAGCAGATAGCGGAGGAAAAGCCGGATGCCGGCGGCATAGTCCGGGATGTCCAGGTTTTCAAGCTTTTCGGAATAACCGCTGCAGTGGTTACGGTAGGTGAAAATCGCGTCCGTGCGGCCGACCCGCTCGGTTTTTGCCTCGACGAGAATGGTCTCGTCCGGCATATTGAACAGCTTGTATTTGAGCGAGGTGCTGCCGACGTTGCAAACAAGAATCAGCATGATTCTCCCTCCTCACAGGATCTTTTTTCTCTCCGGTTATTCTATCGAATCGGGCAGGCTTTGTCAATCATGGGTAGAAAAAGCGGATGGCGTGCGCCATCCGCAAAATGAATTGGTCCGTCACTTCAAGAGAAGTGCTGTGTATGTGCTCGCGATGGGTTCACGATACCTCGATTCCGGTGCTCCTTCGCGAGCATAGAAGGGTGGAAATCTGAGGCGATTCTCGATGGGATCAGCCGGCGAGGATCTGCTGTGCGGCGAAGGTGCCCGCATCACGGCCGGAGACGAAGCAGTAGCCCTGGGCGCAGCCGCCGTAGTTGGTGTAAGCCTTGTTCTCGTTGAAGAGGACGCCCATGCTGTCGGTGCCGCAGGCGAACAGGCCGGGGATTATCTCGCCGTTGGTGTCGAGCACCTGGAAGTTCTCGTTGACATCCAGGCCGCCGCAGGTGCTGTAGATGTACGGGCAGCCGGTGAAGGCTACATAGTAGGCGGCATCTTCAGACACTCTGCCGAGGCGCTCGAACTTGGCGGGATCCTTGCCGAAGGCATCCCCTTCCGGATTGTAGCCTGCGACGGAGGCCTTCAGGTTCTCTGCCGGAACGCCGAGCTGAGAAGCCAGCTCATCCAGCGTGGCGGCCTTGTAGATGAAGCCTTCTTTGACGCCGTTGTCGATCACGGCATCGATGTTGGTGAGAGGCGTATCCGCCACGATACCGCCCTGGGAGAGGTATCTGCCCGAAGCGTTGGCGCTCAGGCCCTTCTCGCGGAGCACGTCGATCTGGTCGGCGGAATAGACGTAGAAGAATTTGCTGCCCTGGTAGAAGGCTTCCATGGAGATGCTGGACTCATCGATGAAGCGGTTGCCTTCGCGGTTGACGGCCATGCCCTCAGCCGTGCAGATGAGGCCGTAAGGAATGTCATTGTCGGCGAAGGAGAACTTCGTGGTGATCTGGCTGGGTGCCACAAAGTGGGACATCGGGTAAATGCCGATGCTGTAGGTGGCGGCGCCGTTTGCCACGGCGGATGCGATCATCTTGCCGTCGTTGGTGTACATGCCGTAGAGCTTGTAAGCATCACCGGTGAAGCGCTTCTGGAGCTCCTCGCTGCCCGCATAGCCGCCGGAGCAGCAGAGGACTGCCTTGGCACGGATGGTGACGTCGGTCCCGTCCGCCTTGGCGGCTTTGACGCCGACGCACTTGCCGTCCTCGAAAATCAGGTCGGTCGCTTGGGTTTCGAGCAGGTATTTGCCGCCCATCTCCACATACTTGGCGTAGGCGGATGCGAAGTAGTCCTCCGTCAGGGCCTTGTTGCCGATATAGGAGGAGAAAATTGCCCACTTGCCGCCGACGAAGCCGACTGCCGGGCCGAAGGCAAAGCCATAGCTCTCCAGCCAGTCGCAGGTCTCGCCGGATTCATAGACGACCTTGGAGATCAGTTCCGGCTTTGCGCCCTGCACGCCATCGATGGTGGTATAGTCACACCAGGTCTCATAGAGGGCATCGGCATCCACCAGCTTTTCGCCGGGAGCTTTCGTGTGGGTGCCCTGAATCGGGTCTTTCCAGTCAACGATCTCGGCTGCCACCTGGCTCGGGGCATTGACGTTGGCCGGGCCGGAGGTCGTTGCGCCGGTGCCGCCCCACTTTGCCGCCTTGTCGATGGCAAGCACTGAAACGCCGGATTCCGCCGCTGCAAGAGCGGCCGTGGTGCCGGAAGAACCCATGCCGACGACCAGGATATCGGTCTCATAGGATTCGGCGGCATTTACCTTCGGGATCGGGGTATACATCCCGGAGAGGTCCATCCCGGCGTCGGTCAGGGCATTGACGATCCCCTGACGGATGCCGTTCGAGGTCGCAGTTGCGCCGGTGATGGCGTCAACAGCGAGGCTCTGGCTCTCGATCACGCGCGGGATAAAGGTGTTTACCACCGTCTGGATGAAGCCGTTGGTCTCCCCGTTCTCCCCGACGGTGACGGCGGCAAGCTTGCCGTCCTGCACTTCTACCGTAACGGGGACGCGGACAGTCAGATTAAAGCCGAAGCCCTCGGCGGAATAGGTGCCGTCCGTCAGAGGTGCTGCCTCAGCGGCAGCGCTCCCCTGCGCCTGGGCCAGGCAGTCTGCCACAGCCATTTTGACGCCGGTGGAGGTAAAGGTTGCCCCGGAAACCGCATCCACTTCGTCAGCCGAGGTGATGCCGATCAGGCGGGTTTTATACTGCTCAAGGGCCTGGCCGCCGATGGCCGGGGTTTCATTCGGGCCGCTGACTTCTGCAGCAGTGACCTTTTCGCCATCCACGGTGAGCTTCACCGCAACGGCTCCGCCGAAGCCCTGAGAAGCAGCTTCATATTCGCCCGGGGTGAAGGCGCCCTCTGCGAAGCTGAAGCATGCAAGGGACAGCATCAGGCAGAGGCAGAGAAGCAGAGATAGTATTTTACGTGTCATGTGAAAGTAATCCTCCGTTCTTGTTGAAAACAGGAAGGGATACGGCAGAGATGCTCCGCCGTATCCGCAAACAGGTTTATGATCAGATCTTTCTTGCTGTCAGGTTGCCGGATGCGATTGCCTCTGCAATGTTCCACGGCTTTGCGCAGTCACCGACGCAGTAAACCTCGATGCCGTCCAGCCCTTCGGCAAGGGAGGTATTGGGCAGCATATCCATTGCTTCAATGACGGTATCGCAGGCGATGGTCATATCCACACCGGTTTCGCCGTGGATGGTGACGGTTCCGTCGCCGACAGAAACGATCTTCGCATTCGGCCACAGGCGGGTGCCGCGGGTGTAGAGCATCGGCAGGGTAAACGTCTTCACCCAGGAGGACTGGCCCTTATCCAGCTTGTCTTTTCCTTCCGGGCTCACGATGGTGACGTGCTTGCCGTGGGCATTGAGATACTGTGCCATATCCACTGCCTGGCAGTTGCCGCCAACGATGGTGATCTTGTCACCGACGCGGCTGGCATTGTAGACTTCGTCGATCCGCATGACCTTCGTGCCCGCGGTGGACTCGAGGCCGAGGGTATCACGCAAGCCGCCGACTGCAAGGATCACCACATCCGGCGCCTCGGCTTTGATGAAGTCCTGATCCACCGTCTGGCCGGTGACAACCTTGACGCCCTTTACTTCCTGCTGCCGTTTCAGGTAGGCAAGGAAGTCGTCCAGATTTTCATGCGGCCCCTTGATGACAGATGCAAACGGGAGCAGGCCGCCCAGATAGCCGTTCTTTTCGTACAGGGTCACGTCATAGCCGCGCTCTGCCGCGATGCGGGCAGCTTCGAGGCCGGCCGGGCCGCCGCCGACGACCATGACCTTCTTGTCGCCCGTTGCGGGGAGGGGAACCGGGCCCTCGGGCATGGCTTCACGGTAGGCACGCTGGGTGGTTGCATTGACACGGCAGTGCTCGTACACCTTGCCCTCTTCGTCATAGTCGAAGTGGCAGTGCAGGCAGCGGGTGCAGGGGGCGATCTCATCGATGCGGCCCTCGCGCAGCTTGTTGACGTAGTCGGGCTCGCAGCAGAGGGAACGCGTCATCATCATGAAGTCCAGCTTGCCCTCGGCAATGGCGTCATCGAACATCTTCGGAGCATGGGCGGGATCCATGTAGGTAACGCCGCCGCAGGGGATGCTGACAGCCTGTTTGACTTCCTGCACGATGTTGAGCAGCAGGCCGCAGCCGGAGTGGTTGGCAACCAGCTTGCCCTGCCAGTGACGGCTGAAGTCAAACTGCGTGCCGTAGCCGGTGGTGCCTTCGATGCCGTAGCCCGTGAAGTAGAGCTCGGATGCGAACTGGCAGATATGGCGGCCGAGAGGCCCGAGACGGAGATGCAGGCTGTTTGCGCCGGCTTCTTCCAGCATCTTGCAGATCTGGCAGTTTTCTTCTACGGTGGTGGAGAGGGTGCTGTCGCCCATATCCACGTCGTTCTCTTCAATGACGTTGATCAGGACCTGGACAATAAAGTCCTCCCCGCATTCTTTCTTGATACCCTGGATGATCTCGGAGACGAAGCGGGCACGGTTCTCGAAGGACTGTGGGCCGTACTCGTCGTCGCGGTAGTTGCGCATACGGGAGAAAAAGGCCTGGCCGATGTTGTTGCCGGCCGCGTTGATTTCAACCGCGTCAAAGCCCTGCTCCTTGAGGTAGACAGCGCCGGCGATAAAGTCTTCCTGCAGCATGTGGATCTCTTCCAGCGTCAGGTGCTCTGCGTGGGCGGATTCATACTGTGCGGCAGTGGCAGGGTCAAAGCCCGTAAACTTCTGCCCCATGCAGGAGAGCTGATAGCCGACGTGCGCGCCTTTTGCGTGCAGGCGGTCTGCCAGTTCCTTGAGAGGGATAGTCTCTTTGGGTTTCTTGCGTGGATTAGAGAAATTGTTGTAGAGTTCTACAAAGTCTTCCACCCAGATCATTTCCACGCCGCCGTCGGCAAAGCCCTCATAGTAGGCAAGGAATTCATCCGGGTTGTTGCCGGTGTCGGAGCCGGCTGCCGATTTTACCATGCGGTGGCTCAGCTCAATGTTGCCGAGCTTCCAGGGAGAGAAGACATGGCTGAGGTCGGTGTCTTTGCTGCGGTAATCGTAGTCCTGCGGATTCAGCTTGGCGATAGCTTCCTGCGGGCTGATGGCAGGGGCTTCATCTGCATAGGCCTTTTGGCTGCCGCCCATCAGGCCGGAAACAGCAAGGCCGACGGCTCCTGCCGCGGTGCCTTTCAGAAAGTCACGCCGGGAAATTTGCATGGGCATTTTGTGTGTCCTCCTTTAATAAAGTATTGTAGTTTTGGCGTAAGAAAACTGCCGTAATTTCAGTTTATCACGGGCAGTGAATCACGTCAATTCCAAAGTATCAGACACCCCTGATGTTTTTTGCACAACATCTATCAACGCAAAACGGATGGCAGAAACCATCCGTTTTCCTGTATTCAGATTGTGCGGAAACGCCGCTTTTTCAGAGATTGTAGAGGGAGGAATACTTCTCCGTAAGATACATAATATAGCAGGAAGGATCAAACTTTCCGCAGACACGCTCCAGCAGCTCTATCGGGGGATAGAGTGCGCTGTACTGATGGATGTGCTCCTTCAGCCAGGCGGTGACCGGAGAGATGTCTCCCTTCGCAACACTTTCCCATACGTTGGGAACCTGCTCTTCCATTTTGAGGATCATTTGTGCGCCGTAGGCACTGCCGAGTGCATAGGACGGGAAGTATCCGAACGCTCCGCCCGACCAGTGGGAATCCTGCAGGCAGCCCTCCCTGTTCGTTTGCGGGCGGATGCCGAGGTATTCCTCGTAAAGATCATTCCACACGGCGGGAACATCCGCCACGGCAAGAGATCCGCCGATCAGCTGCTTTTCAATCTCGTAGCGCACCATTACATGCAGGGAATAGGTCAGCTCGTCCGCTTCCGTGCGGATCAGGGACGGCTCCGAATAGTTGATCTCGCGGTAGAACTGCTCGTCCGTCACGTCAGCCAGCTGTTTCGGGAAGACTTCCCGGCAGGTCTTCAAAAGCGGAGCTGAAAATGCTTTGCTTCTGCCGATGATGTTTTCATAAAAGCGGCTCTGGCTCTCGTGCATGCTCATGGACGCGCCGCCGTACAGGCAGGTGTAGTTGAAACGGTCGTCCCCGTTCATCTCATAGATGGCGTGGCCGCCCTCATGCAGCACGGAATATATCGAGGATAAAAACGACTTCTCATGATAGTGTGTGGTGATGCGGAGGTCTCTGTTGTTAAAACCGGAGGTAAACGGGTGCTCCGTTGTGCCGAGCACGCAGCGCTTCGGATCGATCCCTTCCAGCTCCATCAGGGCATGGGCGAGCTTCTCCTGCCCGTCAAGCGGATAGGAACGGAGGGCAAATTCCTCATGCGGCCTCTGGACCTGCTTTATTTTTTCAATCAGAGGGACGATTCCTTTCCGGACGGTCGTAAAAAAACCATCACAGGCCGTCATGGTAAGCCCTTCCTCAAAACTGTCGAGCAGAACATTATACGGCTCTTCTTCCGGATTCCAGAGTGATGCCATGCGCCGGTTCGCGGCAATCAGCTTCTCCAGATAGGGGGCGAAGAGGGCAAAATCATTGTCATTTTTCGCCTTGATCCATACATTTGATGCTTCGCTTGTGAGCATGGAATACTGCATGTATTCCTCTACCGGGATTTTGATGATTTTCCCCGTTTCTCTGCGGAGGACCTTTACTTCGCGCCTTGTCTGTTCATCCAGCTCATCGGCATGCTCCTCCAGCTCGTCCAGCAGGCGCTGTGTTTCCGGTGAGGCGGCCAGTTCATACTCCATCTCACTGAGGACGCCCATTGTTCTCGCACGGCCCTCTACAGAGTCCTCCGGGGCGACTGTCACACCGTCACAGTACAGGAGCCCGCTGGCATGCGACAACGCTGCCTGTTTTGCTTCTATTTCGCGCAGCTTTTCGACGGCTGCTTCTTTTTCAAATGCCATGTTTTCTCTCCTTTTCGGTGGTTTTACTGATATTCTGATTCTATCAAAATTATTCCGCGCTTTCAAGCCGAATGTAAAAGGTAGACTTCTTCTTCCCTTTCGTATATAATGGATGTATCTTTTTTATCATACAAAAAAGGAGTACAAAACCATGAAAATAGGATTTATCGGAACAGGACATATGGGAGGTGCACTGGCAAAAGCTGCTTCCCAGAACGGAAGCAACACCCTTCTGCTTGCCAACAGGCATCCGGAAAAAGCGCAGAAGCTCGCAGAAATCATCGGCGGCACGCCATGCGACAATCTTCAGGCCGCTTCCGAGGCAGATTATCTGTTTCTCGGCGTCAAACCGCAAATGCTGGAGGGGATGCTGATCGGGATCGAAGATACGCTGAAAGCGCGGAAAACCCCCTTCGTCATCGTCTCCATGGTTGCAGGGCGGTCCATCGCACAGCTGCAGGAAATGCTCGGTTTCAATGCACCGATCATTCGGATTATGCCGAATACGCCTGTATCCGTCGGAGCCGGAATGATTCTCTATTGCTGCAGCAGTGAGGTATCTCCGGAAGCGGAAGACGGATTTCTCAGTGCCATGACTTTTGCCGGCCGCTTTGTAAGAATTGAAGAACGTCTGGCAAATATCGGCTCCGTGGTTTCCGGGTGCGGCCCGGCCTTTGCCTCTCTCTTTCTGGAGGCACTGGCAGACGGCGGTGTTGCCTGCGGCATGCCGCGGGATCAGGCGCTGGAAGTGTCTGCACAGATGCTGCTCGGCACTGCCAAGATGGCTCTGGAATCCCGTGCCCATCCCGGGCAGATGAAGGACGCCGTCTGTTCTCCGGGAGGCACCACCATTCAGGGCGTGCGTGTCCTAGAGGAGAATGCATTCCGCGCCGCTGTGATGGACGCCGTGATTGCCGCCTACGAAAAAACCGTTAATCTGTGACCTGGTTTATTAATAAACAAATGTTGCATTGTTGATCTGCCGTGTGCTAAAATTGGTTCAGCTTCAATCAAATAATACGCAAAAGAAGAAAGGATGAACCAACATGAAGCAAACCAAACTGATCCTCGCCGTGCTGCTGATTGCAGCCATGCTTGCGAGTAGCGCCTCCCTCGCCTGTGCAGACAGCGCAACGGCGACAGCACAGGGTCTGGAAGAGACCGTTACCGTAACTCTCACCCTGGAAGACGGCGTTATTACAGCCGTTGATGCGCAGACAGACAAGGAGGACCTCACCATCGGCCGCCAGGCGCTTGAAAAGCTGCCGACCGCTATGGTGGAGCAGAACACCGTCAAGGTGGATGCGATTTCCGGCGCCACCAGCACGAGCAACGCCGTCATCTCCGCCGCTACCAGCGCCTATATGGAGCTGACCGGCACTTCGGTCAATCTCGACGCCTGGGCAAAAGGCCAGGGCTATGTGAAGGCAGAAGACTTCCAGATGGTGACCGGGGCCGATGCCATCACCTCCGCCACGGAATCCGGCAAGGGCGGCATTAACTTCGGCGATATGGATCTCAGCGATGAACTCAAGAGCGAGCTGCTGCTGGAGTACCTGAAGGGTGCCGAAAACAATTACCGAGAGATGTACCAGATCGCAACCTCTTACAACAACGTGCCCACCATCGGCAGCGTGGAGTATGTGCTAGATCCTTCCGATCTCTCCCTGTTCGGCTCCAGCGAGACGAACACCGCCAAGCTCAACAACATGGATCTCAATCCGCAGGTCGACCTTTACTGGACGCGCCAGATCCGCGCAGGCGATGTATGCTCTGAGGCGGTTCCCGTCCTCCCGACCTACTTCATGAGCTACGGTGTACAGTTCACTGGCACCTACAGGAGAATCGTGTTCGCAGAGCTGAGCGAGGAGGAGATCCCTGTCTTCGTCAACAAGGCACGCGTCTACTTCGCAACCCTGAGCAACACCGCTCCCTATGCTGAAAAGAGTGATGAGGATCTGTACGCGTTCCTCTGCTCTTCTCCGATGAACTTCTACCAGATCGTTCCGACGCGCATTGTGATCACTTCCCCGTGGTTCCTGAATGTTTATGACACCGGCTACTCCCGACAGTTCATCAGCCAGGAACTGCAGGACAAGCTCGCCGCCTTCGTCGCGGAGAAGTATCCGGAAGCCACCGGCCTTACCACGCTGGACTTTGCGACCTTCTCCGCAACAGGCCTTAAAACCCAGCAGATCATCAAATTCTGATTCGTATTCTCTGAAATATCCGACCGCCGGCTCAAAACCGGCGGCGATTTTTCAAACAAAACATCCACCCGTCATTGAGTGGATGTTTTTTTTACATTCAGTTTTTCTCCAGAGCTATAGTTCCGGTGCGCTGGATTTCAAGGATACCGTACGGTTTCAGCATCTGAATGAAATCTTCAACACCTTCCGGATCCGCATGGTACTCCAGCATCAGATATTTGGGTAATGCCTTCATGATCTTAGCTCCCGTGATCTGACAAAATTCTATTAGTGACGTTCGGTTTCCAGGCGTGTATGACACCTTAACAAGCACCATTTCCAGGCAAATGCTTTTGGCTTCGCTCAGGCGGCGGACTTTGATAACATCCACTTTTTTGTTCAGCTGCTTTTCAATCTGTTCGATGGTGCGCTGATCCCCGGTGGATACGATTGTCATACTGGAAACTTCGTGATTTTCGGTTTCTCCCACGGCAAGGCTGTCAATGTTGAACCCCCTGCGGGCAAACAGGCCGGAAACGCCTGAAAGTACACCGTCTTTATTCTCAACAAGCACAGAAAAAATACCCTTCATCGGATCATCCTCCCAGTCACTTTACTCTATCTTCGCTGTCGATTTCGCACACCATAAGGCATGCATCCGGACAGGCAAGGAATGCATCCAGCTTCTCTTCCAGCTCATCATCGTTCGCGCAGGTGAAAAACGGCATATCATAAGCTTCCGCCAGTTTTTCATAACGTGGCCAGTCATAAAGCTTCACTCCCTCATAATGCGCTTCGTACGTATTATACTGGTATTCACGCACAAGGCCGAGGTACCTGTTGCGCAACACAAGGATTTTAACCGGAATGTGATTCACCTTCAGGGTTGCCAATTCGTTCATCGACATCTGGAATGACCCGTCACCGCACACAGCAACAGTCTGCCGCTCCGGTGCAAAAAGCTTAGCTCCCATTGCAGCAGGGATAGAATATCCCATAGTGCCCATTCCTCCGGTCGTCATGAAATTTCCATCCTTCATGACATAGTTGTCTGCGCTCCAGAGCTGATTCTGTCCGACATCCGCCACATATACGGCATTGTCGTCCATTTTTTCTGTCAAACGCTGGACAAGCGTAATCGGGTTTACAAAGCGAGTGCTGAAGATACGGGTATCCACCGTGTTCCGTTTGATCTCTTCCAGTTCTTCAATCCAGCTCCGGTCTGACGGGGTAATATCCTCGTCCTTCAGGATGCGGAAGATTTCTTTCAGATCTCCCACCAGCGGGATGGTTGGACCAAGGTTTTTGCCGATCTCTGCAGTATCTATATCAATATGAATAATCGGAACTCTCCGTGCAAGATGCTCCGGTTTCTGCACCGCCCTATCGGCAATGCGGGCACCCACGACAATCAGCAGATCTGCCCGCTCTACAGCTTTGTTGGCATAGGGCTTTCCGTTGTTTCCAAGCATACCGAAGTAAAGCGGATGCTTTTTGGGCAGCACACCAATCCCCATCATGGTATGGACCAGCGGAATATTGAACTTCTCACAGAAGCCCCGGATAACCTTCTCTCCGTCTCCGAGAATGACGCCTCCTCCTGCACATATCAATGGCCTTTTTGCATTATTCAGTGCCTCGTTGACTTTTCGGATCTGTGCTATATTCACTTTGATCTCCGGTTTATAGCCGCGGATAGAGATGCTTTCCGGATAGGCAAACGGCTTCTGAAGCTGCTTCTTCTGCACATCGATGGGTACATCGATCAGAACAGGGCCTTTTCGTCCGGTGGATGCAATATAAAACGCTTCCTTGAACACCCGCGGAATATCGTCCGGATTCTTCACAAGATAGCTGTGCTTTACAAACGACTCCGTTGCCCCTCGAATGTCGACTTCCTGGAAAACATCTCTTCCCAGCAGCTCACTTGACACCTGTCCGGAAATCGCCACGATGGGAATACTATCGGCATAAGCTGTTGCCAACGCTGTGATCAGATTTGTTGCACCCGGGCCGGATGTGACCACGCAGACGGCAGGCTTGCGTGACAGCCTGGCATAGCCGCTTGCTGCATGCCCCGCATTCTGCTCCTGACGAACAAGAATATGTTCAATATCCGAGTGATACAGCCCTTCATAAAACGGGGCAATCGCCACACCGGGATAGCCGAACACCTGTGTAATCCCCTCTGCCTTCAGGCAGCTTACCATTGCTTCTGCACCATTCATCATACATTTTCCTCTGGTTCCTGTTAAAATTCCCTGCATGATATCATATTCTCCATGCCTTGTCAATTGAATATCATCTGCTGCTTCCCGTATGCAGTGGGCATAGAATCTTTTGAGCAAAGCCGCATTGTATCCGTAAGTAAATATATTCGCCTGTCAAAAGCAATAATTTTCCTTCTTGACAGTTGCCTTTTTCCCGAAATGATGTTATAGTATATCTGTCTGTTTTGAGGCAGAAATTACTTGTAATGGAGATGAACTAAGCTATGATTGAGCGTCACTTCAAATCGATGGACGGCAACAACGCTGCCGCTCATGTTTCCTACGCATTCACAGAAGTAGCAGCAATCTACCCGATCACCCCGTCCAGCCCGATGGCTGACTATGTGGATCAGTGGTCCGCAGCAGGCAGAAAGAATCTTTTCGGCAGCACTGTTAAAGTGCAGGAAATGCAGGCAGAGTCCGGTGCAGCCGGTGCTGTTCACGGCAGCCTGAATGCAGGCGCCCTCACGACGACCTACACCGCATCTCAGGGCCTTCTGCTGATGGTTCCGAACATGTACAAGATCGCCGGCGAACTCCTTCCCGGTGTCTTCCATGTTACCGCCCGTGCCCTCGCATCCCACACCCTCAGCATCTTCGGTGACCATTCTGACGTAATGGCTTGCCGCCAGACCGGTTTCGCCATGCTGTGCGAATCCAACGTTCAGGAAGTCATGGACCTCAGCCCGGTTGCACACCTCGCAGCCATCAAGGGCAGAGTACCTTTCCTCAACTTTTTTGACGGTTTCCGTACCTCCCACGAGATTCAGAAGATCCAGGTTTGGGACTATGAAGACCTCGCCGACATGCTCGACATGAAGGCTGTTGAAGAGTTCCGTGCCCGCGCTCTGAACCCGAACCATCCGACCATGCGCGGCTCTCACGAAAATGGCGACATTTTCTTCCAGAACCGTGAAGCAAGCAACCCCTACTACGACGCAATCCCTGCAGTGGTAGAAGAGTACATGGGCAAGATCAACGAGAAGCTCGGTACTGACTACTCCCTCTTCAACTACTATGGTGCTCCCGATGCAGACCGCGTCATCATAGCAATGGGCTCCATCTGCGACGTTGCAGAAGAAGTCATTGACTACCTGACCGCACAGGGCGAAAAAGTCGGTCTTGTCAAGGTCCGCCTGTTCCGTCCGTTCTGCCCGGACAAGCTCATCGAAGCTATCCCTGCAACCGCTAAGAAGATCGCTGTTCTCGACCGCACCAAGGAACCCGGTGCACAGGGCGAGCCTCTCTATCTCGATGTTGTCACCGCTCTGGCAAATGCCGGCAAGACTGACATCACTGTGATCGGCGGCCGCTACGGCCTCGGTTCCAAGGATACTCCTCCTGCTTCTGTCTTCGCTGTGTACAACGAGCTGAAGAAGGCTGAGATGAAGCGTCAGTTCACCATCGGCATCGTCGATGACGTGACCAACCTCTCTCTCGAGGAGACCAAGGCTCCTTCCACCACACCGGCCGGCACCATCGAGTGCAAATTCTGGGGTCTCGGCGGTGACGGTACAGTCGGTGCCAACAAGAACTCCTGCAAGATCATCGGCGACCATACCGACAAGTACGTTCAGGCATACTTCCAGTACGACTCCAAGAAGACCGGCGGCGTCACCGTCAGCCATCTGCGCTTTGGCGATAAGCCCATCAAGAGCCCGTACTACATCAACCAGGCTGACTTTGTTGCCTGCCATGTTCCTTCCTACATCATGAAGGGCTTCCCCATTGCCCGTGATGTAAAGCCCGGCGGCATTCTCCTCGTCAACAGCCAGTGGAGCTTCGAGGAACTCGAGCATCATCTCGATGCTGCTTCCAAGCGCTACATTGCCAACAACAATGTCCAGCTTTACATGATCAATGCTATTGACCTTGCCAAGAAGATCGGCATGGGCAAGCGCACCAACACCATTCTCCAGTCTGCTTTCTTCTCCCTCGCAAAGGTTCTGCCTGAGACAGAAGCGATCGGCTACATGAAGGATGCCGCTCTCCACTCCTACCTCAAGAAGGGCCAGGATGTCGTTGACATGAACTACAACGCAATCGACGCCGGCGCAACAGCCTACGCGAAGGTTGAAGTTCCCGAGAGCTGGAAGACCGCAGAAGACAAGGCAACTGTCAGCAAGCACACCGGCCTTGCCAAGACCGTCGAGATGGTCAACAACATTCTCGATCCGGTTGACCGTATGGACGGCGATTCCCTGCCTGTATCCAAGTTCGTTGATCACGCAGACGGCACCTTCCCGCTCGGCGCCTCCGCTTACGAGAAGCGCGGCATCGCGGTTTCCGTTCCGGAATGGAACGCAGAAAAGTGCATCCAGTGCAACAACTGCGCATTTGTCTGCCCGCATGCTACCATCCGTCCGTTCGCACTCAACGCTGAAGAAGCTGCTGCCGCTCCTGCAAACACCAAGCTCGCCGAAATCAAAGTCGGCAAGGGCAAGGGCGAATACAAGTTCTGCATGGCAGTATCTCCGAATGATTGCATGGGCTGTGGTGTCTGCATCTCCCAGTGCCCGGTTGGCGCAATCGAGATGAAGCCGCTTGAGAGCCAGGAAGATCAGCAGCCTGTATTCGATTACATGGTTGCAAAGGTATCCGAGAAGAGCGATATGATCGCTTCCGACAACGTGAAGTTCAGCCAGTTCGCTCAGCCGTACCTTGAGTTCTCCGGCTCCTGCGCAGGCTGCGCCGAGACGAGCTATGCACGCCTCGTAACCCAGCTCTTCGGCGATCACATGATGATCTCCAACGCAACCGGATGCTCCTCCATCTGGGGCGGCCCGGCTGCTACTTCTCCGTACACTGTCAACAAGGAAGGCAAAGGCCCCTCCTGGGCAAACTCCCTCTTTGAAGACAACGCAGAGCACGGCCTCGGCCTCTACCTCGGCCAGAAGAAGATCCGTGACGATCTCAAGGCTAAGGTTGAAGCTATGATCGCAGCACCCAGCTGCTATGCAGGCCTGAAAGATGCCGCACAGGAATGGCTCGACACCTACAATGACGGCACCAAGAACCAGGCTGCTTCCAAGGCTCTCATTGCTGCTCTTGAGGAGTGCGTGAGCGGTATCGATTCCTGCATCGACTTCCTCAAGTCTGACATGGCAAAGACCATTTACGGTGATGGACAGCCTGCAGCACTTGCCAAGGCAGAAGCTGCAAAAGCTGCCGGCGATACGGTCTGCACCTGCGATGCATGCCAGCTCGGCGCTCAGATCCTTGCCAAGAAAGACTTCCTCAACAAGAAGTCCGCATGGATCTTCGGCGGTGACGGTTGGGCATTCGATATCGGCTACGGCGGCGTTGACCACGTCCTCGCGTCCGGTGAAGATGTCAACGTATTCGTATTCAACACCGAAGTTTACTCCAACACCGGCGGACAGGCTTCCAAGGCTTCCAACATCGGCCAGGTTGCACAGTTTGCAGCTGCCGGTAAGGAAATCAAGAGCAAGAGCCTTGCAGAGATGGCAATGACCTACGGTTACGTCTATGTGGCTCAGATCGCAATGGGCGCCAACAAGGTTCAGACCCTCAAGGCAATTGCCGAAGCTGAAGCATATCCCGGCCCGTCCCTCATCATTGCCTATGCACCTTGCGAGATGCACAGCATCAAGGGCGGCATGGAGAACTGCCAGAAAGAAATGGACAAGGCCGTCAAGTGCGGTTACTGGAATCTCTTCCGCTACAACCCGGCTCTGCCCGAGAAGAAGTTCACGCTCGACAGCAAGGCACCGGCCGATGGCTACAAAGACTTCCTCATGAACGAAGCCCGTTACAGCCGTTTGACCCGCGAGTTCCCTGCACGTGCAGAAGTTCTGTTCGACAAGTCCGAAGCAAACGCCAAGGAGCGTTACGAACACCTCGTCAAACTCCAGGCTCTGTACGAATAATTCTTTCCGCTATTATTTCAGCGGCCTCCGGAAATCCGGAGGCCGCATTTTTTACTTGCATGCCTTCCACCCTTCCTGTATAATCTTCTCATAAATCCCAATAAAACAACATACGGAAAGGACAACACAAAATGATTCATTTTGGATTACTCACCGCAATCCTGGATGGCTGGAATTTTGAGGAAGCCATTGACACCGCTGCTGAAATGGGCTTTGAATGCCTGGAGGTCGCATGCTGGCCGGCAGGCAAAGCGGAAAGGCGTTATGCAGGTGTTTCCCACATTGATGCGGAACGCGTGCTGGAAGATGATGTCTATGCCGACTATGTGAAGAACTATATTGAAAGCAAAGGGATGCACATCTCCTCTCTTGCTTTCTATCCCAACACCATGGATCCGGACCTTGCCAAGCGGGAAGCTGCCATCGCCCATTTAAAAGCCCTGATCAAAGCCTCCGCCAAGCTTGGTGTCGGTATGGTAACGACGTTTATCGGCCGCGATCAGGCAAAGACGGTGGAAGAAAACATCGAACTCTTTAAAGAGATCTGGCCGCCGATCATCGCTCTGGCTGAAGAGAACAACGTCAAAGTCGCCATTGAGAACTGCCCGATGCTGTTCGGCAGAGACCAGTGGCCGGGCGGGCAGAACCTGATGTGTACGCCGGCAATCTTCCGAAAGCTGTTTGAAATCATTCCCTCTCCCAACTTCGGCATCAATTTTGACCCCAGCCACTACGTCTGGCAGCAGATGGACTATATCAAAACCATCTATGAATTCAAAGACAGGATCTTCCATATCCATTTCAAGGATATCAAGCTGTATCCGGAAAAGCTGGCCGAATGCGGCGTGCTCGCTTATCCGCTGGACTATATGAGTCCGAAGATTCCCGGCCTCGGTGATGTGAACTGGAGTGCATTTATCTCTGCTCTTAACGATATCCGGTATAATGGCGATGCCGTCATTGAGGTGGAAGACAAGGCCTTTGAAAGCTGCCGTGAAGATATCCTCACTTCTATCCGCCTCAGCAAGCACTATCTCGACAATTTTATTGGATAATCCTGACATGGATCCAAGAAAACGGGACGGGAAGGCACAAAAGCCCTCCCGTCCCGTTTTCTATGTTTTCTGCTGCTGTTATCTATCACACCAGCTCGGCAGCGCCGATGATGCCGAAATCCTGCTTCAGCTCAGCAAATCGGAATTCTACCGGCTGAGGGATATGGTTGTAACGGTCAAATTCTGCTCGCACCCTGTCAAAAAGCAGAGGTCCGAAATGTGTAAGCCCGCCGCCGAAAACAAATAGATTGATATTCAGCATCTGATAGATGTTGAATAAACAGACCCCGAGATAATGCGCCATTTCGTCCAGAACCGCCAACGCAAGGGGATCCCCATCCCGGCAGGCCTGCACAAGGGCAATCCCATCCGTCCTTTCAGCAAGGTTCATTTTTGTTTCAAAGTCTTTTGCCTTGCGCAGCACCCGGTCGGGAATATACCGACCGCCTGCCCAGCTCATAAAGCACCCGCGGTTCCGGCAGCCGCATTCCAGGCCCTCATCCGGTGTAATGAGCATGTGCCCGGTCTCTCCCGCCCAGCCATAGCTCCCTCGGAACAATTCCCCGTTTATGATCAGTCCACTTCCGATTCCGGTGCTGACTGACATATAAACCATGTGGCGGCTCCCACGGCCTGCCCCGAAGCGGTATTCTGCAAGAGCTGCGCAGTTGCTGTCGTTGTCCAGAACAATCGGAACCGGCAAACGCTGTGTCAGATATTCCCGCATGGCAAAATCCCGGATGTTCTCCATGGCGGACGTCATACAGATATATCCCTCGTCAAACAGGATAAAGGATGGCATGCACACGCCAATTCCTCGCAGATCCTCGATCTTCAGATTCTGCTCCTGCAGCAACGCCAGGCAGTTTTCTATGATAAGATCCGAAAACTGCGGGCCGTCCGCATCGGCAGGTGTGGGGTGCTGTCTTCTGCCGACAAGACTATTATTCTGATCGAAAAGCCCATAGGCGACTTTTGTTCCGCCCGCATCAATTCCTATTCTGAAAGAACCCATCTCTTTTCCGCCTTTCTTAATCCGCCTTCGCAACACGGATACCGCGCTGCTGTAATACCTGCTCCGTCTCGGCAGGGAGCAATGAATCTGTAATCACATGAATCGGCTTCTCTTTCGGGAGGGAGAGCGGAACCACTCCGTGGCGGGAAAACGTGCTGCTCTCCGTAATCACAAACACCCTGTCGGCATGCTCCGCCATATCCCGCACAGCCTGGACGCGGAGATGGTCATTTCCCGTAAATCCAAGCTCCTCGGAATAACCATCCACTCCGATGAAGAGCTTATCCACATAGAACTGTGCCGCGCAGACGCGCAGGATCGGCCCGACCATCACCTGGGCGTCTTTCTGGAAATCTCCTCCGAGGAGAACAATATTCACACTGCTGTTATGCCGGATATAGCTTGCAATAAAGGCACTGTTGGTCAGAATTGTGACTCCGGGATTCGTTCTGGCAAGCTCCTCCGCAAATAAGGCGCAGCAGCTCCCGTTTTCAATCATCACTGTCTCGCCGGGACTGATCAGAGAAGCAGCATACCCGGCTATCCGGCGTTTTTCTTCATAATGTACAGCGAGCCTGTTGTTCAGGTCATCGCTCCCTCCGAAGATGGCGAATCCATGCTCCCGGCGAATAATGCCGCGCTTTTCAAGGGCATCCAGATCCTTGCGGACGGTAACCTGTGACGTCCCGAGCTTTTCCGCCAGAGCGGATACTTCCATCCGCCCGTTCTCAGCCAGAAGTTCAAGGATTAATGGTTCTCGTTTTTTCATTTTCTCTTCCTCAATGTTCTCGTTTTCTGCCGAAACTGAAAAATAACCCCTTTGGAACAAAATCCTTATTTGAAAGCGCAGGACAGGTTGTATCGCAGAAAGGCTTCTCTGTACTTTTCAAGATCCTCCGGGTGGAGCTGCTGTACTCCCTTCATCTCATAGGGGATACCCAGCTTTTCATATTTGCTCTCGCCCATCTGATGAAACGGCAGGAGATGGACTTCCCTGATGCCGATTTCCGAAAGAGCCTTTGCCATTTCCTCTGCCGCTGAGAGAGACGCATTAAAACGGGGGATCACGGGAATTCTCGCAATCACATTTTTCCCTGTCATCACGGCATATCGCAAATTCTCTATGATTAGATCATTGTACACACCCGTTCCTCTGAAATGGGCTTCCCTGTCGGCATGCTTAAAGTCATAGAGGAGCAGATCAATATGCTCAAGAAAAGCCCGAAACCGTTCCGGAGCTGTGTATCCTTCCGTTTCCGCTGCAACATGGATTCCTTCCATATGCGCAGCATCCGCCAACAGAGATGCAAACTCCGCCTGCTGGAGCACATCTCCTCCCGAAAACGTCACTCCTCCTCCGGAATGCGCATAGAACGGCTTGTCCTGACGGACCACCTGCATAACCTCGTCCACCGTATAGCAGCGGCCGGCGTATACTGCCTCCTCCATCTTGTCCGTGATCGAGGCATACCGGTTCTGCGATTCCGGATTGGAACACCAGCGGCACTGAAGCGGGCATCCTTTGAAGAAAACTGTTGTGCGAATGCCGGGTCCGTCATTGATGCTGAATTTCTGAATATTCAGGATTCTGCCTGTCAGTTCCAAGAATAAAACCTTCTCTTCTCTTTGGATTTGCTTTTATTATAGCGAATTCTTACTTATTTGTAAAGCTTTTAATTGTTTCAAATGAAAGTATTTTTATTATTTTCGTAAATTATCTGTTGACAGGATCCTCTTTGATAACTATAATAATGCCAGAATGTAAAGAACAAAAAGGAGAGTTCACATGGATCATCAATCCTCTCATTTCGGCATGCTGACCCCTCGCATGAAAGCCTATCGTGAGTCTTTACTCTCTGCCAGACCGCAGGTCTGTGCGGAGCGCGCCATACTCACCACCGAGAGCTACCGCCTGCATGCAGACAAACCGGTCATCCTTCGCCGTGCCTATATGCTGCAGAACATTCTGGAAAAGATGACTGTTTATATCGAACCCGAAACACTTCTTGCCGGGAATCAAGCCTCCGCAAATCGTGCAGCTCCCATTTTCCCGGAATATGCAATGGATTGGGTCATCCGAGAACTGGACGAGTTTGAGAAACGTGACGGCGATGTCTTCTATATTACAGAGGAAACAAAAGAGACCCTCCGCAGCATCTATCCATTCTGGGAGCACAACACCTTGCTGGACAAAGGGCTTGCCGCCATTCCGCCGGAAAGCCGTGTGTTCTACGATCTCGGCATTATCAAGGCGGAAGGAAACCTCACCTCCGGGGATGCGCATATTGCCGTGGCATACGAAACCGTGCTGCGGGAAGGCCTGAAATCTTACGAAGCCAGAACCCGTACCTGCATGGAAGAGCTGGATCTGACGGAAGTTCAGAACCTGAAGAAGTATTATTTCTATCAGGCTATCCTGATCGTCATTCAGGCAATGCAGGATTTTGCAAAGCGCTATGCCGATCTGGCAGAGGATTTGTCTGCCGGGGCAGAGCCGGCTCGTGCTGCTGAGCTGAAGGAAATGGCACGGATTCTGCGCAAGGTCCCCTATGAACCCGCCGAAACCCTGCAGGAAGCCGTCCAGGCGCTCTGGCTTGTACATCTCGTTCTGCAGATTGAGTCCAACGGGCACTCCCTCTCTTACGGAAGAATGGATCAGTATCTCTGGCCGTACTACGAAAGAGACCTCTCGGCAGGCCGTATCACCGAAGACGCTGCCTGTGAGCTCATGACAAACCTCTGGCTCAAAACCTTCACCATCAACAAAATCCGCTCCTGGAGCCATACTCAGTTCAGTGCAGGTTCTCCGCTTTACCAGAATGTGACAATCGGCGGACAGACGACGAAGCATACAGACGCTGTCAATCCCATGTCGTGGCTGATCCTTCGCTCCGTCGCACAGACGCACCTGCCTCAGCCGAACCTCACGGTGCGTTATCATGCAGGCCTGCCGGATGACTTTATGAACGAGGCCATGGAAGTAGTGAAGCTCGGCTTCGGAATGCCGGCATTCAACAACGACGAGATCATCATCCCCTCTTTCATTGCGCGCGGTGTAAAGGAAGAAGACGCCTATAACTACAGTGCCATCGGGTGTGTGGAAACTGCTGTCCCCGGTAAGTGGGGTTACCGCTGCACCGGTATGAGCTTTCTGAACTTCCCGAAATCTTTGTTGATTGCCATGAACAACGGCACAGATCCGCAGAGTGGGACAAAGCTTGTTGAAGGCTCAGGTCATTTTCGCGATATGACTTCCTATGAAGAACTGGCACATGCCTGGGATGTACTCATCCGCGATTTTACGCGACACAGCGTGATCATCGAAAATGCCTGTGATATGGTGCTGGAAGAAACCGTACCGGATGTGCTTTGTTCCGCCTTGTGTGAGGACTGCATCGGCCGTGGCCTGACCCTGAAGGAAGGCGGTGCCGTATACGACTATATCAGCGGTCTTCAGGTCGGCATTGCCAATCTCGCAGATTCCCTCGCGGCCATCAAAAAACTGGTTTTTGAAGAGAAAAAGCTCACCCCGGCGCAGCTGTGGGATGCTCTGGAAAGTGATTTTGCCGGGGAAGAAGGCGAGCGCATTCGCCAGATGCTGATAAACGATGCCCCTAAATACGGTAACGATGATGACTATGTCGACCGCCTGATCGTTGAAGCCTATGATTCGTATATCGATGAAATCCGGAAATACCCCAACACCAGGTTTGGACGTGGGCCGATCGGAGGTATCCGCTACGCCGGGACGTCTTCCATTTCCGCAAATGTCGGTCAGGGCCGCGGAACTCTTGCTACCCCTGACGGGCGGCATGCGGGAGAACCGCTTGCCGAAGGGTGCTCCCCCAGCCATGCTATGGATAAAAACGGCCCCACTGCAGTCTTCAAAACTGTCAGCAAGCTGCGTACGGAAGAAATCACCGGCGGTGTGCTGCTGAACCAGAAAGTAACTCCGACACTTCTATCCAAAGAAGAAAACAAACAGAAGCTGATCCTCCTGGTCCGTACCTTTTTTGACCTGCTTCACGGCTATCATGTGCAGTATAATGTAGTATCTCGCGAAACCATGCTGGATGCCCAGATTCATCCGGAAGATCACCGTGATCTGATTGTTCGTGTGGCCGGATACAGTGCATTTTTCAACGTGCTCTCCCGCCAGACGCAGGACGATATCATTGCCAGGACGGAACAGACTCTTTAAGCGTTTTATTTGTACAACTTGTGTATTTTATCTGTTTTTATCTGATTCCCGTTTGACTTTTTCTGTGAAAATTACTATACTATAGCTATCTTAACAAGAACTGAAAATCACTATGGGAGGAGACCTGAATATGTTGAATGTTGCCGTTCTGGGCTGCGGGAAAATTGCCCAGGTTCGCCATATTCCCGAATACGCTGCCAATGAGAATGTACGCCTGGTTGGTTTTTATAATCCCACTGCCAGCAGGGCGGAGGACATGGCCAAAAAATACGGTGGGAAGGTATATATCTCTCCGGATGAACTGCTGGCTGATCCTGAAGTGGAAGCCGTTTCCGTCTGTTCTGCAAATTATGCTCATGCCTCTCTGACAATTGCCGCACTGGAAGCCGGCAAACATGTGCTGTGCGAGAAGCCGATGGCTACCACCTGGGAAGACTGTGAAGCTATGCTCGCAGCGGCTGAAAAATCCGGTAAACGCCTGCTGATTGCGCAGAACCAGCGTCTGGCAAAAGCTCATATTGTAGCGAAGAGTCTCCTCTCAGAGGGCCTGATTGGCAATGTGATTACCTTCCGCACCACCTTTGGGCACGGTGGACCGGAGACCTGGTCCATCACGCCGGGTAAAAACACCTGGTTTTTCGACAAAAAACGTGCCGCTATGGGGGCCATGGCTGACCTCGGCATCCACAAAACGGATCTGATTCGTTACCTCCTCGGCAAAGATGTTGTCAGAACAACTGCGCGGCTCACAACCCTGGATAAACGAGGGCCCGATGATGAACTGATCGGTGTGGATGACAATGCCATCTGTATCTATGAGATGGAGGGTGGATCCATCGGCACCATGACCGTCAGCTGGACGTATTACGGTGCTGAAGATAACTCCACCATATTATACGGTACAAAAGGCATTATGCGCATCTATGATGACCCGGCGCACTCCATCGTTGTCAAGCTCGCTGACGGCACGGAGAAGTTTTTCGATGTGGAACAGATTCAAACCAACGACAACCAGACAGCCTCCGGAGTCATCGATGAATTTGTCGCCGCTGTGGCAGAAAACCGGCCGAGTATCCTGGATGCAGAAGGTGTCATGAATTCCATGAAGGCTGTTTTTGCCAGCATTCAGTCGAGTGAAACCGGTGCTCCGGTAACTGTTTAACGGTAATAACTGTAAATCCAGTTGTTATAAAAATTTATTTATGGAGGAAGATCATGAAGAAAATTCTCGCAATTGCCCTCGCACTTTGCATGGTATTCGCCCTCTGCGCTGTGTCCGCATCCGCTGACGGCAAGACCATCTACGTTCTCGGTCCTACCCCTGACCACGGCTGGACGGCTCAGGCCGGTGCCTATGCCCAGGCAAAATGTGAAGAAATCACCGCTGAAGGCACCTACAAAGCTGTCTACATTCCTGCATCCTCCGGTGAAGAGCAGGTTGACCAGATCAACACCATCGTTGCAAACGGCGATGCCGCTATCGTTGTTATGATGGCTCTGGATGACTCCGCTCAGGCTGGCCAGGAAACCCTCTACGCAGAAGAAATCCCCTTCATCTCCTTCGACCGTATCATTGAAGCCACCGAAGCTTACGCTGCTCTGAACTACTCCGGTAACAACTGGGAGTGCGGCGCCGGCATTGCTTACTGGCTCCAGAAGAACGGCATGCAGCCGGGCGACACGGTTGTTGTTCTCTACGGTGACAACGGTACCGTTTGCTCTCGTCGTCAGGAAGGCTTTGAGCAGTTCCTCCGTGGCGAAATGAAGTACTCCGACCTGAACGCCGGTGAATTCGAGACCACCCAGGTCTGGGAGCAGGCAGACATCGACAATATCTTCAACGGCTACACCGTAGTCTGCAACTGGTCCGCTGATGGTGCTTACGGCTATATCGAGCAGAAGTTCGATGAAATCGTTGCTGCTGCCAAAGCAAACACCGGCAAGCTCTACATCTACTCCATGGACGATGAGATGACCTTCGGTGTTCTCAATTACCTCCAGGCCGGCGCATCCGCAGAGACGCTCGCTGACACTGAAGCTCTCGAGGTTTACATCTCCGCTATCGGCGGTATGCAGGAGCTCTACAATGTCATGGCAGGTACTGATGAGAAGAGCGAACTCGCTGAAAAGTACTTTGATGACATGATGTCCGTCTCCTTCAACCCGAAGATGATGCAGTCTGCTATCCAGTTTGGTGTTGACTACGTCAATGGCAACTGGGACTTCGAGACCGGCTCCGGTTCTTATGAGCCCGTCTTCATCGTTGACCGCACCAACGCTGCAGAAGTAGAAGGCTTCCAGGGTCACTGATTCTTTGATCCTCTGCTTCTCTGAGGAAAAAACAACCATGCGGATGCAGGGATGGCCTGCATCCGCACCCTTTATCATTTTTTACAGTTATTACACCATTCCTCCAGTATCATGACAAGTATCATTCCGCACACAGATTAAGGGAGACCGCGTTTATGACAATCCTTGAGATGAACCATATTTCCAAGGCATTCGGCGGAGCAAAAGCCCTATCAGATGTTCATATTTCCGTAGAAAAAGGTGAAATTCATGCACTTTTGGGAGAAAACGGAGCGGGCAAAAGCACACTGATGAACATCCTGACAGGCGTAATTCCTGCCGATGAAGGCACGATCACCTTCCTTGGAAAACAGTATCCAAGCCCCACCATCCAGCAGATGGAGGCTGCAGGCATTGCTTTTGTACATCAGGAACTGAACGTCATCAATGACCTCTCCGTTTCTGACAATATTTTTCTCTGCCGTGAAATCAAAACCAAGGTCGGTCTGATCGACCATAAAGAACAGCTCAAGCGCACACGGCAGCTGTTTGACGATCTCGGCGTGGATATCAATCCGACAGTCATGGTGTCAGAGCTGAAAACAAGTGAAAAGCAGCTTCTGGAAATCTGCCGTGCGCTGTATGCAGATGCCCAGCTGCTGATTCTCGATGAGCCGACGACTTCGCTCTCCAACAACGAAATCGATCACCTTTTCGGTATCCTCCGCAAACTGCGTGATCAGGGCAAATCCTTTATTTTTATTTCCCATAAGATGCCCGAGGTTTTTGCGATCTCTGACCGCTACACGGTATTCCGCAACGGCGAATTCGTCGCTTCCGGAAATATCAAAGACACCAATCCCCATGAAATCACTTCCTATATGGTTGGCAAGCAGTTTGCGGATGAAGAAGTTTATGAATCCCGTCCCCTCGGTGATGTGATTGTAAAGCTCGCCGGATTCACCGGAGAAGGGTTTGAAGATATCAACCTTGAGATTCGGCGCGGAGAAATCATTGCGTTTACTGGCCTGGCAGGCTGCGGTGCTTCCGAACTGATGCAGACGATGTTCGGAGCCCTCCCTTCGACCGGCGGCAGCTTTTCCGTCAACGGGAAGATGCTGGACGGTTCGATTGTCAACTTTATGAAGAATTCCGTTGCCATGCTTCCCTCCAACCGAAAGGAGAATTCCGTGGTGCCTGATATGAGCATCATGGAAAACTTCTATCTGGCAGAGCATGAGATTTCCAAACGCAAAAAGCCTTTTATCAACATGAAAGAGGAGCTTTCTCGCTATTCCGCCCAGAAAGAAGCTCTCCGCATCAAGGCAGGAGCTTCTTCTGACAGCATTTCATCTCTCTCTGGCGGGAATCAACAGAAGGTCTTTCTGGCAAGGTGGCTGAATATCGGGGCGGATCTTCTCCTCTTCGACAACCCGACACAGGGCGTTGACGTCGGAGCGAAGGAAGAAATCTACAAACTCATTCTCAGCTTTGCCCAGCAGGGAAAAACCGTTATCATCAACACCCTCGAAATTCCTGAAATTCAGAAAGTTGCAGACCGCTGTGTCGTGTTCTACGAGGGTAAAATTGTAAAGATTTTTGATCACAACGAAGTGAATGAACACAACGTTATGATGTATTCCACCAATGCTATTGAGACTATTCGGGAGGCACAGAAACCATGAACAACAGTTTCGGAAAAAGACTGGGCAGAGTCTGGAGCCAGTACAGCTATATCTTCGTCCTGCTGATTATCATGATCGGCTACGCATTCACCATCCAGTCCAACGGCAACACTTTTAAATTCAGCCATATAGCAGCCATACTGGGCAGTCAGAACACCTGTATCGTCGGAACGATCGCACTGGGCATGGCCTTTGTTATCATCACCGGACAGATCGACCTTTCCGTCGGCTCTTCTCTGGTTCTGTGCACGGGTGTCACCATTGTGGTGTTCAACATGACAGACTCCATTGTCCTGATGATTCTTGCTGCTCTGGTGACCGGTGCTCTCTGCGGGCTTATCAACGGGCTGCTGGTAGGCCTCGGCAAAATGCCTCCCTTCGTTGTTACGCTTGGCACGATGCTGATCTACCGTTCGCTCACACTCTCTGTCGTGCGTAAAATCGACCCGGCTATCAGCGGGTCCTCTTCCAGCCAGTTTGCCATGATCAGCAAAAAGGTCAATTACAACTTCCTGCGTATGAAATTCGGAACCGGTAAGCTGAAATTCGGCACTTTCTCGATTCCCTACATCTTTTTTGTTTTCCTGCTGGTCGCTATCGTGCTGATCATTGTCTCCCGGAAAACCAAGTACGGCAAGAGCGTCTATGCAGTCGGCTCCAACGAAAAAAGTGCCCGTCTGGCGGGCATCAATGTCACCTGGGTAAAGATTTCCGTGTTTGTCCTCACCGGCGTGCTGGTAGGCATTGCTTCTATTCTTCAGGCATGCAAAATCGGTAATGTTACTCCGGCTTCTTCCGGCCAGAGCTATGAAATGTACGCCATTGCCTCCGTTGTTCTTGCAGGTGTCAGCATGGCAGGCGGTAAGGGCAACATGCTCGGCGTCATTTTCGGTGCACTTTCCTATACAACGATCAACTTCATTATCGTTTCGATTCCGGGCCTTAGTGTCGACATCCAGGATACATTCCAGGGCCTCGTGCTGATCATTGTTATTCTGATCCAGACGGCAGGCCCCGCCATCAAAGAGAGCTTCCAGCGCTCCAGAAAACGCCGCCTTGCCTCTGCAAAATAAGGCTTTTCCAATTTCATATATCCGGGGCAAAAGGACAAAACTCGCTTTTGAGTTTTGTCCTTTTGTCCTTCTCTTATCAGAATTTGTGACAGTTCTGTGATACTTCTCCTGATATGCTGTGCAAAAGCTGGAATTTATAAATCTGCAGCAAAAAGCTGACGTCCGAGTTCTGACGTCAGCCTCTCTGGTCATGTTTTATTTCTTTTCACCGGCAATCAGGATACGGTTGCCGTGGCGGGAAAGCCTGCCCTGACAGTACAGGGAAAGGGCCTCAATGAGCAGCTTCCCTTCCGCCTCTTCCATCACACGGTTTCGAAGCGTCTCGGGTGTATCATCCGGGCGGACAGCCACTGCTTTCTGCTGGATAATACTGCCAACCTGCCCGTCATTGTCTGCAAAATAGGCCGTTGCCCCGGTAATTTTCACCCCGCGTTCCAGCACAGCATGAAATATCTCTTCATCCGCGACCTCTTCAAAAGCCGGGATAAGGCAGGGGCAAGTTCCGATGATCCTGTTTTTGTACTGAAACGGGATTACGCCAAGCTCACGGTTGTAACCGGCCAGAATGACGAGATCTATGTCCATATCCCGAAGCTTATTTGCCACTGCCATGCTATGACTTGTCATATTCGGGAAGAGCTCAGGATCCACTACAAAAGCCGGTACTCCTGCGCCTGCGGCACGCTTCATTGCCTTTGTATTTCTTTCCGAAGAGATCACGGAAACAAGCTCAAAATTCGGAATCTCTTTAAAATAGACCGCGTCAAGAATTGCCTGGAGTTTATCGACATCTCCGGACACAAGCGCCGCCGCTCTAACCAAAACTTTCACCCGCCCTGTCTTGCTTCAAACAAAAACTGAAAACTCTTGTAGAAAGCGAAAAATAAAGATATAATAGAGAACGATTTACGTATATTATACAACCCAGTTCACATAACGTCAAGACAGGACATGATACTATGACGCAAATTTATTTGATCCGCCATACACAGGCTGAAGGCAACCGTTACCGTATGATGCAGGGACACTGGGACGGGGACGTTACTCCGCTCGGCGTGAAGGAAATTGAGGCACTTTCTGTCCGTTTCCGGGATATTCCGGTTGATGCCGTCTATTCCAGTGATCTCACCCGCGCTGTTTTGACTGCGGAAGGCGTTGCCCGAAGCAAAGGCCTTCCGGTCCATCAGGATGTACGCCTGCGGGAGCTCAATCTCGGCCTGTGGGAAGCTCAGTTCTTTGGGAATATCTCTTACAGCTTTCCGGAAGAAGCGGACGTATTTTTGCATGACCCCGGCAACTGGAAAATAGATGGGGCAGAAACCGCCTACGATGTTATGAACCGTGCCTATCCCGCTCTCCTGGAAATTGCCGGCAGGCACGACGGGCAGAGCATTGCGGTGGTAAGCCACGGCGTCACAATCCGCTGCCTGATGACGAAAATTCTCGGCCTTAGTTTCTCTCCTGAGGAGATTCTTCCCATTTTCAAAAATACAGCTGTGACAAAGCTTCTGTATGAAAACGGATCTTTTTCGGTAGAGTATATGAATGATGCCTCCCATATTGAGAGCCTTTCATCCGGTGACTGGGTTATGAACGGCGCTTTACGGGATGAACCCTTTTGCCCGGCGGATGATCCGGATTTCTACCTTTCCTGTTATGAAGATGCCTGGCGCATCACGCACAGAGGCAGAACTGACCAGTTTCAGCCGGCACTCTACTATGAAGCAGCGCTGAAGCACAGTGAAGTCAATCCCGACGGTGTTCGGAAGATTTTTGACGGTGAGACCTGTGTTGGTTTGATTGACTGTGACACCGAGAAAGGTGCTCACGCGAATTACGGCTGGGTGAGTTTTCTCTACCTCACAGAAGCCTATCGCGGAAAGGGTTATGGCATCCAGGTGCTTGGGCGTGCCATTGTGCTCTATCGCAACCTTGGAAGAACAGCTCTTCGGCTGCATGTGTCATCTTCCAATACTCTTGCATTACGATTTTATGAGAATTGCGGTTTTTCCATTCTCTCAAGTGAATCCGGATCAGAAGGTCCTCTTTATCTGATGGAAAAGAAGATCGGAAGCGGGAGAATTTTAAAGTCAATCCGATAACTCCGGGGCTCCGAGTGGCTACCCCTGTTGAAAAAGGAGAACAGTTATGCTTGAACATTATCTGATCGTCCATAAAAGTGTCCTTCCGGATTACTTCGAAAAAGTAGTGGAGGCGCGCCGTCTGATTGAAAGCGGGAAGGCACCAGATGTTTCGTCCGCTGTAAAGATGGCCGGAATCTCGCGAAGTACCTTTTACAAATACAAGGACTATATTCTGGAACCTTCTGCCATGAGCGATGGCAGAAAAGCGGTTCTCTCTGTCATGCTGGTGCATGAAACGGGGGTACTCAGCGCTCTTTTGGCAAGGGTATCGGAAGCAGGCTGCAACGTTCTTACCATTACGCAGAGCCTTCCCATTCATGACCGTGCCGGTGTTACATTTTCCCTGGATATCAGTGAGATGCCCGGTACCATTGACAGCCTGCTCGCAGCAATTGCCTCCACCCCCGGGGTTGAGCAGCCTAAATTGCTCGCTATTGAATAAGCATCTTTCATTTTAAAAGGAGTATCTCTATGAAACGCACTCTGTCCCTTTTGCTTGTCTTCGCAATCGTACTTTCCTTCTCAGGGTTTGCTTTTGCTGAAAGCCCTGAATTGCCCGCATGCGGGGAAACCATTGAGGGGTTCACAGTAAAGGAAACCCGTGATTTCCCTCTTCTCGGTGCTGAAATTGTTCTTTTTGAGCATGATCGTACCGGAGCAAAACTCGTATACATCGCCAATAACGATACAAACCGTGTTTTTGACCTTACTTTTTTTACCAGGGCCATTGATAACACCGGTCTTCCCCACGTTTTTGAACACGCTACGTTGAACGGCTCAGAAAAATACCCGTCCAGTGCGCTGTTTTTTAATCTGATGTATCAGACCTATAACACCTTCATGAATGCCCTGACAGCCCCTCTCTTTACCACATACCCGGTTGCGAGTCTGTCAGAAGAGCAGCTGTTAAAATATGCCGATTTTTATACTGACAGCTGTTTCCATCCCATGATTCTGAAACAGGAGAGTATTTTCCGGGAAGAAGCCTGGCGCTATCGTCTGGAAAACCCGGAAGACGCTTTGACCATTGAAGGTACAGTCTATTCAGAAATGCTTGCCGGCCTCAATCTTGACAGCATGGCCTACCGCAACATCCTCCGTACCGCTTTTCCCGGCTCTACCATCGGGAACGAATCCGGCGGCGACCCTGCCGACATTCCCGATATGACATGGGATGCTCTCAAAAACTATCACGAAACCTATTATCATCCCTCTAACTGCGTCGCCTATCTTTACGGCCAGTTTGATCACTATGAAGCTTTTCTCTCCCTTCTGGATGAAGCTTTTGCCCCGTATGAAAAGAGGGAATTCACCTTTGAGGATCCCGATTATACCCCCATCGACGCCCCGGTGGAAACCAGCCTCCCCTTCCCCGTGGAAGCTGGTTCCGACGCAAAAAATCGTTCCACCATCTACTATGCATTTGTCTGCCCCGGGTTGAAGGATGATCCTCAGGAAGAACTGATGCTGAATACCCTGACGGATCTGCTGATGGCTGATGCCTCCGTCCTGATCCAGAGTCTGAAGAAAGCGCTTCCCTCCGGTTCCTTCGGTTCCTACATTGAACTGGACTCCCCGGAAGACGCGATTCTCTTCTCCGCTTCCAACGTCAACCCTGAAGATGCAGGTATTTTCCGGGATACTGTTAATGCCGCTCTTGCGGAAGTTGCTGCAAACGGCTTCCCGCAGGATCTTGTAGACGGCATCATGTCGTCCCTCTCCCTTTCCATGAAGCTCAGCCGTGAAAACAGCAATGCCGGTGTCAACCTGCTTGCTGCAGGACCTTTCGTGTCACTGTACGCCTCTACCGGTGATCCGTTTAATTATCTGGATTATGTGGATGCTCTGGAACAGATGGACACCTGGAATCAGAATGGGTATTACAAAGATGCCGTGACAAAATGGCTGACAGAAAACGAAAGAACCGTGCTTGTCAGCACCTATCCGGAACCCGGTCTTCGTGAAGAATTGGATGCCGCTGAGGCTCAGCGTCTTGCGGAAGTAAAAGCCTCTATGACGGAAGAGGAACTGCTCGCCATTGTCACACAGACAAATGCCGAGAAAGAAGAAAAGGATGCATCTGCACTTGTTGCCAGGCTGCAGGCTGTTACGGTTTCCTCCCTCCCGGAAGAAGTCCGCACTTATGATGTCGCAGACACCACGGATGAAAACGGACTTCGCTTTCTCACAGCAGAAGCTGCTGTAGATGATGTCGGTGAACCGCTTCTCTTCCTGGACGCTGCCGGACTTCCGCAGGAGGATCTGCACTGGTTTGTCCTCTATACCGCCCTGCTCGGAGAGATGGACACTTCCTCCCATTCACATGAGGAGCTGGCTACCCTGCTGACACGTTATTTCTACAATGGCAGTATTCGCCTTTCCCTTGTCAACACTTATGGCTCAAAAGAGTACCATCCGTATCTCCGCTCCAGTTGGATCGCCACCGATGAAGATCTCTCAGCCGGTTATGATCTCTTGTACGAAATCCTCTACGACACTCAGTTTACAGATACTGAGAAGCTGCTTGGCCTGATTACGCAAAACAAAGCATCTCTCAAAAGCTCCATAACAAACAGCCCGTACTCCGCTCAGCTTTATCGCGCTTTCGGAGCAACTACTCCGCTTTATGCCTATTATGACTATGTCAATTTCCTCCCGTACTATGCATTCCTGGATCAGGCAGAACAGCTCATGCAGAGCAATCCGGATGCTGTCGTTGAAAAGCTTGAGCAGATTCAACAGTTCTTCCATAACCGTGCAGGAGCCGTCTCTGCCTATGCCGGCAGCGCAGACGGTGTACAGGTCAACACCGCTCTGGCAGAGGAATTCTTTGTTAAGCTGGATAATCGGCCGACGGATCCTGTTTCCTACAGGTTCGAGACCCCCTCACAGCGCGAAGCACTTATTGTTGACAGTGCCGTGCAGTATAACTGCGTTGTCAGCGACTATGCCGGCATGGGGCTTCCGGAATACACCGCCGATCTTGACGCCGTATCCGCACTGATTTCAGATGCCTATCTGATGCCGATGCTGCGGGAACAGTACGGTGTTTATACCCCGATGCACGGATACATCGACGACGCCGGATCTTACTTTGTCTCCTATCGAGACCCCAATATTGCTGAAACCTTCGCTGTTTACGAAGCTCTTCCGGAATATCTCAGATCACTTGCATCCGATCAGGAAACGCTCAACGGTTATATTCTCTCCAGCTATTCCGGCTATGCAATGCCGGAAGGAGAACTGAGCGGAGCAATTTCTTCCATCACCGGAGTGCTGACCGAAAGGCCGGAGGACCTGAAGCTTAAGTATATGCAGGAACTGAAAGCACTTACGCCGGAAAGGCTGCTCACACTCTCCGACGCATACGCAGCAATGATGGATACCGGCATCCGCCTCACAGCCGGAGGTGCCGCAGCACTCAATGCAAATGCAGATCTTTATGATGTCATCTTCAATCCGTTCGGAGCGGTTGACACTTCTCAGATAGAGTTCTCCGATGCATCCGAAGGAAGTACTCATTATAAGGCTGTACGCTTCGTATATGAAAACCATCTGATGATGAGTCAGGAAGATACCATCTTTGGAGCAGACGACAGCGCATCACTGGGTGATCTTGCAGGTGCGCTTTATGCCCTCGTCGGCGGTGATGCTTCCGATCCCGAAACCGCGACTGCCTTCCTTGCTGAGAACGGTCTTCTTTCACCCGATAGCACAGCAGATGCAGAACTGACCAGCAACACCACTAGCGAAATCCTCACCGTCTTCAGCCAGGCTGTAGGAATCTCCTATACAGCTCCGGAATCTCTCGCTGAGGATGTCGTCCTGACCCGTGCAGAGCTCGCGGAAATAGTGATGGATTACACCAATGGTTTGAACTGATAATAATCTGTAGTATCCATCTGTTATCAATTTAAAATCGCCCTGTATTCTGAATGACTTCGGAATACAGGGCGATCTTCTTTATTCTTTTATTTTTGGAAAGCCAGACAGACTGCCTCAGGACAAAACACACTCAGAAATCATTTTACGTGTTTGCCCTGGTAGCCGGAAGACGCAGACGTTTTTGATTTAAACGGGAGCTTGCCTGTTGAGAGATGGCTTCTCCGAGCCGTCTGTTCAGTCTGTTCAGCCTTTGCAACGGGTTCCGGCTGCAAGACCGGCTCTGCGGCATCATTTTCTGCAGGAGCAGCTTCTGACGGCACTTCCTCCTGCTGTGCAACAAAACTATCACTTTGTACTTCTTCCGTCGGAACAGAAGATTCTGCAGGTTCTGCATTCAGAACTTCCGCTGCCGATTCCGCAACAGGTTCGGAGGTTTTCCCGATCGGAACCTTCTTCAAGACGGCCGATGCCTTCCCCTTCAGAGCAGAAAAATCAAATTTCTTCCCTGAAGTATCCTTCGCAGACCGGTCGGAGTCAGTCTTTCCTTCAAAAGTCTTCGCAAAATAATCATTCACCGGTTCTCCGGTCAGGCCGAGTTTTGACGGGATTCCTTTATAGTCCGGTGCAGCCCAGTTGAGCACGAGGCCGCACCAGCTCTTTTTTCTGTTGATGTACAGGAACTGAAAGATGAACCGGGTAATATAATAGGAAATAAAACCTGAGGCTGTGCCGATGATTGCAGCAGCCAGCACGTCGGTGGGATAGTGTGCCATGAGATAGTTGCGCGAAATCATCATCAGCAGAACCCAGACAACCGCAGGAACCGTCCACTTTTTTCCCTTCATCAGACGAATCGCCACCAGGCCTGCCGCAGCCGCTGTCACATGCCCTGAGGGGAAAGACCATCCGTCCTCCGCCGGAGCATTGATATCCGCCCACCACTGCGAATAGGGCGCTACCGTAAGCGGGCGTGGCCGGGCGATGGCGTCTTTCAGAATAACATTTGTGATCAGTGCCCCGCAGCAGACCGCGCCGAAGATGCAGACACCGAGTTTGCGCGTTTTGGGGAAAAGCATAAAGATGATCGCAACCAAGAAGAAAACCAGCCCTTTTTCGCCGATCAGCGTAATCAGCTTTGCAAGGAACGTAAAGAAGCTGTTGCTGACGGCGTGAAGAGCCGAAAGAATCAGCCTGTCATACCCGGCAAATGCTGTGTTCAGCCAGCTGGCTGCTGCAGTAAGTTCCAAAAAGATCGCCTCCAGATTTTTAATGATCCGCAACCAGGTTGTTCACCCAGATGCGTTTTTTCACAAATACATACCCGATTACACATTTGACGATGTCGATCCCGTAGCAGATGGCATAGATCGGGATAATCGGCAAAGCAGTTCCTTTTACAAGGAAAAGCGTCAGCGGAATGCAGAGAACCCAGATATACACGCTGTCATAAAGGAAAGTCAGGAGTGCTTTTCCTCCCGAACGTAACGTGAAAAAGCAGGAATTAGTAAACGCATTAGCCGGCATCATCACGGCATTCACAAGCAGCATCCCGGTTGCAAGATGCCGGACGATCGCTGTGGTATTGTAGATACGGGGTATATAGGGGGAGAGAAGCGCCATCACTACACCGACGGCCGCACTCAGCGCCACGGAAAAGGCAATCAGCTTGCGATCCTCATCTACAGCCTGCTCCAGCTTTCCAGCGCCGAGCAGCTGCCCGACGATAATCGAGATCGCCGTACCCATCGCGAAAAAGGCACAGAAAAACAGATTAGACACAGTTGCGGCAATGTTTTCGGCTGACACAACCTCCAGCCCCCGCCGCGACATGATCTGGTTGAGCGTCGTCATACCGCCGGACCAGAGCAGTTCGTTGATAAGCAGTGGCATACCGGTTGCTGAAACCTGCCTGACGAGCCCGGAGGGAACCTTCATCGAGCGATAAAGCCCCTTTGCAAACGGATGCCTCCCGGTGTGCGTATGCGTATAGCCTATGATGACAGCACACTCCACCACGCGTGCAAGCACGGTTGCGACCGCTGCACCGACAACTCCGAGCTTCGGTGCACCGAATTTGCCAAAGATCAGCATATAGTTGAAGAAGAGATTGACAAAAACCGCCAGGATTCCGGCTCGCATCGGAATCTTTGTCTCTCCCGTTTCCCGCAGCGTGCTGGAATAGACATTCAGCAGCGCAAAAAGCGGCATCTGCAGCAGCATGACATTCATATATTGTCTGCCGAAATGCAGGGTAGCTGCGAGGTCGAGATTATCCTCCCCTTCATGGATAAACAGGGATATCAGCTCTTCCCCAACCGAACAAAGCAGCCCGAGTGCAACCGCCAGTACGCCCAACACAACCCAGAACTTGAAGCGCATACTGTTTTTGACGCCCTGATGATCTCCCTTGCCGTAATACTGCGCCGTATAGATGCCCGCTCCTGCAAGGCTGCCGAATACGCAGAGATTAAAGATGAAAAGGATCTGATTGACAATCGCCACACCGGACATCGGTTCCGTTCCGATACGGCCAACCATGATATTGTCAAGAAGTGAAACAAAATTGGTGATGACATTCTGAATGAGGACGGGGATCATCACCGCAAACAGCTTTCTGTAGAATTCCCTGTCCCCGATCAATTTTTTTAACATATAATCAGGCTTATGTCAGAGCCGCCTTTGTCAGCCGGATGTCTGCCCGCTTCCTCCGGAGGGTTTCTTCCCCCGATGATAATATCTCCGGCGGCTGTTCTTTTTCTTTTCGGACGATGCACCGGGTACAGCAGAGCTTGTCTGAGCGTTTTTTTCAGCGTTGCCCTGGATTCCCTTGCCCGCACTGCGCTCTACCGTGGTAACTTCTTTTCCGTTTTCTTTGCTTTCCGGATTCTTGTTATGCTGTCTGGTTCCGGACGGGCGGCGGTGTGCCTTGGCATTTCTCCGGTTCCCCCCGGCATGTGCAGGGCGTTCTGCTGCCTCAGCAGGAGAAGCTTTCTTCTCTTCCTGAGGTGCTGCTTTCTTTTCCGGTGCAGAGTCTTCAACCTGCCCGGAAGGCTTGTTTTCGATATTCTTTGAGCCGGGACGTTTTTTCGGCCGACGCCGCCGTGACGGCTGCCGGAGGGATGATTCCTCCTCCAACTCCTCTTTTGCCGCTTCCGTCAGGAGTTCAGCAACTTCCGCTTCCTTCTCCTCCTCTGCAAACAACAGGGGCAGCGCCCATGGATCCTCTTCTTCCAGGGGTTCCTCAGCCTCTGGCACATAATTCAGCACCTTGGGATACGGATCTCCCTCTTTGGGGCGGCCGCCAGGAACCGTTGCAACTTCTGCCGCTTTGAACAGATGTGTCGCATCATCCGCTTCCCCCTCGAGATGCACTTTTACCAGCTGTTTCAGAAGATCTATCGAGACTACATTGCCGTAGCCCGCGGTGGTTTCTACAAAGGCACCCTGTTTCGGCACATTCTTCACCAGATCTTCATAGGCTTCCTCCTCATAGCGAAGGCAACACATCAAACGCCCGCAGCTCCCGGAGATTTTTGCGGGGTTCAGAGAAAGATTCTGGATTTTCGCCATTTTAGTAGAAACCGGAGCAAAATCATTCAGGAAGGAATGACAGCAATACGGTCTGCCACAGATACCGATACCTCCCAGCATTTTCGCTTCGTCCCGCACACCGATCTGGCGCAGCTCGATGCGGTTATGGAACACACTGGCAAGGTCCTTCACCAGTTCACGGAAATCAACCCTGCCGTCAGCTGTGAAAAAGAAAAGTGTTTTACTGCCGTCAAAACAGCATTCCACGTCGACGAGCTTCATTTCAAGCCCGTGTTCTTCAATTTTCTTTTGGCAGATGATAAAAGCTTCTTTCTCGCGAAGCCGGTTCTGTTCCTCCGTGCGTTTATCCTGCTCCGTTGCAATGCGGACAACCGGGCGCAATGGTTTGACAATGTAGGTATCCTCCACCATGCGGTTGCCCTGCGCACATTCCGCAATTTCAAGTCCCTTCGCGGTTTCTACTATGACCCTGTCTCCGTCACGAAGGACCATGCCCTCCGGAGAAAAGTAATAGCTCTTTCCGCTGGATTTGAATTTTATGCTAACAACTTCTGTCAATTTAAACTCCTCTTTGCTTCTTTGCAAGGATCGAGCCGGTTTCCAGCAGCCCGAACACCTGCTTCACATTGACATTCACTTTCAGGTAATCAATGCATTTTTCCATCAGATCAACGAGCCTGTGCAGCTGCCGCATATCCATGCCCATCGAATCGGCGCGAAAACAGAGTGCCTCGGTAACGCGCTGTTCGGCGCAGAGACAAAACTCCGTCATCTCCTGAAACGAGATCCCATTGTTTTCCTCACAGAACAGCCAGAGAGAAAACCTGTCACGCGATGCCACTCGCTGCAGATATTCTTCCGCAAGTGCAGCCATTGCACCGCTTTCCGCCTCGGTTTCTGCCGTTACGGTTATTTCCACACAGCGTGACCGGACAGTCGGCAGCAACCGCCCGGGATTGGCCACACACAGCACAAGCACCGCTCCGTTTGGCGGCTCCTCCAAAAACTTCAGCGCGGCGTTTTGTGCCTCCGGATTCATGAATTCCGCTTCCTTGAAGAGATAAACCTTTCTCGGTGCCTCATTCGGAAGGATCGCTGCATCGGCAGCCGCTTCTCTGATCTGATCTACAACAACTTCCCGCTTCTTTTTCCCTGCATCGTTGGTCAGCCTTTCAATCACGGAAATATCCGGATGCGTGCCGGACAGAACCTTTCTGCATGCATTGCATTTTTCACAGGGAAGCGGAGCCGGCCCCTGGCACACCGCAGCCTGTGCAATGCGCAGCGCTTCCTGCCAGCCATCCTCCAGGGATGGTGCGACAACAATATAGGCATGCCGGATCTGATCGGCGTTTTCGAAGCGGATTTTTGACATATCAGGCAAGCTTTTCCAGGCCGATCCGTAGTCTCCGCAGTGTTTCTTCTCTGCCGAGAATTCTGCAGATTTCCACTGCTCCGCCAGGCGTAACAGCCTTGCCGGCTGCTGCAATTCTTACCGGCCACATTACCACGGATTTTTTCACACCCATGCGCTCCGTCAGTTCTGTCATAGCGGCAAGGATACCCTCATCTTTCCATTCCGGCAGCTCTTCCAGCATCGGGAGGATATCTGTCAGGACCGCTTTGGCAGATTCCGGTGTGCTTTTGCTCTTCTGATGAACAAAGAGCGATGCATCATATTCCGGTAGTACATCAAAAAAGTCAAGCTTTTCGGGAATATCGGTCAGGATCTCCGTGCGCTGCTGCAGGAGTGCGGCAATTGCCGCAGGGTCGATAGCCGGATTCTTCACGGCCTGCCGGATGAACGGCTCCGCAACCTCAGCAAACTTCTCCGGAGACATAGAGCGGATATATTCCGCATTGAAATACTTCAGCTTTTCAAGATCAAAGATAGCAGGAGATTTTGAGATTCCCTTCAGATCGAAAATCTCTTTCAGCTCGTCCAGCGAATAGATCTCCCGTTCTCCTCCAGGGCTCCAGCCGAGAAGCGCTACATAATTGATTACGGCATCCGTCAGATAACCCTGCGCAATCAGATCCTCATAGGAGGGATCACCGTGGCGCTTGGACATCTTGTTGTGCGCATCCCGCATAACCGGAGAGCAGTGCACATAGCGAGGGATCTCCCAGCCAAACCCTTCGTAAAGCAGATTGTACTTCGGCGCCGAGGACAGATATTCGCTCCCGCGCACGACGTGTGTGATCCCCATCAGATGGTCATCGACAACATTTGCAAAATTATAGGTTGGCATTCCATCTCGTTTAATCAGTACCTGATCGTCGAGGGTCTTATTCTCTACAGTGATATCACCGAATATTTCATCATGGAAGGTCGTTGTGCCTTCATGCGGAATCCTTTGGCGAATTACATAAGGTTTCCCCTCTGCAACTCGTGCATCCGACTCCTCGCGGGAAAGCGTCCGGCAGGGATCATCAGCCCGGTCAAACTCACCGGAGTCTTCTTCACTTTCCGCTTTCTCACAGAAGCAGCGATAGGCACATCCTTTTTCTACGAGCAGATCGGCGTACTCCTTATACATCGCCATACGTTCGCTCTGGATATACGGTGCTACAGGGCCACCGACATCCGGACCCTCATCGTGTTCGAGATGGCATTCTTCCATTGTCCGGTAGATGACATCCGTCGCACCTTCAATCAGACGGCCGCGGTCAGTATCCTCAATACGGAGGATGAATTTCCCCCCGGCATGCCGTGCAATCAGATAGGTATACAGCGCCGTGCGCAGGTTGCCCACGTGCATATAGCCTGTTGGGGAAGGCGCAAACCTTGTGCGCACTTCACCGACAGGAATTTTCTTTTCATTGGCTTCGTACCATGTCATGTCTTTCATTCTACACTTCTCCATTCACTATAACATAACTAATATATAATAAGAATTAATTTAGCAGTTGTCAAGTCGAAGTTCTTCTGATAAAATATGGAATCATGAGTAATCCGTGTTAACTCCGGAAAAAAATCACGAAGAAGGTACCGCAAATGGAAAATCAGAATGAAGCAAAAAAAGTAATGTTCTCCGGCATCCAGCCCTCCGGGGATCTTCATCTCGGCAGCTATCTCGGCGCCATGAAGAACTGGGTTGCCCTCTCTGACGAATATCAGTGCTATTACTGCATTGTGGATGAGCACAGCATTACCGTGCGTCAGAATCCGGCTGAACTCCGCCGCCGTTCCGTACTGCAGCTCGCACAATATATTGCCTGCGGCCTTGACCCGCAGAAAAACACGCTCTTCATTCAGAGCCATGTCCATGAACATGCAGAACTCGGCTGGATTTTAAACTGCTACACCATGTTCGGCGAGCTGAGCCGTATGACGCAGTTTAAAGATAAAAGCGCCAAGAATGCCGAAAATATCAACGGCGGGCTTTTTACCTATCCCACGCTGATGGCAGCGGATATTTTGCTGTACGGAGCTCATTTCGTTCCTGTCGGTGCTGACCAGAAGCAGCATGTGGAACTCACAAGAGACATTGCTATACGCTTTAACAACATCTACGGCGACACCTTCGTAGTGCCTGAACCCTACATCCCGAAAGTCGGTGCAAGGATTATGTGCCTGTCAAATCCAACTTCCAAGATGAGCAAAAGCGAACCGGCAGGCTGCGTATTTATTATGGACTCCCCGGATGAAATTGCCCGAAAGTTCAAGCGTGCCGTTACAGACTCTGATACGGAGCGCTGCGTTCGCTACGCCCCGGAGGAAAAGCCCGGTGTAGCCAATCTGATGAATATCTACTCTTCTGTGACAGGCAGAACCTACGAAGAAATCGAAGCCGAATTTGACGGAAAAGGATATGGCGCCTTCAAGCCTGCGGTCGGTGACGCGGTTATTGAAGCACTGCGTCCGATCCGCGAGGAAACAGAGCGTCTCCTCGCTGACAAGGCTTATCTGAAGGATATCTATACGGAAGGCGCAACCCGTGCCCAGTTTACAGCGCGACGTACGCTTCGGAAAGTGGCAAAGAGAATAGGATTTGTTGAGAAGCCGTTCTGACGGCTGCCCGCGGAGGAAGAAATGTTTTCTGTGCTCACTCATCCGCTGAGAATTGCCCTTGCGCTTTTCTCTGCGTTTGCAGTTTCCTATTTCATGGTTCCGTCAGTCAAGCGTTTTGCCGAGAGCGTCGGAGCAATTGACATGCCAAACGCCCGCCGCATCAATAAAGTCCCGATCCCCCGCATGGGCGGCATTGCAATTTTCTGCGGATTCATCTTTTCTGCCCTGCTGTTTGTCAATCTGACCGATCAGGTTAAAGGTATTCTGATCGGGAGCGGCATCATTGCCGTGATGGGCGGATTTGATGACGTGTACAATCTGAGCCCCAAGATCAAACTCACCGTTCAGATCGGAGCGGCCGTCGTTTGTGTGGCATGCGGTGTCGTGGTTGATGGAATTACAAACTTTATGGCTGATGAAGAGATGTTCTACCTCAGCCAGCCGATTTCCATTCTTGTGACGGTGCTCTGGATCGTTGGCTGCACCAACGCCATAAATCTGATCGACGGTCTTGACGGGCTGGCTGTGGGAATGTCGGCCATCAGTGCCACCACCCTGTTTATTATTTCCATCATCGTGGAAGACATCAATATCAACGTCTCTGTGATTCTCGTGTGTGTGATTGGCGCATGTATGGGATTTTTGCCGTATAACCGAAATCCGGCCAGGATCTTTATGGGTGATGTCGGTTCTCAGATGCTTGGTTTTCTCCTTTCGACGATTTCTGTTATGGGCATCTTCAAGATGCATGCCCTTGTCACCATGTTGATTCCGTTTCTTGCCATGGCAGTTCCTCTCGCCGACACGGCCTTTGCTTTCATCCGCAGAATCCTGAAGGGGCAGAGCCCGTTTCATGCTGACAAAGGGCACTTCCATCACAGGTTGCTGGCAATGGGGCTTTCCCAGAGTCAGGCTGTCACCGTGATGTATGCGATTTCGATCATGCTCGGTATTTTTGCCTATCTTATGATCGGCAAGACGCGCAATGTAAAAATCGTATGCCTGGTGGTCGCATTTGTTCTTGTGCTTTTCATCGTGGTATATGTGCTGAAAATCTACCCCCGCACCCATCCGAAACCCCGGATCGACGATGAAACGGTGGAAGAAGATATCAAAATCTATCATGAAAAAGGGAGAAATACAACCGAATGAATCTGAAGCTGAATTATAAGCGGACCTTTCTGATCGGTTTCGCTTTTTTCGGTATTCTTCTGCTTTGGCAGGTATACGATTCCTGGTGTCCCACCTTCCTCACGGATATTTTCGCGAGGCGGATGTATGGCATCTCTTCCGCTGAACTGAAGGCCGGAGAACCGGAAAAAATTCTCAATGTACAATGGCTGGTCGGAATTATCATGGCGTGTGACAATCTCGCCGCCTTGATTCTTTTGCCGATTTTCGGCAATCTTTCGGATAAAACCTCGACGCCGATCGGAAAACGCATGCCCTACATTCTCGCCGGTACATTTGTAGCAGCTGTTGCCTTCCCCTTCATCCCGTTGTTTTTCCATGCAAACAACATCGCCGGCATGGTGGCTATGATGGGCATTGTGCTGATGTTTATGATGATGTATCGTAATCCTGCTGTTGCTCTCATGCCTGACATTACCCCGAAGCCTCTGCGCGCAAAGGCAAACGGAATCATCAATATCATGGGGTATCTGGGCGGTGCCTTTGCAACTGTTCTTGGTATTTTCCTCAAGCTGAGCGATTACATTAATTCTGCAGACGAAGCCCGTAATGTCTGGACGATTGAGCTGCCTTTCATCATTGCATCCCTCCTCATGGTAATCTCTGCGCTGGTACTGTTCTTTACCATCAGGGAGAACAAAATAGCAGATGAGATCAAAGATGAGATGGCAGAGGGTGAACGTTATGCCGCAATAGAAAATCCGGTTGAAGACGACAAGCCGATGACCCCTGCAAACAAAAAGATGCTGCTTGCTATCCTGGCAGCTGAGTTTCTCTGGTTTATGTCGGATAATGCGATTGGGACCTATATCGGCAACTATGTGATTTACTATCTGCAGTCTGTCTCCAGTGCAACGATGATCCTCACCATCATCGGCGGTCTGGCGAGTGTTGTCGGTTTTGCCACGGCTGGTGCGATTGCCGATAAAATCGGCCGCAAATGGACCATTTCCACCGGCCTTGCCATCACTTTCCTCGCTCTGCTCATCATGTGCTCGGTTGCTCCGACTCATATTGTTACCGGAGTAAACGGAGAGTTTTCCTTCCCCAAACTGCTCTTTGCAGTCTGGGCAATCAAAGGGTTCGGGATGGCACTTGTACATAACTGTTCCTTCCCGATGGTTGTGGAGCTCTCTTCTTCTAAAACCGTTGGAAAGTTCACCGGGTTTTATTACACAGCGAGCATGTCCGCTCAGACAGTCACTCCGATTCTGCTCGGTCTTGTTTTCAACATGACGGGCAAATGGAGAACCCTTTCGATCTACGCCGCTATCCTGACTGCGCTCAGCTTCTTTGTCTTTACGCTTCTTGTTAAGAACATCAAAGCCAGCAAAGTCGAAAACGCTAAAGGGCTGGAAGCTCTCGGCTCAGATGACTGATCGATCCTTCTATCTTTAAAGTTACAAAAGCCTTTGCTCCGGACAGGGCAAAGGCTTTTTGTGGTTTGTAGGAAAAAGGTAACCGAAGAATCTTCTTCACTTCTGCAAAAAGAAATAACCCTTGACCGTTGCATCTTTCACCTGCAGCAGCCAAGGGTTATTTCTTCAAAATCTTCGTATCTAGCATCCTGGTTACCTCTCTTTCTCTGTTAGCCGAATATTAACAAAGCTTTTCATGCGCTTAAACATCTGCCGAAAATAATTTTGGAGGATCGACCTTTCTTGCGTACATTTCGCTTTGGAAATATCCGTTTCAGAACAGGTATTACCTGTTTGTTGGGTAAATTATACTAAATTGACCCGGGTATGTCTATTGGTATTTTGTACAAATTTACCAATTATTTTCTTTCGAAATTGGCTGGTTTCTTCCTGCTTCTTCTTTGATTTTTGTTTAAAAGTATCAATACTATTTATTTACGAGTTTTCAGACAGATGCTATAATCATCCTGACAGATCTGATCTTATGAGGAGAAGCATTTTATGGAAGAACGACTGGAAAGGCAGCTGGCATTTGCCCTTGAAATTGACAAAGAAAAGAATATTTTCCGGCAAACACATCTTTCCGGTCATGGCCGGAACGAAAATGACGCAGAGCATGCATGGCATATGGCTATCATGGCATATCTGCTTCGCGAGTATGCCAATGAAAAAGTGGATATTGCAAAAGTAATGCTGATGTGCCTAATCCATGACATCGTTGAGATAGATGCCGGAGATACCTATGCCTACGATACGGAAAGCCTGAAAACGCAGAAAATCAGGGAAGACGCAGCAAAAGAGCGGATCTACTCTCTGCTTCCCGATGACCAGAAAACAGAGCTGATCGCGCTCTTTGATGAGTTTGAAGAATACCAAACACCTGAGGCCAGATTTGCCCATGCGATGGATAATCTGCAGCCGGTTCTCCTTAACAACAGCAACGACGGGCAGGACTGGAAAGAACACCGCATAACTTCGCATATCATTCACGGCAGGCAGGACAAAACACGCCTCGGCTCCGAAAAGCTGTTTGAAGTAATAGATCAGATAATCCAGGATAATATCCGAAAAGGGAACCTTCCGGAGTAGATATAAAGTGCTCCCCCTGTAAGAGACAGTAAAGCCACTGTCAACCCAGGAGGAGCATATCACTTTACAGAACTCGGGATTTCTAGCGGTCCTGTTACATAAACGAACCTGCAAAAGTGATGAGCTGTGGGAAGAGGATGCATAGAGCAATCACGATTACGGTTCCGAGAATATACCACACAAGATATTTGAACGTAGAACTGACCTGGATTTTCATCAGATCGCAGGCCACATAAAGGCACATACCGACCGGCGGAGTCACAAGGCCGATGCCTATCACGACCGTTACCAGAACACCGAGAACGATCGGATCGATGCCGACGCTCATCGCGATCGGGAAGATGATCGGCATGAACAGCGTCAGAGCGGCAATAGACTCCATGAACATGGTCACCAGGAAAAACAGCAGCAGGATCATGATCAGAATCACTGCCGGATTTGTGCTGAAACCGAGCATAACACCGGTAAGCCATTTATCAAAACCCGCTGTGGTAAGCATGATCGTGTAAAGCTTTGCACAGCCGATCACCAGATAAATACGGGCAGAAACCCGGACAGTCTCGGAAAAGCAGAATTTCAAATCCTTCCAGCCAAGCTCCCGATAGACAATGCCCCCGCAGACCAAACCGTAAACGACTGCTATGGCCCCTGCCTCTGTGGGAGAGACAACGCCGGCAGTAATCGTCCCGATAATGATGAAAGGCATCAGCAGAGCGGGCCAGCTGCCTTTGAAAGTACGCCAGAGTTCCTTCCAGGTAAATCTTCCGCTTTCGCGCTCAACGCCTTCTTTTTTCGCGAAGAAATAGGAAATAACCATCTGCGAAATTCCAATCAGAATTCCCGGCAAAATTCCCCCGAGGAACATTTTACCCGTAGAGATGGAGCAGATACCTGCAATGACGACCATGGGGATTGATGGAGGAATGATGATACCAACCGTTGAGCTGACTCCGGTAACGGTAACTGTCAGTTCTTTGGAATAGCCCTTTTTCAGCATTGTCGGCATGAACATGCCCGAAACGCCTGCCGTATCCGCTACTGCAGAACCGGAAATTCCGGCAAAAATCATAGAGGCCAGTACGTTTACATGGGCAAGCCCTCCGTAGATATGGCCGACAATTGCATAACAGAAGTCCATCAGACGCCTGCTGATGCCGCCTTTCGACATTGTATACCCGGCAAAGGTATACAGCGGGATAGCCAGCAAAGCCCAGCTGTTCATGCCTTCAAACATGCGCTGGGTAATCGTCTTAATATCAATGCTGCCTCCACTTATGAAGACGATCCCCCCGACCGCTGCGAGACCGAGAGAAAGCCCGATCGGAATCCCCAGAATCATGAGGACAGCAAAACTGATCAGAAGCCATGCTATCATACGGCAACTTCCTCCTTATCTTCCGGCGTCTCTGTAAGGGTTACAACAAGATGCACAACAGCAGCAAAGATGCAAAGAACGGCAGCTGCAGGGAAGATTTTATAAACCTGCCCCATTCTGTACTTCGGCATTGTGGATATTTTTATGGCCATTGCTTTTGCCGCATACAGTTTCCCGCTCCGATAAACCATCCAGTAGAAAACCATCGCCGCCACATCTACAAGGATCTTTGCGATCTTTTCCCCGTAAGGTATTTTCCTTGCGATCACATCCACTGCTTCAACCCGCAGATTTGTCCCCTGTACGACAATTCCGGCAGCCCCAATCAGCATAGCCCAGACATTGGCATACTGGCTGAATTCCATATACCAGCGGAAGCCTCCCACCGCAGGAACCGCGCGCAGAACCACATTCGCAATGATCACGCAGAACATCACTGCGATAAGCACAGCCGCAACAGCGGTCGTAATGTGGTCCATCCAGGTTTGAATGAATTTAAAAACCTCATATACTTTTTTTCGCATGGCGTTCTCTCCAACGATACACCGAATCGGCATATTAGTTTTAGGGGAAGGCCCGATTCACAGAAAACGGACCTTCCCCGTTAAAGCATCGATAAGAATTACAGATAAGAACCCTTACCTTAAATGGATTTATGCGAGAGCAGCCAGAAGATCCTCGGAAATACCGAGTGCATTTTCCTCGATGACAGTCTTGCTGGCAGCAGAGAACGGAGCCAGATCGGGATAGTTAATCTTCATCCCGGCTTCTTCCAGATTTGCTACCAGATCATCCGTCTGCTGGCGGTTCATCTGACGGTCATATGCACCGGAAGCAAGTGCAGCTTCAGCAACAATTTCCTGCTGTTCCGGAGTCAGCTTCTGCCATGCAGACTCTGCAATGGCAAAGCACATGCCGGAGTAAATGTGATTGGTGACAGAAAGGTATTCCTGAACTTCATAGAGCTTGTTGTTGTAAATAACAGGGATCGGGTTTTCCTGTGCATCATAGGTTTTCTGCTGGAGAGCCTGATAGAGTTCAGAGAATGCCAGAGGCTGCGGATTTGCGCCGAGAGCGCTCATGGTTGCCATGATAACCTGGTTTTCCGGAGTACGGATCAGCATACCCTTCATGTCATCGGGAGATTCAACCGGTCCCTTGGAATTGGTAACGCAGCGGAAGCCGTTATCATAGTGTGCCAGAACACGGATACCGTAATCGAGAAGCTGAGCCTCAGCAGCAGCCTCCACCTCGCCATCCATGAATGCCCAGGCAGCGTCAAAATCGCTGAACAGGAACGGCAGACCGGAGATGTTCATGTCGGCAACCACCGTGCCGAAGTTAGAGGCATCCGTAATGACAATGTCAACTGTGCCGGAATCCAGAACCATAGACTCTACGAGCTGACCGTCACCGCCAAGCTGGCCTGCAGGATATACCTCAGCTTTCACAGCGCCGTTTGTTTTTTCTGCAATTTCATCCGCAAAAGATTTTGCAGCAATGTTACGCGGGTCAGTGTCTGCAGTGGACACACCGATTTTGAGCACAATTGCATCATCTGCAGAAGCAGCTACAGCGCAAATCGTGAACATCATCGCGAGTGTCAGAACGAGAGCAAGAATTTTCTTCATGGGTTTTTTCCTTTCCTTTTTCAGTTTATTTACTCTTCTGCTTTTACAGAACGGAGTACAAATGATAGATCAGATCGCGCCTTTCGCCTGCAGAGCTTTTTTCAGCTCCGCTGCACCGAACCGCGGCGAACCGAGGAACGGTTTGCCAAACACCTCACGCAAATGCTCCTCCGCATAAGCCATACTGCCCTGTGCCAGGACAACCACATCCACCTGATCAATGATTTCTGCGGCGGCATCCGTCAGACGCCGTTTAAACTGATCCTGATCGAGCCCGAATGCGCCGTCTACCAGACAGTCTACCAGTTCAACATGGGTTCCCATCTCTCTTGCTACTCTCCTTACCGTACCTTTGGTCGGTTCCAAGGTCGTTGAAAGGGTAGCCATGACACCAATTCGCTTGCCGAGACGCACCGCTTCGCGGCACATTTCTTCATCAACACGCACAATCGGCACCCCGATATATTTTGCCACATTTTGGGCACAGTCAGCAACTTCACCGACAGAAGAGCAGAGATTCAGCATAGCTTCGCAGCCTTCTTCTGCTGCTTTCATATACATACCAATCAGGCGGGCAGCCGGTGCCGTTGTAACATAACCTGCAGCACGCACATCTGCCAAGATGCTTGGGTCCTGTAAAGAATAGAGCTCTACATCTTCTCCAAGCTGTTTTTTTACTTCCTGTTCCACAAGCTCAATCAGTTCAGGGGTTGTGCTGGTATAAATCAAACCAACTTTCATTTTATTTTCTCCAATGAATTGTTTTTTCAATTATAACAAACAACAGATTCTTTTTCCACTTATTTTTTCACAGCTTCTTTTGCAGCATTCACAATATCCTGCACCGAAAGTCCATAGGCATCCAAAAGTTCCGCCGCAACGCCGCTGCGGGGGTATATATCCCGAAGCCCGAGACGAATGACTGTGCATGGATGATACTGGCAGGCGACCTCACAGATTGCACTGCCCAGGCCTCCGTAAATATTATGATCTTCCACCGCAACCGCACAGTTGCATTTCTCGAGAACCTTTGTCACACCTTCGCAGTCCATTGGCTTGATGGTAGATACATCAATCAGTGTCGCCTCTACGCCTTCCTGATGGAGCTGCTCTGCAGCCTTGATTGCCCGATCCATAATGAAACCTGACGCAAAAACAGCTACATCACTGCCGAACTTTTTCACTTCCCGGATTTTGCCGAAAGTAAATGGCGTCCCCTCTTCAAACACCTCCGGCTCACGGCCGCTACCAAGACGGAGATAGACAGGCCCGTCCTCTTCGAGCATGGCTTTTGCTGCGAGCTTTGCCTGCTGGGCATCTGCCGGACAGAGGATTTTCACACCGGGCATCGAGCGCAGGATCCCCACATCCTCATAGAATTGATGTGTAACTCCTTCCCGCTCTCCGCCGAGCATCCCTCCGTTGAGGCCGATCAGTTTCACATTCAGCCCGGGATAGGCGACAAAGGTCCTGATCATTTCGCAGGCGCGCATCGTCAGAAAACCTGCATAGGAAACCACTATCGGCTTCATACCTGTTGTGGCAAGGCCGGCTGCTATGTCCACTGCATCCTGCTCTGCAATGCCGACTTCAATTACTCTGTCAGGGAATTCTTCTTTAAAAGTGGTTGCCCTTGCCGCAGCGACGGCATCGGGAGAGACTATCACAATCTTGTCATCGACCCTTGCCGCCTCCTGTATAGCTTCCATGGCGGCCACTCTTGTACTTTTCGTGCTCATCTCTTCACCTCACATCTTATCCCGGAGTGCCTCGCGGGCAATCTCGACTTCTTCTGCGGTAGGCGTTCTTTTATGCCATGCGTTGTTGTCTTCCATATAGGGGATATTCTTTCCCTTCACGGTTTTGCAGCAGATAACGGATGGCTTGTCTGTAGCCTTCTTCGCTTCGGCAATTGCTTTCTGAATGGCTGTAATGTCATGTCCGTCAATGCTCTGTACATGCCAGTGGAAAGCTTCCCATTTATCCGGCACCGGATAGAGGCTGGAAAGATCAGTCACATGCCCGCCGGACTGATGGTTGTTCAGATCTGCAAAGACAATCAGATTCCCCAATTCGAACTTTGCTGCCGCCATAGCGGCTTCCCAGATAATGCCTTCTTCCTCTTCACCGTCTCCGACGATCACATAGACATAATTGTCTTTAATACCCTGCATCCTGCATCCGAGTGCCATACCTGTGCCGATAGCAACACCATTGCCCAGAGATCCGGATACCGTATCTATGCCCGGTATTTTTTTACTGTCCGGGTGGCCCTGCAGGAAACTGCCAAGGCTTCTCAGCCCTTTCAGTTCTTCATAGGGGAAATATCCCTTTCTTGCCAGCGCAGCATAAAGAATCGGGCAGGCGTGCCCTTTGGAAAGGATAAATCTGTCCCGCTCGGGCCAATGCGGATTATTGGGATCAAGCTTCATCTCTTCAAAAAACAGAACTGCCATAATATCCGCAATGGACATACACGGGCCTGGATGCCCGTCTCCCGCCAGATGCACTGTCTCCACTACATCGAGCCGAAGCCTGTTAGCTATACGCGAAAGTTCATCAACCGTCATATCATACATTCCTCCGTTTTGTTATCATTCTGCTACAGGAGTTCTGTTAATAATCATATCGTATTTTTCCTCTTTCGTAAATAAAAATTTTGTTATTTTCTGCAGGGAAATGACTGCTCCCGAAATGGTTGTATTTCGATTACAGCCATTGTATAATGTTGCTTGCCCTTATTTGGTTATTTTGAAAATCGGAGATGTTTGTGAATGAAATGGCTCACTCTGTTTCTTTCTCTTTTACTTTTGTTTTCCTTAATTGGCTGTGGGAACACAAGCAAAGCCAAACCCGTAGCAACCACCCCTTTTACAGAAACTGTTTCTCCGGTTGAAGCTGCCCCTCCTGCTGTCTCTGCCGAGCCATCTTCTCCCTCAGCTTCTGCCATTCCTTCTACTGTGCCTGCAATGCCTGCAGAACAGCAGAAACAGTTGATCATGAACCATTATGAGAAGTGGGCTTACACAGAACCGTGGGAGTCCCCCTGGTTCTATACATTCACTGATCTCGACCACAACGGAAGGTTGGAGGTCATAGCAGCATGTCTGCAGGGCACCGGCTTTTATACCTATGCCCACATCTGGGAAGTCGATGAAGACTATTCCGGCGTTGATTTATGCGAGCTAACTATGGAGGAAGAAGGTTCTTCTTTCCCTGATATTATTATAGACTCCATGCCCTCCTATTACGATGCCTCCACCGGACGTTATTCCTATATCTGTGAGGATTTGGTCAGAGGCGGCTTTGCAGAATATTATTTTTCAACCAATGCGATCTGCCTGCATAACGGGATGATCGATGTTCAGACTCTTGCATCCAGGTATGAGTATCAATCCGGTCCGGATACCGTTCCGGAAATCACTTATCGGGATGCAGACGGCAATCCCACCACCAGAGAAATGTATGAGACCACTGAAGAAGCTTTTTCCGCTGGAAAAGAAAAGACAACTCTCTCGGTGGAATGGATAGAGGTGGAAAATCCCCTCCCGGAGGAAGATCTGACTCAGGAGACTGATCTCTTAGGCCCTGAGGTTGTCATTACAAAGAACCCCAGGGGTGAGACAGTTGCCGCCGGAGGAAAGACGTGGTTTATTGCCCATGCGGAAAATGCTGTTTCCCTTACCTGGCAGGCTGTCAATCCGGACGGTTTCGCTGTTTCACTGGAAGATGCAATGACAGCAAACCCGGGCCTTTCCCTGGAAGCATTGGAGGATGACACCATAGCTGTCAGTAATATCCCTCTCTCTTTTGACGGCTGGGGCATCCAGGCAAGATTTGACGGCGTCGGAGACGGAAACTTTACCGTGACGGAACCTGCCTGGATCACAGTCACTCAGTGATCCATCTTTTCCGTCTGCTCACAATTGACCGATTATCAATCCTATGCTATCATAATTACAATTCAAAATAAAAACACAAAACAGGAGGACAAGTCATGTTAAGAGGTATCCCCGATATTATCGGTTCCGATCTGCTGAAAGCGCTGGCTGATACCGGCCACGGTGACCTGATTGTGATTGCCGATCATTATTACCCGCCTTACTCCAAGTCTCCTCACGCAGTCAGTATTCAGGCAAAAGGAACAGGCTCTGTTGAAATGCTGGATGCCGTGCTGCAGCTGGTACCGCTTGATGCAGAGTACTCAAAGGAGCCCATCTGGTACATCGTTCCGGATCAGGATTCCGGAGTGGTAGTGGAAACCAACCCTGTATGGGACGGTATCAGGCAGACCGTTTCCAAACATGGATATGACCCGGCCTGCATCGGGACACTGGAACGGATGAAATTCTATGAAAAAGCCGGTGAAGCTTCCGTCACCATCTGTACCAGCGAAACGCAACCCTATGGCTGTATCATTTTGAAAAAAGGTGTAAAATAAGCTTTCTTTTCTCAAAACATGGTGCGGAGGTGATCTCTTGAGTGTATCGTCACAGGTGGCAGGATTGAAAAGAATTCTTCTGATTGCAACCGGCGGAACAATTGCATCTCTTCTTTCGGACCACGGTTTAAAACCGGTGCTGTATGCGGATGAGCTGCTCAGCTATATCCCTGAAATCTGCTCGGAATATCGAATTGAAGCTGTCCAGATCTGCAACATCGACAGTTCCAACATGACGCCTTCTGTCTGGGGAGAAATCGTTTCCGCAATTGAGGCTCATTATCTCTCCTATGACGGTTTTGTCATCTGCCACGGAACAGATACCATGGCCTACACATCTGCAGCGCTCTCCTACATGATACAGAATTCCAACAAACCCATTGTGATCACCGGGTCACAAAGGCCAATCAGCGAAGGGAGCACAGATGCCCGCCAGAACCTGATCGACAGTATCCGGTATGCGGCTGACCAGAAATCCCAGGGCGTCGTCCTGGTGTTCAACGGCAACGTGATTGCCGGTACCCGCGCCAGAAAAACTTTTGCTCACAGTTATAATGCTTTCAGCAGCGTCAACTTCCCGGTTCTGGCTGTGATTCAGGACAGGAAGATCATCCGTTATATCCCGCAGCAGGCATTTACTGAGCCTGTGAAGTTCACTCACGAGATGAACAGCAGCATTGTCGTTCTGAAACTGATTCCCGGCACAAAGCCGGAGCTACTTGAATATCTTTTTCGGAACTACGACTGTCTGGTCATCGAAAGCTTCGGCGTCGGAGGTATTCCCCGTACTCTGCTGGAGGTTTTCTACCGGGAGATGGAACGGTGGATCTCCAAAGGAAAGCTTGTCGTCATGGCCACTCAGGTTGCCAATGAAGGCAGCAACATGGAGATCTATGAAGTCGGGCAAAAGGTGAAAGAGGACTTCAACCTGATTGAAGCCTATGATATGACCCTGGAAGCAACCGTAACCAAGCTGATGTATCTGATGGCAGAGTGCGGGAATAACTATGTCGCCGTTGCCGACGGTTTTTATAAAACCATCAATTACGATATCCTCTGCCATTAACCCCTGCTGCTGACAGCAAAAGACGCCGCAAAATCGCGGCGTCTTTTGCTGTTTCTTGTTTTTATCTTATGACTTTTTTCGTGCAAGCGGGTGCTCAACAAAGTAGTTCAGCACCATGACCAGGAGCAGCACGGCGCCCCAGATCAGTGTGATATAGTAGCTGGAAATCTGCGGGAAGCGGTTGATACCGGCCTCCAGGAGCGAGAGGAGAATAATGGAAAGGACCACACCGGAGATCTTCCCTTTGCCGCCTGTCGGGCTGACGCCGCCCAGCACTACGATCAGAATACACTGAAGGGTATAAACACTGCCGTAGTCGGAACGTGCGGAATTGTAGTTAGCAAGCATGATCATTCCACCAAGCGCTGCAAGCATGCCGGAAAGAGCATAGGTGACAATCAGCATCCGACTCACCTTCAATCCGGAAAAACGGGCAACGTTTTCGCTGGTTCCCATCAGATACAGCATCTTCCCATAGCTGGTACGCGCCAGCAGGAACCAGACAAGCACTGCCGCAGCGATAAAGAACAGCAGCTGCACCGGAATCAGCCCTGTCATGGTTCCACGCTTGCCCGGGACGACCTTCCACAGCTTTTGGTTGATGGCCGAGGAAAAGGCTGTAGGAATATCACTGACGGCTTTCCCGTTGGTAACCACAAGCGCAATACCTGTCAACAGCTGGTTGACGCCGAGTGTTGCGAGAATCGGGGGGATATGAATTTTAGAGATCAGAATGCCATTCAGTGCTCCGGCAGCAAAACCGATTACCGCAGCAAAAAGGAACACTTCGGCAATCACCAGGCCGGAAATAGCCGCTCCGTTTGCTGCACGGTAACGCATATAGAGCGCCATCAGAATGCTGGTCATGTTGGCAATGCCGACACTGGAGAGATCGATGCCTCCGGTGATCATACAGAGCATAGCGCCGAGGGACATCAGACCGAATTCCGGAAATTTACCTGCAATAGTCTGGAAGTTTGCAATAGAATAAAACTTGCTGAATCTGGTAATAGCCATAAACACAAGCCAGAGAACCATCATGATGACCAGTCTTGCGATGTGCCGGTCTTTCTTGTAGAAACTCTGCAAAGTATTCATCTGGATCCCTCCTTCCTCAGCCTGCGCGCTCCGGGTTTATTTGCCGTTGCCACACGCATAGCCGAGATGCCTGTGCCGATAATGATCAGAGCACCGACAAAGAAGTCTTTCCAGACGGTCGGAATCCCGATCAGGATCATCGAGTTTTCTACCACAACAATCAAAGCTGTACCGAGCATACAGCCCAGCAAGGTTCCGCTGCCACCGATTACTGCCGTACCGCCCAGCACGACGCCGGCTATAATATTCATTTCCATACCGAGCATATTCGTCGGATGCATCTGCTGCATCATGCAGGTGCGGCACATTCCGGCCAGTGCCGAAATCATGCCCACAAATACGAAGAGGAAAAACCGTGTGCGCTTGACGTTGAAGCCGGCACGATGTGCGGAGATCGGGTTGCCGCCAACTGCGTAGATCCCTCTGCCAAACATCGTACAATTGAGGATAAACCACGCGACAATCAGGACAACGACAAAACAGATAAATGTCAACGGCATACGGGATGTCAGCCCGGAATTTGCATTCTTTGCCACGAAAAGAGCCGACGTACCAAAATTACGCATTCCCTGCGGGATTACCGCGAGCTGTTTGGAATTGAGCGTACCCTGCATAAAACCCTTGAACACGCTGGAAGTGCCCAGTGTGACAATCATAGCCGGCAGCTCAAAGTAACCGATGAACAGGCCATTGAGAGCACCCAGCACTGCCCCGATAGCAATTGCCACCAGCAGCGGCAGAAGCACTCCCCCCTCGTAATTCATGTCGAGGAACAGTTTCGTGGTTGCATATGCTGAAAGCGAAGCAAGTGCGGGGAAAGAGACGTCAAATCCGCCTGACACAATAACCATGAATTCCCCGATTGCGAAAATGCCCGGCACCACCATAGCACTGAGAATATCAACAATATTGTTGGAGGTAAAGAACTGGCCGGAGCGGAACTGAATCAGAAGGCAGAGTGCAATAAACACCAGCCCGATATAAAATTCTACCCGCCCTGTTGTTTTACGAAGTGATTTCATTTGCAGCCCTCCTACATCATATGATGAAGCACCAGCGCCTCATCCGCCGTCGCAGGGTCAAGCCGTGCTACGATTTTACCCGCACGCATCACCAGAAGGTCAGAGCAGTTTTCCAGGACTTCCGGTAGGTCGTCGGAAATGATAATAACAGCCATTCCCTGATTGGCAAGCCGCTGTAAAATAGCATGAATATCGTGCTTGGATCCGATATCCACACCGACTGTAGGCCCGTTCAGGATCAGTACATCCGGTTTGCAGGCGAGCCACTTTGCCAGCACAATCCGCTGCTGGTTGCCGCCGGACAGGGTCGAGCAGGCATTTTCCGGGTTTGGTGTTGCAATTGCCAGTTCACTGACCCATTTTTCCACTTCTTCCTGGCGGAGCTTTCGGTTAACCACACCAAGTGTGTTGGACAGCTGGTCGATCTCTGAAATCACTATATTTTCCGAGATTGGTTGTGGGAGGAACAGGCCTTCGCTCAGCCGGTCTTCCGGCACAAGACCGATTCCTGCGGTAATGGCATCCCGCGGACTCTGAATACTGACCTTTTTCCCCTTGACCAGAATGTCTCCGCCCGTTGCTTTCCGCAGGCCGAACAGGGCAAGAGAGAGCTCTGTACGTCCGGAGTCCAGCAGGCCGGTGATTCCGAGGATCTGCCCGGGCTTCAGCTCAAAGGACACATCTTCAAAAGCCCCCGGAACGGTGAGGTTCTTCACCTCCAGTACAGGCTTTTCCGCTTCAAAAGCCGGTTTGAACTTCACATTCTCAAACTCACGGCCAGTCATATAGTAGGTAAACTTTCTGTCGTCCAGGTCGCTGGTATTGCCTGTAGCAATCAGCTGACCGGAACGGAAAATCGTAAAGCGTTCCGAAATCTCAAAAACTTCATTCAGCTTGTGGCTTACGAACAGAATCGCAATGCCCTGTGCCTTCAGCTTCAGGATGATTTCAAACAGCGCGGCAACTTCTTTTTTTGTCAGGGCTGTAGTAGGCTCGTCCATAATAATCAGCTTGGCGTTGAACATCAGAGCGCGGCAAATGGCAACCATCTGTTTCTCGGCAACGGAAAGCGTCCCTACCAGGCGGTCGAGCTCCACTTCGAAATTGATTTTTGCCAGTGCTTCTTCTGCGATCTGGCGCATACGTTTTTTGTTGACCAGCTTATGGCCGGCTGCAAGCTCCGTATTGAAAGCCAGGTTCTCCATGACGGACAGGTTGGGGAAAATTGAAAAGTCCTGGTAGATAACCTGAATTCCCATTGCAATGGATTCACGCGGTGTGATGGAGGTGTATTTATGGCCGTCAAATTCGATATATCCGGAGTCCGGTTGGTAGACGCCGGAAATTACTTTAATCAGCGTCGATTTCCCACATCCGTTCTCTCCTGCAAGGCAATGAATTTCTCCGGGTTTTATATCCAGCGAAACGCCCTGCAGAGCCTTGACCCCTGTAAAGGTCTTGACGATATCCACCGCTCTAAGCAAGTATTCAGACATGGCTTCTTTCCTTCCTTTGAATAAACACGGGATTTACATTCCGTGAATACAACTGGCGGAAAGGCCGAAGCCTGTCCGCCAGCCTCTGCGTTATATATCAGCGCAGCATGAAAGTACCGATCAGAATCCGAACGAATCTACGTTCTCAGCAGTGATGGTAATCCAGCCCTGTCCTTCCAGAACGGTTTCAGAACCTTCTTTGAATTCAAGAGCCTGGTAGCCTTCCACACCGAGATCCAGAGGAGCACTGATTTCTTCTTCATTGAGGACCTTCTGGGCAAGTGCGATCATTGCCTGGCCTGCCAGTGCGGGATCCCACAGCGTCAGATACTGTACAGCACCGGACTTCAGAAGCTCAGCATTGTCGCCGGGCATACCGGTACCTGCCGTGAACACTTTGCCGGAAAGGCCGAGCTCTTCAATGGCGCGGGCAACGCCCGGAGCGTCAAAGGAAGAAGTGCCCATAATACCCTTCAGATCAGGATATTTCTTGAACAGCTCTTTTGCAACGTTATAAGCGGTATCACCGTTGTCGTGGGACTCTACACGGGGGTCACTCTCAAGGAGTGTCATGTTCGGGTAGGCTTCGCCGGCACGCTTTACACCACCGTCTGCCCACTCATTGTGGGAACCGTTGGTAAGGTCGGCGACCATCGTGGTGTAGAGGCCTTCTTCACCCATAGCTGCTGCCAGGTTATCCATAATGAATGCGCCGTACAGTTCATTGTTGAAAGCTTCAATGTCGTAATCGACATTTTCAAGGGCTGCGCCTTCATGGGCAATTACCACGATGCCGGCTTCACGGGCTGCCTTCAGAGCCGGCTCAATGGAAGCGAGGTCAACAGGGACAACGCAGATGGCGTCGACACCCTGTGCAACCAGATCCATTACAAGCTGATACTGGAGAGTGGGGTCGATCTCAGGAGTGCCCTTCTGGTAGATGGTGTCTTCCGGATGTGCTTCTGCATATTCATTAACACCTGTCTCCATACGGACAAACCAGGGATTGGATGCATCTTTCGGCACTACAACGATCTCATACCCGTCGGCAAAAGCAGAACCGCAGGAGAAAATCATCAGTGCAACAACCAAAAGTGCAACAAGTTTCTTCATGGGGATACCTCCTAAAAAAATATATATGTTTTAACCCTCACGGGTAAAACTACAGGTTGACATTTGCTACGAATAGTTTTTGTTACTGTTCAGTCATCTCCTCTGAGCTGGAAGCGCAGATCATCCTTCGTATCCAGCGTGAGAGGATAATCGCCGAGATGCTTCATCTTGAAGCCATTCTTTTTATACTCTTCATAGTCAAAGGCTTCCAGTTCATCAATTGCAAGTTTATGGAATTCATAGAAGTTATGCCACCATTCATATCCGCTGCCGAGTTCGGTGTTGAGATAGGCATCGGCAATGTCACATCCCATCTGCGGAGCCACATAGAATGCCCCCATTGCAAGCACATTCACTCCGTTTCCGGTGATGGCACGCAAAGCCGCCGGCACGGATTCCACCACCCCTGCATGGACATGCGGGCATTTGCTTGCTGCGATATGAATTCCCATCCCGGTACCGCAGAAAATCAAAGCGCGTTCAAATTCTCCCTCCGAGATCATTGCTCCCACACGGAGACCGATACGATGAAACATGTTTTCGGTATCGTCCACATTGGGGTCTGTAACACCGACATCTGTAATCGTCCACCCCTTGGCGCGGAGATGTGCACAAACGGCTTCTTTTAAAGGATATCCGGCAAAATCTGCGCCGACAAGCAATTGTTTATCTTTTATCGTCTTCACAATATTCGGTTCCTTTCTGTATAATTAGCATAAATTAGGTTCTCTTTGCCAAGTCGAAGTGTAGCAGCATTTGTTCAATAAGTCAATATCTTTTTCAGAGTTTACAGTGTTTCCACGCTGATCAGAAATCTCAGTCGATACTCCTGATTTGAAGGATACAGATACTCCTGTGCTATTCCCGGGCCGCAGGCTCCGGTCCCGATTCCCTGCTGGAATGCCTGAATCGTCACATAGGTTCCGGTTCGTTTTTCATCTTCACGGTGTTTCATGCTGATCAATGCCTGATCGGTATATGGCTTGACGCCGAGTTCAAACGGTCTGTCAACAGCCCGGAACGTAATCCTTATCCTTCCGTTGCTGAAAGAAGCCTCCGAACAGTCACACCGGTTGCCGCTTTCCTGCGGCCGAAGATTCGGCTCTGTCATGTCTCTCACCTTGCAGGAAACCTCCCGGACAGGAAACTGCTCTTTCATGTCACAGTAGCTCTCTCCGCAGCGACCCACATAGGTGACATCATCAAATGACTCATCCAGACGGAAGCATTTGCCGAAGCGAGGGATATTCACCCTGCTTGATTCACAGCGCAGTTCACTGGTGACAAGGATGCCCTCTTCCGTATCGACATACCTGTCCGTCACAAGGAATTTCGCTTTCGGGTTGCTTATTCTGACTTCATTCCGTACTCCAGGATTTTCCGTTTTTACAGTCAGGATTTCTTCCTTCTGGCTGTACCAGGGTTTCATGGTATTACGGAAAGTCAGATCCGTATCGTTGTCGGTTGCTGCACGGTACAGGAGGGTATACGGATCGGCAGAGGTGAGTTTTGATCCATCGGGCAGTGCGATTGTAATTCCCCCGTCCGTTGTGGAAAATTCCAGCGGAAGAACTTTTTTCCCTTTCGTGGCTGATGGAATTTTCCTTTCCAGCGTCAGATATTCTTCCGAGACAATCTGCCCTGTCTTACAGTCTCTCGTGGTAATCAGAACAGAGCAGTTCCCGTCCACAACTCTGCCCAGCTGAACCGGCACTTGTACCCGGGAAAGCGGTTCCACCGTAGGCTGTATTGTCTGTTCGGTACCGTCATTCCAACAGAAGGAGAGCTCATACCGTTCTCCTCCGGAAAAGGCCATCGTGTTGAATATTTCAAAAACGCTTCCGGAAACCCTTGAAACCCGAAGGGGGCGATAGATAAAGCGAATGATCTCCGCACCGGTGGAAGGACTGCGGTCGGGATAGAACATCCCGTCCACACAGAAGTTTCCGTCATGCTCCCATTCTCCGTGGTCACCGCCGTAGGTGTAGCTCCCGTCCGGATGCAGCACTGCATGATCCACCATCTCCCAGACGCAGCCACCCATCAGATTGTCATAGTGATAGATTTCCTGCCAGTATGCTTCCGTATTCCCGGGGCCGACTCCCATAGCATGTGCATATTCACAGAGAAAATACGGTCTGTCATTCAGGCGTTTCTGCTTCCTGCAGTGCTCGCCAACCATGTGCACCTTCGCCACGGACGGATACATTTCACTGCCGACATCATACGCCTGTCTCCTGCTGTGGATTGCGCTTTCATAGTGCACCGGCAATGGGGAACGTGTCTTCAGATAGTGATACATGGCATCCGTGTTGCTGTATCCGCCGGACTCGTTGCCCAGCGACCACAGGATAACTGCTGTGTTGCCATGCAGTTTATCCCGCTCATACAGGTGCTCAATCCGGTCAAGATAACGAGGACGCCATTTCGGATCATGGCTGATAGAGTTATAAGTAGGCGGAAACTGATGGGAAAAAGTTCCGTGTGTTTCCAGATCGTTTTCATCTACGATATAAATACCAAGTTCGTCTGCCAGCTCCAGCAGAAGCGGATCGGGAGGATAGTGTGAGGTGCGGATGGTATCAATATTATACTGTTTGCAGAGCAGCAGATCCCTTTCAATTTCGTCCGGCGTCATGGTATAGCCGTTGGTCGGACTCGTGTCATGATGATTGACGCCGCGGAGCTTGATCTTTCGTCCATTCACAAGGAAGACATCTCCCCGAATGGTAACAGTGCGAAAGCCGATTTTTTCTGAAATGCATTCAGTAGGTGTTTCATACCGCACAGTATAGAGTACAGGGTTTTCCGCATTCCACTCTGTTACTTCCAGATTATCAAAGGTTATCTCGACTTTCCCGCAGCTCGTTTGTGCCTTCGCAGAGCGTGCTATACCATGTCCCTCAAGGCTGAACGTAACTTCGGTGTTGGTCAGTGCTGTTGCCGTGAGTTTCACAGAATAGTGTTCTCCGTTTTTCCAGGTTCTGGCATCCACATCCCAAAGGTCTTCCGGGTCGCTGAACCGAAGCAGCACATCACGGAAAATGCCGTTATTACGGAACATATCCTGTGCTTCCAGATAGGTTCCCGTGCACCAGCGGTGTACAACTGCCAGGAGCTCATTTTCCCCTTCCCGCAGCTTATCCGTCAGGTCAAACTCTGCCGTATTGTGCGCTCCCTCAGAATAACCGACAAATTCCCCGTTCCAGTACAGGTCCAGGCAGCTTGCTACTCCCAGAAAAGAAATCACAGTGTTTTGGCTGGGGTCGTTAATCTGCACCGTTTTGCGATACACACCTACAAAATTATATTCTTCTCCCGGATCCTGCCAGCGTGGGCCAAGGCCCCTGTCAAAACCCATCCAGGAGAACACTTTCCCGACTTTTTCTTCTGTTGGGATCACGGGAGGCTGGTAAGGAAACTGATACCTGGTATTCACATAGAACGGTTTGTCATATCCTCTGAACTGCCAGCAGGCAGGAACATCAATGGTGTCGAAAGAAACCTGATCCGTGTCAAAAACATCCGGTAATTCCGAAGGCCTGGGATAGAATTTAAAATCCCACATCCCGTTGAGGCACTGTACCTTGGAAGATCTGTACCGTTTTTCTTTTGCCGCAGTGATGTCGGCTTCCTCTCTTGTCGGATACGGAATAAAGTAGCTGCGGGCGGGCAGTCTGTTCTTCTGATAAACGGAAAAATCATGGTAATTGTTTTTATTAAGCAGATACTTCACTGTTTTTCTCCTTCCCCTCCGAAACTGGGCTGAATTACAAATCGTTCATCATTATCTATCCTGATATCTGTACGGAAATATTCCGTGAAGACACGAACAGCGCTGTCTGTATCTTTTGCTCCTGCCGTTTCATAACAGGAATGCATAGCAAGCTGAGGCAGCCCTACATCAACCGCATGAAGGCTGACCTGAATGTTGGAGAGGTTCCCGAGCGTGGATCCTCCAGCCAGATCCGAACGGTTGGCAAACTGCTGATACGGTTCTCCGGCACGGGTACAGATTTCCCTGATCACCGCCCTCGACATTGCGTCCGTTGTATATTTCTGGGCTGCATTTTCCTTAATCACAAGCCCATGATTCAGAAAACTTCTGTTTTCAGCATCTGTCTTTTCCGGGTGGTTGGGATGAACGGCATGCGCGTTGTCTGCGCTGAGCAGGAAAGAGGAAGCAACTGCCCTGCAATACTGTTCCTCACTGAACCCAAAGCATCCGTTAATCCGTTTCAGACAATCTTTCAGAAATGTCGACTTTGCACCTTGCCGGGTATTGGATCCTACCTCCTCATTGTCAAAGCAGCAGAACAGGTTGATTCCGCCTTTCCGCTCCGCTGCCAGGAATCCTTCGAGTGTGGCAAAGGCACACTGCAGGTCATCAAGCCGAGGGGAAGAGATAAACTCTCCGGCAGCGCCCCAGATACATCCCCGCTGTCTGTTCACCAGAAACAGATCTTTGGCAAGAAGGTTCTCCGGTTTCGTGCCGAGCGCATCGGCAACCATCCTATCAAAATCACCTTCTTTTAACGCCCCCGCAGTGAAAAGCGGGCACAGATCCGTCTGCCGGTTAAAAGCGTAACCGTTGTTGACCTCCCGGTTGAAATGTATGGCAAGGTTCGGAATCAGAACCACGTCTTTTTCCGTACAGAACAGCCTTGATTCCACCGTCTTTCCATTTCGGACAAACACACGGCCTGCAACAGAGAGCGGCCTGTCAAGCCAGGAAGAATCTATCATTCCTCCGTATGCTTCCACATTCAGACGGATCATCTCGCCCGGGCCTTTGATTTCCGGCACTGCTTTAATTTTAAAAGAAGGAGAGTCCGAATGGGCAGCAGAGATCCGGAAGCTGTAATCCGTCAGGTCCTCGCCGACCTTGAAAGCAATGATGCTTGATCCATTTCGTGTTACACAGTATTTCCCGCTCGTCTCCAGATTCCACGCCTCTGTTTCCGAGAGCAGGTGAAATCCGTCTGCTTCCAGCTTCTCCCGAATGGTTGCCACAGCATGAAACACACTTGGTGAACAATGGATAAAATCCAGAAGTTTTTCACTGATTTCAGTATCCATAGATGTTTTCCCCTTTTCTGTTCTGCCTGTAATTATACCATAGAGTTTTCCGTTGTTCAAAGAGAAAGTATGTGGTATAATGGCTTTGTAAAAATCATCAGGGCAGGTACTTGAATATGAATTTTAATCTTGAAAAAGAAATGCAGGAACTCCGTGAAGTACAGGTAAAAACGGAGGATATCTTTGACGGTGTCATTCTGAATGTGAAACGGGACACCGTCCGTCTGCCGAACGGGCACCAGAGTTCCCGTGAAGTCATTCGGCACGTCGGCGCCGTGTGTGTCATCCCGGTGACAGACAAGGGAGAAGTCATTGTAGAGCGGCAGTATCGTTATCCGTTTGATACCGTCATCACAGAAATTCCCGCAGGAAAACTCGACAGCAAACAGGAAGACCGTCTTTCTGCCGCAAAGCGGGAGCTTCGGGAAGAAACCGGGCTGACAGCTGATGAATGGACCGATCTCGGTGGTTTCTATTCGGCACCAGCATACAGCGATGAATACATTACCATGTTCATGGCACGTGGTCTTCATCAGGGGAGACAGGAACTCGACCCGGATGAATTCCTGGATGTGGAGAAGGTTCCGCTTACAGAGCTTGTGGAGGATGTGATGGCAGGCCGCATTCCGGATGCCAAAACACAGACGGCGATTCTGAAAGCAGCCCGTCTCCTCGGAAAATAGTTTTTCTCTTTCAGTCAGTATCAAACCGGCCGGATACCCGTTGGAGTATCCGGCCGTTCCTTTATTATTCTGTTTCGATTAATGCTTATGCGGCAGCAGCAAGTTCAGAAGCTGCGAAGGTTGCAGCTCTCTGGCCTGCAATGCGACCGAATATGGTAAAATCAGCAACTGCGTTGCCGCCGAGACGATTGTTGCCGTGCACACCGCCGGTCACTTCGCCGGCTGCAAACAGGCCTTCAATCACACTGCCTTCGGTGTTAATTACCTGTGCGTCGCTGTTGATTTTGATGCCGCCCATGGTGTGATGGATGCCGGGCTGGACTTTAATAGCATAGTACGGAGCCTGATCCAGAGGATTGGCAAAGGAGACACGACCAAAGTCAGGGTCGGCTTTTGCTGCAACTTTTTCATTCCAATCCGCCATGGTAGCTGCAAAGGCATCAGCCGGTGCACCGATGGCTTCTGCCAGAGCTTCATAGGTCTCGCCGGTTTCAGCATAACCTTTGTTGATATAGCCCTGAATGACATTGGATGCGTCGCTCATACGGCTGTCGACGATCAGCCAGGCATATCCGCCGGTTTGCTCGAACTCTGCAGCGGAAACCTTGTCTCTCGTGGACACTTCATCGAAGAAACGCTGCCCTTCCTGATTAACAAGGATTGCTCCGTCGCCACGGAGGCCTTCGGTAATCAGCACGGCATTTGCGCCTTCCACATGCACGGTCGGGTGCAGCTGGATCTGCTCAAGATCCACGGTATCCGCACCGACAGCCTGGGCCATTGCAATACCCTGACCCTGGATACCGGGTGCATTTGTTGTGATAAAGCCGTCCAGCTCGGGGCGTATAGATGCAATCATATCATTGTTCGCACCAAAGCCGCCGCTGGCAATAACCACAGATTTCGCTTTTACCGTTACGGTCGCTCCGTCTGCATCGACAGCTACTACGCCGCAGGCTGCGCCGTCTTCCCCGATCAGGATTTCTGTCGCCTTGGTTTTGAGCAAAAGCTGGATGTTTTCACGGCTGTCAAGATTCGCCTTCAGAAGGGGAACAACATAAGCTCCGACAGAAAGCACTTTGCCGTCAGCATCTACCGGGCGGTGAATACGTTTCACCGATGCGCCGCCGAAAGCCGCAACATTGTGAAGCACAACTTCAGGTTCCAGGCTGCCAAGCCATTCAATGGCGTCGGCACTGTTTTCTGTAAGGGTTTTGACCAGCTCGGGATTGTTGATCCCACCACCGCCGATCATGGTGTCAAGACGGAAAAGCTCTGTAGAATCGAAGTATCCTTCGGGATTTGCCTGATAAGCTTCCCACTGTTCGGCAACAACTGCACCGAGAGCTTGAATTTCCTCATTGTCCGGGTAGTTGGGCACTTTTGCCAGGGTAGCATTGACACCGGCAGCCTGCTCAAAGGAGTTGGCATCCTGCCACTCTGTCTTGGCAGCATTCATACCGCCTGTGGAACGGGCGGAGTTTCCGCCGACCAGTGCCTGGCTTTCCAGCACAACAACTGTTGCACCGGCATCCGCTGCCGTGATTGCTGCCGTCATGCCTGCTCCGCCTGCTCCGACGACAACGACATCAGCCTCATAGACCACGTCTTCCGTTTCCGCTGTTTCCTCAGCTCCTGAGGCTGCAAAGCCTGCAGGGTCAATACCGGCTTCTTCCAGAGCTGCTGCCACAGCTGCCTTAATGGCGTTGGAAGTCTCCGTTGCACCACTGAGTGCATCAACCTCCGTGCTTTGGGCTTCGATGATCATTCCGGGGATCTGTTCAATTGCAACGGATCCGATACCCGGTGTTTCTTTGTTCTCCACTACTGTAACGGAATAGATTCCGTTTTCGTCCGCAACCGTCTCTACGACAATAGTATCCCCAAACACACCGGGAACAGACGTTGTTATCGTCTGTGCTTCCGCTGAAGCTGGGATTGCCATCGCCGTCATCATAACGATTGCCAGAAGCAATGCCATGGTTTTTTTCATTTTATCCTCCTAAAAAAAGTGATACTTTATTACATCATAATCTACGCCGAAAAGCAATATGAAATTCCACTTTTGTTTGTTATTACTATTACAAACTGTAACCCCGTAACGGATCCTTCCCGGGAAAAATTACTCTTTCTTAACAGAAATACTTGCAAAAAACTCCGGATAATATTAATATCTTCTCATACATCAATTTTATCTGGAGGTTCCCTGCATGAAAGAATTCATGGACAAAGACTTTCTCCTTGAAACCGAAACCGCGAAGCATCTCTTCCACGATTATGCCGAACATCTCCCTCTGGTAGACTTTCATTGCCACATCCCCCCGAAAGATGTTTACGAGGATGTCCGCTTTGATAACCTCGCGCAGGTCTGGCTTGGAGGGGAAAACCCGGACGGCACCTATTTCGGTGACCACTATAAGTGGCGCGTGATGCGCTCCAACGGTGTCAGTGAGAATGAAATCACCGGTAATGCCGACAACAAACTGCGCATCCGGAAGTTTGCTGAGGCGCTGGAACTGGCTATCGGTAACCCAATGTATCACTGGTCCAATCTGGAACTGCACAAATTCTTCGGTGTGGAGGAGCCGCTTACACCTGAAAACTCTGACCGTATTTATGACCTCTGTGCCGACAAACTGCGCAACGATCCGAACATGTCGGTTCGCGGGCTGATCCGGCAGTCAAATGTCGCTTTTATCGGTACGACCGACGATCCGATTGATTCGCTCGAATGGCACAAAAAAATCGCCGATGATCCAACGATTTCCGTTAAAGTCTGCCCTTCTTTCCGCCCTGACAAAGCCATCAACATCACAAAACCCGGTTTTGCGGAATACATCAGGAAGCTGGAAGCCGTAACCGGCAAAGAAATCAAGTGTGCCAGATGTGTCTGCGAGGCACTGACGGACCGTCTGGAGTACTTTGCCTCCCTCGGTTGCCGTGCCAGTGACCACGGCCTGGATTACATTCCTTTCCGGGAATACACCATGCAGGAAGCCGGAGCAGCCTTCAAGAAAGCTATGGCAGGCGAACCTCTGACGCTGGAAGAGGCCGAAAAGTATCAGACAGCGATCCTCATGCATCTCGGCAAGGAATACCACCGTCTTGGCATTGTCATGCAGATTCATTACTCCTGCAAACGCAACAACAACGCCCGCATGTTTGCCAAGATGGGGCCTGACACCGGTTTTGACATGATTGCCCAGAACAACTGCAGCGGCAGCATTGCCGATTTTCTCTCTGCGCTCGACGTAACCGGCGAATGCCCGAAGACGATTTTCTATTCCCTCAACCCCTCTGACAATGAGCTGATCGGCAGCCTGATCGGATGCTTCCAGACTGATGAAATACCTGGAAAAATCCAGCAGGGCTCCGGCTGGTGGTTCAACGACACCAAGTCCGGCATGGAGGAACAGATGACTTCTCTTGCCAATCTCGGTATCCTCGGCAATTTCGTCGGCATGCTGACGGACTCCCGCTCTTTCCTCTCTTATCCGCGCCATGATTACTTCCGCCGCATTCTCTGCAACCTCATCGGAAAATGGGTTGAGAATGGTGAATACCCCAACAATGAAGCCTCTCTCAAAAAGATTGTGGAAGGCATCTGCTATTACAACGCCGCCCGTTATTTCGGCATTGAATAATTCAAACTAACCAACAGGACAAAATGACATAATTCCCACCTGGATGCTCTGATCCGTCTTATGAGGAATTTTGTCATTTTGTCACGCAAAGTTCCAAAACAAAAACTCCGGGATTTTTGACGTCCTGGAGTTTTTGCCGTGTATTGATTTGTAAACCTTACTTGATATACTCGGTTGCCTCGCAGGCTGCAATGTAACCGGAGTCAACGCAGAGGCCGTAGCAGTAGCCGGGAACATCATAGTACGGGCTGTAGTAGAGAGAGCCGTTATCTGTGCCGACCACGTACAGACCCTGCAACGGGGTATTGTCCGGCTTGAGGGCGCGCAGCTTGTCATCCGTACGGATGCCGCCAAAGGTGCTCCATGCGGACGGCTCGCACTGCACTGCGTAGAACGGGCCCTTCTCGATCTTGCTGAGGTACCACGGATTGGTGCCAAACTGCTCGTCAACGCCCTTGTCGCAGTATTCGTTGTACTTTGCAACGGTTGCAGGCAGATCGGTCAGACCGAATTTCTCTGCCAGCTCTTCGAGCGTGTCAGCCTTGGCGACCCAGCCCTCACGGATGCCTTCTTCGAGGTCTTCGGGGAGCCTGTCGAGGATACGGCCTTTGAAGTAATTTCCAATAAACCATACGCCCGCATCCGTAGTAGCACCCTTGGCAATGGTGTACTCATAAAGCCCCTGTGTAGTCATGGCGTCCACATATGCCTGGTCAACAATGCCGTACCACGGAGCGTTGAGGATGATCTGCTCGGAGCCGTAGCTCATCGGGTAGTCGCAGAGCAGGCCTTCATTGATAAAGCGCTTGCCTTCCTGGTCAACCAGCAGGTTGCCGTAGAGGCCGAACTTGAATGCGTAGTTCTGGTCATACTTATCCTGCTTTGCCGGGCGGGAAGCTTTGGTGTTGGTTCCGCCGTATTCGCACGGGCAGTAGCCGAAGGTCTTGTTGAGGACAGCGCCTGCATCATTTGCCATCATGATGCCGTCACCGGTGCAGAGGCTGTTGCCGCCTGCAGCAGCGTTGAGTTTACGGGTCTTAAGGAACTTCTCCTGCAGGTCGCGGTTGCCGAGGTAGCCGCCGGATGCGATGATCACTGCCTTCGCATTGACCGTTACACTGGTTCCGTCCGCCTTGCGGGCCGTCACGCCGACTGCCTTGTCGCCGTCCATGATCAGGCCGGTTGCCGTGGTGTTGAAGAGCACTTCAACGCCGGCATCTTCCAGTGCCTTGTTCCAGAGTTCCACACGCTCATCCAGGCTGTTGGTGATCAGATGGAAGCCACCCTTTTCCTGATAGAACGGTGTTTCAAAACGGAAGTTGGCTTCCTGCATCTTATATCCGATCCCAACGAGCTCTTCCACAGAATTCTTGGATTCTTCCAGGCAGCGCTTCATCAGAGCCGGGTTCGGAGTCCAGTGCGTATAGTTCATGACATGCTGGAATACTTCGTCCACTTCCAGTGTTGTGCCGCCTTCGCGGGCATGGAGAACGGAAGTATCGACCGCGAACGGGCCGGAAACCTTAATGCCGTTGACACCGGCCACAGAGTTTGCCTTTTCTATGGTGAGAACTTTGGCACCCTTCTGGCCAGCCGTGATGGAAGCCATAAATCCGGAGCCGCCGCAGCCGACCACGCAGACGTCAACATCATACACCTCATCGCTGCCTGCCGTTGCAGTGATGCCCTTTGCGAGCCATGCTTCCTTGTCGCCACCTGCCTGTGCAACGCAGTCGGCAATTGCCTCTTTGACAGCACGTGAGGAGTTGGAAGCGCCGGTAATCGCATCCAGGCCGCCGGCCTGATTCTCAATGATTGCCGGGATCAGCTGATCCTGAACCATGGAGAAGAGGATCGGGGTCTCATTCTGGGAGATGATCTCTACGTTGGTCAGTGCTGTTTCACTGAAGGTGCATTCCACGGTGACATAGCTCAGGTTGCCGTATGCCGTTGCCTGATATTTGCCGGGTTTGTAGGTTGCGCCGTCAGCAAATGCAAGGGCGCCGCCCATGCCGAGTGTTGCCGCGAGCCCCAGGCCTGCTGCTGCAGAGCCTTTCAAAAACTCGCGGCGGGAGATTTCTTTTTTCGCCATTTTTGTAATCCATCCTTTTCTGTAGAATTCTGTTATCTTTATCTGCTCACGGCAGAAAAAAATAAACTATGAGTATTATAGTAAAATACGGTTTACTTATCAAGCATTAAATTGTATAAATATATTCAGTTTATCCGGAAAAATATCTATTTTTCATATTTACATACACCTTTTTACGGAGTAAAATAAAAAAAGATCTTAAAAATTTTATATTTAATCATTTCGAAAAACGAAAGGAGACTACGACAATGAACAGCAATATGGTAAAGAGGAATGAACTGCTCGCGCAGACGGTCATCAAGGGGCTGCAGTCCCGCAACATGTCCGGCTACTATGCTGCGACCCGGGAGGAAGCTTTATCCCTGGCGCTCTCCCTGATTCCGGAAGGCAGTACGGCTACGATGGGCGGCGGTGTCAGCGTACAGGAGATAGGGCTCGTAGATGCCCTGAAGAAAGGAAATTACAACTATATCGACAGGGATGCTGCAGAAGACAAACGCGCCGCCATGCTGATGGCTTACGATGCCGATGTCTTCCTCGCCAGCTGCAACGCTATTACCAATGACGGTGTGCTCGTGAACATTGACGGTAATTCCAACCGGGTTTCCTCTATCGCCTACGGTCCGAAAAAGGTGATTTTCATTGTGGGAATGAACAAAGTCTGTGACGACGTAGACGGTGCCATGAAGCGTGCAAGAAACGTTGCAGCGACGACGAATGCACAGCGCTTCGGTCTCTCCACACCCTGTGCAAAAACCGGTGCCTGTATGAACTGCAAATCTCCGGACACCATCTGCTGCCAGTTCCTGATCACACGCTATTCCCGCCATGCGGGCAGGATCCATGTAATTCTGGTCAACGACACTCTCGGTTTCTGATCTGCAAACGGAAAAGATAAATCTGAAGGACAAAAGGACAAAATTCATGGATTGAGCTGAAAATTGCTCTTCCGGAATTTTGTCCTTTTGTCACGCTATATTTGTCGCGTTATAAAAATATATTTTCAGGAAAAATCAGCCATGCCTTCAATGGCATATACGCGTACCGGACAGGAGTCAAGACCTTTGATATACATGGGCGCAAAAGAAATGAAAAATGTTTCCTGCTGCAGTTCGTCCAGGTTTTTCAGCACTTCAAGGAAGGTAATGTTCTCGGCCATGCAGATATCATGAAAAGGCTTGACATCTTCATTACGGTTTTCAATGGATACGCCATCGCCAAACCCGACACATTTCACTCTGTGATCCACAAACCACTGAGCCGTCTCTCCGTTGACAAACATGCGCCTGTCTTCTTCTGTATTTGTCAAAGAAGTAAAAGGCGGGATCTGGTGTTCCGAGTCGATAATGACTGTATCTCCCTCTTTCACCTTTTCTCCGAGAGTTCGGTCAAGCAGTTCAGCTGTAACATAAGAGTTGGGGGCAACATCCGTGAATTTTACATAGATCCCTCTACCCATAAAAGATGTAATGGGAAGGGCTGAAACATCCGGCCAGTCTTCACTGTGATGATAAGGGCATTCACAGTGAGTACCAAGATGGCTCATCAGATCCATATTTGTATGAAAATCCGGGATCCTGCCGCCTGTGTTGAAGCGATAGAGGGTGCATCTTCTGGTTTCTGTCGCTGGATCAACCAGTTTTGTCAGGTCAACGACCCGAAATTTGCCAAAGGGAAAGCTGTGTTCCATAGTGCCGGTTCCTTTCACGTTATTTTTGAATAAAGTCTTCCCGCATCGGGGTAAAAATATCCAGAAGCATGGTATCCTCAAGGATTTCCACACCATGAACAACATTCGGTGCAACATAGTATGTGTCACCGGTTCCGAGGACCTTGTCTTCCTGCCCTTCTTCCTGATAAATCAGGCTGCCCGAAATGATATATCCGATCTGCTCATGAGGGTGGGAATGCTTGGCTCCCGTCGCTCCCTTGGGGAAGCTTAATTCTACCGTCATCAGGTTTTGGCTGTAAGAAAGGATCTTGCGTGTTACGCCTCCGCCGATATCCTGCGGTAATATTTTTCTATTTTCAGTAAACATTTCATTTTCTCCGTATTCAGGTATTTATAATCTTGACAAAAGAGGCATAAGATAATCCTTATGCCCCCTTTTTATATGGATTTACAACAGAGCTCCGGTGAGTTTCGGGAGCCAGAGGCTGATTGCAGGGATGAAGGAGATCAGCAGCAAGGCGATAATCATACAGATATAGAACGGAAGCGTTGCTTTAACAACTTTTTCCATCGGTCGTTTTGCCACTGCAGAGCCGATAAACAGCACTGCTCCGACAGGCGGCGTCAGCAGGCCGATGCCGCAGTTGAGCACCATCATAATGCCAAACTGGATCGGATGCAGTCCCACACTCTGTGCCACAGGCAGCAGAATAGGGGTGGAGATCAGAATAATCGGTGCCATATCCATGATCATACCGAGAATCAGCAGGATCACATTCAACAGCAGGATCACAACCACACGGTTGCTGGAAATGCTGGTAATCAGATTTGCCGCTTTGGCAGGGACATGCAGCAGTGTCAGGCAGTTGCCGAAAGCTGCGCTCATCGCAATCAGGATCAGCACAATAGCCAGAGTGTCAATGCACTGCTCCAGGCTTTTCCAGACGCCCTTCCAGTTGAGCCCTCTGTAAACAAACACGGACACGATCAGGGAATAGATAACAGCAATTGCCGCGGATTCTGTTGCGGTAAAGACACCTCCTACCACACCAACCACCACGATCAGCACTGCCAGCAGAGCCCAGATGGATTTTCCGATCTGCTTGATAAAGTTTATCAAAGAAAATGGTTCCCCCTTGGGATAGTTGTGCTTGACAGAGAGAATATAAGAGCCAACCATCAGCGCAATGGCCAGAATCGCGCCAGGCAGATATCCCGCCATAAACAGTGCGCCTACAGACACACCGCCCGCTGTCGTAGCGTAAATAACCATATTATGGCTGGGCGGTACCAGCAATCCTTCACAGGAAGAGGTAATCGTAACAGCTGTAGAAAAGTCAGGATCATAGCCCTCATCAACCATCATCGGAATGAGGATGGAACCGAGGGAAGCAGTATCTGCAGAAGCAGAGCCGGAAATTCCCCCAAAGAAGTAGGACGCCACGATATTCACCATGGCAAGCCCGCCGCGCATCCAGCCGACCAGAGAGTTAGCCAGTGCTATCAGTTTGTCCGAAATACCTCCGGTGCCCATCAGCACACCCATGGTAATGAAAAAAGGAACTGCCATCAGGGAAAAAGACCATACGCCTTTTACCATCTGCTGTGGGAGCGACACCAGATTCTGGCCCATGGAAACCATACATAATATTGTGGAAATACCTACAGCATAGGCAATCGGGAAACGGAGCAGAACCATCACAAAGAAACTGCCCAGCAGAATGATGGTGGATATTGTCTCAGGACTCATATTCAGGCTCCCTCCTTCTGCTCATCTTTTACAAAAAAAGCTTCGATATGCCGGAAAACCTGTTCCAGCTCGAAAATAATCATGCCTGTACCTGCTACAGGAATCGGCAGATACTGCCAGAATTTACTCAGTGTCGGGATGGACGCATATTTGCCGCGAATGCTCAGAGGCGAGTTACAGAACTTGATGCCATAGACTACCAGAACGACACCCAAAGCCATTACAGCCAGATCTGCCAGAATATCCGAAACTCTCAATACATTTTTCGGCAGGTACGTGTCAAATGCCGTCATACGGATATGTGCACCTCTTCGGATTGCCAACGTAGCAGACAGCACCGCCATATACACCATCAGTGTCAGAACAATTTCCTCACTCCAGTGAGGGTCTGTGATAAAGGGAACATAGCGCCCGGTAACTGCCCAGGCAGTGATCAGGATATCGCCGATCAGCAGCAGTTTGCAAATGAACATCAGGATCTTATACGTCCAGTCATACACGGGCTTTATTTTCTCGAGCGCCCGGAAAAAAGCAGGCATACAGGGAACTCCTTTCTTGTCATGTTCTTAACATCAGTAAAAGCGGGGCACAGGGGGACTTCCCCTGTGCCCCTTAGGCTTTTAATAATACAGATTTACGGCTCTGCCTTACTGCATGTCAAGAATCTGCTGATAGAGGTCAGCAAGCTTTGCGGTATTTGCCTGGATGGTGGGCTGGCAGGCTTCAACCCAGGGAGCCTTGTCTTCCACCGGGATAACGGTAGCACCGTCTTCAGCAAGCAGCTCAAAGGTCTTTGCTTCAATTTCTGCAACCTTCTCACGGCAAACCTGGGATGCATACTGGGCAGCTTCCATCACATAGCCCTGCTGCTCCTCATTGAGCTTTGCCCAGCCGGCATCGCTGATGATGATCTGCAGAGCGCCGAGGGTGTGGCCATCGAGAAGGAGATACGGAGCAACTTCCTGGAAAGCATTGGAGCGGTAGTTTGCAGTGGGCTGCTCAGCACCGTCAACAACACCGGTATTCAGTGCGCTGTAAAGCTCGGTGAACGCAACCGTCGTAGCGGATGCGCCAAGGTCGGTAACCATACCGGTCATGACCGGGTCGGAGGAAACACGGATCTTGAGGCCCTTCAGGTCTTCCAGGCTCTTCACTTCAGTCTTGAAGAAGAAGTGACGGAAGCCTTCTTCACCGTAGCAGAGGCCGCGGAGAGGCAGGCCGATTTCCTGCGGCTCGAGCAGGAATTCCTGTGCCAGATCGCTGGCTGCGAAATTCCAGAAATGCTCCTCATTTACGAAAGTGTAGGGGATGGAGAGCAGGCTTGCCTTGTCACAGCCATACTGTGTAAGGGCAAATGCGGAGATACGGCTGATGTCTGTGATGTTGCCGTAGCCAAGCAGGTTGTCCAGAACCTGGTCTTCAGAACCGAGCACACCGCCGGCCTGAATGTCGATCAGCACACTGCCGCCGGAGAGTTCTTCGACTTTTGCTTTGAAGGCTTTTGCCATTTCGCCGACGATCGTGCCATCAAGGGGATTTACTTCTGCATAAGTGAGTGTTACGGGTTCATCTGCAGATGCGGAGACAGCGCAAAGTGCAAATACCATGCACAATGCCATAACAAGTGACAGGACTTTTTTCATTGGTTTTCTTTCCTCCGTTTTTTATTTTTCCATATTATAAAACAATGGAATACAAAATATTGATCCTGTCAGAAAACAGGTACACAGCGGTTTTATTTTATGATATTATAACAGCAATACCCCTCTTCTGTCTATGAAAATCTTTTCATTCTTCGTTAATTTTTCTTTATGGGAGGCCATACCATGCCCGACACCCGGAAAGAATTCCTCACGATCCCGGCGACCATCGACACCCGTGATTTTGTCAGCTTTGCCCTGTTTGATACGTTTCAAAGAAAAAAGCGCTGGAAAACCCCGCTCCTCTTTGCCTGTATCATGTCCGCTTTTGCCATAGTCTGTTTTGCCGTAAGAAAAACACACGACCAGGCTGTGCTGTTGGGCACCGTTCTCCTCTCCATCGGGCTTGTACTGCCCCTTGTCTGGTATCTGCTGTTTCTTTCCTCTGTAAAAACCGAAGCAAAAAAGCATGGGCTTTCCCGAACAAAAGCGCAGTATTTTACCCTTCTGGGGCAGGACAAGATCAAAGTAGTCCGGGATAAAGAAGAAGCTGTTTTTTCCTGGCCGGATCTTCATGCAGCATTTCGTGTAAAAGGGTGCATTTATCTCTATGTCAGCCCGACCCGTGCCTATCTCCTGCCGGATTGCGATGATTCCGATGCAGCCTGGAATCTTATTGCTTCACATCTTCCCTCGGAAAAAACAAAGGATCTGCGTTAAGAGGCGCAAATCTCTTGAATAAAAGCTTGCAAAAAAACCTGCATGCAGGTAAAATTATTTCAGGATCTCTAATTTGTCCTGTGTTATGAAAAATTATTTTTATAAGGAGATTTAAAAATGGACGTTCTTGCAAAAATGGCTGAGTCCGGTATTGTTCCGGTCGTTGTGCTTGAAAAGGTCGAAGATGCTGTTCCGACCGCAAAGGCTATGCTGAAAGGCGGCGTCGGTGTGATGGAGATCACTTTCCGCACCGCAGCAGCTGCTGACTGCATCCGTGCTGTTGCCGCAGAAGTTCCTGAGATGATCGTCGGTGCAGGTACTGTGATTAATCTGGAGCAGTGCAAACTCGCCGTGGAGTGCGGAGCGAAGTTTATCGTATCTCCCGGCTATGATGAAGAAACCGTAGCCTGGTGCTGCGAAAACAACATCCCCGTTACGCCTGGCTGCGCCACTCCGACCGAGATCATGATGGCCCTGAAGCATGGCCTGAAGGTTGTGAAGTTCTTCCCCGCAAATGTTTACGGCGGTCTCAAGGCACTCAAGGCACTTTCCGGTCCATTCGTCGGGCTCAAGTTCATTCCGACCGGCGGTGTCAATCCGGAGAACATGGCAGAGTTCTTTGCAGCCCCGTTTATTCATGCCGTTGGCGGAAGCTGGGTCTGCAAAAAAGACGATATTGCCGCTCAAAAGTTCGATCTGATCACCTCCCTCTGCGCCGCAGCACATGACGCTGCCCTGCGTGTATAATCGTATTCTCACCAGACTGATTTCGACAGGCTTTTCTCAAAAATCCCGCAGAAACTTTTTCAAAGGAATTGACATCCTCGTTCTGAGATGTTAGAATTTTTGTATCCTCACAACGGATCGCCGTTGATAAATTATAATATAAAAAGGAGAAAAACATGAAGAAATTCCTCGCTATTCTGCTTGCCATGGTTATGGTCTGCAGCCTGTCAGCAGTGGCATTTGCTGACTATCCTGACAAGGGCATCACTGCAATCAACCCCTGGGGTGCCGGCGGCGGCACGGATAACTGCCTGCGTGCTTTTTGTGCAGCTCTTGAGAAGCAGCTCGGCGTTACCATCACGGTTGACAACCGTACCGGTGCCAGCGGTGTTACCGGCCACGAAGCAATTGCAGACGCAGAACCCGACGGCTACACCATTGGTATGATTACCTGGGAGCTTGCTTCCTATCTCCCGATGGACATGTCTGAGTACACTTATGAGAACTACATTCCTCTCTGCCGTGTCAACACGGATGCAGCTGCCATCACAGTCAACACAGCATGGGCAAAAGAGAACAACATCACTGATCTTGCTTCCTTCATCGCTTACTGCACCGATCATCCGGGTGAAGTAAAGATGGGCGGTTCTTCCGCTGGTTCCGTATGGCATGTCGCCGGCGGCTACCTGATGAATGCTACCGGTATTGACATTCAGATGGTTGCATATCCCGATGGTGCTGCTTCCGCTGTCAAGGCTGCTGCACAGAACGAGATCAACGGTGTCACGGTTTCCGCTGCTGAAGCACGTTCCTTTGTTGAATCCGGTGATCTGACTATGCTCGGCATTATGGATACCGTTCGTAACTCTGTATTCCCCGATGTTCCGACCTGTGAAGAACAGGGTTATGAGTGCCTCTATGCCACACAGCGTGGTATGGGGCTCCCCCTCGGTGTTGATGACGAAGTATTTGAAGTTCTTTCCAAGGCTTGCGCAGCTGCCATCGAAGATCCTGACTTTGTCGCTGCTATGGAAGCTCTCGGCCAGAAGATCGACTATCTTGACGGCCCGGCCTATGGCGAATACCTTGCTCAGGCAGCAGTTGATGTTCCTGCCGCCATGGCAGTTGTAGGACTTCTCGACGAGTAATCCTTATCTCTTTCCGCTTTACAACAAATGCTCCACGGGCAGGCAGAAGTGCCTGCCCGCTTTTTCTTTTATTAATTTGTAAAAGGAAGTGACCTTATTTGGAAGTCAAGAAAACACAGACGAAAGCATTCTCCAATCTGATCGCATCTCTGGTTCTGATTGCGTTTGAGGTCTGGGCATGGCTGCAGACAAATAATATCAAAACAGCCAAAAAGGCTGCTGTTCAGCCCTCAACCTTCCCACGGATAATGATCATCGGTATGGCTGTTTTTACCGTTATTCTGCTGATTCAGTCTCTGATGAAGCTCAGCAACATGAAGCCTGATGATCCTCTTGCCGAAAAAGCCGAAACCATGAACCTGTTCCGGGACAAAGGCGTTTTGGCTGCACTGATTGTTGTTCTGCTGTGCGTCGGCTATGTCTATTTCTTCAAAAGCCTCGGCTATGTGGTTGTGAGTTTTCTGCTTTGTGCGATCATCATGTGGATGATCGGTCTGAGAAATCCTGTCAAGCTGATCCTGATCTCGCTTCTGGTCCCTCTCGGTATGTGGCTGATTTTCTATAAGATGCTGCAGGTCAATATTCCGATGGGCTGGCTGCAGTTCCTGAAGGATCTTGTTGATAAAATCTGAGAAAGGAGATCAGCATTATGGATTGGAATTTACTGTTTTCCAGCTACTCAAATGTTTTTCTGGATCCCACCACGCTACTCATGACGCTCCTCGGCGCTGCAGGCGGCGTACTTCTCGGTGCTATTCCGGGAATGACAGCTACCATGGGTGTTGCCCTGCTGATTCCCTTCTCCTTTGGCATGGACTTGATTCCCTCTATCGGTCTGCTGCTCGGGATCTACTGCGGCGGCATGTACGGCGGATCCATTTCTGCCATTCTGATTCATGCTCCCGGAACTCCTTCTGCTGCTGCTACTCTGCTGGATGGCTATCCCATGGCCCAGAAAGGTGAAGCGGGCAAGGCATTGTCTGTAGCCATGTTCTCCTCTTTCTGCGGCGGTGTCATCGGCGCTTTGATCATGACTTTCCTTTCTCCTCTGGTGGCAAAGGTTGCCATGAAGTTTACCTCGGCAGAGATGCTGATGCTGGCTGTCTTCGGGCTCTCGGTCATCATCTCGATTTCCGGCAAGTCTATCGCTAAGGGGTTGATCAGTGCGTTCTTCGGCATGCTTCTCTGCACTATCGGCCTCGACCCGACGTATTCCAAACAGCGCTTCACCTTTGGTATCACAAGCCTCAAAGGCGGTCTGAGCTTTATCCCCGTGCTGATCGGTCTTTTTGCTGTTGCGGAAGTCATTGCCGGTGTAGAGAGGATCCTTTCCGGCCGTGAAAGCGCACAGGCAAAATCTACGGAAAAGATCACCCGTGTTCTGCCAGACGGCAAGACGATTGCTCAGATCTCTCCCAATATTTTTACCGGCGGTATTATCGGAACGTTTATCGGAGCGATTCCCGGTGCCGGCGGAGATATTGCCGTGTTTGTCTCCTACGCTTTCAACAAAGGCCTCAGCAAGCATCCTGAAAAATGGGGCACCGGCATCCCGAACGGCGTTGCTGCAACGGAATCGGCCAACAACGGATGCTCCGGCGGTGCGATGATTCCACTGCTCTCTCTCGGTGTACCGGGTGACTCGGTCACAGCAATTCTCCTTGGTGCCTTTATCATGAAGGGCATCCAGCCCGGACCGATGATGTATGTCTCCGAGCTGCCGACCGTCTACAAAGTGTTTGCCGCCCTGATGCTGGCAAACCTCGCCATGCTGCTGGTTGGCTGCGCAGGTGTACGCATCTTTGCTAAAATTGTTTCTCTTGAAAAGAGGATGCTCTATCCGATCATCCTTGTGGTATCCCTGCTCGGTGCTTTTTCCATCAACAAGAATGTGTTCGATATCGGCGTTTGTGTCTTCTTCGGTGTGATCGGCTGGCTCATGAATAAATATGAGTTCCCGCTCTCCCCGATCCTTCTCGCTCTGATCCTCGGACCGATGTGCGAGCAGAACTTCGTCCGCTTTATGGATCTGAACGGCGGTAACTTCGGTGCTATTCTGAATTATCCCATTGCCATTGGTTTCTTCGTAGTCGCCGTCGGGGTTGTCATCTTCTCTCTGATCAACCAGAAAAAGATCAATAAACGGGAGGCTGCCAATAAAGCAGCCGGAATGGAATAACACTGCAGAATCACATGCAGCAGGCATATCGAAGGCCCCATAAAACAACAGGGAGGTACAGGGTCCCATGACCAGCGGATTTAACTTCTGGGACGGCGAAATCTGGTCTTTCATCGTCACTCTGGCTTTGCTTTTCGGCGGAATGCTTCTCGCCAATCTTCTTCGCAGGAAAATCCGGTTTCTTCGGAAATCGCTGCTCCCGAGTGCAGTTCTCGGTGGGTTTCTTGTCCTGATTTTTGATGCCATCTACAAGAGAATCTTCGGGCAGTCCATGTTTGATCTATCCACTCTTGAGGCTCTCACCTATCACGGCCTCGGCCTTGGATTTATCGCTCTTGCCTGGAGACACCTTGACGGCGTAAAAGGTAAAAAAGCCAGAAAAGACGTTTTTAATACCAGCACCGTCACAGTCGGCGGATATCTGCTTCAGGCAGTTGCCGGATTGCTGATCACTCTGTGCCTTTCCTATATTATCGGTGCTTTTGCAGCTGGAGGTATCCTCCTCCCGATGGGATACGGGCAGGGGCCCGGTCAGGCATTTAACTGGGGCACCAACTACCAAAGTCTTTACGGATTTACCCACGGTTCAAGCTTTGGCCTCACCATTGCGGCAATGGGCTTCGTTTCTGCCTGTGTAGGCGGTGTCTACTATCTGAACAAAATGCGCCGTGCCGGTGATGCACGCGCTATGACGGAAAACGCGGAAGCAGTGGAAGATCTCTCTGCCGAACGGATTACCGGCGGAAATGAAATTCCCGTCTCGGAATCTATGGATAAACTGACCGTTCAATTCGGTCTGGTATTTCTCACCTATCTGGTTGCTTATGCGTCCATGTGGCTGCTGTATCATTTCGTTCTGGAACCTGCAGGCGGGTTCTGTATGAATACCATCAATCCGCTGATCTGGGGCTTCAATTTCCTCGTGGGCACCGCATGGGCTATCCTTTTTAAGAACATCGGCAACAAACTCCGGGCAAAGGGCATTATGAAGAGAGAGTATACCAACAACTTCATGCTCAACAGGATTTCCGGCCTTATGTTTGACCTGATGGTCGTCGCTTCCATTGCAGCAATTGACCTGTCCGCTTTTCGCTATCGGGAATTCTGGGTACCGCTTCTTCTGGTCTGCATTGTCGGTGCGTTTCTCACATACTGGTATGTCAGCTGGATCTGCAGGCATCTTTTCCCGGATTATTCTGACGAGATGCTGCTTGCCATGTACGGCATGCTCACCGGCACTGCTTCCACAGGTATTATTCTTCTTCGGGAAATTGATCCGCTTTTCAAAACGCCAACTTCCCACAATCTTATTTATCAGAACCTGTGGTCCATTCTGCTCGGCGCACCGATGCTGCTCCTCATGGGGGTAGCCGCCAGAAGCCGGACGATGACCTGGCTTTGCTTCGGGATCTGCTCTGTGCTTTTTGCACTGATTCTGCTGCTTCAGTTCCGTGACAGATTATTTCACAAAAAAACCTGAATCATTTCTAACATTTCGCAAAAAGAGGTATCATCTTTATGAAACGCTTTCTATCTGTTTTCCTTTCACTTGTTTTGATTTTCACCTGTTCCTCCGTTGTTTTTGCTGAGGAAGCCGAGCCTTTATCAGCAGAAGAAATAGCTGCCATGATTGACAGCGGTGAGTTGAAACTTGATCTTGTCAGCATGGATGATTTCTACGAAAAGACAACCGCTGTCACCATTGGCGACCGCTCTATCTCTCCTGCGATGCTGAATTACAGCTATATCACGCAGTACTACTCCTTCCTTACCACTTATGGAGCTTATGCAGCAAATTTCGGGCTTAATACCTCCCTCGGTGTTTCTTCTCTGGCCGGTCAGGCCTGTCCTATGATCAACGGCGGTACCTGGCAGGACTATTTCCTTTCTGCCGCAGTTGACTCGCTTTTGATGAACACGGCACTCTCCCGCTATGCAGAGGAAAACGGCATTGCTTTAACCGACGAAGAAAAGGCCACAGCACTCGCCGGTCTGGAAGAACTGGAGGAAACCGCTGTTGCAAACGGCTTTGAGTCCGGAGAAGCCTTCCTGAAAGCTACCTACGGCAGCGGCGTAACACCTGATCTTCTCCAAGAGGTTTCTCTTGATTTTGCCCTCGCCAGCAAGGTCTACAGACAGCTTGACGACAGCATTGTCGTTACGGATGATGAAGTACGCGAGCAGCATCCGACGATTGCCGTACGCCACATTCTGACCAAAGCTGTTGCAGATGAGAACGGTGTCTATACCGACGAAGCAAAAGAGGCTGCGAAAGCCAGAGCAGAGGAGATTTACAACGAATGGCTCGCTGGAGAGGCAACAGAAGAAAGCTTTGCCGCTCTTGCCGAACAGTACAGTGAAGATGCCGGTTCCAATACCAACGGCGGTCTTTACGATGCTGTGACGAAAGGACAAATGGTTCCCGAATTTGACGCTTTCTGTTTTGAAGAAGGCCGTGAAAGCGGAGATACCGGCATCGTCTACGGAGAAAGCGGTGCTTATGCCGGCTATCATGTCATGTACTATGTCGGTGAGGGTGATCTGGAAAACGGGAGGACAACCATCCGACGTGAGCGCATGAATGATATGCTGAATGATCTTACCGGTGCCTATGAAGTAACCTACGGCCCCTATATTTCTCTCGCTGGCCTGATTTGAATACTCTGTTATAAATCATTGATCCGCTTCCCACACAGAATCGTTGTGACAAAATGACAAAATTCCTAAAATGACAGATTGTTGCCTCCGAACAGGTAATTTTGTCATTTTGTCAGGCACCCCATAGAAAAAAGAGATCGCTGAAACAGGATGATCAGCGATCTCTTTCTTGTATTCACAGTCAGAATATCACAGTGGAATAACCCGTAGATCCTTCGGCAGAGCAGTGATATCCTCGCATCCGTTTTCATGAAGAATGACAACATCTTCAATTCTCACACCGAATTTCCCCGGGAGATAAATTCCCGGCTCCGCGGAAACCACTGCATGATCCGGCATAGGTTTGTTGTTGCGGGTGTTAAAATTCGGAGCCTCATGAATCTCCAGCCCAAGGCTGTGCCCGAAGCCGTGGCCGAAGTACTCCCCGTAACCGGCAGAACGAATCACATTGTGGGCAGCTTCATGAACTTCTTTTCCGATTACACCGGTTTTTGCCCTGGCGATCCCGGCGAGCTGTGCTTCCAGGACGGTATGATATACTGTCCTCATTTCTTCTGTTGCATGCCCGATAGCAACGGTTCGCGTTGTGTCGGAACAGTAGCCTTCATAGATACAGCCAAAATCTATCGTGAGGAAATCCCCATCCTGTATCTTCCGATCTGTCGGCACCGCATGGGGCATACTGCTGTTCGGGCCGCCTGCAACAATCGGGTCGAAGCTCATTCGCTCAGCTCCGCCGACCAGCATCAGATACTGCAGGCGTGCAGATATTTCCAGTTCCGTCATCCCGGGTTTCAGTTCATCCAGCAGCTGCGTCAAAGCTTTGTCCGCAATTCTCTGTGCAGCCTTCATGCTGCGAATTTCATCTTCGTCTTTTGACTGTCTCAGCCCCAGAAAAAGCTCCGACGCAGGGACAAATTCGCAGGGGAGCCCCGCCTGATAGCTGTTAAATTCCTTTACAGTGAGTGCAGCATCTTCAAACCCTGCTTTTTTTACACCATCTTTTGCAAAAATCTCTGCCGCATAATCCAGGTAGCTTTCTGCGTTGGCACGAATCACCAGCCTGGCATCCTTCAGTTGTGCCTGCGCTGCTTCAGCATAACGGCTGTCCGTAATGAGATAGTTGTTCTTTTTTGTTACAATCACCAGCGCATCATCGGCTCCGGTAGTGTGAAAAGCGGAGGCATAAAAACGGTTTGCCTCGCTGTTGATCAGGAGCGCATCGAGCTCTCTGTTTTCAAGCTGTGTCCGAATCGCCGAAAAATGATTCATTTGTACCTCCTGCTGTATGACGGTGCTTCATGTAATCCCATGTGGAGTTTTGCCAATGTCAGAGTGTTCTTCATCAGCATAGCCCGTGTCATCGGCCCGACACCTCCCGGAACCGGCGTAATAAAGGAGGCTTTCGGTTCCACTTCATCAAATACAACATCCCCCGAAAATTTTCCCGTCTCCGGATCTCGATTCATGGCAACATCAATCACTACGGCTCCCTCTTTTACCATGTCACCCCGAATCAAGCCTTTACAACCGGCAGCTACGATGAGAATATCCGCCTGGCGGGTCATCGCAGCGAGATCAGGCGTATGCCTGTGGCAGTAAATCACGGTTCCGTGATCACGCAGTAAGCGAAAGCCCATCGGTTTCCCAACGATATTGCTCCGCCCCACCATTACACAGATCTTTCCGTCGACCGGAATATGATAGGCTTCCAGCATTTCACTGATTCCGGCCGGTGTACAGGGCCATACAGGAGAATCGCCCAATACTATTCTGCCGACATTCAGGGGATGAAATACATCCACATCCTTTTCCGGCGAAATAGCTTCAATAATTCTCTTCTCATCCATCTGATCCGGGAGCGGCAACTGGACAAGAATCCCGTCAATACTGCTGTCAGCGTTCAGTTTATTGAGAATACCAAGCAGCACCTCTTCCGATGAACCGTTAGGAAGGTCATATCGTCTGCTGTAAAAACCGCATTCCTCGCAGTCTTTTACTTTGTTTTTTACATAAAGCTGCGAAGCAGGGTCTTCTCCTGCCAGGATCACTGCGAGCCCCGGCTTGCGCGGTAAAACGGCAGCTTCCGCTTTGACCCGTTCTCTGATACCGGCTGCCAAAACTTTTCCGTCAATAATCTGCGCCATCTTAAAGAAGCGTCTCCAGTGCGGCAATTTTCTGGCAGAGGCAGAAAACCCTGATGCTTTCCTGAAGCTGTTCCGGAGAGGGGAATGTCGGAGCGATTCGGATGGTGCTGTCCTCCGGGTCTTTCCCATAGGGGAACGGGGCTCCCGCTCCCGTGAGTTTTACACCCAGATCAGCACAAAGCTGTACACAGCGTTTGGCTGTCCCCTTTAACCCTTCATAGCTGATAAAGTAACCGCCATTGGGCTTTGTCCACGTGCCGATTTCCAGTTCACTCAGTTCTTCATCGAGGGTATTCAGGACAATATCAAATTTCGGGCGGATAAACTCAGCCTGCTTTTTCATGTGGCGATATATTCCTTCCGCCTTGCCTCCGAAGTACTTAACATGCCGCAGCTGATTGATCTTATCGTATCCGATAGTCTGAACTCCCATCTGCTTCAGCAGAAACTCAATATTATTTTTGCTGCCAGCGAGAACCGCTACGCCGGCACCTGAGAAGGTCACCTTACTGGTAGACATGAATTCGTATACCATATCTTCACTGCCGTACTTTTTGCAGGCATCAAAAATATTCTCAAGATAATCATCTTCCTCGCGGAACCCATGGACGACATAGGCATTGTCCCAGAAAATACGAAAATCATCTGCAGCCGGTTTCAAAGCTGCAAAGGATTCTACAGTGGCAGGAGAATAGGTATATCCCTGCGGATTGGAGTACTTCGGAACGCACCAGATGCCCTTTACAGAAGCATCCTTTTCCACATACTCACGCACCAGATCCATATCCGGCCCTTCCGGCGACATCGGAATATTGATCATTTCGATGCCGAACTCCTGGGTAATCCGGAAATGGCGGTCATATCCGGGTACCGGGCAGAGGAATTTGACGGTTCCCTGCTGGCTCCAGGGTTTGCTCCCGCCATAAACGCCGAAAATCCATGCCCGCACAATACAGTCGTACATCAAAGCAAGGCTTGACTGGCCGCCCATAATGATATTCTCCATTTTCAGGCCCAGTACTTCTGCAAAGAGCTCCTTCGCCTCATCTACACCGGCAAGCTCACCGTAATTCCGCACATCTGTTCCCTTACGTGTATGGATCAGGGTTTTGGGATCCTGTGAAAGCATATCCATGCTCAGGTCCAGCTGATCCGGTGCCGGTTTTCCGCGGGACATATCCAGTTTATATCCTTTTTTCTTTTCCTCTTCATACTGAAGCAGTAACGCACTGCGCTCCGCTTCACGTTCTTCTTTTGTCAGCAACTGATAGCTTTTCATTCTGAATCCTCCGATTGATAGATTTGAGAAATTTTATCACTCCGCCTGATGAAAAACAATGGCAATACTATACAGAATTATCCCTCTGTTTCTGCAGAAAAACCATGAAACCGGCACAAAAAAGGCACTCCTCCTTCTTTCGGCAGAGTGCCCTGATGTCTCTCATCCGTTATGAAACCGTGCAAGAAATTCTTTCGTTCTCTCCTGCTTCGGTGCTGAGAAAATCTGTTCCGGAGTGCCCTCTTCACAGATCACACCGTCAACCATAAAAACGACCCGACTGGAAACATCCCTTGCGAAAGCCATTTCATGGGTTACCACCAGCATCGTCATGCCTTCAGAAGCAATCGTTCGCATAACCGAGAGCACTTCTCCGACCATTTCCGGGTCAAGTGCAGAGGTCGGCTCATCAAAAAGCAGGATTTCCGGGTCCATCGCAAGTGCCCTTGCAATAGCCACACGTTGTTTCTGTCCTCCGGAAATCTGGCGCGGTCTGGCGTTGATATATGGGGCCATGCCGACTTTTCCCAAAAACTCCATAGCATGTTTCTGTGCTTCATCTTTGTTCCGTTTGAGAACTTTCACCTGACCGACAATGCAGTTTTCGAGAACTGTCATATTGTTGAAAAGATTGAAACTCTGAAATACCATTCCTACCTTTGCACGATAGGAGGCTGCGTTTGCTCCCCGCCCGGCCATGTTGGCACCATGGAACAGAATTTCTCCGCTGTTTGGCGTTTCCAGCAGATTAATGCACCGTAAAAGGGTAGATTTCCCCGATCCTGATTTCCCGAGAATACTGATCACATCTCCCTTATTAACCGTAAAGTCGATATCTTTCAGCACTTCCTGTTTTCCGAAGCTTTTGGAAAGATGTTTTACCTGGAGAATCTGCTGTTCCATATCAGTTCACCTTTCCTTTCCCCGCTTTGTCATATTCCTTGTTCTGCTCGTCAAACGGGCTGCGGCGAGACGGATAATTGTAAGTCCCGGCTGTCATGACAAGCTGATCTTCCTGTACCAGTTCGTAGCTGCTGTCGCCGTCCATTCTCTTCTCAGCCCATCGAAGCAGAAGCGATGCAACCAGTGTCATGGTCAGATAACCGACCATCTCTACCGTCGCGGACGGGAAATACAGATAGCTTGCTCCAACGGCTGCCCGGTGAGCCGCGAAGAAGTCCGGGAACCCGATAATGAACATAACGGAAGTGTCTTTCACATTGATAATGAAATTGTTTCCGATCTGCGGCATAATATTCCGGAGTGCCTGCGGGAGAATTACATTGATCATGGTCTGCACATGTGTCATTCCAATCGCCTTGGCGCCTTCCGTCTGGCCGGGATCTACTGAAATAATACCTCCTCGTACAGACTCTGCCATGTAGGCTCCCGTGTTGATGGACACGACTACAATAGCTGCAGCCCAGACGGAAGTGAATTTTACCGAGTTATTTGTAAAATAGGGCAGCCCATAATACAGGAACACAGCCTGGAGCACCATCGGCGTGCCGCGGAATACCTCAACGTAAATTCGGATAATCACACGGATCAGCGCAAGGAAAAATCGTTTCACCGGGTTGTCATTGCGACTATAGGGAATTGTATTGAGAATTCCGCAAATAAACCCGATCAGGCAGCCGATTACCGTGCCGACCAGTGCAAGGATCAGTGTGTTTTTTATGCCGCCAAAATAGGAATTCCCGTATTTCAGCCAAAGCTTTGCGATATCCGCACCAAGCTGAGCAAATTTGTTCATAGGGTTGCCCTTCCGTTATTTTTTCTCATAAAAAATAGAGGGAAAAGAGGATCTTTTCCCTCTCGGTTATGCTGCCTTTCGGGCAGCTTGCATTTTTCTTAGTCTTCGCTCAGAGGCTGGACGGAGATTGCATATTCCATCAGGCTGTTGAAGTCGTCCACCGTCATCTCGGAAAGCACACCGTCAATTGCTTCATGCAAGACGGTATTTCCCTTCATCATGGACACACCGATGTTCACATTCTCTGCACGCTCCTGTTCGGTAAACTGAAAGTCACCGTCCGTGCCGGAGAAGTCCAGAATCACCATATCGGGATAGGCAGCAACAGCACCCTGTGCCGTCGGCATATCCGTGCAGACAAAATCAACCATACCGGTCTCAAGAGCCATCAGCATGGCCGGAGCCGTTTCAGATGCGGGGAGAAGATTTGCTCCGGTAATCTGAGGCAGGCAGGTGTCGTACCAAATGGTAGCGATCTGTGCCGTGCAGGAGCCTCCTGCAAGGTCCGCAAGTCCGGTAGCGTTTGCGTAGGGGCTGTCAGCCTTGGTCAGGCAGACAATCGTCGCATAGAAATAGGGGCCTGCAAAATCAACCTGTTCCGCACGCTCAGCCGTCATGGACTGGCCTGCGATAACTGCATCAAACGTGCCAGTCTGAACACCGGGAACGAGGGAATCCCAGTCTGACTGGATGACTTCCAGTTCCCAACCGTTTGCTTCGCAGATCTTTTTGCCGATCATAACGTCATAGCCGTTTGCAAAAGATCTGGGAACATTTGCAATCGGAACTGCACCGTTGGAGTCATCACTCTGCGTCCAGTTATATGGCGCATAAGCGCATTCCATTGCGATGGTAAGAACGCCGTCTTCCACGCCGGATGGGACGTCTGCAAAAGCTGTGCCGGACATGGTGAAAACAAATACTGCGAGAAGAAGGATTGCTGATAGTCTGATGCTGCGATTCATGATGGTTCTCCTTTCCCTTTTCGGGTAAAAAATTTGGCCGAAGCGTTGTGCTTCGACCGCCATCATCTTTCCACACGAAAGAAAACTCAGCGCGAACAATAGCACTCCGCATTTCTGCGACAGTCGGCAGGATATTCTCCTGACGCCCAGCATCCAGCCGCTCAAACCGCTTTCAGCTTCGGCGAACTGCCCTTTCTCAGATCCTCACCGGTTTTTGAGAACCTCTGATCCGGTACTGATACAGCCCGCGCCTCTATTATTGCTTCGGTTGTGAGGACACTTTACCACTCTAAATCATTTCTGTCAATTCGAAAAAACACACAAAGAATTGATGATTATTCTCTGAGATTCTGTAATTAAAGCATAAAAATCAATGCAAATATGCCAAAAAACTGAGGAAAGGGCCCGCTCCGGCCGATTGAAGCGAACCCTTTTCCCGTATCCGGATCAATTGTGAATCACCATTCTCCGACGTTTGATCCAGCCGCCGTGCTTGTAGTAGATGATCAGTGCTGTACTCGTCACCGTCCAGGATGCCACATAGCACCAGCAGAGTGCCGGCAGCGAGCGGAAGGTAGCAAATATCGTCAGAATCCATACGATGCGGAACAGGCAGATCCCTAAACCGATAATAATGACGGGGTTCACGGCATCTCCGGCCCCGCGCAGCACGGCAGAAATCACCTCGATAGCGGTCCACGCAAAATAAAAAGGCACAAAGTATTTCATCATCTGATAAGATGTGCTGATAACTGCGGGGTCATTCGTCAACAATCGGAGAAGCGGCTTCGCTACAAGCATAATAGCTCCGCTGATCGTTACCGTAATGATCAGGGCAAGAGTCATCCCCTGTTTGACGCACTCCTTCGCCCGGTCAGTCTTTCCTGCTCCCAGATTCTGACCCACAAAACTTGTGATTGCCGCACCGAGTGCATTGCTGATTGCCCAATAAATACCGTCTGTTTTGGATATCATAGCCCAGGAAGCTACTACAATGGTTCCCAGCGTGTTTACGGCTACCTGAATAATCATGTTGGAAACCGCATACATGGAAGACTGCAAGCCCGCCGGAATTCCCATTTTCAGCATATTGGAAAGATAGATACCGTTGAGTTTTATTTCCCGCAGGCTCAGAGCATAAGCCTCCTGCGTTGTCATCAGTTTTCTTGTCAGAAGTGCCATATTAATAAGCTGTGCTGTAACGGTAGCTGCAGCAACCCCGGCAATCCCCCAATGAAAGAAAACCACAAACAGCACATCCAGAACAATATTCGTGACACATCCGGCCACCATGTACAGAAAGGGGCTGACAGAATCCCCTACCGCGCGGAGCATGTTTGATTCCATGTTCAGGATCAGGATAAAGGGCACTCCGACAAAGTAGATTCTCAGATAAAGAGCCGCTTCTTTTAATGTTTCCGACGGTGTCTTCAGCATCCTGAGCATTGCAGGAGAAGCTGCAAGCCCTATCCCCATCAGTACAAGCCCAAGCATGGCAAACACTGCAATAGCATTTCCGGTGGCGCTTTGTACGTCTTTGGTCCGTCCTGCTCCATAGATCTGTGCAATCACGACAGACGCTCCGGATGTAATTGCCACAAAAAACCCGATCAGGAGATTGATAATCTGTGCAGAACTCCCGCCAACAGCCGCCAGCGCTACCGTGCCGACAAATTTTCCGACGATCATTCCGTCCACAGCATTATAAAGCTGCTGGATGCACGTCCCTGCTGCAATCGGGACGAAAAAGATGAGTAGTTTCTTCCAGACGGTTCCCGTCGTAAGGTCTGTTTTACTGATTACTTTTTTCATGCCTGTTCAAACCACTGCCTTGCAAATTCTGCCGTTGCAGGAACCAGCTTTTTAATATCCCAGTTTGCTGCATTGATAGTAAGGTCAAAGGTGCTGCCGTCACTTCTCGATTTCCCGGTCAGGATTTCTCTGGTGCGGGCACGGTTTCTGTCGATCCGGCGGATATTCCGCAGGATCTGTTTCTCTGTCAGTCTCTGATCTTCCGGTTTTTTGCACTCATATTTCATACAACGCCTGAGGCGAGAATCCAGATCGGCACAGACACAGATCCGAAAAGGACGGTACTCATGCAAAATGATATCCGCGTCCCGACCGACAATAATACAGTTGTTCCCGGCTTCTGCAATCTCCTGAAGGATTTCCCGCGTACGCACCAGAAGCGTCGTCCTTATTCCGGGGTCAAACGTCAGATGAGAAAAACTGTTGCGATAAGTCAACTGGAGATTATGCCAGCCGTGGTTGCTCAGCATATTTCTGACATAGGCTTCATCCAATCCATGCTCATTCGCTAACGTTTCTATAATTTCCTTGTCATAGTAATCCCAGCCAAGGTAATCTGCAAGTCGTTTTCCCAGTTCTCTGCCTCCGCTGCCGAACTGCCGGCTTATCGTGATGATCTGCATATCTGCTCCTTCCGGTCCTCTGTCTCTTCCCCAAATCAGCTGTGCTCATCCGGGTAATAGACTTCTTCTCTCTTTCAAACGGAAATATTCTATATCCTGTGCTGTTTCTACAGCTCAATACGATATTCGGGGCGGTTTATCTCTCTGACAATCTCCCTGACCGGAAGATCCGCATCTCCGCAAAGCATACGCAGAACGGAATCCTGTCCCTGTTCCGTAAAGACAGGTCCAGTAATCCTCCTGAACTTTTCACACAGCCATTCAAAACCGATGTTTTCACAGGCTTCTCCGCGCGGTTCACAATCCGGTGAAGTATAAATTTCCCCGCTTTTTATAGTAATCACGGCTCGGCAAATCCTGTGTGCCGGGAAGCGTGCGGTAAGCTCAGGATCTTCAACAAAGATCAGTCTGTCCATCATCTCTGCGACAGCAGGGTCAGGAATAGCCGTTTCATGGACCTGGGCGATACCGAAATCTCCGTATACCAGCGATGCTGCTATGGGATAGGCAATGTTGTACTGTGCCTCGTCGGCTGTCAAAGGTACAATTTTGGAAAGATGTGTTGCATTCAGGAAGGTTTCGATTCTGACGGATTCAATATCTTTCGAGGTAAACCCGTGTTCCCGCATAAGCATGAGGCAGGCATCAATAGCAGGGTGTGCCCAGCGACAGCATGAGTATGGCTTGAAATAAAGATCCATTACCTGATAATGCTCGCCGAGATCATCCAGGAGATAGCTGTATTTTTCGGATTCGAGCAGATTTTTGTTCCCCGTAAAGCCTGCAAGCTGTTCTTTTATGGCAAGTGCTCCAATCATAGCGCCGAACGGCACTCCGTCTTTGTTCATAGAGGGATATTCGACGCTTCTTGAGCCTGCCACCAGAGGCGCGTTGAACTCAGCTATCGAAAGACAGTTGTTCAGTTGCTCCCTGGAAAAGCCGTACAGTCTGCCGACTCCTGCCGCGATCCCAGCCGGCCCAAAAGTGCCTGAAGAGTGCGGATTGGAGTAATAATCCATGATAGCAGCCCCGGAGCGTATTGTGGTTTCATAGCCCATCAGAAGCGCTGTGAGAAACTCATTGCGGCTGACATCCTTTTCAAGCGCTGCCGCAAGAATCGGCCCTACGACAGCCGTGCCGGGATGGGCGCGGATAAGATTATGCCCGTCATCTATATCATAGGCATTTGAGGCATGCCCCATCGCTGCAGCGGCTCCGATAAAGCAAAATGTCTTATCGTTCCCGATTACGGGAATACTGCCGGTGCCGAAAACTTCCTCCGCGAGCTTCAGACCAACTTTAAACTGGTCACTCCTGCTGCCGGTAATGAGTGCTCCCGTCAGATCAACAAAGCATCCCTTTATTCTTTCACGAACATTGGGAGGAAGATCGTCCCAGTTCGTGTTGAGTACAAAGTTTTCAAGTATATAAGTGGTTTCGTATTTCATAGTGACCTTTCGGAGCAAATCAGCTGTATTCTACAGAAACATGGCGTCCGGCAAAGCAGTACATGAGCCCTGCATATCTGAGCCTGAAGGAAACCGTGTCTCCGACATGCAAAGGTCTTCTGCAGTCGGTAACATCCAGAACCGTATGGTCAGAGGAGGACGCGATAACCGTAATACCCTCCTCATTTGGCAGCAGATTGTACGGGTCGCCGATATCCATGCAGCCAAGATTTATTATAGCACGTTTTCTTACTCCCGTGCAGTTAAATTTTATCTGTTCACCTTTCCAGTTTTTTCCCGGTTGCGACATAGGAGAAAGGGACTTGTCACGTATTTCACTGATCTGAGCTTCTAGCCTGACGGTATCCATCTGCAGATCAGGAAATGCAAACCCCCGGTTCAGTTTCATGTTGTAGGGATTTATGACAGTACCGCCGAGCCTGATATGGTTTATAATATCCGGCAACTCTCCTCCCGAGTATATCCGCAGCAGGAGAGTAGAATTCCCGCCCGAAACGATTTCCAGCGGATGACCGACTGCAGAAGCCAGCTTTTCGGCAAAAGAGGCGAAGCATTCCAGATTTTCATCATCCGGCAGGAGCCCCGATACACAGCAGTAATTTGCGGCTATTCCCGCCAGTTTCAGACTTCTGCAATTATCAATAAACACACCGAGTCCTGCCAGTTCATCCGGATCCGTTATCCCATCCCGCCTGTCTCCGATATCTGCCATGATGAGAGCAGCAGTCGTTTTATTCTGGCGTTCCGCCTCCTCGGCAAGCCACTTCGCGGTCTGCAAATCCGTCACGACAGAAATGTCCGCCCATGTTACGGCTCCCGGGATATCACAAAGCGAGGGGGCACGCAGCAGCATAGTTGTCCATTCCGGGTGTGCCTGCTTGAAAGATCTTACCTGAGCGACTCTTGACCCGGCAATCTGGCTCAGACCTCCGCTCATATATGCCTCTGCAACAGATATATCTCCGTCCGCTACTTTTGCCACGCCGCATACCGCCATTCCTCGCGCTGCCATTTCACACCGCATCACAGATGCATTGCAGGTGACGGCACTGAGATCGATATGCAGCTTAGGAAAATAACCCGCCATAAGGTATCCTCCGTTAATCCATCGTGAGAGAAGGTCTCAGCACAGCAAACACATAACAGCCGAAAAGAGATTCAACAAACCGCTCGGCAGCTTCTCCCGATCGCTCTTCCGGTTTCCCGCTGCGCTCGAACATTCCTATAACTGACTTCCCGGTGTAAAAGAAACCCCTGCACGAGGTGTACAGTGCATCTTCACTGGTAATTATGATATCTCCCGGCATCAGGGCGCTGAGCCGCAGATCACGTGTACGGTCGATAAAAGATGATCCCGAAAAGGGTGATATAACACCCTTTCCACCGTAAAGCCCGCGGGCAACACCATCTGCACGTGAGTCTGGCATTCTCCGTGATAAAACGTCACCGGTGATCGCGTCATGCCGGAAGAAAAGACGTGTCAGGATCGCCCTGAAGTCGCCGTGCAGCTTTGCTCCGAGTTTTCCGTAGACTTCAAAGGCGGCAGCAGCAGCTTCACCTTCGGCAGACTCCGCAACTGCTGTCGTGACGGCAGCACACACCTGAGCAGCTTCTTCCGGTGTCAGGATACGACCGCAGGGTTGCTCACGGCAGAAAACATGCATCCCATTTACAGTGACGTACGGAGAGAGAATCTCTCCCTCCGAACCGCTGAGCATAAATTCAGCCGTAATGGTCTCATGAGCTTTGATAGAAAACCGTTTAGTCTCTTCATTGAATCGAACTTCAACACTTGTGCCTGAGACATCGCTTTCATTTGAGATCGTGATTTTGTATTTTACCGGCTCTCCCATACCGGCCGTGCGGCCGGCCGGTAATTCGGGTTCTGCAGAGCAGACAAGAAAGCGTGTTTCCCTGGTCCGCTTCAGAGCATCAGGCAATGGATCCCCGACAACATCAAGAGGGCGATGAACAGAGAACCGGTGAATACTTTCCGCAAACAGATAGTTCCTGTAGTTCGGTGCAATCCTGACCGTGCCTTCTTTCCCCATTGCAAGGGTGTCATCCGCATTGTCTCCTTCCAGAAGGGTCTTCAGATCCTCAATATAAATTGCACCGTGGTCTTTCTTGTAGTTGCTGTGGCAATTATTATAATCGTAATCCGACATCACACCGTAGCCGCTGCAGTTGATAATGGAGCCGTTTCCCAGATACAGCATAGTGTGACCCGTGCCGGTTGTTCGGAAATACGTGATGATATCTCCGGGTTCAAGCAGTTTGGCGATCCGGCTTTTCAGTCCCGCCAGGAGTTCAGGGGTCTCCTGATGCGTCGGTTCATAATAAAAAACCTCCGGCCGGAGAAAATCCGTCATATGCCAGGTCAGATCCGCTTCAAGCATATGCCCGAAAGTCGCATAGTAAAGAGCCCACACGAAGGAAGAGCAGTCAAGATGAAGCCGCCGGGAAGGTGATGCCGCCTCAGGAGGTGCGAAGGATTCACGTCTGGGCGAAATCCTGACAACCCTGTCCATACTGAGCTGATCGTACTGCAGCCATTCTCCTCGGAGGAAATAGGCTTCCGCCATGGCAAGCAGCGCTTCCGTCTTTATTTTTTTATCCATGTATTTTCCTATACTGACAAAGAAATGGCAGGGGCAAATGCCCCTGCCCTCCGGATTATTTCAGAGTTTAATAAAGTTATCTGACTTTGAAGTCGTAGCCGCAGGAGCGAAATCAAGCTTCCTGTCACTGATACCGAGAATATCTTCCGGCTTGATCCATGGGATATTCTGAATAGCGGAAGTCTCCTCGTGTGTGAGATAGCCTTTGTATGTTGTCAGAGACCTGCGAATATAGCCATCTGTTTCGCATGCTTTTGCAACGCCGTTGTTGAGAATGTTGAGCAGCAGCGGCATAGTTTCACCGCCGAGAGCAATAGAAACATCGTGGGCAATTGCACCGCCTATATTGGAAACGCAATAGTGGACAACCCCACTGTCGACATATCTCGGATTATCATGATGTGTTTCATGACTGGATTCAATGGCACCCGGGTCATCGTTTGAGATGTCGACCAACACAGAACCCGGTTCCATTGTTCTGAGCATTTCTCTTGTGATCAGGAAATCTTTTCTGTGCTTGGGCCAGCGCACACAGTTGAGGACCATGTCTGTCGTCGGAAGCAGCTTTGCAATGGCTTCCTTTGTGCAGAACATAGTGTTGATTTTGTTGTTATACTGATAACCGAGCGTTCTGAGATGGCCTGCATTGAGACCCATAACCGTGCAATTGGCCCCGAGAGCATAGAGCACGGAGAGTGCCCCCTGTCCGACAAGCCCACAGCCAAGAATCAGCACATTCATTCCGGGCGCGCCGGCGAGCCCTCCGACATATTTACCCTTGCCCCCGTTGATCGTCAGCATCGATTCAAGCCCGAAAAGTGCGCCCTGTTTACCGGCAGCTTCACAGTTCGGAGAACCCCATCTGTGAGAGTCTTCGGCGGAGAAGGAGATGCATTTTGATTTGAGCAGCGCCTGTACTTCTTCCGGATGTGCCGCAGGATGGACACAGCAGTAAAGAATCTGGTCTTCGCGGAGAAGAGCGAACTCCTCGGGTGCTATTTCCTTGACCTTGGCAACAAAATCGCACTTTTCAAAGACTTCCTTATGTGTTTCCAGAATTTCGGCACCTGCCGCTGCATATGCCTCGTTGGAGAAACCTGCCATCTTTCCGCAATCCTTCTCGACATATACCTTATGCCCTGCAGCCGCGATGGATGAAACCTCGAGTGGGGTGAGAATAACTCTGTATTCGCCCTCTTTAATGTCTTTCAGAATACCAAATGTCATTTTGCTCCCTCTTCTTGGTCATTTGACCGTATTTAGATTTCCCAGTTCCTTCAGTCTGTTGCATGCAACGAAATGTCCCGGGCAGACCTCCTCAAGCTGAGGTGTCTTTCTGCAGGCATCGCAGGCATAGCTGCATCGCTTATAGAAACGGCACTCATCCGGTGGGTCGATCGGAGAGACGATTTCTCCTTTGATGATAATGCGCTCTCGCTTTGCGGACAGATCGGGAACCGGTATCGCAGAAAGCAAAGCTTGAGTATACGGGTGACGAGGATTTGAGAACAGCTCTTCTGACGGAGCCATCTCAACAATCTTTCCGAGGTACATAACAGCAATGTCGTCGGAAAAGTGATTCACAACTGATAGATCGTGCGTAATAAAGATAAATGTCAGCCCCATCTCTGCCTGAAGCGTTTTCAGGAGGTTGAGAATCTGGGCCTGAATAGACACATCGAGTGCCGAAACCGGCTCGTCGCAGACGATAAAATGCGGCTCCATCGCCAGTGCTCTAGCAATGCCGACACGCTGTCTTCTTCCGCCGTCAAGCTCATGGGGATAGGTGTTGAACAGTCTCGGAGCCAGCCCGACTGTCTGCATAAGACTGTTAACGCGCTCATCAATCTTGTCTTTTCCTTTGATAAGCTTGTTGGCTATAATCGGTTCTGCAATAATCTGGCTGACTGTTTTTCTCGGATCGAGAGAAGAATACGGATCCTGGAAGACAAGCTGCATATCCCGGCGTGCTTTTTTCAGCTCTCTTTTCGAGAGCGTACAGATATCCCGCCCATTGAAGATGATCTGCCCGCTTGTAGGTTCTGTCAGCCTGAGGATCGCACGCCCGGTCGTCGTTTTGCCGCAGCCCGATTCTCCGACAAGGCCGAGTGTCTTGCCTTTTTTGATCGTGAAGGAGACGTCGTCAACGGCATGAACGGTCCCGTGCTTTGTTTTGAAATACTTTTTCAGGTTTTTTACTTCAAGCAGATTTTCGTCCATCACTGTATCTCCTTGCGGTTAATACTGAAACCGTTCTCTTCATATCTCGAGCATCTGACAAAATGAGTGTCGGAAATATGGATGTCCTTCTGCTCTTTCAGGCAGTTCTCACAGGCGTACGGACAGCGCGGTTCAAAGTCACAGCCGGGCGGAAGATTTGTCGGATCGGGAGTGAAGCCCTTGATCGGTGTAAGCATCACCTTGCGGTCGTTCAGATTCGGAATCGAGTTGAACAATCCTTCGGTATAAGGGTGCTTCGTTCTGTTGAACACGTCTTCAAGTGTCCCTTTTTCAATAACATTGCCGGCATACATAACAGCAACTTCATCACAGATTTCTGCGACAATTCCAAGATCATGTGTAATCATGATGAGAGATGTACTGTATTTCTCACGCAGGCTGCGGATCAGGTCGAGCATCTGAGCCTGAATCGTAACATCAAGAGCTGTTGTCGGCTCGTCCGCAATCAGCAGCTTCGGATGGCAGGCGAGTGCAATCGCAATGATGACTCTCTGCTTCATTCCGCCGGAAAACTGATGCGGATACTCATTTGCACGTTCCGCCGGTATCCCGACGAGCTCAAGCATGTCCAGTGCCCGTCTGTACGCTTCCGCTTTGGAAACGTCCTCATGAAGGAATATGCTCTCAGCAATCTGCTCTCCCACCGTAAACACGGGGTTAAGTGCCGTCATAGGGTCCTGAAAAATCATGGAGACATCCTTCCCTCTGATCTTTTCAAGATCCTTGATCGGCATGTCAATGATATCCTGCCCGTCGAGGAGAAGTTTCTCACATTCCACAACCCCGGGAGGGTCGGGAACAAGACGCAGAACGGAAAGCGCTGTTGTGGTTTTTCCCGCGCCTGTTTCTCCCACAAGCCCGATGGCATGCCCTTTTTCAAGCTGAAGATTCAGGCCGTTAACGGCTCTGACCGTCCCGTCATCCGTTTCAAAGCGGACAACGAGATTTTCAATATCAAGAATCAGATTATTTTCCACGATGCCTCCTGTCACTGCTTGAGTTTGGGATCAAGCGCATCACGGAGCCCGTCACCCATCAGGTTGAAAGAAAGCACAGTAATCATGATCGCAAGGCCCGGGAAAATGGTAAGGTACATATAGTCTCTCATAAATTCTCTGCCTTCGGAGAGCATGGCACCCCATTCCGGCATTGGGATCGGAACACCGAGCCCCAGAAAGCTCAGGCCGGAAGCGCAGAGGATTGCGCTTGCAATACCCATCGTCACCTGAACGATAATCGGTGAAAGAGCATTCGGCAGAACATGGTTGAACATAATGCCTAAATCGCCGACACCGGCAACTCTCGCCGCCTCAATGTATTCCTGATCTCTCACAGGCAGCACAGCAGCACGGGTTGTTCTGCAGTACATTGGGGAATACACAAGGCCGATAGCCAGCATCAGAACTCCGATCGACTGGCCGAACGCTGTCATAAGTGCAACGCCCATCAGGATGCTCGGAATACCGGTAAATACCTCGCAGAATCTGAGAATCACATCCTCGATCACTCCACCGTAGTAACCGGCAATCAGACCGAGCGTCACTCCGACGATGCAGCTTATTGCGACAGCCACGACGCCAACAGACAGCGAGTATTTTGTGCCGTAAATCACCCTGGTAAATACATCTCTGCCATAGTTGTCTGTCCCGAACCAGTGCTCGGCGCTTGGTTTCTGAAACTTTTCTTTGACATGCTGCTTCACAATGTCCTTCTTAAAGTCGTAGAAGAACTGGGCAAAAATGGCAACAAAGACAATGACGATAACCAAAACAAGGGCTATCATTGCGCTTGGGTTTTTCTTGTAGTTTCTCCAGACCTCTGCAGCAAGGCTGCGCTTTTTATATTCTTTTTGTCCGGAAGCTGCTGCTTTTTTATTCTTTCGTGCCATGTCCGCCTCCTTACTTGGAATACCGTGCCTTGACCCTCGGGTCAACATACGCATAGGCAATGTCTACTACCAGAAGTGTCATGTTTAGCATTAATGTAAACATGATAATACAGCCCGTGGCAAGCGTCATATCTCTGGAGTTGATGGCTGCCACTGTCAGTCTGCCTATTCCCGGCCATGCGAAAACAGTCTCTATTGCGACAGCACCACCAAAAGCGTTACCGAGGGTAGAACCGAGGACGGTGATAATCGGAATGAGAGCATTTTTCAGTGCATGCTTTCTGATCACATACTTTTCACTTACACCTTTGGCTCTGGCAGTCCTGAGATAATCCTGCCTGATTACATCGAGCATCGATGATCTCGTGATTCTCGTCAGGTTTCCGGCCTGCTCGGTACCGAGTGTCAGCGCCGGCAGAATGAGATGCTTAAAAGTACCTGAGCCTCCCGACGGAAAGATCTTTATCCGATAAGAAAAAGCAAAGATCAACAGCAGACCAAGCCAGAATGCCGGCATTGAAACACTCAGCATGGAGATGACAACACTGCTGCCGTCCAGCCAGGTGCGATGGTGCGTTGCAGCAGCAATTCCGAGAGGAATCGATATCGCCAATGCTATAACAATTGAGGCAAATGCCAGCTTCAGTGTTGCCGGCAGTCGCTCGATGAAAACCTCTATGACAGGCCGCTTCAGAGACAGAGAAGTCCCCATGTCGCCGTGAAGCAGATTCCAAAGATATCTGCCGTAACGTTGCAGAACCGTGCCGTTGAGGCCAAGCTCCTCGCGGAGCATTTCGATCTGTTCCGGTGTTGCATCAGCCGGAGCCATCTGCGAAACAATGTCGCCCGGCGCAAGATCCATCAGAAAGAAGACAACAAAGGAGACACAGATAAGGACAGGTATCATCAGCAACAGTCGTCGCAAAATATATCGTGCCAAAACTACCTCCTAAATAAGCGCGATAAAGCCATGGTTTAGCATGGCTTTATCGCATCGTGCGAAAACAATTAGACTTACTGGCCTATAAAGAGTTCCGCCTCTTTGAACTGGTGCACAAGGCCCGGGTGGAGTCTCGCTCCGGTCACGCCGGCTCTGACACCAAGGGTAAGAGTTGCCTGTGCAACAGGAACCATAGCTACCATTTCCTCAACAAGGATTTTCTGAAGCTCAGTGTAGATTTCCTGTCTCTTTTCGGGATCGGTTTCCCCTGCACCGGCATCAATCAGTTCATCAACATGTGCATCGTCAACATGGCAATAGTTTCTGCCGCCGGTCGAGTAGATCGGGTTGCGGTACATGTAGTCGGCATTCTTGCCGGGTGTCCAGGAAGCGATAGTAAGCTCGACTCCCGAGGTTGTGCCGTCGGAGGTGTTGAGCTCGGTGAGAGCGGAATTCTGCATGATTTCAATAGACACGTCAATACCGTATCCTGCAAGCTGTGACTGCAGATTGGTTGCCATTTTTGTTCTGTGGTCAGCATCGGATGTCACAAGGGAAATCTTCAGTCCGTCGCATCCGAGTTCCTCGAAAAGTGCTTCTGCTGCATCAGGGTCATAGGGAATGCCGTCTATTTCACTGTAGTATCCGACGTCCCTGCAGTGCCAGTTGGTGGATTCCTGTGCATAGCCGTCCCATGCGGCATAAATGAGCTCTTCCTTGTCAACGCCCATTGCAATGGCGCGTCTGAAGTCCACATTAGAAACGATAGAATCGGCGTTCTTCAGGTTGAAGCCGATAAAGTGCTGGCCGCGGCCGACTTCAGTTACAAGATCCAACGTCTCGGAATCACGAAGTCTGTTGTAGTCAGTAGAAGAGGGGCTCATGATGATGTCAACTTCACCGTTCTCAAGAGCGATCATACGGGCAGATGCCTCCGGGATCATCTTAAAGGTGAGCTTTTCGGTGTGGGGCACATCATAAAGCGTGCAGTCATCAAAACGTACGAGGGTTACATGATCACCGGGTACGATTTCATCATACATCCACGGGCCGGTGCCGATTTTAACGGCATCCACAGGATCCATGGTCTCAAAAGCTTCCTTGGAGAGAATTGCGAGAGAGTTTGCTGCGAGTGTATAGTTGAAGTCAACGTCACCTTTTACCAGTTCAAGTTCAAAGTTCAGGTCATCAATTTTGGTAAAGGTTTTGATCTTCTCTGCATAAGAAACAGTGGTAGAGTGCTCGCGTGCTCTCTGCATGAGTGTAAACTCAACGTCATCGGTGTCAAGGATCGTACCGTCATGGAACTTAACGCCTTCCTTGAGTTTAAAGGACCAGTGCGTCGGATCAATCATAGTCCAACTTTCAAGAAGCTCGCCTTCATTCTGCATTGTGTCCAGATTTGTGTCAGTGAGAAGATCGCAGGTGCAGTCCTGAATAATCTGGTTGGTCTCGGCAGTCGTTTCCATCGGGTCGGCCTCAGTGAATTCATCCGCCATTGCAATGATAATCTCTTTCTTGTATCCCTCCGCCGTTACCTCGTCGGCTGCATAAACACAGACAGCAGTCGAGGACAGCATTGCGAGTGCGAGGAGAACTGCCAACAGCTTTTTCATTTTGGGTACCTCCGTTTAAAAATAGATTTCAAATGCATAAACAAATAATAAAACAGCCGGCGCAGAGTGCGGCCGGCTATAGGAATAAAAATGTCAGTACATAAGAACTAGACGACAATTAATTCCATAGCTCTCCGCAAATGATGCGACAGTCGTACGGATCTTATCCGCACGCCCAGAGATGATTTGCAAGGTCATCTCTTCGGCAGCTGACCCTTTCCTTCTGACAAAACGGATGTGCGGGCCTGCATCAGTCGTACTCTTGACAGCTGCGCCTCTATTCAAAATAATTGTACTTTATGCATTTGTGGCATATTAACATATTTGTCACGAAGTGTCAACTCAGTTTTTTGCCTCTTCTCCGAAAAGATTCTCCGCCTCTTCCCCGAACCGATTATCAGGTTGGGGAAAAGGGGGCATCCCCGGTTGTATTTCCCCCTCAAACGGAGGCTCAGGCCTATTGCCGTCGAAGAAAGGTCTCTCGGGTCTTTCGCCGTCAAAGGAAGGTATCTGATCCCCGCCGAAACCGGATTCTCCGTGTCCGCCCATTCCGCCGAACATCATCCCCTGAGCTTTTCCGAAAGTACCTGCTGTTTCTTCCGGTGTTATCTCCTCAGAAAATTCTCCGATGGTCAGAAGACAGGCTTCCCCGACTGCCATCTCCGGGCAGCTGATCACCACGGAAGAAAAACTGCAGGGCACTTCCCATTCTGCCAGCGTTTTTCCCTCTGTATCCTGAAGGGATATCGATGTCCCGTCAGAGGCACTCTCGCTGAGATAATAGAAAACAGAGCATTGTGAAGAAGAACCGCTGATTCCCTCCGCCATCCCGGAACCTCCGCAGGCAATCACGTTGCCGCCTGTGATCTCGCAGACACCGCCGCTTTCACTTCCGTAATCAATTGCGTTGTTCGTGCCGCCGTCTACAATGCTGATTCTGATTATACCGCCGGAAATAAGAATATCTCCGTTGGAATCCATTCCGTCGGCGTCCCGCGCCGCAGGATTGATAATTGTGAGAGAGCCTCCGCTGACAGTAATCAAAGGCTTTTCTTCAGGAGCCATTGATGAAACCGGCTGCGTATTCTGCTCCCCGACTGTCTCCCCGGGCTTCCACCCGCCATGTCCAAACCCCTGGAGGCCGAACAGATCAGTGCCTCCGTTGGCATTCAACCCATCATCTTTCGGATAGATGGTGATCTCTCCGCCCGAAATGTGAATGGTCTGCGCTTCTATACCTTCATAGCATGCTCCGACAAACACGGTTCCGTCTTCGATCCGGATTGCCGTTTCGGAATGGATGGCATCGTCGCCGGCGTTAATGGCGAGGCTTCCGCCTGCAACAGTCACATCTCCCGTTGTATGGATGGCATCATCTGCAACTGTCAGGTCAAGAACGCCGGATTCAATATAGAGATAGCCATCCGTATTTTTAACAACCAGACCATCATCTTCCGTTTCCGCCGTAAGAACAGTATCCCGAATCCGAAGGCTTTCCTTCACATGCACAGCATCTCTCGCTGCTGTGATAGAGATGCTGCCTCCCGCAAATACCACATCATCATTTGCGTCAATTCCGTGCTTATATCCACCGGTTATTTCGAGGCTGCCGCTGCCGTTGATCGTAAGATCGTCCCGTGCAAAAATCGCACCGCCCCGTTTCCCCGCAAGCGCTTCAGCAGAATAGTCTTCTCCGCTGGTCAACCGGTTTTCCGAACCTTCGGCAAGCGTAACAAACACTTTTTCCGCCTGTTCCACCCGGAGACAGGCATCATCTATGTTGGAAATCTCTACCCCGTCCAGCAGAAGCCAGACTTTAGAAGTGCGATGGGCATCCACAACAATACAGCCATCTTCCAGAATCCCGGAAAGCACGTATTTCCCGGCAGCGGAAATTACCAGATTCCCGTTATAAAAATATGCCCCACTGCCGGAAATATGGGCAGAGCTACCGTCAAAATGAATGATCGTTGCGGAAGAAGTGTCCCAGCTTCCGTTCAGATCATTTTCCGTAAAGTATACAGAGCCCGAATGGTTCTCCGCGTCTTCATCGATGATCACTTCAATTCCGAGGCGCTCCCCATTTATAAAAAGGATTGTCAACAGCAGCGTAAAGAGCAGCACGACAACGCAGATCTTATCAATATTGGGATGCGTTGACATTATGATCCAATTTCCTTTCTGTCTTCCCCTTTAAGGAAAGGTACAGGCCGCCGAATCCGGCGTCCATGGTCTTATCCCATGTAATCCCCGTTGTAGCTGACGAGTACTGCACTCTGGACTCCGTCCAGATCCGAGAGCTCATTGACAAAGTCGGTATTATCGGAGAGCAGACGGACTTCCAGATTCAGCTCCACCGACCCCTTCCGGGCACTCTTACTCTTCACAGTGCAGCGTTTTGTTTTTTCTTTCAGGAAGGAAAGTGCTTTTTCTTCACTCTCATGCCCGTCACAGGTCAGCACAACAATGTACGGGTTTGCCATATCCTTATGGTTGGCAAAGATCAGCAGGATGACGCCGATCAGCACGCTGCCGAACACCGCAAGCGGAATCATTCCGGCCGCCAACACAATACCCGCCGCAATGGCCCAGAAGAGAAAGGCGATGTCCAGAGGCTCCTTGATCGCCGTGCGGAACCTCACTATGGACAGAGCACCCACCATACCGAGCGACAGCACCACATTGGATGTCACTGCCAGAATTACCAGTGTTGTAATCATCGTCAATGCGACGAGCGTCACGCCGAAGCTTGAGGAATACATCACGCCTGCATACGTCTTTTTATAAATAAAAAAGATGAAAAGGCCAAGCCCAAACGCCAGCACCAAAGCCAGTGCCATATCCAGAATACTGATCGATGACACATTGTCCAAAAAACTGGATTTGAAAACATCTCTGAAAGTCATGATTTCTCTCCTACCTTACCCGTATATTCTGCATTGAGCATATTTTGAAAAAGCTGTTACTCTCCTGCCCGGAGTCTGCACAGATGCGCGGATGATCTCCGGCAGGAATTCATCCCACTTCACTTCAAGAAGAATTGGGGCATCTCCTGCAGGAAGCGTAATACAGTTCGGATTCAGGAAATCCGTGCAGTTCATCCCGGTGCGGATATCATAGTCAAAGGTAACCCTCACGTTTCCCGGTCGGTAGATGAACGGTTCCCGGGTATAATCTACAATCGTTTTGGGCTGCAGCCTCTGAGATCGCATCTTGCAATAGAGTTCCTGTACCAGGGGCTTGCCGCTGTCCATCATCCAGTCCAGATCTCCGTCCACAATGGCCTGTGCCTCTTCCCGGCTCAGGGATGAGCTGTACTTGGTGCCGAGCCCGTTGCGCCTGCTCTTCTTTTCCAGATGGATCAGGGAAGGGTCACCGTTATAATACCGGATGCGAAATTTCTCCCGCAGATTCACACCATCGATCTTCTCCCGCAGGACTTTGTCTTCAGGATTATCAAAGTAGAGACTCCGGATGAGATACTTTCCGTCTACAGCATGAGGGTCCGGCTCCATAACTGCCTGCAGTCGCTGCCGGATGGTCAAAAGATCCAGATAATTCAGCTCATGCTTCCACTCATGCCGATAATGGATTTCTTCCATTTGCGTTCCCCCTTCCCCGAATTTGGGGTATTCTACTTCCATTTTTTCGCCGATGCAAGTAGTTTTCCGGATATTTCTTGTAAAATTCACAATTTTTGCAGCTATCTTCTCCGGATCAGTGAATGCAAATCTTTTATGCTGAAGGTCAGAAAAGAAAACGGTTTCTGCCAGGTCAGTCCGGACTCCCGGGAAATCAGATCCATCAGCCCTTTTACTCCCTCTTCTCCCGTGATGCTCTCTTTCCGGATCATATACCCGGATGCTTTGCTTGCAAACAGATAGAGATATTCCTCATCGAATATTAAGCGGAACAATTTTGTGTAGGAGACCGTCGGCCGATCCTCTCCGTCGGTAAACCCGGATTCCGAAAATGAATACTGCAGCACAGGATAAGTTCCGTGCATCGCCTCAATGACCCGATCGGCTACCATGTTCGCTCTGGTATTCAGATTCGTAAAGAGGATACTGCCGGCAAATATGCAGAAAACTGTCAGGACGGAAAAGCCGGAAGCTGATCCGCAAAAGGTACCGAAAAGGATCAGTGCAGCTGACAGACAAAAAAGCAGAAGTTTTCTCCACCATTCAAACGTGTCATATTGCAGATGCGTAAACCGTTTAACGGTTTCTGCGCTGTGCTGCATCTGTGCCTGAAATAATACCATAACAATTCACCTCTGCCGTGGTAGAAGGTTTATAATCTTATATTAATTTATTTTTTATATTTATACAACAGTAAACAGTGTAACGTTCAGAATCTGCAATTTCAAGGGCAGGTATCGCAGAATTCTTTTTTTGTGCGACCTGCACAAATCAAAAAATGTAATTTTGTGCTACTTACCATCTGGACATTTATTCATGCTATAAGTATAATATTATCAATTCGGTGCGGGCCGCAATCCCGTAACATTTTATAGGAGGAAAAACCATGAAAAAAATCTTTGCGATGATTCTCGCTCTCTGCATGGTATTTGCACTCTGTGCCACTGCCAGCGCAGACAAGACCTATGAACTCAAACTCTCCACCACTCAAACGGATACTTCTATGATCTATGCAGGCATGAAAGCCGCTGCAGACAAGATCTTTGAAGACACCGACGGCCATGTAAAGGTAACCATCTATCCTTCCAGCCAGCTTGGTGCTGAAGAGGACATGATCGACCAGGCTCTTCAGGGCATGAACATTGCCGTTCTCACCGATGCAGGCCGTCTTTCCAGCTATGTCCCTGACATGGGTATTATGAACATGGCCTACTTTGTGAATAACTATGACGATGGCTGCAAAGTCATGGCGACCGACACCTTCAAGGGCTGGGACGAAGCACTCGCAGCAGAAGGCCTCCGCGGACTCTGCTACAACTACTATGACGGTGCCCGTTCCTTCTGCGGCCATGAAGCATGGACGAAGCCCGAAGATCTCAAGGGCGTTGTCATCCGTACGCCGAGCGCTGCTCCTTACTCCAGATCTATCGAAGCTCTCGGTGCAACTGCCTATAACATCGGTTGGGGCGAAGTTTATAACGGCATCCAAACCAAAGCTATCGACGGCTGCGAGGCTCAGTTCACTTCTCTCGTATCCAGCAAGATTTATGAAGTCTGCGAATACTGCAGCAAGACTGAGCATATCAACCTCTTCAACATGGTCGTCTGTGGCGAGATCTGGTTCAATTCTCTCCCCGCTGAATATCAGGAAATTGTAAAGAAAGACTTCTTTGATTGCGCTTTCGAATCTGCAAAGGCTGTTGAGGCTGCTCAGGATGAGATGGCCCAGATTCTTACCGACAACGGCATGCAGATTGTCGAAGTCGATCGCGCCGCTTTCGAAGAAGCAGCAAAGACAGCTTATGAGCAGCTTGGCTGGACCGAGCTCCGCGAGCAGCTTTACAAGGAAGCCGGCATCGCATAATACTGTATCAACCGGCATCTAAAAGCACACCAGATATACTGGGGATATCTCCGAACCGGATGATATCCCCCTTTTTGAAAATCTCGAGGTTAAAAAAAGATGATTAGAAAAATCTATAAAGCCTTCTGTAAATTTGAAGAAGTTCTTGCCATGCTCCTCCTCGGCGGGCTTGCAGCTCTTGTGTTCATCTCTGCACTGATGCGTACCGTGAAGCATCCTCTCAACTGGGCACAGGATGTTGCCCTCGTCGCTTTTGCATGGCTGATTTTCTTCGGAAGTGATATCGCTGTCCGCGGATCCGGCCTCATAGGAATTGATATGCTCGTCAAACGCTTCCCCAAAAAAGTGCAGAAAGCGCTTGACATCCTCTTTAAAATCATGATTCTCATTTTCCTCTGCATCCTGGTGTATTACGGAATCATCATGACCAGGACGGGCTGGAAACGCCAGATTACCGCTCTTGGAATAAGCTACGGATGGGTTACCATGGCCGTACCCACCGGTGCGTTTTTCATGATCATCTCCACGACGATCAAACTGATTGAACGCATCAAGACTCCTGCTGATCAGGACATTCAGAAAGAAGCGGGGAGGGAACTTGCCTGATGTATTATGCCATTCTTGTTTTTCTTGTGCTGCTGTTTTTAGGCATGCCGGTAGCCTTCTCGATCGGCATCAGCGGCCTTTCCTTTTTCCTGATCCGCGGCCTGCCGCTGACGGTTCTGGTCCAGAAATCCATCTCCACCTCTCAAAGCTTTACGATGCTGGCCATCCCCCTCTTTATTCTGGCAGGCAACCTGATGAACTCCTGCGGCATCACGAAACGACTTACCCGATTCTGTAATGCCTGTACCGGCCACATGTGGGGCAACATGGGCCAGGTCTCCTGTCTCCTCAGCACCCTGATGGGCGGTGTTTCCGGATCTGCCGCAGCAGACGCCGCCATGGAGACCCGTATTCTCGGGCCCGAGATGCTCCGCCTCGGTTATTCCAGAGGCTGGGCTGCAGCTATTAACGGTCTCTCCGGGCTGATCGTTGCCACCATTCCTCCCAGCATGGGACTGATTATTTTCGGTACCGTCGGTGAAGTCTCCATCGGCCGTCTGTTCATGGCAGGCTGGGTGCCCGGTATCCTGATGTGCGTACTTCTGATGCTGGCAACTTCCTGGAGTGCGCGTCGTTTCGGCTATAAGCCGGAACATGACAAACCAGCCCCGGCGAAGGAGATTCTTTCTTCCTTCTTCGAAAGCATCTGGGCGATGCTCTTCCCGATTCTGCTCATCGTTCTGATTCGCTTCGGTGTTATGAGCCCGACAGAATCCGGCTCTTTCGCCTGTGCTTACGCACTGATCGTCGGCTGCATCATATACAGAGACCTCACCTGGGCTACCTTCAAGCAGACCCTCCGTGACAGCGTAAAGGATGTTACCGTCATCACCATCATTCTTGCTTTCTCTGGGGTATTTGGCTACGGTGTTGTCTATGATGACATTACCGTCTCCATGGCAAATGCTCTGACATCTATGACCTCAAATCCGACCGTTCTTCTCTTCCTTGTCGTTGTCTTCCTGGCAATTTGCGGCATGTTTATGGAAACGACGGTCATTGCTCTCATCCTTACCCCGATCCTGCTTCCGGTTATGAGGAATATCGGTGTAAATGAGGTCGTATTCGGCATGATCATGATGACGACCGTCACGTTTGGCGTCATGACGCCTCCTGTCGGCGTTGCCCTCTATTCCGTTTCAGATATTATGGGATGCCCGGTAGAAGAAACCTTCCGCTACGGGTGGCCATTCTATCTCGCAGTCGTAATCGTAATCGCCTTTATGATTTTCTTCCCCGGGGCTGTGCTCTGGCTGCCGAATCTGGTTTACGGAGCATAAGCCTTTAACAGACTATCCTATCATTTCTACTTAACGGGGAGAGGCAGCAGAGCCTCTCCCCGTTAAGCATTTTTCCACATATACTTCCAGAGATCCCCGCCAGAAGCAAACAGCCCCTCCTCACTTTCACATAGTAAATTTGCAGCAAGGAAAAAAAATGTGTTCTTGTTGGATAAGATGTGCTATACTATAGTTGATTAACCTAAGTGAGGAAAGCTGACTCATTCACCTGCTTAAGTATGATGAAGCGATGTTCCTTGCATTTTATTGCGGTCCCATAAAGGCAGAAAACCATAAAAAAGGAGAACTCTATGAAAAAAAGTATTGCCATTTTTCTTTCTGTGCTGATGCTTTTCAGCATGCTGCCCATCGCCTCGGCAGAGGCTGACACGCTCGAAGAGCGCACCTACCCCTGTTATATCGGAAGCCTTGATAATTCAGTAGAAGCAACCCTTGCCTTTTTAAACGGTGTGGATGACCTTCCCTATATCGACATGGAAACCTGGGGATCCATTCTGTACGTTGTATGTGCTTATGCACTGGGGAATGAAGATTTTGACCTCAGCTATGAAATGGACGGCAGCACGCTTGTCCTGACACGTGAAAACGGTTACGATATGACCATCGATGCTAATGAGGACACGATTTCGTTCACTGATTATAACAGATTTCTGAGCTTTGACAGTGAAGACTCCATGCTCATTGAAATACTCTCATCAAGCGGTTACAATGAAAATGGAGAGAGTTCTCTCTTCCAGCGCAACCGCAAAGCCTCTTTTGACCGCTACGGCGATGCGAAAACCATTTATCTCGCAGATTATGGGATTGATGCTTTCATCGTAGAAGATGAGTTTTATCTCCCTCTGCAGACCCTCAATGACATTATTTTCTCTCCTGCACTCAGCGTGAGCATCCTTTTCAACGGTGAAGGCCTCTATGTGGCCAATGGCGACTCCTTTGAAGGTGACGGCGAATACGGCCGGAACGATTACGGCGTAAGCTATCACTCGGTGGAGCCCCATGCCATCAGCGAAGAACTGGCATCTTTCAATTACAGAGAACTTTGCCTTGCCTTTGACACGGTTTACGGGCTGAAAGAGCCGCATGATATCAAAAACTTCAGTCAGACCTTCTGGGAGATCGGGTTTGACGAGCCTCTCAGCAGCACCAACACAGCAGACAGTGACCTTGCCATCCACCAGTTCCTCAATTACTATCTGGATGACCAGCACTCCACCTATACAAGCATCTCTCCTTACTCCGAAATCGACAGTCTGGATGCGCATTCCGAAATCGTTTCCGGCACGGCCACTCACATAATGGATAAGCATATGGAACGCTATGCGGATGCACGTGAGAAGGTCATGGGTGAGAACATTATGCCTTATCAGGAAGTTGGCAACACCGCCTATATCATGTTTGACGGGTTTGAAATGAACTTTGAGCCGGAAGACTATTATGCCTTTGGCCTTGACGATGATGCTCCGATGCCCGATACCATCGGCCTGGTGATTTACGCCCACCATCAGATCACCCGCGAAAACAGCCCCATTGAAAACGTAGTGATTGATTTGAGCAACAACACAGGAGGCGTTGCTGATGCTGCCGTCTTTGTGCTCAGCTGGGTTCTGGGTGAAAGCACCATCAGCCTCAAGGACAGCTTCACGGGAGCGATGTCGAACGGTGTATACCGGGCAGACGTGAACCTTGACCGTGAGTTTGATGCAAAAGACACGCTGGAAAACAAGAACGTCTTCTGCCTGATCTCTCCGGTGAGCTTCTCCTGCGGCAACCTCGTCCCCGCAGCGTTAAAGGCCTCGCAGGTCGTTACACTGCTCGGTACCAAGTCAGGCGGCGGAAGCTGCGTAGTGCAGCCGATGTCGTCCGCTACAGGCAGCCTCTTCAACATCTCCGGCCAGCACAGGCTTTCCTTCCTGAAGAACGGATCGTTCTATGACATTGACGAAGGTGTTGATCCGGATTTTGCTATTAAGGATATTTCCCATTATTATGATCGCGAAGCCCTGACGGAGTATATCAACAATCTTTTCTAAACAGGAGGATTTTTAATCGATGGCCGAAAAAGAAAAACTGACCCGCAAAGAAAAACGCCTCCGCTGGAAGGAGGCCAAGCGTGCCAGAAGGCAGGCGGAGAAGGACTATTACCAGTATGCTCCCTGGTTCAAGCGCGTATGGAACCTTTATCTGAAAAAGGTTTTTGTTGCTATCCTGGTGGTTGCTGTGCTGTTCAGTATGGTAACAAGCAGCATCCCGATGATCATGGAGTCGCTCGTCCCCTTACTCATTGCTTACAATGATGAAATCAAAGATCAGCCGCTGGATGAAGAGGGCATGAAAAAACTCTATGAGATTTCACCTCTCGATACAGAAGGCTCTGCTCGGATTGACGCTCTGGCTTCCGTTGGCGAGGATGAAACATGGACTATCTGTGTTTATTTCGTCGCCTCTAATCTGGAAGATATGGGTGAAAACGACCTTTCCTATGTAACCTCCATGTTGATCAAAGATGAAAAGACGGAGGTTTCGGATGGTGGCAGACAGCACAGGCTTGACCGCCTGACCCAGTTCAACAGTGAACTTGCAGAAAACGGCCTTGAACTGCCGGCATTCTTCTATTATCCGGACAGGCCTGTTGCCTCTTCCACAGTGGTGACACAGGACGTTATTGTTTCTGACCGGGAAGGTTGTGCCTCCGCCGACATCGGTGAGATGACATCCGACGTATGGTCTGACAATATCCGCGTCGTTATCCAGACCGGCGGTGCCACTCACTGGAGCAATCAGCTGGTCAACCCCAACCGTACCCAGCGCTTTGTTTATGAAAAAGGCGAAATGAAAGAGGTTCAGAATCTGCCGCTGCAGAATGCCGCCGATCCCGACACACTGGCAGGCTTCCTCCGTTTCTGCAGAGACGAGTACCACTCTGACCACAACATGCTGGTTCTGTGGAACCACGGCGGCGGTCCCTTTGGCTACGGAATGGATTCTATTTTCGGAGGCATGTTTTCTCTGAAGGATATCCGCACTGCTCTTTCTCAGGTTTATCGCCCCAATACCAGCAAACCCGCTTTTGATATTATCGGGTTTGACGCGTGCCTCATGTCGACCCTGGAAGTGACCAACGCACTCGACGGTTTCGCTGACTACTACTGCCTGAGCGAAGAGTCTGAGCCGGGTGACGGCTGGACATACGACGAGCTCCTCGGGTCCATGACGGAAAACCCCACTATGTCTCCCGCAAAAGTGGCACAGGCTGTGGCAGACTCTTATACCGATCACTACATCCGCCAGAATATCAACAGCCCGTTTATGGAAAGTGATGTCACTTTCTCCGTCATCGATGCACATAAGGCTTCTGAGCTCTATGATACCTACGTTGACCTCTGCAAAACACAGCTAAAGGATGCTGCCGATGACATCGGTGTTCTTGCTGAAATGAACCGCTGCGGCAGCCGCGCCACCCGTTTCGGCGGTGAAGCATATAATGTTTTCAATACAGTTGACCTCGGCAACTATATGGATGCCCTTGTTGACAGCTATCCGGAAGAGAGCAGCCGCATCAAAGATCTCGTCGGGGAAACGGTGCTCTATCACCGTCAAAACGGCGCTCTGAGTGATTCTAGCGGTATTGCAGTTTATCTTCCCACCGAAGTGCGGGATCTTTCCGGCTTGATGTACTACCTTGAATATATCTACGATGTCTCCGAAGATGACAGCATCACTGCACTTTATTATTACAAGCAGGCAGGCTGCCTCAGCAAGGATATGATGGAGCAAGTCGCGACATTGACAGAGTCACTTCCGGCCGTGTTCGACATTACTCCTTTCCAGGATTTCACCAAAGCAAAGGCAGAAGCCGATGACGACGGGTTTGCCGTACCGGTAGATGCTTCTCTCCAGAATCTCATTGCAGGTTATCAGATGGAAATCGGTCTCCTTGATGAGGAAAATGACATGCTCACCATGTATGGGCGTGATAACTGCCTGTATCTCGACGGAGAAGGTTATCTCCGCAGCGATTTTGACGGCAAGTGGATTTTCCTCGGTGATCAGCCGCTGCCGCTCGAAGTTGTCAGCAGCACATCTTCCTACACTCAGTATCGCTCTCATGTGACAGTGAACGGAGCAGAAGCATATCTCACCCTCACCTACAACAACGATACCGACGATGTGACCGTAACGGGCGTACGCAAAGTATCTGACGACGGAAGTGTGAATTACCTCATCAACACCCGTACGGTTGAAACGCTGAACAAAGATGACAAAATTGCTCCTATTTATGATGTCAGCGATTTCAGCACCAACCAGTACTACTCTGTTGAAGGAAATCAGATAAGCTATAAGTCCGCTTCGGATATCTCTGTGAAGATGTTGCCGGAAGGCTACTACCTCTGCTCGGCGATTATCAATGACCAGCGCGGTGACAGCTACTACAGCCAGGTTGCAGCAGCAAACATGGACAAAAAAGGCATTACTTCCTGGGTAATTGACAGCCGCTTCTTCGGGAGAGACTGGACATAACAGTAGCAGTTACTTTCCTTTGCACAAACGTTCAGAGGCTGTCTCTCAATGGGAGGCAGCCTCTTTTTTGGCAGCATAGTTTTGAAAAAGCAACGTGAAGCAGATACTCTTTCACGGCGCAAACCGGATAATCTGTTCTTCCGCATTTACCTTTGCTTCCACGCCGAAAGGTATAATGCACCGGGGCATTGCGTGGCCGATGTTTAGGTTGAACGCGATCGGAAGCTCCGGTCTGCCGATGATTTCGGGCAGCAATTGTTTGTATTCTGCTGCATACACCTCATTCGTCGGTTTTCCGACCAGAACACCGGATATTATATCGAAAACGCCAGTTTCCTTCAAATATTCCAAAGCCTTTTGATATTTTTGGGGTGACGGTTTCTCCTCACTGCTTTCCAGGAGAAGAATATGCCCCGCCCACTCCTCTTTGTCAGGAAACAGATGATATTTTTTGCATAATGCCGGCATGTCGGCATAACGGTCAGGGTTGAAAAAGTCATACAGGGAATCAATACACCCACCGAGGATCTTTCCCGAAAACACAGGGGAACCCTGCAGCAGTTCAAAGCCGCAGTCAGGATGCGCAGTCAGCGGTTTCCCGACCTGATCGGGTGAAAAGCTCTTTCTCTCCTCGTACCACACCTCACTCGGTGTAACGCTCCGAATCCGCCCGGTGGTAATCAGTTCCTCGAAATATCTGCGGGTATAGGGGTGCATCTCCGGGCTCAGCTCACACAGATCTGCAAGGAAAGACTGGCCATAAAAAGACGGAAGCCCAACCTTGTGCAGCATGAAGTGATTAACCGTAGTATCAGAGAAGCCGAGAAACACCTTGTCGGTCACTGCCTCAGCCAGTTCGTTGTGCTCAAACAGATACGGAAGCAGCCGATAAGTATCATCTCCGCCGATGGCGCATAGAATCATGTCGATATCAGGGTCGCGGAAAGCCTGCAGAAGGTCTTCTGCTCTCTTCTCGGGGTGCTCTCGAAGAAATTCCAGCCCCATGAGAGCATTCGGCATGAACTTTACGTTCAGGCCATATTCCTGTAATCTGCGCAGGCCTATTTCCACTTCGAACCTGACAAACGGTTCTCCTATGATACCGCTTGAAAGACTCACAATCGCTACATTTTTCATCATTTTTCTTCCACCACACTCTAACTGTGTTTTCGCATATATTCGGCAGTTTTATGCAGCGTTTCCATATGGTACAGATCTTCCACATGCCCGGCAAAATCCAACCGGTAGCGTTCCTGCATCATTGCAAAAAGGCGTTTTTTCTCTTCTTCCTGCCCAAGGTTATCTTCACTCTCGAATTCTTTCAGCCTGAGCTGCCGTTCTTCTTCTGCAGTAAGGTGGTAGAGGCTGATCCCAATCAGGCGGATCCGGCGCTTTTCCACACCATTCAGCAGATTTACCGCCTCACGCCAGATGGCAACTGCGGAATCGCATGTGACAGGGCTTCGGGATCGGGTGATGCTTTTCATATCCGCATACGTCAGCTTCAGCGTGACGCCGCGTCCGCGCAGGCCTACTCTTTCCGCACGATTCTTCACGTTCAGTGCAAGAAGGAACAGCACATCCTTCAAAAGTTCGAAGTTATCAACATCCTTCTGAAAGGTCAGCTCTCGGCCAATGGATTTGGCTTCTTCCGGCCGATAAGATTCCACCCGCCGGTTGTCAATTCCAAAAGCAATACGGGTAATCCAACGCCCCTGCTTGCCCAGCAGGCGGATGACGTCTTCCTGACGCTGCTGAACATCCCGCACAGTACGGATCCCGGAAGCATAGAGCTTTTCGGCAGTGCTGTTCCCAACCAGGTAAAGGACTTTTACATCCCGGTCTATGACCAGATTGACAAACTCCTCAGGGCTGAGAATTTCAAAGTAGCCATCCGGTTTCTTTTCCTCGCTGGCTGTTTTGGCAGCTGTCTTGGAATATGCCACACCAACCGAGCAGGTCAGGTGCAGTTCCTCCCATGTTCTGCGTTTGATAGTATGGGCGATCTCCCGTGCGCCGTCCCATGTGCCGGCTTTCTCTGTTACATCAAGATATGCTTCATCCAGCGCAACAGATTCCGAAACGGATGCATAAGCGTCCCAGATTGCATGAAGCCGGGCAGACGCTGCTTTGTACTTGTCAAAATTCGGATGCATATAGATTCCACCGGGGCACAGGCGATAGGCATCTTTGACGTTCATGCCGGAGTGAATTCCGTATTTCCGTGCTTCATAGCTGCAGGTAGCAATCACTCCCCGTTCATTGGGGAGTGATCCGATCATAAGCGGCTTGCCGCGCAGGGAAGGATCGTCCCGCACCTCCACAGAGGCGTAGAACGCATCCATATCCACATGAATAATAATCTGTTCCAATTAGGGTATTTATCTGCGCCTTCTGCCGCCGTAAATGGCAAGAAAGCGTAAAAGCTGCAGCAGGGAAACTGCAAGTGCAGCAACATAAGTCATGGCAGCTGCGCGCAGAACTTTGCCTGCTTTTTCCGTTTCCTCTTCCTGTAAAATGCCGTTAGCGCGTATATTTTCCATAGCCCTGCGGCTGGCATCAAACTCCGTCGGCAGCGTAACAAGCTGGAAAAGCGTGCATAAAGCGAAGCATATAATGCCGACATAAACCAGCTGGTACAGATACGGAATCGATCTGGAGAGGAGCAGCCCTGCCAGAATCAGGGGAACAGCAAGCTTTGAGCCGATGTTCGTCACCGGTATAATCGCCATGCGCACCTTTGCCGGCATGTATTCATTTGCATACTGCAAGGCATGCCCGGCCTCATGGCATGCCACCCCAACAGCTACCGCCGAAGTGCCGTGATAAACATCGGAAGAGAGACTGATGGAATTGTTCTTCGGATCGTAATAATCCGTGAGAGAAGCGCCCGGGATTTCACGTACCGGCACATCATAGATGCCGTTACGATGCAGGATTTCGTTTGCAGCCTGCGCGCCTGTAATGCCGCGCCTGTTGCAGTCATCCTGATATTTTTTATAAACACTCTTTACGTGCCACGAGGCAGCCATCGAAAACACTACTGCCGCAAGAAGAGCAAGATACAGCACATCACCGGATGCACCGTAATAAGCGGGATAATAATACATCAGACCATCTCCTTCCTGTAAATTCCTGATACATGAATATTATACCTCTTTTACGCCGCAATTTGTGAGAAATCTGTAAAAAAGCAGACAATCTGCCGGCCGATACAAAAATTCATTTTCTGGCAGCATGCAGCTCACGGCAGGCTGTAACAAAACTGATTCCGGCGGCAATGGCAAGTGCAGTTATCAATGTCTGCTGGCCGTAGATATGTGCCTTGTCGAGGTCATTCTGAACGGCATAGCTCATGGTGTAATACAGGGAACTGCCGGGAACAAGGGGGATGATGGACGGCATCACGAACAGTGTAGCGGGGCACTTCCGCCAGTGTGCCAGGGCTTCTGCAAAGGAAACTGCAAAAACAGATGCGATCAGGTTTGCCAGGAAAGGCGTCTGCAGGAAGATGTGGATGAGCAGATAGATCCCCCAGGTGATCATTCCTCCCAAGGATGCAAAAAACAAATGTCTTTTATGCAGCCCGAAAAGGAGCGCAAAACCGAGTGCTCCGAGAAAAGCCGTCACCAGTTGGATGAGAATCTCTTTCATATTTCGCCTCCCTACAGCAAAAGATCAACAATCATTATAGCAGTCATAAAACCGCCGGCGAGTGCCGTTGCCCAGATCAGGCTTTCCGTCAGCCGGACAAGGCCGGAAATCGTGTTGCCTCCCAGCATATTGCGCACAGCGTTTGTTATGGCAAGTCCCGGGATCAAAAGCATAATATCCCCGATCAGAATTTTGTCCATATGCAGGGCAGGAAACGCAATGCAGACAAAACCGACTGTGAGCCCTGTAACCAGCGAGATCAGAAGATTCGTGCCGACCGGAGTGATCTGTGTTTCTCCCAGTTTTCGCTGCAGCAGGCAGATCCCGATGGCGAAAACACATGCCGCAAGCCCATCCCGAGGAGATCCCCCAAAAAAAACCGTAAAACCACCCGCTGCGAGAATGCTGCCCAGCAGAACAGTTTCAAAGTGTTTCTCTTCAGAAGCAACCTGATGCAGACTCTTTTGGAGCTCCGGTACCGGAAGCGGGTTTTTACAGCAGCTTCTGCTGATCCGATTCAGATTTTCCAAACGAGCAAAATCCGTCCCGCTGCTGAAATAGATTCTTCGTGTTTCCGTAAAGACATCTTCTCCCGGAAACTCAACACTTAAGCTGATAATGGAGGTAATGGCAAACACCTCAATATGGGTGCATCCGTACGCCTTAGCCATGCGCGACAGCGTATCTTCCACCCTGCTGATTTCAGCTCCGCTTTCCAAAAGCAGCTGCCCCATATCCAGCAGGCAGTTCATCAGCTCTGTCTTTTCTGTTTTCGTTAGTTCTCCCATCGGTTTTGTCTTCCTTTCAGCAGCAGGATCAGGACATCGTGCTATGCAGCAGAGAACAAGCCCGTTTCCCTTCACGGTCACTGACAGGCATCACACTTTCATAAGAAATGGTATGGTGATATCTCTTGCCTCGAAGTAATGAGAGGGCAGAGTTTAGATATGCCGAGAACAGGTCCGAGGGGAGCTTTCTCTCGGCTTCACAGACATGGACATGCCCGATCAGCGAGAAATATTTCTCCAGATCGGAAAGGTCTTCCCGGTTGCAGTCCATGTGATACAGGTCAGCCATCAGCCTTATATGGGAGCAGCCTTCCCTTTCAGCAAGAGATACCATTTCCGCTGCTTCTGCAAGGGTGTTGATATAGTCCGCTTCTCCGTAACGAATCGCTTCCAGTAAAACTGGGATCTGATAAAAAGAGCAATATTCCTCCAGGATATGAAGGCAGGTAAGGAACTGCCGGTCCGCTTCTTCTTTCAGAAGATTCCCGCGCTTTCTGGCTCCCGCACTGCCGAAAATGATCTTTTCCGCTCCGAGTATGGCAGCCCGCTCAAAAGCTATATCCAGATAGGTGCGGATCTCTTTTTCAGAAACGGCATTTCCGATCACAGGCACGGAAGCCGGAAAAAGATTGCACATGCTGTCACATGCCAGATGCGCATCAGCCACTCTCTGGCGTAACATTGCAAAATCCTTCTCCGTTAAAGCGGCTACGCTCATCAGAGGATACTCGATATAATCAAATCCCCATGATGAGACAGCAGCCTCAAGGCTGCTGTCGATGGTAAACAAAGGGGTTGTCGCAAAGCCAGTACAGAAACCGTATCTCATCAGTATTTTACCGAGGCCCCGGTTTTGGCACTTTGGTAGATAGTACGGATCAGGTGCACGGAGCGCCAGGCTTCTTCCCCGGGGATAAACGGCTCCGTACCATTCTTGATCGCCCTGGAAAAGTCTGCAAATTCGCGTGTATGCCCAATCTGGCTGATATTCTTTGGATCATTGGCACCGCCGAAAGACGTGGATGCGGCAAATCTGGCTCGGATTTCGGCATCCTCCGGCTTCTCTTCCGCAAATTCCCACTTTGTAATGGAGTCCTCCTCCAGCACAGCCTGTCCCTTCGAGCCGCAGATCTCAATCCGCTTCAAACTGCCGGGATAAGCAGCTGTTGTCCCCTCAATAATGCCCAATGCTCCGTTTTTGAACCGAAGGGTTGCAACAGCAACATCCTCCACTTCGATCCTCTCATGGGCAAGCGTTGCCGTAAAGCCGCTGACCTCCACAGGATCCCCCATAAGAAAGAGCAGCAGGTCAATGGCATGGATTCCCTGATTCATCAAAACGCCACCGCCGTCAACATCCCAGGTCCCGCGCCATGCACCGCTGTCGTAGTATTCCTGTGTGCGATACCACTTGAACTGGGCATCCGCCAGGGTAATCGTCCCAAACCGCCCTTCTTCCACTGCCTTTTTCATGAGCAGGGGCGCATCCTGGAAGCGGCTCTGGAAAATTCCGCACAGAAGGACCTGATGTTTTTTTGACTCTTCGATCAGAAGGTTGATTCGTTCTTCCGTGATTTCCATTGGCTTTTCAATCAGGACATGCTTCCCGGCACGGATTGCCGCAAGAGCAGGGTCCAGATGATACCCAGAAGGCGTTGTGATACTGACGGCATCAATTTCAGGATCCGCTAGCATCTCTTCTAAAGAAGTAAACGCCCGGCAATTATTCTCTGCCGCCCACTTTTCGGCCTTTTCCGGATTTTTATGAAAGCCGCCTACCAGGTAACAGTCTTCCTGGTCCTGCAGAGCCCTGGCATGAGTTTTTGAAATCTGTCCGAGCCCAACGATTCCAAATCCGACACGATTATTTTTCATAACGCTTCCCTCCGTAACGCCTTATTTGAGGCTTCTATTGCAATTCTCATCGCTTCCAGTGTCTTTTCCGGTTCAATAGCAAAGTCAGTATTGTTGATGCAGTCCAGAATAATATTTCCGAAATAGGGAAAGCCGTATTTACCATGCGCTTCGATCAGATGCTCACCCTCTGCATCGGTAAAATAGACATGGTCCGCGTCCGGGCTCCGGCCTACATCGATATATTTTCTGATCTCAATGCATCCGTCCGTACCGGTGACAAAGGTTCGGCCGTCTCCCCAGGCCCCCATCCCATCCGGGGTAAACCAGTCGACTTTGAAGAAACAGCTTGCACCGCTGTCACCTTCCAGCATGCAGTCCCCGTAATCGAAGAATTCCGGGTGTTCCGGATTGGCAAAGTTTTTCATTTCAGCATAAACTACTTTGGCTGTTTTTGACCCGCTGTATGTCAGGAACTGTTCAATCTGGTGGCTCCCGATATCGATCAGGATCGTGCCGTTTTTGCTGTTGTCCCAGAACCACGCCGGTCTTGAAGACGGATTTAGACGGTGCGGTGCAAGGTTCGTCACATTCAGCACCCTGCCGACTGATCCGTTCCGGATCAGCTCTTCCGCACATACGGCGCCTTCCACATGAACGCGTTCCCCGAAATAGATATAATATTTCTTCCCGGTTCTGTCTCTTGTTTCCCGGATTCTGTCAAGATCCTCCAGTGCCAGAAAGCCGGGTTTATCGACAAAGCAGTTTTTCCCGGCTTCCATGGCACGTACCGCCAGCGTGCCGCGCAGATCCGGCCGAATGGCACTGGCTACCAGATCAATTTCAGATGCCAGGATTTCTTCTTCACTCTCTGCTTTCAGGGCTTGAGGGTATCGCGCGAGGAATGCTTCAACTTTTTTCACATCTGGATCATAAACCTGCCGGAGTGTTGCCCCCGCCTCCAGAAGGCCGTTTGTCATGGCGTAAATGTGCCCGTGATCAAGCCCAATTACCGAGAACCGGAAAAGCCCTTCTTCCACAACCTTATGGGTGGTTCCGCTGAATTCCGGTGCATAATTCATTCCGTCTGCTTTCTGCATTTCATTCCTCCGTTTTCTTTGAGCTCTTTAGCTTTTGCATCAGATTCTTAAACAGCCCTGTCTGTGAGAGAATCATGAGGATATTGACAATCAGGAATACGACACAGATCGGCCTCTGCAGCATAGGCCCTAATGACCCCTTGGAAATTCGGAGGCCCCGGCGCAGATTCTGATCGGCCATACTGCCGAGAATAACACCCAGCAGGAAGGGAGATGCCGAAAATTCAAAATTACTCAGCGCGATCCCGACCAGCCCGAAAACAAACATGACTTTCACATCAAAAAGATTGTAGTTGATGAGGTAAGAACCAATCACGCACAGCACATAAATAATCGGCATCAGAATCCGTTTATCCAGGCTGAGAATTCTTACAGAGACTCTGGAAATAACCAGTGCAAGAGCCCACATAACGATGGCTGCGAGAGCAAGATAAATACCAACTCGATAGATAAAGTCAGGCGTTTCAGACATCAGCAGCGGCCCTGGGCGATAGCCATGCATATAGAACGCCGCCAGAAGAACCGCAGCCGGTGCACTCCCCGGAACGGCAAGAGAAAGCACCGGGATAATAGCCCCGCCGATGCAGCTGTTATTGCCCGTTTCTGCGGATATGACGCCCAGTTCATTACCCTTCCCGAACGATTCAGGATCCTTGCTGGTGTTTTTACTTGTCCAGTAGCTGAGCCAGCCTCCAACGTCCTCGCCCACGCCGGGAATAATGCCGACGCATACGCCTATAATCCCGGAACGTACCATAGGCCACCAGTGGTTCTTGACCAGTCTCCATCCTTTTTTCATATTAAAGCTGCTCATCGGAGCAGCATCGCTGTTATCTCCTCTCTTAAAGGCCTTCACGATTTCCGGAAAACCAAACAACCCGATCATAACCGGGATGAGCTGAATCCCGCCCATGAGATTCACATTGCCGTAACTGAAACGAGGAAAGGTATCAACCACGTCAAGACCCACCATGGAAACAATCAGGCCGAGAATTCCGCTGATCCAGCCCTTCAGTGCGTTTCCGTTGGAGGTCAGCTGCCCGCAGATCAGAATGCCGAAAATGGCAATCATAAAGAATTCCCAAGAGGCAAATTTCAGGGCAAATTTCGTCAGCACAGGGGTAAAGCTGAGCACAAAAATGACGGAAATCAGTGTGCCGAACATACTGGCCGTTGTGGCAAGGAAGATACCCAGCCCGCCTTCCCCGCGTTTTGCAATCGGGTGGCCGTCCAGTGCGGTAGCTGCCGACGCCGGCGTCCCGGGGATATTAATGAGAATTGCGCTCTGGCAGCCACCGGAAATTGCTCCTACATACACACCGATCAGGGCAATCAGTGCAGACTGCGTCGGGAAATTGTACGTCAGGCCAGTGAGCAGTGCAATTGCCATGGTTGCGCTAAGGCCCGGCAGCATTCCCATCAGCAGGCCGGATCCTGTTGCCAGGATGATCACGATAATATTATATGGCTGAAGAACAGTCTGAAAAGCTTGCAAAACATATTGCATAATCGTTCCTCCTTATTCCGGCAGTGCGGCTCCAAAGCCGTATTTGAACAGCAAAACAATCAGGGCAACAACCAGAACCGCTAACAGGACCGATTTCCATACCGGTCCGATTCGGAGAAACACAAATATTGCAACAAGGAATATAATTGAAGCCGCCCAGAACGGGAGCAGCTGCATCAGGAAAAATGTATAAAGAAACATCAGCAGACAGCCGATTGTCATATTGAGTAAATCGGCATTGAATGCTGTTTTTGTCCATGTAATAAATTCTGTTTTCCTGTTGGCAAGCGCTTCCCCGAACTTTTCTCCTTTGAAGCTGCTGATCAGGAGAATCAGCGCGGTGAACGTCAGCGCAATACCGAGTAGGACGGGCAGGAAGCCCGGAGAGACGGTAAACTGTGTCACTTTGTACGGTTTCTGAGCCGCTTTGTGATAGATGTTCATCCCTTCTATGATTACATAGGACCCCAGAAGGATGAGAATAATCGAGAAGACAAAATCTTTGAGTTTCCTGGTCATATCATCACGATCCTTATAAAAATAAAGTCTGCTGCCGCAAGGGCAGCAGACCAATTCAGCGGAAAATCAGCGCTCAATGCCGAAATCGGCAGGATTATTTGCACATGCATCCGCATCCCACAGGAGGTAGCATGCTTTGGCGGTGAAGGTATCAAGGAAGGCCTGGCTCTCTTCTCTTGTCATAGGCATAAGCGTGAAGCTCTTGAGGTTGCAAAAGTCTGCAACTTCGGCCTGCTCTACGGCAAAGGCAAACGCCTCATCGAGCTTTGCAAGAATATCTTCATCAAGCCCCTTCGGCACTGCAATGCCGGTTACTTCGCCCATCGGAACGTAGGCAGCTGCCTCTTCCGGATAGTACTTCATGATGGACGGGCAGACAACGCCTTCTGCGATTTCAATGTCATCCTCGGAGAGCACCGCAAGGCAGCGGAGATCGCCGGCAATGATCAGATCCTTGGTCTCAGCAAGAAGCTGCGGGCATACTTCCACTTCTCCTGCAAGTGTTGCCGTAACAGCCGGACCACCGCCTGCATAGGTGATGTGGTTATAGTCAGCGCCGGCAATAGCCTTCATCGTCTCGGCGCCGAAGTGACCGCCGGATCCGATGCCGGCCGTACCGAACATCACTTCACCGGGACGCGCTTTCATATCTTCCACGAGATCAACAACCGTCTGATACGGGCTGTTGGCCGGAACTACGATAGCATTCGGAGCATAGGTGGCAAGCCAGATGTCCCAATCTCTGTAGGTCTTTTCGGTATATCCGTTCACAGGCATGGTAGTGAAAGCAAGCATGCCGTTGGCAAGGATGGTGTAGCCGTCATTTTTGCCGTTTTCTACCTGCAGTGAGCCAACTGAGCCGCCGGCTCCCGCAACGTTATTCACGTTGATGGTTACGCCGAGAACTTCGGACATGCCGTTTGCAATAGCTCTTGCAGTCAGGTCAGTGGTTCCGCCGGGGTTGTAGGGGACGATGAGGTTGATAGCTTTGTCAGGATAATCTGCGAATGCGCAGACGCCGAGAGAAGCTACCAGAACCAGCGCTAGGACGAGGGCGAGAATCTTCTTCATGAGAATTCTCCTTTCAAAATAGATTTTTATATTTCACCGGACGAATCCGGTTGATATACACAAAAAACCTGCTTCTGTTCCCTTGTTTTTACAACGTCATACTATCACATTACCCAAATTGTGTCAATTGAGAATGTGCTTGACAAAGCCGGTGCTCGTGTATAGTATTTTATTACTATATTAACAGAGGAGCTGATTATACATGAGCCTTCGGATCAAGCCGGAAGAAATGAAAAAGGTATTTCTTGAAAAGCTGAAAGCACATCATGCCACAGATGACGCAATTGCTGAGGAATGCGCGGAAATCATGGTGGAGAACAGCGTCAATGGCGTATACTCCCACGGAGTCAACCGCTTCCCGAGGATGATCTCGTACATGGACAAGGGTTATATCCATCCCGAACAGCGCCCCACTCTGGTGCAGAGCTTCGGTGCCTTTGAAAAGTGGGACGGTAACCTCGGCATGGGCAACACCAACGCCCGCATCTGCATGGATCGCGCCATTGAACTGGCAAAGAAAAACGGTATCGGATGTGTTGTGCTGAAAAACACTAACCACTGGATGCGCGGAGGACAGTATGGCCTTCAGGCCGCTGATGCAGGGTGCATCGGTATCTGCTGGAGCAACACCATGCCCAACATGCCTGCCTGGGGCGGTGTTGACTGCAGGATCGGCAACAATCCGTTTATTCTCGCCGTTCCGAAGGAAGGCGGCCATCTGATGATGGACGGTGCCATGTCCCAGTTCTCTTACGGCAAACTGGAAACCACTCGCCTCGCCGGCAAAAAGCTCCCCGTTATCGGCGGGTATGATACAAACGGAAATCTGACTGACGATCCCGGTGAAATTGAGAAAAGCAGGCGCCTGATCCCGATGGGTTACTGGAAGGGCTCCGGCATGTCGATTCTGTTGGATATGATCGTCACTATTCTGTCCGATGGTAACTCGGTCTGTGAAGTCGGTAAACTGGGCAGTGACGAATACGCCCTCTCCCAGATCTTTATTGCAATCGATGCCGACCGGTCAACCGACCGCAGAGAAGCCCTGCTGAATGCCATCATCGAGGACGTTAAGAGCAGTATCCCTGTCTCTGAAAAATCGTCTCCGCGTATTCCGAATGAACGCAGCAACCGCGTTCGGGAGGAGAATCTGGAAAAAGGTATCCCTGTGGATGAACGCGTGTGGGAAACGATCCTGGCGTTATAAAGGAAAGGAGACACATAAAATGAAAGCTGTTTACATGGCAGAACCCTGGAGTATTGCCATCAAGGACATTCCGGAACCTACCCCGAAAGAAGGACAGGCTTTAATCAAAGTCCACGCTGCAGGTATCTGCGGCAGTGACATCGGGGCTTTCCGCGGCGTAAACAACCTGGTCTCCTATCCCCGGGTGATCGGCCATGAACTCTCAGGTGAGATCCTCTCGATTCCGGAAGATAATAAGAAGGGGTTGAAGCCGGGAGATCATGTTGTAGTCGATCCATATGTTTACTGCGGCAAGTGCTATCCCTGTTCTATCGGCAGGACTAACTGCTGCGATGACCTGAAAGTTCTCGGTGTGCAGACAGAGGGTGCAATGTCAGAACGGTTTGCACATCCGGCAAATCTTCTTGTCAAAATCCCTGACGATATGGCATGGGAAGATGCCGCTCTGGCGGAACCTCTCACCATCTCTCTGCATTGCATCCACAGGCTACGCCTGAAAGCAGGCGAACACGTTGCCATCTTCGGAGCCGGCCCCATTGGCCTGTTAGCTGCCATGGCTGCAATTGCATACGGGGCGGACCCGATCCTGATTGATCTCGTAGAAGGGCGGCTCAGCTTAGCTGCCCAATCCGGAGTAAAGTATCTGATTAATCTGAAAACCGACGATCTGATGGAGAAAATCCGGGAATACACAAACGGCATGCTCTGTGAATGTGCTCTGGAAGCATCCGGCGCCAATGCAGCTGTTCGCTCGACACTGGATGTCGTCTGTCACGCCGGGCGTATCGCTTATACCGGTTGGCCACATTCAGAGACTTCCCTGCCCACAGACCTGTTCACTAAGAAAGAACTTGATTTATTCGGTTCCAGAAACAGCGCCGGAGAATTCGAAGAGGCAGTTGACCTGATTTACCACAAAAAAATCGATGTAAGCAAACTCGTCACAAAAACCGTCTCCATCGATGATGCACCGCAGGCTGTTCGCGATCTCGAAAAATATCCTGAGGAATATATGAAGATTACTGTGATCTTCTGAAGATTTTCATTCATACTGCTTTTTTATAGGCGGTGGGGTTTAGCGACCTCACCGCCTTTATCAGTTCTGTTTTATTGTTACAGGCATCTCAGGATTTCTTTTACCCCTGTTTCTGCAGGAATTCGGATGGGGACATAGCATATTCTTTGCGGAATGCCCTGTAGAAACTTGAATAGTTCAGAAAGCCGTATTTTGCACAGCAGGCACCGATACTCTGCCCTCCCTGCATGGCATCGCAGCAGGCGGCAAGTCTTTTCTTTGTGATATACTGATGCAGAGAAACCCCCGTATTTTCCTGAATCAGGTGCCCGATATAATACTTGTTCAGATAAAGCTCCCTGCTCAGGGCGTCCAGGCTCAGATCTTCCTCCAGATGATTGGTGATATAATCCGTAATAGTCTGGTAGCTGGACAGTTTTTCTTTCTTTGTAGCAGGATACTTCTTTTGATAGATGGTGCGGTTGAGCATCAGGATCAGGTCACGTACACTGAGGTCTATCTGGGTATCTCTCCCGAATCGGTCCGTATGAATCTCCTCCAGCAAAGAAAAGAGTTTGCTTCTGGTGCTGTTAAATTCCAGCAGATTCAGGTGGTAAATATACTCTTTTTCTTTCTCGGCACGGGAAAACAGATACAGATAATCCGGAGATTCCCGTTTCAATCGGGCACAATAAGCAACACTGAGCCAGAATACGAAGCGCTGGTAGGGGACTTCCCCTTTCCGGATCACCGCCCTGTGCAGTGTTTGCGGAGGTACAATAATCATGTCTCCCGGATGCAGCGAATGCTTCACATTGTCAATCACCATATCAACACTGCCTGCTGAAAACAGATAGACCTCATAATAGGCATGGCTGTGGTTTCCGACATGCTGCAGATTCAGATCGCTGTAGTAATAAAGCTCAAAATCTTCCGCAAGCATATACTGGCGGCTGTTGAAATCCGACCGGATTTTTTTCATTCCGACTCATCCCCTTTTCTACAACCACAGTATACCGCAAGTTTGGTAATGCTTGCAACAATTAACGCAATATTTTTTTCCTTCTTTTTTTGATACAATAGTTTTAGAATTCAGTTAGATCCGAGTGGATAGTTAAAAGAAATAACGGAGGGATTATCATGAATGTAAAAATCAGAGAAAACTACAAGTATGCCGAAGCATGCGTCACCAGCATGGGTGTGCGCATTACACCGGAAGACCGGATGGCAGTCCACAACAGCGACTATTTTTATCTCCAGGCAACCAGTGCCGAAAGCAATGTGCTGAATGTTGCTTCTTCTCTCGGTATGCCCTGCCTTGTTATGACGAAATTTGTGGAAGGCAGCCCGATTGCCGCTTTTATCAAGGCAAAGCTCCGTGCACGCAATATCAGCTTTGAAGGCCCGGATGTTCCGCAAGGCGGCCCCTGGGGCTATCGGCATCAGTTCAACATTGCCGACTCCGGTTTCGGCATGCGTGCGCCGCGCGTATGGAACGACCGTGCAGGAGAAATCGGCCGGACAATCTCTCCGGACGATTTTGACCTGGACCGCATCTTTGGTGAAGAAGGCGTGGCCGTTCTCCATCTTTCCGGTCTGATCGCTGCAATGAGCGAGCAGACCACGCAGACCTGTCTTCGTCTGGCAGAAGCAGCAAAGAAAAACGGGACACTCGTCAGCTTCGACCTGAATTACCGTGCTACCTTCTGGAAAGGCCGTGAAGAAGAGCTCAGCTCTGCCTTTAAAAAGATCGCTTCCGTGGCAGACGTACTGATCGGCAACGAGGAGGACTTCCAGCTCTGTCTCGGGTTCAAGGGGCCGGAAGCAGGCGGAAAGGATCTCGCTTCCAAAATTGAGAGCTTCAAAGGGATGATCAATCAGGTGCGGGAAGCATATCCGAATGCAATCGCCTATGCAACCTCTCTCCGTCAGGTACTCTCCGCGAATGAGCATCTCTGGGGTGGAATTCTCTGGGCAGACGGTCAGTGGTTCGTAGAGGAACCGCGACCCATCCCCGTGATGGACCGCATCGGCGGCGGCGACGGATTTTCCGGCGGCATCCTGTATGCCATTCTGAAAGGATATGAGGCTTCCAAGTGGATCCAGCTCGGCTGGGCATCCGGTGTGCTCGCGGCATGCAGCTTGAATGACTATGCGGAACCCGCAGATGAAAAGCAGCTTTGGGACATTTACGCAGGCAATGCGAGAGTGCAGAGATAATTAGGGAGGAACCATCCATGAAAAAAGCAGACATTGGAATGATCGGCCTCGCCGTAATGGGCGAGAATCTTGCCATGAACATGGAATCCAAGGGATTCACAGTTGCAGTTTACAACCGGACCACGGAAAAAGTGGATGCTTTCGTCAACGGAAGAGGTGCAGGCAAAAATTTCATCGGTGCTCACTCTCTGGAAGAGCTCGCAGCTTCTTTGGAAAAGCCCCGCAGGATCTTCATGATGGTCAAAGCCGGCAAAGCCGTAGATGACCTAATTGAGTCCCTTATCCCCTGCCTCGAAGAGGGCGATATCCTGATTGACGGCGGCAACAGCCATTTCCCTGACACGGCACGCCGCACTGCCTATGTGGAAAGCAAGGGCCTTCTCTATATCGGAACAGGTGTCTCCGGTGGAGAAGAAGGCGCCCTGAAAGGCCCCTCCCTGATGCCCGGTGGTTCCCCCGCAGCATGGCCGTATGTCAAACCGATCTTCCAGAGCATCTGTGCCAAGGTAGAAGACGGTTCCCCCTGCTGTGACTGGGTCGGTGAAAACGGTGCAGGGCATTTTGTGAAGATGGTCCATAACGGCATTGAGTATGGCGACATGCAGCTGATCTGCGAAGCTTACCAGCTGATGCGTGACGGGCTCGGCCTTACCTGCGATGAGATGCACGAAGTCTTCTCTGCATGGAATAAAACAGAGCTGGACAGCTATCTTGTTGAGATTACTGCAGATATCCTCAGCCATAAAGAGGAAGACGGCTCTTTCACCGTTGATCGGATTCTTGACCGTGCAGGCCAGAAGGGCACAGGCAAATGGACAAGCATTTCCGCACTGGACGAAGGTATTCCCCTTACGCTGATCAGCGAAGCTGTTTTCGCACGCTGTCTCTCAGCTCAGAAGGACGAGAGAGTCAAGTCCGCTGCCCTTTACAACCGTTCTGTTCCCCCATTTGAAGGAGACAAAAAGGAATTTGTCGAATGCATTCGGAAAGCACTTTATGCCAGTAAGATCATTTCGTATGCACAGGGCTATGCTCTCATGCGGGCAGCTGCAAACACCTACGGCTGGAACCTCAATTACGGCGGGATTGCTCTTATGTGGCGCGGCGGCTGCATCATCCGCAGTGTCTTCCTCGGAAAGATCAAAGAAGCATTCGACAAGGATCCTTCCTTGGATAACCTCCTGAACGACTCCTATTTCGCTTCCGTGATGCAGGATCTGATCCCGGCCTGGCGTGAAGTGGTAGCTTATGCAGTAAAGGCAGGGATCCCGATACCGGCATTTTCTTCCGCTCTGAGCTACTTTGACGGATACACCTGTGCATCCCTTCCCGCAAACCTCCTGCAGGCACAGCGGGACTATTTCGGAGCCCACACCTATGAGCGTGTTGATGCTCCGCGCGGCCAGATGTTCCATACCAACTGGACAGGGCACGGAGGAAATACCGCTTCCTCCAGCTATACTGTGTAAGGAGCAGAAGATGGATATTTTCAGAGTGTCTGACCGGGAAACCGGTCTTACCCGGGAAGAAATCCGGCTAGCTCTTCTGGAGGCACTGGAAGGCAGAACACTGAAAAAAGTATTGATTCTTCCACCAGATTTTACGCGGTTCCATTCCAACGCAGGCCTTATTACCAACATCTGCTATCATGAATTGACCGAAAAGGGTATAGAGGTTGACATTATGCCCGCTCTCGGCACACACGCTCCGATGACCGAAAGCCAGATTCAGGTAATGTACGGAGATATCCCGGCAGAAAAGTTTCTCGTGCATGACTGGCGGCATGATGTAGTAAAGCTTGGGGAAGTTCCGGGTGATTATATTGCTTCCATCACGGAAGGGCTCTGGACGGATCCGGTGAGTGTGGAAATCAACCGCCGTGTTATGGATGAGAGCTATGATCTGATCCTTTCTCCCGGTCAGGTTGTTCCGCATGAAGTGATCGGCATGTCCAACCATGCAAAAAACCTCTTCGTCGGCGTCGGCGGGAGCGATATGATCAACAAATCCCACATGGTCGGCGCTGTCTACGGGATGGAGCGCATGATGGGCAAGGACTATACTCCCGTCCGGAAGATCTTTGATTACGGAATGGAGCACTTCCTGTATCATCGTCCGATTCTTTTCGCCCTGACTGTCACAACCGCCCCGGGAGGGAATATTCAGACCCACGGGCTGTTCATCGGAGAAGGGCGTGAATGCCTCACACAGGCAGTGAAGCTTGCGCAGGAAAAGAACATCGATTTTGTAAAGCACGGCATCAAAAAATGTGTGGTCTATCTCGATCCATCGGAGTTCAAGAGCACCTGGCTCGGCAACAAAGCGGTCTACCGAACCCGTATGGCAATGGCAGACGGCGGTGAACTGATTATCCTCGCACCCGGCGTGGAACGCTTCGGGGAAGATGACCAGGTCGATGCTTTAATTCGAAAATACGGTTACCGCGGGAGGATCCACACGCTGGAAGAGTTCAAAAAGGCAGAAAACACCGATCTGCGTGAAAACATGGGTGCTGCCGCTCATTTGATCCACGGTTCGTCCGATGGCCGTTTCAGCATCACTTATGCGGTAAAAAATATCTCTCAGGAAGAAATTGCTTCCGTCGGATTTATTCCGGAATCCTATGAAAAGGCAGCAGCCCGGTACAACCCGTTTGAGCTTACTTACGGATACAACACTCTCCCGGACGGAGAAGAGATTTACTTTATTCCAAATCCCGCGCTTGGTCTTTGGATCAACCGTGAAAAATTTTAAGGAGGTCCCCATGCCAATGCAGATGGGTTTTCGCTGGTACGGCGAAGGAAATGACAAAGTCCCGCTTTCTTACATCAGGCAAATACCCGGCGTCAGCACAATTGTCTGGGGGCTGCACCATAAAATGCCCGGTGAAGTGTGGCAGCAGGAAGAAATCGCCGAGGTGCAGAAGCAGCTGGAACCTTATGGCTTCAACATGGATGTGGTAGAATCTGTCAACATTCACGACGATATCAAAATCGGCCTGCCGACCCGAGACAAGTATATTGACAATTATATTCAAACGATCCGCAATCTCGCACCCTTCGGAGTTAAAGTGATCTGCTATAATTTCATGCCCGTTCTTGACTGGATGCGTACAGATCTCTTTCACCCTCTGCCGGACGGTTCCACAGCCCTCTTCTATGAAGCAGACAAGATTGTGGATGATCCGAGACAAATGGCAGATTACTTTCTGAAAAAACAGGAAGAAAGTGGTATGACATTTCCCGGATGGGAGCCGGAGCGCATCGCACATCTTGAGGAGCTGTTCCGGGCTTATAAGGATGTCACAAAGGAAAAGCTGTGGGAAAACCTGAAGTATTTCCTTGAAAGGCTGATGCCTGTCTGTCACGAGTGCGATGTTAAAATGGCCATCCACACGGATGATCCTCCTTGGGATATCTTTGGTTTGCCCCGTCTAATGGTCAGTGAAGAAGCTGTGGATCATTTTCTGCACATGGTAGATGACCCATACAACTGCCTCACGCTTTGCTCCGGCAGTCTGAACTCAAATCCGGAAAACAATGTCGCGGATATCGTCCGCAAGCATTGCGACCGCATTGCTTTTGCGCATATTCGCAACGTAAAGCATTACGACAATGGCAACTTCTCTGAAGTTTCCCATCGGGATTGTGACGGTGATACAGGTATCATCGACATTCTTCGCGCATATCATGACTGCGGTTTTCAGGGATATATCCGCCCGGATCACGGAAGGCACATCTGGGGAGAAGGTCCACAAAACTGCCGCCCCGGTTACGGGCTTTATGACCGCGCCCTCGGCATTATGTATATGCTGGGCGTCTGGGATTTAATGGATAAGGAGGATGCTCAAAAATGATTCTTACCAATGAAGGTCTTCAGAACAAATCCATATGGGAAGAGAAGGGATACCGTCTTCCCGCATTTGATCGCGAAGCTATGATCGCAGAAACCTGTGCAAATCCGACCTGGCTGCACTTCGGGGCAGGCAACATCTTCAAAGCCTTTCAGGCGGATGCCTGTCAACGGCTTCTGGATGCCGGAATAATCAAAACCGGTATTATTGCTGCAGAACGTCGAGAGAAAAAGCCGGAAGCAAACGACAATCTCACCGTCAAGGTGACGCTTCGCTCTGACGGCAAAGTGGAGAAAGCTGTCGTAGGCTCCATTGCTGAGAAGGTCTACCTCTACGGCAGTGAAGAACGCCTGAAAGAGATTTTCGAGAATCCCTCCCTGCAGATGGTGAGCTTCACCATTACTGAAAAGGGCTACAGTCTTGTGGACGGAAAGGGTGAATATCTGCCTGATGTCGCAGCAGATCTCGCCGCCAAGCCCGAGGACGCGAAAAGCTATATGGGTAAACTCACCGCACTTCTCTGTGCCCGTTACCTGAAGAATCGTCAGCCCATCGCTATGGTCAGTATGGACAACTGCTCTCACAACGGTGACAAGCTCAAAGCTGCCATTACAACCTTTGCAAAAGCATGGGGCGGAAAGGGTTTTAACACCTGGCTGGAAGAAAGTGTCTCTTTCCCATGGTCCATGATTGACAAGATCACTCCGGGGCCGGATGCCTCTGTCGCCGCTATGCTGGAGGAAGACAGTCTCCCGACCGGGACCCCGTTTGTCAACGCCGAAGAGAGTGAATACCTGGTCATTGAAGATAACTTCCCCAATGGCCGTCCGCCGCTGGAAAAAGCCGGCATCTATTTCACCGATCGTGCGACCGTTGACAAAGTAGAGCGCATGAAGGTCTGCACCTGCCTCAATCCGCTGCACACAGCACTTGCTGTCTACGGCTGCCTGCTGGGATATCGCCATATCTGGCAGGAGATGCAGGATGATGACCTGCGGAACCTGGTCAATACCATCGGTTATAAAGAAGGGCTTCCTGTCGTTACCGATCCCGGTATAATTCAGCCGAAGAACTTTATTGACACAGTTCTGAATGTACGCATTCCCAATCCCTTCATGCCGGATACCCCGCAGCGTATCGCATCCGACACCTCCCAGAAGCTGCCCATCCGTTTCGGTGAGACCATCAAAGCCTATCTTGCCTCTGACGAGCTGGATGTAAACAACCTGAAGCTCATTCCGCTGGTCTTCGCCGGCTGGCTGCGCTACCTGATGGCAGTTGATGATGAGGGCAATTCCTTTGAACCGAGCCCCGATCCTCTGCTTACCGATGTTCAGCCCTATGTGGCTTCCTACCGTCTGGGTGAAGCACCGGATGCCGAAGCTCTTCGCCCGCTCCTCTCCAATGCTAAAATTTTCGGGGTGAATCTGTTTGAGGCAGGGCTTGCCGAAAAAGTCTGTGCCTACTTCAAAGAATTGACTGCCGGGAAGGGCGCCGTGCGTGTCACCCTGCACAAATATACCGCAGCCAGATAATAATTCTCTCAACATGTTTGAAACCGAGTGATGTCGTAAAACACGACACCTCCCGGTTTCTTTTTTCTGAGAATTTTGATTGAAAAGTCATGTACAAAACAGCAACAACAAAATTGACACGACATTCCGGAACGTGTATAATTCAAATTAAGCAATACTTTCGTTTATTATTACTTTCAGAAGGATGTTAACGATTATGCGAGATTTATACAGCATTGGTGAAATGGTAATTGACTTCATTCCCGGCAGCGAGCCGGCAAGCTACATCCGCAAAGCAGGCGGTGCCCCGGCCAACGTGGCTATTGCTGTTACAAAAATTGGTTTGCGCTCGGCCATGTGCTGCAAAGTGGGTGAGGATGATTTCGGCCGCTTTTTGATGGATACCCTTGCCGAATATGATGTAGAGGCTGTCTGCCCCGATCTGTGTCGGGAAGCCATTACTACAATGGCTTTCGTTACATTGGCAGAAAACGGTGAGCGTCGCTTTACTTTTGCCCGCAAGCCCGGTGCAGATATGATGCTCAGCGAGGCGGATGTGAAGGAAAACGATATTGCTGATTCCGCTATTATCCACGCCGGTTCCTGTTCGCTGTCTGCCCAGCCGGAAGCCGCGGCAACGGTTAGGGCGCTGCGTCTGGGTCATGAATACGGAAAGCTGGTGAGCTTCGATGTAAACTATCGGAACCTGATGTGGAATGACGATATAGCCGCCTGCACGCAGGCTGTGAAAGAGATCCTGAAATATGTGGATCTGCTGAAGATCTCTGAGGAAGAGGTCGACATGATGGGCGGTGAAGCCGCAATTCCATCCTTAATGCTTGAAAATGACATCACGCTGGTGGTAGAGACTTTGGGTTCCAAGGGAGCACGTGCCTATTTCAAAGGATCCTGCTTCGACATTCCGGGCCGTAAGGCCAAGGCTGTGGACGCTACCGGAGCGGGCGATGCTTTTTGGGGTGCTTTCCTGGCAAAGCTGCGCTTGTTGGTGGTAGACAGGGCTTCAGACCTGACAGAGGATATCATCCGACAGGCGATGGATTACGGCAACATCTCCGGCTGTATCTGCGTGCAGCAGAAGGGTGCAATTGCTTCCATTCCCACACGCGATCAGATTGAAGCTTACATGAAAGGGATGAATTGAGTTATGTCTGTCTGGAATGAAAAGTGCATTCTTTCTCCTTCGCTGATTTGCCTGGATATGTGCAATCTGGAAAGCCAGGTAAAGATCCTTGAGCAATGTGGCATAAAGATGCTGCATGTAGACATACTGGACGGTCATTTCAGCCCAAGTATGCCACTGGGTTTGGACACTGTTCGACAGCTGCGGGCAAAAACGGACCTTCTCTTTGATTGCCACGTGATGGTTACCGCCCAGGATTATTTTGTGGACGAATTGCTGGATATCGGTGTGCAGCAGATCGTGTTCCATGCGGAAACACAACCACACATCGACGGCATGCTGAACCGCATCCATGCAAAGGGGGTGCGTGCCGGCGTAGCACTGAAGCCTGCGACACCGCTTTCTGCACTGGAGTACGTTCTTGAAAAGTGTGACACCGTGCTGCTGATGCTGATCAACCCCGGCTACGCCTTTGTGAAAGGTGAAAAACAGGTGCCTTATGCCGACCGAAAGATCCACGAGCTGCGGGAAATGATCGACCGCCGCGGGTTAGACACGAAGATTGAGCTGGACGGCCGCATCTCCCCAAAGAATATTGAAGACTGGGGTAGTGACGCGGCAGATATCTTCGTTACAGGAAGCACATGTCTCAAGCGAGACGACCTGCCCGGCAGCTTTGCACAGATGAACGAGCTGCGGGAGCAGATACTGAAATAATTGGAGGAACACAGCATGTCTTTCGCTGAAGAATATTCAAAAGTTTGTACGGATGTGACCACCGAGCTGGAGCGTACCCTGAAGAGTATCGATCCCAGCCAGTTGGAACGGCTGAAGAATGAGATTCTGAAGGCTGACCAGGTTTTTTTCGTGGGAGTAGGCCGTGTGATGCTGGCACTGCAATGCATGTGCAAGCGACTGGCGCATCTGGGCATCAAGGCCCACTATGTAGGCGAAATCACTGAACCTGCTATCAAGAAAGATGATCTGCTGATTGTCGGCTCCGGTTCAGGAGGATCCCTGTTCCCGCTGGGTATCGCCAAGAAAGCACGCGCTGCTGTAGACTGCACTATCGTTCATATCGGCTCAAATCCCAACAGTGAAATGAAAGAGATTGCCGATTTTATGGTGCGCATTCCTGTCCGCACCAAACTGTATCTGGAGGACGAAATTGACTCCTGCCAGCCGATGACCAGCCTGTTTGAACAAAGCGTTCTGCTCCTCGGGGATGTGCTGGCGAAAATGATCATCGAAGAGGAAAACCTGGACATGAAAGGGCTGTGGCAATATCACGCAAATCTTGAGTAAGGAAGGAAAGAGATGAGCAAGCAATCTGACCAGATGAAATATATGGGCTCCATGCAGCAGGCAGCCTACATTCGCCCTGTAACGTTCGCTGAGGGGCGGAGCACCGGGTTGAAGGCTTACGAAGTGAAAAACGGCCCGCTGACTTACAAGCTGATGGCAGACAAATGTCTGGATATGTGTGAGCTGAGTTACAAGGGGGTTAATTTCAGCTTTCTGTCGAAACCGGGTCTGCAAGGCAGGAATGCTTATGACACTGCCGGAGCCGAAGCGATCCGCGGCATCATGGGTGGTATGTTCTTCACATGCGGAGTAGAGAGCATCTGTGCACCCTGTAATATTGACGGTGTGGATTACCCCATGCACGGCCGCATGCGCACGACACCCGGTGAACACTTAGGTGCCGATGCGTATTGGGATGGGGACGACTATCACCTGATTGCTCACGCGGAGATGCGGGAAGCCGCCTTGTTCGGTGAGAACATGGTGCTGCGCCGCAGCATCGACACGGTTTACGGTGAAAAGGTCATCACTCTGACTGACACCTTTGAGAACCAGAGCTATCGGGATGAACCGCTGATGCTGCTCTATCACATCAACCTTGGCTGGCCTCTCCTGGATGAAAATCTGCGGCTTTATATCCCCACAAAAAAGGTCACTCCTCGGGATGCCGAAGCTGAAGGCCATGAGGGTGAGTACGACCGGATGGATCCGCCTAAAGATAATGAGCCGGAATATGTGTTTATTCACGATCTCAAGACGGGTTCCGATGGAGACACTTGTGCCATAGCAGTGAATGAAAAGCTGGGGCTTGGGCTTAAAATCGCCTGGAATGTCAGAAACCTGCCCCAGTTTATGGAGTGGAAGTCCACCGCTTCCGGAGACTATGTGATCGGCCTGGAGCCTGCCAACTCCAGCGTGTACGGGCGTCCCTGGCACGAGGAACGAGACAGTGTGCATCATCTGGCTCCGTTTGCGAAGGAAACCAACGTGCTGACGTTCACCATCCTGGACGGCAAAGAAGAAATCAACGCTGCTCTGGCAGCGTTTGAGAATCAGTTCAAAGACTGATTCACTATAATTATCATGAAAGGTTGTGCCATATGAAACGTTCAGAGATCAACAAGTGCATCAAAGAGTTTGAAACCAGACTGAAGGAGCATCGTTTTGAGCTTCCGCCGTTTCTCAGCTTTACGCCTGAGGAGTGGCAGGAAAAGGGGCATGAATACGACGAAATCCGCGATAACGCTCTCGGCTGGGACATTACGGATTACGGCGAAGGCCACTTTGATACCAAAGGCCTCTACCTGATCACGCTGCGCAACGGCAACGTGCATAACCCCAAGTATACCAAGACCTATGCTGAGAAGATCATGATGCTGAAAGAAGGCCAGATTTCACCTAACCACTTCCACTGGAACAAGATGGAAGATATCATTAACAGAGGCGGCGGCAATGTGGTATTCCGTCTGTGGAATGCTGACAAAAATGAAGAAGTAGACCGTGAGACGCCTGTGAAGATTTTCTCCGACGGCCGCGAATACACTGTACCCTGTGGCTCTGACATTGTCCTGAAGCCTGGTCAGAGTCTGAGCCTGTATCCTTACTATTACCACGAGTTCGTCATTCAACCCGGTACCGGCTATGCTGTCATCGGAGAGGTATCCATGTGCAATGACGATAATACGGATAACCGTTTTGAAGAGGTGCAGGGTCGCTTCCCGACTATCGAAGAAGACGAGCCGCCGTATCGCCTGCTCTGCAACGAATATCCCCCTGCTAAAGATTAATTTCAACGTAATCTATAGAACGTTCGAGCGCCATGGTCCGAAACCGGCTCATGGCGCTTGGTCTGTTTTGGAGTATTCTGTTGATTACAGGTACTGGTTGAATTCCAGCTTTTCGCGGTTTGGACCGAGAATCGTGAAGTACTTGACGCCGTTTTCCCAGAAGGGAAGCTGTCCCTCCTCGATAACTTCCAAGCCCATGCTGTCAGCAATACGCCGGGCTTCCTCCACATCTGTAACATTGATGGCAATGTGATCGACCGCACCGTTGATTTGGGCAGCTTTGAAATTCTGGTAAGTTTCAATCATCAGATCGCCAAGCTTCAGGAACGCTACCTGCTCGTCACCGTTGGCGGTGCGATGAGCCAGTTCAAACCCCAGAGATTGATAGAAATCAATTGTCTGATTCAGATCATTTGTCGGGATGCCGATATGTTGCAGCCCGGTCGCAATTTTGGAAAAAGCCACGTTATACCTCCTGTATATTGTACTAAAGTGAGCAAATATATTTGTACTATATGATTTGTATATATTGTTATTTTAGCACAGGGAAAACGCAATGTCCATAGGGGAAAAATTGTTGACATCGCCAGATTTGTATGCTATATTTTTTTTAGAAATTATCAAAAATTCCGAGCCTATTTCCGGTTTTCACGGTTCGGTACAGCCGACCGTAAAAATAAATTTTTTAAAGAGAGGTCATGTCCATGAAGAAAATTCTTTCCGTTGTCCTGGTCGTCGCACTTGTTTTCGCGATGACTGCCAGCATCGCCGAAGCGAAAGACGTCAAAGATCTGAAGCTCGGCTTCATCCTCGGTTCCCGTGAGCACGCATTTTATCTGAAGATTGAAGAGGGCATCAATGCCGCAGCTGCCGACCTGGGCTTCAAGGCTATCGTAGACGAAAGTGACCTGCAGGGCGCTATCGCTACCGAGCGTATTGAAGGCATGGTCGTTGAAGGCCTGGATGCTATTTCTCTGGCCTGCAACGAGCCTGCTGCCTGCACCATTGCTATTGAACAGGCAGACGCTCAGGGTGTGCCGATGTTCACATTTGACTGCACCTCCGGCGAGACCGATGTTATCAAGTGCTTCGTCGGTACTGACAACTATCAGGGCGGCGTAGTCGGCGGCGAAGCCACTATTGCATGGCTCGACAAGCTGGGCCTGAAGGAAGGCGCAACTGTTGGTATCATTGGCTATCCGGAGCCCCAGAGCTGCATTGACCGTGAAAACGGCTGGATGGAAGTCATGAATGCCAAGAAAGATGAGTACAAACTGAACATCGTCAATATCGGCAACTACAAGGGTGATGCCAGCACTGCTCAGCAGCTGATGGAAGATGCACTGACTTCCTATCCTGACATGGCTGTTATCTTCACCGTTGGTGACCCCGCCTGCATCGGTGCACTCGCTGCCATCAAAGGCCAGGGTGCTTCCACCAAGATGATCGGCTTTGACGCCAACCCCGAAGCACATGAAGCTATTCTTGACGAAGTTGACGGCCAGATTTGGGTCGGCGACGTCGCTCAGGACCCGTATCAGATCGGTTATAAAATTGCCGAAGAGATGGTCAAGTATCTCACCGAAGGCACTGTAGATGAACCGGTCATTCTGATTGCTCCTTACCTGGTAGATGCTTCCAACGCTGTAAAGCCCGAATAATTCGGACGAAACACGTCGGATTTCGGCAACCAAATTATTGCCAAGAGGCATCCGGCATGGCAAACGCTGCGCCGGATGCCTTTTAATCTTCATATCGGGACATACACTCCCAAAGCTAAAGGAAAGGGATGAAGAGATTGCAGCCATATTTGCAGGCAGTTCATATTACGAAGGTCTTTCCGGGTGTAAAAGCCCTGACAGACGTATCTGTGGATTTTTATCCCGGTGAAGTGCACGCTCTGATGGGTGAAAACGGCGCAGGAAAATCCACACTTATTAAAATTCTATCCGGAGTCTATACTGCTACAGAAGGCGAAATACTCCTGGATGGTAAACAAATTGAATTCAAAGGCCCCAGAGATGCCATGGACAAGGGCATCTCAGTCATCCACCAGGAGCTGAGCATTGCCAAGGACCTTACCGTGGCAGAGAATATCTTCCTGGGTGAAGAACAAACCAACGGCATTTTCCTGGACAATCGCAGCATGAATGCACGGGCTGACGAACTTCTCAGGCAGATGAAGATGGATGCTATCATCAAGTCAACTGACGTGGCCGGGGATCTGACTGCGGCACAGCAGCAGATGGTGGAAATCGCTCGCGTTATTAACAAAAACGCAAAAGTCGTCATCATGGACGAGCCGACTTCTTCCCTTTCCGAGCATGAGATTGATGCGCTGTTTGAGCAGATCCGCATTTTGAGGAGTAAGGGCGTTGCCATCGCCTATATCAGCCATCGCATGAAGGAAATCTTTGAAATTTGCGATCGGGCTACGGTTCTTCGCGACGGTTGCTTTGTGCGCACGGATCTGATTAAGGATATCACCGAGCACGAACTGGTGGCCAGCATGGTGGGCCGCGAGATCGATGATTACTTCGTACACACAGAGCACACTCGCGGCGAGGAGACGCTGCGTGTGGAAGGTCTTTCCCACGGTCGTGAGTTCAAGAACGTTTCCTTCACTGCTTATAAAGGTGAAATTCTGGGGATTGCAGGTCTGGTCGGTGCAGGTCGCACCGAGACAATGGAAACGATTTTCGGCGCACGTCATGCTGACAGCGGCAAGGTATTCGTACGTGGAAAAGAAGTTCACTTTAAGAGCCCCAAAGATGCCATTGCCAATAAAATCGGCATGGTGACAGAAGATCGCCGTACCACAGGCCTGATGTTAAAGGCCATGATCAAAGATAACGAAGTGTTGCCCAGCCTGATATATCACATGAAGAGCCTAGGCTTTGCCGATCAGAAGTGGATCGACAGTGTGAGCCGGGAATACGTTGGAAAGCTTCGAGTAAAAACACCAAGCGTTGAAACCATCATCGGTAATCTGTCCGGTGGTAACCAGCAGAAGGTCGTCCTTGCCAAGTGGCTGATCGCCCAGTCTGAGATTCTGATTCTGGACGAACCTACCCGTGGTATCGACGTAAACGCTAAATCCGAATTCTACACCCTGATGAACGATTTCGTCGATCAGGGAGGTACCATTGTGATGGTGTCCTCGGAACTGCCGGAAGTCCTTGGCGTCAGTGACCGCATTATTGTAATGTGCGAAGGCCGTGTGACCGGCGAACTGAGCCGTGAAGAGGCTACGGAACAAAAGATCATGGTTCTTGCGAGCCAGACGGAATGATGGACCACTTTGTGAATCATTATAGAGAGGTATAAACGATGACTGAAAACAAAACGTTGGCCAAGGGCTTTAGCGTCAAAGAATTCTTTGTGAAGAATATGGTAGTCGTAATCCTGATCTGCCTGATCCTGGGCTTCGGATTGGGAACCGGCGGCAAGTTCTTCTCTGCAAACAATCTGGTCAACCTGACCACTCAGATGGCAATCAACGCCATGCTGTCCGCCGGTTTGACTTACGTCATCATCCTGGGCGGCATTGATATTTCCGTTGGTTCGGTGGCAGCACTGGCGGGTGTTATCAGCACACTGATCGCCACTAAGTTTCCCGGTCTCACCGCATGGAGTTCTATTCCGGTGCTGATCCTGCCCGCAATACTGGTGGGCCTGATCTGCGGCTCATTCAACGGCTTTATGATCAGCCGGATGAGCGTCGTACCGATGATTGCAACTCTGGCGATGCAGACGATCGGACGTGGCCTGTGCTTCATTTTCTCCGGCGGTACTGCAGTTTCCGGCATTCCTAAGCCCTACAGCTTCGTTGGCGCCGGCCGCTGGCTGGCAACTGAAGGCAACCCCAATGGCTGGATCCCAAATATCACGATCTTTGTCGTCATCGCGGTTGCTATTGTACATATCCTGCTGAGCAAAACGGTATTCGGCCGTCATGTATATGCCACCGGCTCCAACCCGCAGGTAGCACACCTGGCAGGTGTTAACACCAAGAACACGGTATTCCTCGGCCACGTGATCTGCTCCGTCATGGCTGCACTGGCTGGCGTTCTCAATGCTTCCAAGCTGTGCTCCGGACAGCCGGCAGCATGCGATGGTTATGAAATGTACGCCATTGCAGCAACAGTTCTGGGAGGAACTTCCCTCACAGGCGGCAGCGGATCTGTCGGACGTGCGATGTTTGGCGTGGCAGTCATTGCCGTTATCAACAACGGCATGAACCTGATGCATATCAACTCCTACTGGCAGAAGGTTGTTATCGGTGCTATCATCCTCTTCGCCGTTATCCTGGATATGGCCCAGAAGAAAAAGAAGGTCTGACCGAAACAGTGAATATAAAGGTGTGAGGTAAGCACATGCATTGGTTTGCCGAGACTCGGGAGAATTATTGCCCTCGCTGGTTCGAAGCTATGGCACAATCATTCCCAGACAGATGGCGCACACTTGATGGCCAGGAGCCCAGCGCGGTGTTGCTAAAGCGCACGCCCACGCCGGATCGCGTTGCCGTGATCATCAGCGGAGGCGGCTCCAACGGCCCGTTCATTCCCGGCTTTGTGGGAGAAGGTATGGCTGATGCGGCAGTTGTCGGTCCTCCATATACTGCACCCAGTGCCTACGCTCTTTATGAAACAGGCAAGGCAATCGGAAAAGAAAAGGGCATATTATTGCTTTATAATAACTTCATGGGTGACTACCTGAACAACGACATGGCGGCAGAGCTATTGCAATTGGAAGGATATGAAGTTGAGCAGGTATCATGCTATGATGATATGGGTATGGCGATCGGCGAACCCCGGGAGAATCGGGGCGGACGTATTGCTATCGCCTATCTGATCAAGTTATGTGCGGAAGCTGCCCGGCAGGGAAAGCCCTTGAAAGAAATTGCAGCTCTTGCCCGCAAAGCCATTGCCCGCTCCTCAACACTGTGCGTGGCTGTAGAACCGGAAAAGAATTGCGTAACATACGGTGCCGGCTTTTCTGATGAACCGGGTTTCCTGACCCGGGAAAATGCAACCGTAGCAGGCACCGCCGAAGAAACGATTCAGATGCTTTGCGACGATGTGAAGCCGCAGCCCGATGAACGCGTGTACATGCTGGTTAATCGTATGCGCATGACCAGTTATTCTGACAGTTTCGTGATGGCGGGATGCCTGAAAACAGCGCTTGACAGTCGCGTGCAAAACGCTCAGATGCGCGTCGGCGGTTATATGCAGGTCATGGACTGCTATGGCTATACTGTGACGCTGCTTTGTGCGGATCAGGAGATCGCTCCTTATCTTGAAGGTACGCTCTGCGGCGATGGATTTCTGCTGTAACAGGAAGGAGTGAAATACTCATGAACAGAGCCGATACTGCTGCTTTGAAGGCAGCTATGCTGGTAGCGGCTGACGCGATTATCGACGCTGAACCGGAACTGACGCGCATTGACAAGGTCATTGGAGACGGTGACCATGGTATTGGCATGAAAACCGGTTTTACCGCTATCCGGCGGCAGCTGGAAAAGACGGATTATTCTACCCCCTATGACCTATTCCATGCCTGTGGACTCTGCCTGGTAAAAAGTATGGGTGGATCTTCCGGGGTGCTGTTCGGCACACTGTTAATTGGCGGGCTGGAAGCAATCAGGAATAAGGACATCCTTGATGGCAGTGACATGTGCTCCTTTCTCAGCGGTGGAATTGATGCCGTGGTACGCCGCGGCAAAGCCAAAGCCGGTTATAAAACCATGGTTGATGCGCTGTTGCCGGCCAAGGAAGACATGCAGAAAGCTTTAGAAGAAACAAATGATATCGATCGGATCCTGGCAGCCGGCGAAGCCGGCGCACTGCGCGGCGTGGAAGAGACTAAAGCTATGCTGCCGCGTTTGGGTCGGTCAAAAGGATTCCGCGAAAGTGCCTTGGGTTGGCCGGATCCCGGTGCAGTGTCGGTTTCAGTGCTGTTGGGCGGCTTGAAAAAAGGCCTTTCAGAATAAAAACGATTATTATAATTTAGGAGGAATAAAAAACTATGGCACTGGTTAGAGTGAGAGAAATTCTGAAGATGGCAGATGCGGCTAATACTTCCGTGATTGCCTTTAACAGCTCTGACTTCAATATGATCCACTCCGTGTTCAAAATCGCGGAGGAACTGAAAAAGCCAGCTCTCGTGATGCTGGATCCCCGTCATGCAGCACTTTGGGGCTGGGGCACACCGGAAATCTACGCCAAGATGTGCATTGAGGAAGCCGCTAAAGTTGACGTCCCTGTCAGCTTCCATCTGGATCACTGCATGGATTTCGATTTCATCATGCGTGCTATTAAGGCAGGCTTCCCGTCTGTCATGTACGACGGTTCCATGCTCAGCTACGAAGAGAACGTGAAAAACACTGCTGAGGTTGCCCGTGTCGCCCATGCAATGGGTGTTGATGTGGAGGCCGAGCTGGGCCATGTGGGCTTCGCTGCAAATGAAACCGACCAGGATGACCTGGATCTATACACAAAAGTTGATGTGGCCGCCCGCTTCTGTGAGGAGAGCCACTGCGACTCCGTGGCTGTTGCCATCGGCACTGCACATGGTTTCTACAAAAAGACTCCGAAGCTGGATCTGCAGCGCCTGCAGGAGATCAACGCAGCAGTGGATACGCCTCTGGTACTTCACGGCGGCAGCGGTGTACCGGATGACCAGCTGGAAAAGGCCTTCACAATGGGCATCAACAAGTTCAATGTAGGCACTGAGTATTTCTACCTGTACTTCCAGACTGTGAAGGAATACTGCCAGAATCATGAGGATATCTTTGATATGCAGATGCTGGTACAGGAACGCCTGCAGGATTATCTGCGCCAGAAACTTCAGCTTTGCACCATGACCGTTTAATCAACCATCCGAAAGAATGTTTAGGGGCTGTCCCAGAAAGGACAGCCCCCTTTTTATAGGCAGCTCTGAATATGATGTAACTAAACCGTTAGGCTCTATGCCTTATTTTCCCGATCACAAATCGTTTTCTGCGATCATCTGCTCAACAGTTTTCCGGGAAATATTCCCTTCCATAGGCCCAAAGGCTGCCGCATTCAGCGCACCTGCTGCGGCACCCATCCGTGCAGCATCTTTCAGATCTTTACCTTCAGCCAGGCCGCAGATAAAGGCTGCATCGTAGCTGTCCCCTGCACCGGTAGGATCTACCTGCGTGACCTTGTAAACACCCATCGTTTCCGCCAGGCCCTCGCGGGTATAGATTTTAGACCCTTCGCTTCCGCTCTTGAGCACAACAAGTTCCAGACCCGGGTTGTCGGAAAAGGCTTTCCGTATGGCTTTGTCCAGATCCTCTTCACCCGTAATCATGCGAATTTCGGAGCGACCCGGCATAAAGATGTTGCAGTTCTCGTAAGCCTCCCGCACGATATCCATAGCCTTCGGGTCGCGCAACATTTCCAGCCGAACGTTTGGGTCAAAGCTGACTTTTGCGCCAATACCCTTGAGCATGTGCATAGTCTTTAAAATTTCCTGGCCAAAGGGGATCGATGCCATCAGCGAGCAGCCCATAATGTGGAAAAAGCGGCAGTCATCCAGGCCGTCCATGTTTTCAGGGGCTTTTGCCATCACAGCAGGGGTGTTGTTGATGTGAAACAGGAATTTACGCTCACCGTCAGCAAAGTAGGTAACGAACGCTGCCCCTGTAGAGGCTGCATCGCTGACAATTACCCGGCGGATGTCCACGCCTACCTGTTTCATGCGGTCAAGTATATTTTTACCAAAGTCATCGTTGCCTACGCCGGAGATAATACCTGTGCTGTGATTCAGCCGCGCTGCGGTACTGGCAAAGATGCCCGGCGCCCCGCTGGGAAAAGGCCCTCGGAAGTATTCACCGGTTTCATACAGTTGCACATCTTCCTTCGCACGCATAATTTCAACCAAAAGCTCGCCCATAATCACAATCTCTGCCATAGCGTTCCCTCCCGTTCTATATTCATTATTGTTTCAACGTCCGAATCCGTTATATATTATACTCTATTTTCCTTGTTTATTCTACAAAAAGATCCACAAACTGGAAAGATCTGCAGTCTACCAGACCACGATTTGTCAACCGGAGCTCCGGTAAGCAGGCCAGTGGGATAATTGCCATCGTCATATAGGGGGAGTTGATTACACAGCCCATCTCCGTCCAGGCAGCATCCAGCTTGCTGACAAGTTCTGCAACCTTTTCTACAGGCTCCTCACTCATCAGCCCGGCAATCGGCAGCGGGACGAGTGCCAGGACTTTTCCGTCTGCAACGGCACACATTCCTCCGCCGCACTCGATCAGGGTATTTGCAGCAAGAGCCATATCTTCGTCATTGGTACCGGCAACCAGAAGGTTATGGGCATCATGGGCAACTGTCTGCGCCATGGCACCCTTTTTAAACCCAAAGCCTTTCAGGAAGCCGACGCCCTTTGTACCTGTCTCATGATGGCGTTCAAACACCACCATCTTCATAACATCCTGTTCCACATCTGCTTCGACGAATCCGTCTTTTACCTTGAGATCCACAAACCGTTCATAGGATCCGACCCTGTTTGGAATAATTTCGATCACACGTGCCTTAACCTTGCCATTAGGATTCATCCCCTCCGGTGCCGCAATTTTAAAGCTGCCAGGTGTGATCGTTGTTCCGACATGCATGGTGTAACGTACAAAATCGGGGACATGAGGCTGCCCGATTTCAACCGTCATCGCACCGTTTTCCGCTACCACGTCGCCGTCAATGATGGTGCGGGTGATACGGATATCGTTCAGATCGTCAAAGAAGACTATATCCGCACACTTCCCCGGTGCAATGCTGCCAATTTCATGATCCATGCGGAAGCAGGTAGCCGGATTGATCGTGACATATTGGATGGCCTTGATCGGGTTGAGCCCCTCCTTTACAGCGCAGCGCACAATGTGATCCATATGGCCGTCCTGAATCAAAGTATCAGGATGTGTGTCGTCGGAAATCATACAGGCGAATCTGTCATCGATTTTATTATCCAGTATCGCTCTGATAATAACCGGCATGTCATGCCAGGCACTGCCGTAGCGCATCAGTGCATACATACCATGGCGCATTTTCTCCAGCACATCTTCCGCCCGTGTAGATTCATGGCAGCAGCGCACACCGGATGCAATAAAGGCATTCAGCCCTGCACCGGTATCCGGCACAGAATAATGGCCCGTAATCACCTGGTCGGCTTTCAACGTCTCCGCAAGCTCCCCGTGGATATTTTCCTCCGCTCCCAGCACATTGGGAAAGCTCATCATCTCGCCAAGCCCTACAATGCCGTCCCATGTCATCATTTCACGGATTTCCTTTGGGCCGATAGCGGAGCCGGTATCTTCAAATCCTGCAACAGCCGGCACACATGACGGTGCATTCGCCATGCATTTCAGCGGAGCCCGCTTTGCATCTTCGATCATGTACTTTACGCCTTCCGAGCCGCATACATTGCAGATCTCATGAGGATCCATATAGATCCCCGTTGTGCCGTGCGGAACCACAGCTCTTGCATATTCCCCGCAGCTGATCATGGCAGACTCCACATGGATATGCGCATCCAGAAAGCCCGGTGCAATATACTGGCCGTTTGCTTCAATTATTCTCGTATTTTCCCCAATGCAATGTGCTGCATCACCGACCAGGGCAATACGTCCTTCTGTAATGGCTACATCGATCCCTTCCTGGATTTCTGCCGTGCAGACATTAACCAACTTCGCATTCCGGATGACAAGCTCGGCCTTCTCAACGCCCATTGCAACTTTTGCCATGGTCCGTGTGACTTCATACAATGGTTTTTTGCAAAATTTGTTCAGCATCGTTTTTCTCCTAATATCAGATTAAAGCAGTGGTAGCGTATCATATTACGATAAGTTTTTCAACCTCTTTTGGAAAACAACTCTTGACATTTCAACATCCGATGATATAATCGTGCCCTGTGATTTTAACGGCAGTTCGTAACCATCCTGCCGACCGGTTTTCCGGTAAAACAAAACTAAGGAGAAAACTGAATATGAAAAACAAAAAGGTCCTCTTTCTGGCACAAGCAGCCATGATTGCTGCTGTTTACGTGGTGCTGGTCCGTGTCTTTGCACCGATTTCTTTTAGCGAAATCCAGGTTCGCATTGCAGAAGCACTGACGATTCTCCCGGTCTTCACCCCGGCGGCCATCCCCGGCCTGTTCATAGGCTGCCTTCTCGGGAACCTCTTCAGTGGGGCGTTGATCCCGGATATTATCTTTGGAAGCCTTGCAACCCTGATCGGTGCTTTCTTTACATGGAAGTTGCGGAATGCACACCCTTTCCTTGCTCCCGTTCCGCCGATCCTTTCCAACACATTTATTGTTCCGTTTGTTCTGAAGTACGCCTACCTGATAGATCTTCCGATCCCGTTGATGATGCTTACCGTCTGCATCGGTGAAATCCTCTCCTGCGGAGTGCTCGGCCTTGTTTTGTACTATGCCTTGCGCAGCCGGAAGGAGCAGATCTTCCATAATCTGCAGACCTGACAACAGTTCTTTATTTCAAAAGCCGTTTCGACTCGAACCGAAACGGCTTTTTTGTTTTGGTTCTATGACCAAAGACATGGGAATATTAAACTTTCAGAGCGCTCGATAAGATATACTTATTGACAAAAGCACATTATTTGCCTATATTCCATGATTGAGATATTTAAAACCACATCCTATTATTTTTCCTTATCTGTTAATTTTAAAATATCATTTGCTTTTTCACCCTGTGAATCCTAGAATACTCATTAATTCAGATTCAGAGGGCGTGCTGCAACTTTGCGTTCTCTGACCGATTCAACTCAGAACCAGATGAAAGGAGCTGAGCAAGGTGAATACGGTAAGAGAACGGGAGCTCTTTGAGAACTACCGCGTTTCAAAAGCAGTCTTTCTCCTTGCCTTTCCTACGGTTGTCGGGCAGATCATTCTGGTCATCTATAATATGGCAGATACCTTTTTTGTCGGGCTGACAGGAAACGATGCTATGCTGGCTGCAGTTACTGTTTGTATGCCGGCGTTTATGTTTTTATCCGCCATTTCCAATCTGTTCGGAATCGGGGGAGCCAGCGTGATTTCACGGGCTCTGGGCGCCAGAGACAAGGAACGCTCTCGTGCTGCTGCCTCCTTTGCCTTGTGGGGCTGTCTTTTCACCGCATCCTTCTACGCAGTTTTAACATTTATCTTTCTGGATCCTTTTGTTGATCTGCTCGGAGGAACAGATCCGGCTGTCCATGAAAATTCCTCTCAGTATATGATGTGTACAGTTGTTCTTGGCGGTACTGTTACGTCAGTCGGAGTTTTGCTTTCCCATCTGATCCGCGCCGAGGGGCGGGCAACGCACGCCAGTGTAGGGATCGCTCTAGGGGGAATTGCAAACATCGCTCTGGACCCCCTGTTTATGTTTGTGCTGCTTCCGGCGGGACACGAGGCACTCGGTGCGGCAATCGCCACTACACTCTCCAATCTTCTGTCCCTTCTGTATTTTTTATTCATCCTGCATCGTATCCGCGGCTCTTCCGATTTATCGTTTCGTTTTTCCCGCGCCATTTTCAGAGACAGTGTCCCTTTGGCAATCCTTTCTGCAGGGCTTCCTGCCTGTATCATGACATTTCTGGAAAATGTATCCTATGCAACGCTTGACAAACTGATGTCGCTCTCAGGGCTTTCCATGCAGGCAGGAATCGGTGTAGCAAAGAAAGTCAACATGTTGGCTCACTGTATTGCACGCGGCATTGCGCAGGGATCTCTCCCCCTGATCGGATACAGCTTTGCTTCCGGTAATATAAAGCGAATGCTGGCATCACTCAGGGTATCCCATTGGACTTCTGTCGGTATGGCTACCTTATGTATGGCGATTAATCTTCTTTTTCCCAGATTTCTGATCGGCATGTTTATTCGTGAGGAATCTCCGTCGCTGGCGTACGGTATCGCCTTTTTGCGGATTCTGTGTGTCGGGGCCCCGTTCTCGGCCAGTGCCTATACTTTCATATCCTTTTTCCAGGCAACAGGAGAAGGAAAAAAGTCTTTCTGTCTTGCAATTCTGCGAAAAGGGTTGGTGGATATTCCCCTCATGTTTCTGCTCAACAATCTGTTGCCGATCTACGGAATCGTGTTCGCGACTCCAATTGCAGACATGCTGTGCTGTCTTACAGCAAATCTGGTTTTTTCAGCATATAAGAAAAAACTTATCGGGGAACCATCCGGTTTGCGGCTGAAAAGGACAATATCCGGTTTTCTCTGTTAATCCGTAATATCTACGATATCATACATTTACAAAAGACAAGGAGGGGAAAAGGTATGGTTAATATTCGTTTGTTATCGTTGCTCAAGATCGTGGAAACAGGCAGTTTTACAAAAGCCGGAGAGCAGCTCGGACTGACTCAGTCAGCGGTCAGTCAGCATATCCGGCATTTGGAAGATACCCTTCACATTAAGATTTTTGAACACTCCGGCAATCAGTTCCGTCTGACGTCAGAGGGAGAGATTGTAGTCAGATACGCTCAGCGCATGGTCGCATTGTACAACAATATGGAACAGGCTCTGAAAAATGAGCGGGAACAGATCCATTCACTTGTCATCGGAATTACACATACAGCTGAAAGCAGCGCAATAATCGAAGCTCTTGCATCCTATATTGATCGCTTTCCGGATCTGAACATAAAAATTCTGACGAACACAACAGATCGTCTTTACGCCATGCTGAAAAACTACGAACTGGATTTTGCTTTTGTTGAAGGTAAGACCAGCGATTCGTCACTTCGCTATATGATGCTGGATACTGACTGCCTGGTGTTGGCTGTGCCGCCGGATCATGCTCTCGCCAAGAAAAGCATGATTTCTATCAATCAGTTGAAAAAAGAGAAGCTGATCCTCCGACTGCCGAATTCCAACACTCGTAATCTTTTTGCCGCTTCCCTGGTAAGCCGGAACATGAGCATCGACGATTTTAATGTGACGATGGAAATCGACAGCATTGCTTCGATCAAGGATCTGGTTAGGCGTGGGTTCGGTGTTTCTGTACTTGCGAAGAGCGCGTGTCTGGAAGAAATAAAAAAGGGCACTCTGGCAGTTCTGACGATAGAAAACCTGAGCATGATTCGTGAAATCAACATCGTCTACCCGAAAGACTTTGAACATCCTGAGCTCCTGCATGGCATCGTCAAGCAGTATAATGAGATGCAGCGGAGGTAAATACTCTCCCGGCATACGAAAGAAATACCGACTACCCGTTTCCATTTAATAATAAATGATTGTTGTCACAGGCCGGCAAAAGTGCGGGGATCGGAACGAGGGAAAAGAAAAACGGCCTGCAGAAGTTTTCATCAGGGAGGGTTGGTTTATGGTCATTGTTATCATTCTTGTTGTTGTACTTCTTATTGTTCTGATCTCGACTTTGTATAACCGTTCTCTCAAGAATATGCGTATTCTTACTGTTCGGATTCCGATAACAGCAGATCGGCAGGAAACCCTCGGCACAATGCTAGAAACATACACGCGCTCTGCAAAGCTTGTTGGTAAAAAGGATATCAATGACAGTAACGTATGTGAACTGGAATACGAAATAGAACTGAAAAACGGCGATATCCCGACAGACATTATCAGCAGTCTGCTCGATAGCGGCACAATCCTTAGTATAAGCTGCCGCCGCCCTCATGACGACGATATAGGATAAAGGCCTGCGAAATCTGCAGATTTCGCGGGCCCCTATATTTATTAACGGTTCAAATCAATATCCTGTCTGATTACCCGGTTTCATTTTCAGCCTGAAAAAACGCCTTCATCTCGTCGGAAAAGATTTTATTGATAAAGTCCCTGACGTCGGCAATCGGGGTTTCGGAATACATCCCTGCAATCTCGGGTTTTAACCCTTTGCTGCGGAGTTTCTCGAATACATTGCCTGCCCAGTGATTGTCCGATCCGCAGGTTTCCAGAAGATGATAGTGCTTTGCATAGAGCGCTGCCATTTCATTTGCTTCTTCCTTCTGGCTTGTATTGATCACCTCAACACCATGAACATGCCTCGGAAACAGGCGGATATGATTGATATAGTGTTCTTCACGATAGGGATGTGCCTGAATAACGAGAGCTCCGGAATCCATCATCAGCTGCAGCTCTTCCGTTTTTTTCATTTCCATGATTTCCGGATGCTCCTGAAACCAGTATTTGTCCAACCCATAAATGAGGAAATCCGTCCCTTTGTAGGAGAGTTCAACTCCCGGAAATACGGAAATGCCGATTTTCTCTCCTTCCCGGACTCCAGCCTCAAAATCAGAAAAATAAAAGTCGAGCTGTTCCTTATAAGGAAGTGTCTTTACGGAAGGGCAGATATTCCCATCCAGAAAATGATTTGTGATAAATAGGCCTGCATAACCCCGAGATTTATAAAACTGTACCGTTTCTGCAACCGATGCCTTTGCGCAGAAGCTGACCGGTGATGTGTGACAATGCGTTTCGTACTTGTACATACTCTGCCTCTTTGACTGAACCTCATTCTTGGTAAGGATGAGGTTTGTCTTAGTCTTAGTCTTAGGTAAAAGAAAAAATCCCAAAACCAGACGGTTTCAGGAATAAAAAAGAGCTGCTGGGCGGATTCGAACCGCCGACCTCATCCTTACCAAGGATGCGCTCTACCTACTGAGCTACAGCAGCAAATTTTATGCCCCTTAAAGAAGGGGCATAGTGGCGACCGAGAAGGGACTTGAACCCTCGACCTCCGGCGTGACAGGCCGGCGTTCTAACCAGCTGAACCACTCGGCCACAGCGGGATTATATTAGCAAATCTCTTCCCATTTGTCAACAACTTTTTTCATTGTTTTGAAATTTTCTTTTGCGGGTTCCACACCTCCCATCCTTCTAAGCGCATTTATTGTAGGGCAGAAAATGATTCCTGCCCGGTAAGTCTGTCAAGAATGTTCTTCCGTGTAACATCACACAGTAGTTCCCTGTTATGACGGAAGTAGGCATCGCACCCAAACTCACTCACATACCAGGATGTGTCATAACCGGCAGTAATCTCGGTAACGAACAGGACCAGTTCCTGGCTCTGGCCGACGGCATCCTCCAGAAAGCTGAAAGCGCTGTCAAACATCAGGCCTGTCTCATCGGAAAGGCTCTTCCGCCGTGCCGTATCCTCTGCAAAGAGAGCACGTAAGGCATCCATCTGCTTTTCGCTCTCAGGAATGTCTTCCACTGCTTTGGTATACTCTTCGAGCCGGTTGATCTCCGTTTGGGAAAGCGTTTTCTTCTCTCGCTCTTCACGGCCGGCACTGATAGCGCGTCTGAGCGCTGTATGGCGGATGGCAACAAGATCGCGCAGGCTCTCTGCAGGCAGCTCCGGCAAACGTGATCTGACACAGAGAAGCCCTTCATGGAGTGCTTTTGTAAGAGAATCCTGCCGCCGGGTTTCACGGGCAGCCTCCCCAAGGCGCGAGAGCAGAAGCCCCATTACCGCAAGCTTTTCATCAAACGGTGCAGCCCTGAACTCCGACACGGAAACTCTTGGGACTTGCCCGTGGAGAATATCATCGATGTGATAGCCCTGGCGATATCTGGTATAGAGCGAATAATAGTTGCTGAAATCCCGTGCAATGGACGGCATCTGCAGATACTGTACCGCAAGCTCCATATCCGGCACGATGCCCAGGGCTTCGTAGGCATACAGGATCTCGCTCAGATCCTCCCAGCCGCGTGCAGTAACAAACTGCATTCCCTCGGCACTGTTTTCGATGCGGTAGAAGTTTTCTTTCTTGAGATCAATATAAGAGACCACCGCTCCATGCAGCCCTTTGCGCAAAGCATATTCTTTCCAGACGGTGAAATCCTCTTCGACTGTGATGTGCTTGACGCGATCGAGTGTAACCACATCAAAATCACGCACGGAACGGTTGTATTCCGGAGGATTACCTGCTGCAACAATCAGCCAGCCTTCCGGTAGCTTCTGATTTCCAAAAGTCTTACACTGCAGAAACTGCAGCATCATAGGAGCCAGTGTTTCGGATACGCAGTTAATCTCATCCAGAAAGAGAATACCCTCGCGAAGACCTGTTTTTTCCATCAGATCGTAAACCGAACCGAGGATTTCACTCATGGTGTATTCAGTAACTGTGTGTTCTACCCCGTCATAAACCCGCTTTTCAATAAAAGGCAATCCGATGGCACTCTGACGAGTGTGATGCGTAATGGTATAGGAGACAAGGCCGACATTTTCCTCGGAAGCAATCTGTTCCATAATCTGGGTCTTGCCAATTCCCGGCGGGCCGATCATCAGAACAGGCCTCTGCCGAACAGCGGGGATACGATAATTCCCCAGCTCATCCCGGCTTAAATAAGCGCGCAGTGTGTTTTGGATCTGTTCCTTTGCTTGCTTGATGTTCATGTGGATACCTCACAATTCGGGTAGTTCCTGCAGGATCTCTTCCTGCCAGAATTCTTCAAAGATTTCACGCGGTCTTTTCCATGGCAGAGACGGAACGACACGTATGGCCCATGGCGGAATTCTTACAGAAAGAGGCGGTTCATCCAGCAGAATGAATGCCGTTTCGTAATCCGGCCGCTTTTCCGGATAAATCCCCATGCCGTCCGTAAAATACAGGAGCCCTCGCAGATTGGAAAAAGCCCTGGAAATGATCAGCTTATCAACGTACTCGAATACCGGCCGGAAATCCGTTGCACTGCCGCCGGAGAGAGAAAAATTTTCCATATAGCACCGCAGTTCCTCCAGGCTTGTGATCTTCTGGTCCGAGCGGAGCCGATCGTCGCACTGCAGGATATGAACGTTCAGTTTCCGGGTGAAAGTGTCAGATGAGCGCAGAATGGCATAGGTACTGGCCAGAAATTCTCGCACCAGCGTGCCGGAGGTCGACATGGAGGTGTCGATCGCTATAATAAAATCCTCGATGCGCTTTTCTTCCCGGGTTTCGGGCGGCTCAATAAGAGGCATGTTTCCGTAATGCTGCAGCCCGTAGGTGTAATAAATATAGTCAAATGCATTTGGATCTGCTCGGAGAACTTCCCTCGGAGCAGCAAAACGGCGAAGAAATTTTCGGTAATCCACGTCATCCCGTGCTGCAATGGAAAGTTGCTCTATCACATTTTCACCGCCGGAACCGTGCTCGGACAGGAGACTGTCCATAGCAGTTTGAGAGCGTGAAGCCGCATCCTGCCAGTAATGATCCTGGCGTTCGCTGCGTTCCTGCTCCTGCTTTTCTTCCAGATCCCAGAGGCTGTGATCATCCATAGCAAAAAGCCGCTGAAGGCTGGCAACTCTGTATTCCGGCGGACGCTCCCGGAGAAGCATACGATAGATACCCTCAGCGCTCAGAACCTTCATTTCACACCGGCATTCAGCCAGAAAAAGTTCCCGTACCGGGGCAGCACGCTGCGTCAGGCAGGCATAGGGGAGCGAATCAATTACACTTTCCACTGCAGCGTCACAGGCCAGATCCCAGATTACAGGATCCCGGCCGCGGCGCTTGGCCAGATGACGGAACAGGCAGTGCAGCACCATATGCAGGTTCAGGCGAGGAGAAAAACGCTCGCTTTTCAGAAAACCTGTCGCGAGATAAGAAGCGTTATAATAAAGCGTTTCTCCATCGGTGGCGGAACTTAGCGTGATCTCTTCCCCCGGCAGGGGAACAAGGGTACACAGTGGCCCGCTCAGATAAGGCAGCACCAGGCAAAGCTGCGTCCTGCCGGAGAGCAGGATATCCTGTCCGACGGATGAAAGATTGTCGTTGTTCATCGTGCTACTCTTACCATTCCTTCGTTTCCTTTCAGAGAGCCGCATTCATGATATTACAATTCAAAGGACCTCGACCTGCCTGCAGCAAGTATCGTATGGCGCTTTTCCAGGAGGATGGCCGTAGCCTCGGTTATTTGCAGAGTGCGGGACTCCATGAGTGCCGTGTCCAACGCCTCCTTGTCGAATCCTTCCAGTGCAAGCAGCATTCGCAGGCCGCCTATATCCCTTTCTCGCAGTGCCAGGGAGAGTGCTCTTTTCATATTCACACGCAAATAATCAGCATATCTCGCAAGTGCCTGTTTGCTCAGCTGCACCGGGAAGCAGAGGCGACAGTAGGCAAGTCGCAAAGCGCTGTCTTCATCATGTTCCTGAGCGATATAACCGGGCCAGAGTGCATCATAGTCTGAAATTGACAGGCTCTTGTTGCGGAAGACGCTGTGATAGGCATATCCCCCACCGATGATCTTAAGTTCAAAATGGTGTGCAGCGTTATTTTCTGTATATTCTTCAATATATTCGGGGAAGATAAGACGAAGAATATTTCCATCCGTTTCAAAAACAGTCACGTCCAGTTCCTGTTGCAGGCTATAAACGAGGGAAGCCAGAGCCAAGCCCTGTTGCGGACCGGTGCGCAGGAGCTCCAGGCGTGAAAAGCTGAAACAGTTCATGAAGCTTGCACTGCCAAAAGAACACAAATCATCGAAAAATCGAAGCGTATGCATTGACCGGAGATTCAAAAATGCATAATCACCGATGCGATGAAGAAACCGCGGCAGGGTCAGTTCTGTAATATTCCTGTTGTCCCATTCCCCCGATTCCATACTGCCGAGAATACGCAGTTCCTCTCCCTCCGCAGGCGCTGCCCCTGCGGCAAGAGCCCGGTCCTTCAACTCTGTTACCGGAAGGCCGAAGAGTTCGTCCGGCAGGATGGCTTTCTTGTCACATGTCAAGGCCCGCAGGATGGTAACACCTTCATCCTCTCGGCTCACAGTGAGCCGCCAGTTTGTGAGTCCGTTGATCGTTTCCAAGGCATTTTTCTCCCGAGTGATGCTTCTTTGTTCGCCTGAAAAAAGTTAAAAGAAGAGATTGTCGCTAAGATTGTACCTATTTATAGAATTTCTGTCAATGAGTTTATGAGGAACCGTTCCGTCCTCTGACTTATGTTGCAAAAGAACTTTCAACGTGCTATGATGTGAAAAAATTCTGAGAGAAGGCTGAAACCAATGGATCAGAATCTCCCGACGAGAGACCGGATCATTGTCCAGACAAGCTTGATCGGCATTGTCACAAATATATTTTTAGCTGTTTTTAAAGCCGGCGTGGGAGTTTTTTCTCATTCGATTGCAGTTATTCTGGACGCGGTTAACAATCTTTCAGATGCGCTTTCTTCTGTTATAACGATCGTCGGTACAAAGCTGGCCGGCAAAAACCCTGACAGAATGCATCCATTGGGGCACGGGCGTATTGAATATCTCAGTGCCATGATCGTTTCCGCCATCGTACTGTATGCCGGTATCACTTCTATGGTGGAGTCGGTAAAAAAGATCATACATCCGGAAAAAGCTGAATATACCACAGTCTCCCTGGCAATACTTGCCGTAGCAATTGTAGTAAAGTTGATTCTCGGGAACTATGTAAAAACACAGGGGAAAGCTGCCAATTCCGTTGCTTTGATTGCCTCCGGTTCTGATGCCACTTTTGATGCTGTCATATCCGCCTCTGTTCTGGCTTCCGCTGTTATATTTCTGCTCACAGGGATCTCCCTGGAGGCGTATGTTGGCGTGCTGATCTCATTTATAATCCTCAAGGCCGGTGTGGAAATGATGATGGAGACCGTCGACGACATTCTCGGACACCGTGCCGATGCGGAAACAAGCCGGAAAATCAAACAAATTCTTACGGAAGAGCCCGAGGTGCACGGTGCATATGACCTGATTCTGAACAATTACGGCCCCAGCAGGAATTACGCTTCTGTCCATCTGGAACTGCCGGATACCATGACCGTTCGTGAAGTAGATGAACTGACGCACAGAATGGAAGCAAAAGTCTATCGGGAAACCGGGGTTATCATGACCGGGATCGGTGTCTATTCCTACAACACCGGAAGCGATGAAGCAGCAGCCATTCGCAACAGCATTCAGCAGCTCGTTCTGGCACATGACTGGGCATTGCAGTTTCACGGTTTTTATATTGATACCGAAAAAAAAGCAATGCATTTTGATGTGGTTATGAGCTTTGACATCGATTTTCAGAAAGGCCTGGATATCATTCAAAAAGAAGCCCAGGCCCTTTATCCGGATTACACCATCCGGATTACACCTGATGTAGATATTACGGATTAAGAAAGGTGCAGGCCTGTCAGGTCTGCACCTCTTGTATTCCGGAGTCATATTTTGCGCGGATACACTCTGTTGCCATTTCAAACAGGTCATTGGCTGAAAGTGTCCCGTTCATCTGGAAGAGCTGACAATGTCTGCCCCCATCCTGCCAGTACAGAATCTGCGTTTCATATTCTTCTATCTTTGTGTCAGGATCTCCGTAACCGAAGGAGAGGCTGCCTTCTGCCTGTGCTTTCTGTTCCTCCCCTGTAGGCCTGTAAGTCTCTGGCACGACCTTGTACCTGCTGCAGTGATAGTTCAGTTCCACTCCGTCAACGGTTCTGGTTTCCTGCGCAAGATTCCTGTCTGTTACTTCAGAGGTATAATGTTCCTGCTCAAAATATACTTTGTCGTCACCTTTTTCGTACAGAAAACTGAACGACCGATATTCTTCTACGGGCAGATTTTCCTCGTCCACGAACTGATTGGCTACAACAGATCCCTGTAAGAAGGCATATCCGTTTTCAAACTGCTCCAGCAGAATCGGCACAAATCCGGCATCTTTCCTGCATTGCTCTTCACTCGGCAACGTCCGATAGGTCGGGCTGGAAATAGACGGCCCGGAGCTGAATACGCTGGTAATCCTTCTGTTCGCCGCATATGCTCCCACCGTGAGGATCATCACTGCAGCGATTGCTGCCAGAATTGTTTTCCATCTTTGTGATTTTTTCATTTTCGATTTCCTTTCCGATGCAGAGCCGGATTGATTCAGAACCAGTTCCAGAATACACTCAGAATTCAGCACAAAAGGTGCTTCGCTGTTGTCTGGGCATCCTGTCAGCTCCCGCAACAGGTCTCTCTTCTGATTCATTGCGACACCTCCGCATCCGTCAGTATTTGTTTCAGTTTCTTTTTTCCTCTTGAAAGGCGTGTTTTTACCGTGGGCAGCTTGAAATCCATCGCACGGGCAATTTCCTTAAGAGACTCTCCATAACGATAAAATCGTACAAAGATTTCGGCATCTTCTTCTCCCAACTCTGCCACAGCATCCCATAGCAGGCTGTCGGAAGGCGAGGCCTGAACCGCTTCCAGCATATCCGTTCCCAGTTCTTCCAGTGAAAATTCCGATTTCCTCGATCGAAGACGCTTGCAGATCTGGTTACGGGCTGCTCCGGCCAGATAGCCGCGAAGCGTCCCCCTTTGAAGATCAATCCGATCTGCGTTTTTCCAGAGGCTCAAAAACACATCCGAGACGATCTCTTCTGTATCTTCTCTGCTCAGGTTGTTTCCTGCTGCCCGGAAAATGATCGTGCTCAGATAAGGTGTGTAAGTTTTGATTGCCTGCTCCAATGCCTGTTCTTCCCGGGCCTGCAAAGAGCAAAGCAATTTCATTTCTGCTGTCATGATAAATCCTTTCAGGTGAAAACGAATCAGAGCTCTTAGTCGTTTCATTGATAGATTACCGGAAAAAGTCTGAAAAGTTTCATAAGCTGAAAAAAACCGGCATACACTTCAAATCTGTGCATGCCGGTTTTCAATTTTTTCGGGCGTCACCGGATGGGGATCATCTTCCCCATCACTACATAACGTGCCGTGTCATATTCGTATGTGCAGGTTGAAAGTGTAAGGACCTTATCCCCCGGTTGTATTTCCACATCCGTCTGAATTGAAGACAGCTCTCTTGCTGCATCCAGCCAGGCCTGCATTTCATCATCACTGTCAAAGGAATTATTGTAGGCATCGGAATACATATCCGTGAGAAAAGCGGCAAATATCTCTATGCGGTAGTTCATTTCCGGTGTGTTGAGATAAAAGATCGGATACTTGTCATAGTAACTCTTCTTTGCATAGTTCACAAGCCCGGCAAACATCCCGCCATCCTTCATATGATGGCCATAGATAATGCTGTTATCATTGTCAAAATCTCTTGCTGACATGGCTTCGGTGAAAAGTGTCCCATAAGAACTGTAGTTGAGGTCAATATCCCGGTGGAGATAGAAAGAATTATCCTCCGCCTGTACGACAGGATAGCTGATCACCGTGTCCGGACAGTACAGCCAGCCGCATACATCTCCATTGCGTTTGGTAAGTGCATCAAAATCGACAACGATAGGTGAGGCGGCATCATCCAGCACATACGTCCTCCTGTTGGCATTTTTCATGAATGCTTCTGCACTGGCATGATACTTTTCATTCTCTTCTTCTGTGGCTTCTTCAGTATTTTCTTCCGGATTCTCCTCCGTGTCCTTCTGAATTGCTTCCTCTGTCTGGTTTTCTGAGCTTTCTTCCTGTTTTTCCATTTCAGAAACGGAGACCCCTATACGCAGGCAGTCCGCTTCTGTAATATCGGAAGCAGAAAATGTGAGTTGCTTCCAGGTTCCGGGAACAACTGTAATCTCTTCCGTCCAAACAGATTCTTCTTCCCCGCCTTTCAAAACAGTGTTTTCCCAGGAAAAATCCATCGCTTCTTCTGCCTGATTTTCACATTTTACAGTCACTGTCCATCCCTCGTCCGGCACAAAGGACGCATCTGCAACGGAAACCGTGCAGAACTCGTCTGAAAGCAGCACTTTATGGTTATAGTTGTTATCCGTTTTCCTGGCCGGCGCTGTATCTTCTCCTGCAACTTTTTCTGCCTCGTCCTCCGTTTCCTGCGGTTCATCGAGCAGGATGACGGCAGGTTCCTCAACTGTTTCCGCACAGGCCACAAGGGGAATTCCTGCCAACAGCAAAACGGCAATCAGCAATGCACAGAATCTTTTCATTGTTTTTCTCCTTTCCGGTTTTTGCTTTCTGTGTTGGTTTCTGCCTGCATTATAAACACTCCCTTTCTCTTCGTCAAGCGGCTTCCCTTTCGGGTCCACAAAACCGTTGCCATTCGTTCCCGCTCGTGGTAGAATATAAAGAATCCATTTTCAGGAGGCTGTATATGAGCAGAGCTGATGAGATATTTGTTCAGAATTGCCGTGATATTCTGGATCACGGGACATGGGATACAGATCTTCCCGTGCGCCCCCGTTGGGAAGACGGCACACCGGCTCACACGGTAAAGCGTTTTGGTATAGTCAACCGCTATAATCTTTCGGAAGAATTCCCGATTCTTACCATCCGCAGAACCTTCTGGAAATCCGCCATTGACGAACTCCTCTGGATCTGGCAGGCAAAGAGCAACAATGTACATGATCTCCGTACGCGAGTCTGGGATGCCTGGGCAGATGAAACGGGTTCTATCGGAAAAGCATACGGTTATCAGCTTCGTGTGAAACATCATTATCCGCAGGGGGATATGGACCAGGTTGACAAGGTGATCTGGGATTTGAAAAACAACCCCTCCTCTCGCCGTATTATGACTAACATCTACAACTTTGCAGATCTCAGTGAAATGGCTCTCTATCCCTGTGCTTACTCCATGACGTTTAACGTTTGCGACGGGAAGCTTAATGCAATTCTGAACCAGCGCTCCCAGGACATGCTGGCTGCCAACAACTGGAATGTCGTGCAATATGCAGTCCTTACTATGATGTTTGCACAGATTTCCGGCTTTGAACCTGGAGAACTGTTGCACGTGATCGCTGATGCCCATATCTATGACCGGCATATACCTATGGTAGAAGAGATTCTTACCCACGAGCCTAAACCGGCACCTCATTTCCACATCGATGCTTCTGTGGACGATTTCTATGCTTTCACACGGGACAGCTTCCACCTGGATAATTATGAATACTCTGACTTCTCGGGAAAGATCCCGGTTGCCGTTTAAGGGTAAAGCCAATGTTGGAAGCAATTGTCGCCGTCTATGCCGATTGGGGAATCGGCAATGGTACTACGCAACCTGTTGTTCTATCTGCTGATCGTGCACATTTCAGATCTGTCACAGGCGATGCCGCTGTTATTGTCGGCAGAAAAACCCTGGAGGATTTTCCGGGCGGAAGACCATTAAAAGGCCGCCATAACATTATTGTAACGCGGCAGGACCTTACCGTTCCCGGAGCAGAAGTTGTGCACAGCACCGAAGAAGCTCTTTCAGCTGCAGAAAAACATCCCCGTTGTCTTGTCCTCGGTGGGGCAAGCATTTTTGAGCAGTTTTTTCCTTATCTGCAAAAAATATATATCACAAAAATTGGCTGCTGTCCGGAGTCTTCAAGGTTTTTCCCGAATCTTGACGACCTTCCCGACTGGCAGTGTACAGAGAAAGGCCCGCTCCTTGAAGAAGACGGAATCCCCTACTGCTTCTGTCTTTATGAGCGCAGCGCCGGAAAAGGAGACAAATCATGTTGAAAGATGGTAAAGCATTGGAAGTCAGTTGTTATGTCCTTGGGGCGGGCGCCTTTGGCGTTTTCTTCCGATGGATGCAACTCCAGCTTGCTTATAACAGCGATGGGCTTCCGGGTAAAAGTGTTTGGAACTTTTTTGTGATCCTGCTTATTGCTGCTGGCGCAGCTGTTTTCTGGTATTTTGTCAAACGGAATGAAAAAGCAGGGTTGGTCGTTCCGGAAGATTTCTTTTCTGCCCTTTCCAACCCCGGCAAAATCCATGCCATCCTGCGTTGGTTTATCGGTTTTATCATGGTTGCCGGCAGTGCGCTGCTCTTTCTCACCTGTGAGCTGGACATGAATGCCACTTTCCTCCGTGTTCTTTCCGCGTTCGGAATAATTACCGGCATCTCTTTTCCCCTGCTTCTGATCTGTGCAAACAAACCGCATGTCTCCAAGAATGGTATGATTACACTTCTTTCCTTTTTCCCTCTTCTGTTTTTCTCCACCTGGCTGCTCACCTCCTATAAGCAGAATTCCATTAATCCGATCGGCTGGGATTATGTGCTGGAAATACTTACCCTGATTGTAGACCTGTTTGCTTTCTTTCGTATCGCTGGTTTTGCCTATGGAGTTCCGGATGCCAAAAAAAGTATGTTCCTCTGCATGTTTGGGGCTATGCTGAATCTTATGTGCCTTGCAGATAACCGTTATCTTGCTCAGCAGATAATGTTCTTTGCTGCCTCCCTGATGCTCACCATGTATAACTGGATCATGATTGCCAATCTGGTTCCTGCTCCCAAAAAGGTTTCCTCGAAGGAGGAGTCGGATGAGGAAGAGATCGTCGAACGCCTATGAAAAAGAAACTGTCAGGGTTCCTTTTTCTGCTTTGCATATGCTTTTCGATATTCTCCGGTTACTGCTGTGCGGAAAAGGACTACAGCCCTTATGTGATAGAAGTAAAAGTTAATGCAGGAGATACCGTCAGCAATCTTTGTGACAGCCGGCGAATTGATTATTATGCCGTCAAAGATGCGCTTCTCATTGTTAACGGGTTTGCGAGCGAAGCCGGTCTCAGTGCTGTGAGCCCCGGGCAGACGATATATATCCCCCGGTCAAAGGCAGACGCCGATTCTATCCTCGCGCTCTATAACTCCACTGCATCAGCCACAATTCCCTCCTCTTATGTTGAAAAAGTAACTGTGCAGAAAGGGGATAATCTTACCAGTATCTGCAAGGATCACAATCTGACCTACAGCGTATGCCAGGAAGCGATTAAAAAGCTCAACCTCTGGTCTTCCGATTCCCGGCTCAGTTCTATTTATGTCGGGCAGGAACTGCTCCTTCCGACAAGTGATGCTGCAGCTGTCGCTATTATGGAAACAGTTTCAAATGCGGCAGCCGGTTCCGCTTCTAAAACATCCGGTGAAGATTCGTTTGAATACTACCTGATTTCTCACACCATGGCAGCAGGCGAAACCATGCAGAGTGTCTGCGGGCAGCTCGGAATTCTCTATTCAGCAGAAGTAGCCGATATGCTTAAAACCATCAACAACCTTCCCGACCCCAACAGCGCTGCAGCAGGCAAAGCATGTTTGTTCCCGTCCAAAACATCGAATAGCGCTGCGTACACTGTTTATTCACACAAGGTTATTTTCGGCGACACGATTGAGAAGCTTTGTGAGGCACATCACGTCAGGTATGCGGAGATTCGTTCACTTCTTCAGGGCCTTAACCCGGGTTCTTCCCTCATTGCTTTGCGCGTCGGAGAAGAAATCCTTCTTGCGGAACCGGCGCCTGCCGCTTCTGTTTCCGTTTCGGTCACTCCGGCTCCTGCCTCCGCTTCCGTTCCTGTCGCTGTTGTTTCTTCGCCTGCTCCGGTTTCTGTCCCTGCTTCCTCTTATCCCGGATCTGTTGCCCCTTCCTCTCCATCTTATCCTGCAGCTTCAAATCCGACTTCTTCCGAAGCAATACCGGAAATAACTATCACTGTGAAATAACAGAATACTTTTTCTCTGCTATCAGAAAGACAGCGAAGCTGCAACGGTTTCGCTGTCTTTTTGCATCTATTCTAAAAAATATTTCAAAATCCTGTAAGATTATTCCCTGGTTCTTTAGAATGAGGGTGAGGCGGAAAGGAAGTGACATATTTGGAAGACAGCAAAATCATCTCCCTGTTCTATGAGCGCTCAGAACAGGCAATTGTTGAACTGAGCCAGAAATACGGTGCAGCAATCAGAAAAACAGCGGCAAATATATTAAAAAGCCGGCTGGATGTGGAGGAATGCGCAAATGACACTTACCTCGGGGTTTGGAATACCATACCGCCTCAGCATCCGAACCCTCTCGTCAGTTATGTTTGTAAAATTGCCCGCAATATAGCCGTAAACCGTTATCATGCCAATACAGCGGAAAAGCGCAACGGAAATTATGACCTTGTGCTAGATGAGTTGGAAGAGTGCCTCCCGTCGGGTTTTAACGTGGAAACAGACCTGGAAGCAAAAGAACTGACCGAAGCAATCAACTGTTTCCTCCAGACACTTGAGAAAGAGGACCGTTTTCTGTTTGTCCGCCGGTACTGGTATGCAGATTCTGTTTCGGATCTCGCCGTTTTGACAGGCATCAATCCAAACCGTATCTCTGTCCGTCTCTTCCGCATCCGGGAAAAACTGAAAACCACTTTATTAAAGGAGGGTCTGCTTCCATGAATCGGAAACTGCTTTCAAAAGCTGTCGGGAATATTAATGACAGTTTTATTGCCGAGGCTTATCGCCCTGAAAACGATGATATCGTAGGCTCTCCGGAAAGGATCGTACACATGAAGCCAAAACGTCTTTTTACACTTGCACTCGCTGCTGCCCTGATCCTGTCTCTCGGTATAGCAGCTTATGCTGTCTGGAGCATTCATACCGCCCGGCAGCAGGAAATACGCAGTGATCTGAAGATTGACGAGAACAACGCCGAAAGCTATGTGGAGTATTCTGTGGCTGATGCGCAACCGCATGGCATTGCTTTATTGTCCGCAATCAATGACGGAGAAGAACAACGGATTTATTTAAACGTCTCTCCCGTTGCAGAGGAGGATCTGACAGGATTTCCCGGCCTTACCCGCTTTTACTGCACCATTGAAGGCACAGAATTTGGCGGATTTGCTGCTCCCGCACTCCCGGCGGAATTATCCCTTGCCGGAGAAAAAAACATTCATACTGCCGTGCTCGAATATGCCTATGATCGAGACTCACAAACCTTAACATTGCAGTGTTACATCATGGCAGATATGCTGGAAAAAGCTGTGGCAGAACTTGGAACAGATGCATTACCGCTGCAGGTGCACATGGCCGTGGGAGAAAAGGAACCCATCTGTTTCGGAACGGTCATCTTTTCTCCTACAGAAAAACAGATTCGGGAATTTGATTTTAACCATTTCCGCTACTATGACGAAGAGTACAAGAAGGACATTGAAATCCTCGGTCTCGAACTCACACCCTTCAGTGCTGTATGGAAGGTTTCCTACCCTGAAGCAGCAGAGTTCCATACTCCCGGGGCGGATTGGGATAACTATAAAGAATGGGCCTATCTGGAAGATAAAGTCTGCACGGATTCTCTTCTCTGCTTTTCTGACGGTTCAACTTTCTCCACAGGTGGTGCTCTGACTGTCCCTTATCAGGACGGCATCGTCAATCTCCATTGTGGATGGGGCAGTGCCATCGACATCAACGATGTGCAAAGCATTGTTCTCGGAGATCTTATTCTCTGGGAAAATAAATAAACATTTTGGAAAAATCCTGCCGGTTGCAGATCCTGTGATCCTCCGGCAGGATTTCTCCTTTTTTAAGTATCCGTGTTATAGAACATAATTCGTTTTATTGCATTTTTCAGTCTGTTATGGTATTTTGTTTGTAACATGAAAGATCCATGAAAGGTACATTTCTATGTCCGAATCCTCTTCTCCGTCCATGATCCGCGATCTGACCAAAGGGCCTGTTGCAGCACAGTTGCTGCGGTTTGCCATGCCGCTTTTTCTGTCAAATGCCTTGCAAGCGATTTACAACCTTGTGGATATGATTGTTGTGGGGAACTACATCGGGAAGACAGGGCTTTCCGCTGTTTCGATCGGCGGTGACATTCTGCATCTGCTGACATTTGTAGCGATGGGTTTTTCCTCTGCCGGGCAGGTTATCATTGCAAGATCAGTCGGCGCCGGCCTGTATGACGAAGTCAGGAAAACCATTGGTACAATGTTCAGTTTTTTGCTTAGCACTTCTCTGGTCATTGCGGCAGTCTGTTACGTTCTTCGTTATTCTGTATTGGATTGGCTCAACACCCCAGCTGCTTCCGCAGAATATACCATGGATTATATGGTCACCTGTATCTGCGGGCTGCTTTTTATCTATGGCTATAATATTGTCAGCGCAATTCTGCGCGGGATGGGCGACAGCAAACGGCCTTTTGTGTTTATTGCCATCGCTGCCATCCTGAATACCGTGCTGGATATTCTTTTCGTCAAATATCTTGGGCTTGCCGTTTTCGGTGCAGCTCTTGCCACCGTGATCGGACAGGGTGTCAGTTTTCTCACGGCAATCGTTTATCTGTATCGCCATAAAGAAAGCTTCGGCTTTGATTTTAAGCCTGCCAGCTTCCGGATTCGGAAAGATGCCCTTCTTCGTCTGCTGTCGTTAGGGATTCCGATGGCGATTCAGTCCGCAGCTATCAGTTTTTCAAAAATAATCCTGATGGCGTGGATCAACCTTTTTGATGTTACTTATTCTGCGCTGGCAGGCATCTACAATAAAATCAATGTCATGAGCGGGGTAATCTCTCAGTCCTTCACAACTGCAGGCAGCACTATGGTCGGGCAGAATATGGCTGCCGGCAAAAACAAGCGGGTCAATCAGGTCCTGCTGCTTGTGCTTGGGATCGGCATCGGGATTGCTGCAGCGGCATCTCTTGTCCTGTGGCGGTGGCCGGAAGGCATCTATTCCATTTTTACTTCCGACGTTGATGTGCTGGAAGTTGCCGGCGTTCTGACGCTTCCGGTTATTCTGAATTTTTTCGGAGCCGCCACCCGCAGTGGGAGTTTCTCTCTGATAAACGGATCCGGAAGGCCCAGGCTTAACCTTGCTGTCGCGATTATCGACGGCGTGTTTGCCCGTATCGGGCTTGCAGCACTGCTTGGCTTTGTCCTTAAGCTGGATTGTTTTGGTTTCTGGATGGGCGATGCGCTGGCAGGCTTCATGCCGTTTCTGATCAGCGGTGTGTTTTATCTGTCCGGAAGATGGAAAACCTCGTTTGAAGAATAAAAAGTGCCAGAAGAATTCACAGACGACAAGAAAGAGAGGAACTGATGTCATTCCGATTAATTGACATGGAAAGCTATGCCCGTCGTGCACATTTTGAATACTTCAGGACATTGCAATATCCTTATGTAGGGACAACCGTTAATGTTGATGTAACAGGCCTTCTTGCTTTCTGCAGGAATCATCACCTGTCATTCTATCTGACAATTCTCCACATCGCAGCCCTTGCAGCCGACGCTGTTCCGGAGCTCCGTCAGCGGATAAGGGATAATGGTATCATAGAATACACACAATGTCCGACGTCCCATATAGAGCTCTTGGAAAACAACTCCTATTGCTACTGTACCCTGCATCATCATATGGACTTTGAACAATATTATGCGCAGGCAGAAAAGGCAAGGGCAGCTTGTAAAAGCGGAGGCATCACAGAGGACAGCGATATCGAGAGCATGTATTTTATTTCGACCATGCCCTGGCTTCATTATACCTCGCTGATTCAGCCCGTATCCGGTGGGGACGAATCCAATCCCAGAATAACCTGGGGGAAATACGAAGTAAACCATCAGGGGAGAATGATGATGCCTGTTACCATCCTGGTGCATCATGCGCTGGTTGATGGCATACACATTGCTCTTTTCTATGAGTATTTAAAGAACCGTATTGCGGAATACTCCGAATAATACCAGCACATAAAGAAAAGCCTTTGCTGAACGGACATTCATTCAGCAAAGGTTCTTTTTCTGTCTGCTGTCTTCAGCAGCTTCCTTCATTTTTCTCTTTTTGATCGATTACTTCAAACACAGTCAGGATATTTCCATCTACCCGAAAGTGCACATCTTTTCCCGCAAATTCCATACCATAGATACGCTCAGCATCGTCATGATAACGCGGGCGGGGATCGCACATCAGTACTTTCCGTAAAGCTTCCCGCTTTTCTTCCGGAATCTTTTCCAGCGTTCCGTCAGCGAATTTCGCTTCCAGCGTAAATTCCGGCCTTGGGGCAAATCCGTCTCTCGCTTCCGGAATACAGTCCGAATACGGAATATACGGCTTAATGTCAAAAATCGGTGTCCCGTCCATGAGATCAGCTCCGGAGACAAGAAGCGTCAGCCCGCATCCCTTTACTGCCTCCACAGCTTCAAGCTTCACGCAGGAGAGCCCCAGGCTGTTCGGGCGAAACGGTGATCTAGTAGCAAATACACCTTGACGAATATTTCCGCCAAATCGCGGCGGCCTTACCGTAGGAGACCAGGGTGCATCGATATTTTCCGAAAACTGCCAGATCAGCCACAAATGGGAAAACTCTTCGATCCCGCGCAATGTCTCTGCCTGGCAGAATTCCGGTTCAAAGACAATTCTCCCCATCAATTCCTTCACCATCCCAGACTGGCGCGGGATCCCGAACTTTGTGCCGAAATCGCTTTCCATATGTGCAATCGGATGAAGCTCCGTTCCTGTCATAACAGTTCCTCCAGCAGCATCAGCATTTTCATGGAGATATGGTTAACAAGCATATGAAAGAAGATACTGCACCAAATGGAATTGGTTCTCTCATAACACCGACAGAGCAGAAAAGCTGCCGGCAGATACTGGAGTGTATAAAGCCAGTAGGAAGGATCCTCGACGGCATAACCCCAGATGTGATAAACAGAGAAAAGCACCATACTGACTGCATAGGCAGCAAAACGGTTTGTTTTTCTGATCCCGTTAAAGACCGCTCCGCGAAAGAGCACTTCCTCTGTCAATGGTGCCAGAAAAACGGCCATTGCCGTAATAGCCTGTGTATCCGTCTTTGCCAAGTCAAGAATGGCCTCGTTGTTCAGATTCGAAACAGCACTGCTGCGTCCGATCAATGCTTCCAAACCGCTTAGAATGCCGGATGCGCAAAGATTAAATCCCATCATCATGCAGTAGCAGAGAGCAATCTGCGCAATGCAACCCAACAGATCATCGCACAACGGGTCAAAATCTCTCCGTAAAAAGCCAAAGCAGGTGATGACAATATAGATCGCTCCGATCCCGTACACCAGCAGGTTTGCCTGGCTTTCTGTGATGATCCCCCTGTCCATCAAAAGCATGGCTAGCTTCGGCATCAGAAAAAGATGTACCGGAAGCCATAGCAAAGCGAGAATTCTCTCACGTATTGTCATCTGGCTGGTAAATGCTCGAACACCCTTTTTCTCCATTATGCCCTTGCCTTTTTCTGCAGTTCACACAGAAGATTCATTGCCTCAAGCGGTGTGAGTGTATTGAGGTCTGTCGCATCCAGAATACGTCTTACCTCGTCTACACCGACATCAATAAAACTGATCTGCCCGCTCGACTCCCGGTGTTCCGGCAGGCTGCTTACTCCTTCTGTCTCCAGCTCCTTCAGATAGGCTTTTGCCTTATTCACCACCGCATCCGGTAATCCGGCCAGCTTTGCCACTTCAATGCCGTAGCTGTCATCTGCTGCACCGCGGACTATTTTCCGCAGGAAAACCAGAGTTCCTCCCTGCTTTTTCGCGGAAATATTATAATTCCTTACCCCTTCAATTTCTCCCTCGAGAGAAGAAAGCTCATGGTAATGCGTAGCGAACATGGTTTTGGCACCAAGTTTTTTCCGGTCTGCACAGTATTCCAGCACAGCTCTGGCGATAGCCATCCCGTCAAAGGTGGATGTGCCCCGCCCGATTTCATCCAGAATCAGCAGAGAAGAACCCGTGGCATACCGCAGGATATTTGCCATTTCATTCATCTCTACCATAAAGGTGGAATGCCCCGAAGCCAAATCATCGGAAGCGCCGATTCTCGTGAACACCCGGTCGACAATCCCGATGGTTGCATTCCGTGCGGGAACGAAGGATCCCATCTGCGCCATCAGAACAATCAAAGCAGTCTGACGCATAAAGGTGGATTTCCCCGCCATATTCGGCCCGGTTACAATAGCCACTCTGTCACTGCCTGTATTGAGGAATGTGTCATTCGGAACAAACAATACATCTTTGAGCGTCTGCTCTACGACCGGGTGCCTTCCTTCCGTGATGGAAATCGTCCCCGATGTATCAATTTCCGGCATAGTATAGTGATTTCTCACTGCAGTTTCAGCGAGAGAGCACAGTGCATCCAATCTTGCAACGGCGTCGGATGTCGCCTGAATCCTCCCGACTTCAGCTGCAACCCGATCCCGGATTTCGGCAAAATAGTTATATTCCAGCTCATTGATCCGCTCTCGCGAAGTCATCAGCGTGTTTTCCAGTTCTTTGAGCTCCTGTGTAAAGTACCTTTCGTTCGATACCAGGGTCTGTTTTCTGATATAATCCGCAGGGATATCAACTTCCCCCGCAGATCGGGGTATATCAATATAATATCCAAATACCTTATTGTATCCGACTTTCAGTTTCTTGATTCCGGTGCGTTCCCGTTCTCTTTCCTCAAGATCCTTTACCATCTGCGCTCCGTTGTCGCGGATATTGCGGAGTTCATCCAGTTCTCTGGAATAACCGGTTCGGATGATTCCTCCCTCTCTCACTGAAAACGGCGGTTCTTCGCAAATGGCCGCATCAATGCAGCTCCGGATATCTTCCAGCATATCCATAGAGCCGATTTCTCTCAGTTCCATACAGCTGAACGCAGCCAGAATGGTTCGGATTCCCGGGAGTGCGGCACAGCAGTTGGCAAGCGTTCGAAGATCCCGGCCCCCCGCAGTACCATAGACGCACCGGCCGACGAGTCTCTGCATGTCGCTGATCTCTTTAAGCCTCAACAGGAGTTCCGGCCGGCTGACATTATCATTGACAAGCTCGTCAACAGCTGCAAGCCTCCGCCGGATTGCCACAGCAGAAAGCAGCGGGCGCTCTACCCAGGCACGGAGCAGACGAGACCCCATGGGTGTTTTTGTCCGATCCAGTACCCACAGCAGGGAACCTCGTTTTTCTCCGCTCCGCAAGGCTTCCGTCAGTTCCAGATTGCGTCTGGTCGTCCAGTCCATCTCCATGTATTTCCCACCGTTAAAAATGTCCAGATGGTTAATATGGCTGAGATCGAATTTTTGCGTCTCATCAATATATTTCAGCAATGCCCCCACTGCGCAAACCGCACTACGGGCATCCTGCATTCCTGCCTCGTCCACATTCCTGTAAGAGAACTGCGTGCACATTCGTTCTGCAGCCCCGGGATAGTCAAATTTCTCTTCCCCGGTCTCGGGCATTGCATTCAGCTTTTCTGAAAGGAAAGCAGTAATCTGTTTGTTTTGAGCCGCCTCTGCTGAAAGGAGGGCTTCCCGAGGGGAAAACCTTCCCATCTCATTCAGGATATGGCTGACCGCTTCACTGTCAAAAGCCGCACAGCACATTTCTCCTGTAGATATATCGCAGAACGCGATACCCCCCTCCTGGCCGTTAAGAGAAACGGCACAGATATAATTGCTGCGGTTTTCCTCCAGCATGGAACTCTCTGTAACAGTTCCCGGTGTAATGATACGGATAACGTCACGTTTCACAAGTCCCTTCGCCAAGGCAGGGTCTTCCATCTGTTCGCAGATAGCCACCTTGTGTCCTTTGGCAATCAGCCTTGCTATGTAAGTTTCCGCAGCATGATACGGAACGCCACACATTGGTGTGCGTTCCTCGGAGTTTTCCACATTCCGATCTCTTGTCGTAAGGGCAATATCAAGATCTCTGGATGCAACATAGGCGTCATCATAAAACATTTCATAAAAATCGCCCAGCCGGAAAAACAGGAGACAGTCTTTATACTGCTCTTTGATTTCCAGATATTGCCTTTTCATCGGTGTCAGTTCAGCCATTGTATTTCCTTTGTTCTGTTTCTATTCCAGGCTGCCATACAGAGCCCAGGTATTTCCGCCGGTTATGACAACATCCCGGAAGCAGCCGATCAAAGCCGGATCTCCTTTGAGATGCACAAGTCTTCCTCCGTTCGTGCGCGCAGAAAGGTTAAACTCCTCCCTGCCGGTCTCCCCGTCTATCAGCACACGCTGATGCGTCCCGATATAGGCAGCATGCTTTTCTCCCGAAATTCTGTTTGCGATCTCAGTCAGGCGGTCAAAATGCTTTTGCTTATCTTCCCGCGTATACGGATCTGGCATGGAAGCTGCAGGGGTTCCGACGCGTTTGGAATAAATAAACGTGAACATCGCGTCAAAACGTACTTCTTCACACAGGCTTAGAGTCTCTTCAAACTCCTCCTCTGTCTCTCCCGGAAAGCCGACGATAATGTCGGTCGTCAAAACGAGATCCGGCATATACTGTCTTGCAAGTTTTACCTGTGCAAGATACTTTTCCCGGTCATAATGACGGTTCATTGCTTTCAGAATCCTGTCATTTCCGGCTTGAACTGGCAAGTGAAGCTGGTGTGCACACTTTTTGCACTCTGCCATTGTTCGGAACAGTTTTTCCGTTGCATCTTTCGGATGGCTTGTCATAAACCGGATCAGGAACTCACCTGGAATATCATTTATCATTCTTATCAGATCTGCAAAATCTGTTCCGCTGTCAAGATCCTTCCCGTAAGAATTAACGTTTTGTCCAAGCAGTGTAATATCCTTATACCCTTCCGCCACAAGCTTCCTCGCTTCGGCGACAATATCTTCCGGCAGTCGAGAGCGTTCTCTCCCTCGTACGTACGGTACAATGCAGTACGTGCAGAAATTGTTGCATCCATACATGATGGAAAGCCATGCTTTTACCGTGCCGTCTCTTTTCAGCGGTATGCCCTCTGTCACGGCGCCGTCTGCCTTGGCAGTTGCAAAAATACGTTTATGGCGTGTCATCACATCCAGCAGCAGTTCCGGAAAGCGCCAGAGTTCATGCGGGCCGAATACCAGATCTACAATCGGGTAGGATTTCCTGATCTTTTCTGTCATATGCTCCTGCTGTACCATACAGCCGCATACGGCAATAATCTGCTCCGGTTTTGCCTTTTTTGTGTGGTTGAGTGCACCGACATTTCCAAGCACACGCATTTCTGCATGTTCTCTTACCGCACAGGTATTCACAACGATGATATCTGCATCGAATTCATTCTGCGTAAATCCGTATCCCATCTCCGCAAGATATCCTCTGATTTTCTCACTGTCCGCTTCATTCTGCTGGCAGCCATAGGTATCCACCATGGCAAGCGGATGAGCTCTGGAAGCATTGATACGTTCAAAGATCTCTCCGCAGATCGCTCTCTGTCTCCTGATCTTCTCTTCGCTGATGGTTTGCCGTTTATACATGCCGTTCCTCCATACCTGTTATCTGCTTTAGCTTTTTATTATATCTTGCTTTATGCCTGAATTCAAATCTTTCTTGCAGGAAACAGCAAAATCTTTCAGCGTTTTTCATTTTTCTTCAAATTTAGTGTGCATCTTTTCTCCGAGTATAGTATAATGATCTTAAAATACCGAATTAAAGAGTTTATCTCTGTGCCTGCAGCACCTCGACCCTAAAGGAGACATCATAACATGAACAAGCCTGTCATCATCACGGCAGATAGCACCTGCGACCTTTCCCCTGAATTGTGTTCCCGGTTTCAGATTCAGGTGATTCCTCTTACGATTACTCTGGGAGAAGCCACTTTTCTGGATGGTGAGTCTTTCACCCCTGCTGACATGTATGCCCGCTATCGGGAAGACGGAACTCTCCCGAAAACCTCTGCCCCGAGCGTTCAGAGCTTTCTTGATTTTTTCCGGCCTTTTGTGGATCAGGGTTTTGAGGTAGTTCATCTCGACATCAGTTCGGAACTCTCCGGATCATTCAATGCCGCCCGTCTTGCTGCATCAGAGCTGAGCGGTGTCTATGTCATTGACAGCATGATGCTCTCCACCGGTGTCGGTTTGCTTGCCATTGAGGCCGCTGAGTGTCGTGATCGAGGGATGAGTGCCTTTGATATAGCCGTACATCTCAGCGATCTCAGAAGCAAGGTCTCTACAAGCTTTGTGCTGGACACCCTCGAATTTATGTGGAAAGGCGGCCGCTGCACCGGTGTTACTGCTTTCGGCGCCAATCTGCTGAAAATCAAGCCCGGCCTTGAAATGAGAAACGGTAAGCTGGAAGTCTGTAAAAAATACCGCGGGAATATTAATCATGTTTATCAGCAGTACATTACCGAACGCCTGTTCGGGAAGAAGGTTCGTCCGGGTCATGTATTTCTTACGGAATCCGGTGAAGTCGATCCTGCCGTTTTGAAAGATCTGGAAGTACTTGTTAAACAGCTCACTGGTTGTAAAGAGATTCACCATACGGTTGCAGGCTGTACCGTATCTTCCCATTGCGGACCTAAAACACTCGGCGTCCTCTTTATCGAGGAGTAAGGAGCCCTTATGAAAGACAAAAAAGAGTTTTGGCGGGCAGTCAAATTTACACTGTTCTCTGCCAGTGCCGGCATCATTGAAATGGCATCCTTTGCCCTCCTCAATGAGCTGACTTCGTGGAGCTATTGGCCATGTTACCTGATTGCGCTGGTGCTTTCCGTTCTCTGGAACTTTACACTGAACCGCAAATTTACCTTCCGCTCCGCAAATAATGTTCCTCTCGCGATGATGAAGGTAGCTCTCTATTATGCCGTGTTTACTCCTCTTTCAACAGTTCTCGGAAACTTCCTTGCTGAAAAGCTGCTCTGGAACGAATATCTTGTCACTGTCATTAATATGGTTCTGAACTTCGTTACGGAATACCTCTATGATACCTTTGTTGTCTTCCGCGGTTCCATCGACACAAACGATGTTGCAAAAAAGGCACAAAAGAAATCGGCCGGTTTTTGAACCGGCCTTCTTTTTTCGTTTTCTGTCTGATTAACCGCGCGCTTCGGCAATTTTCTGATTGATTGCCTTTACGACAGCGGACGGTTCAAACCCGTGCACTGCACAGGCTTCTTCCAGGCTCTCTCCCTGAGAAGCCGGGCAGCCGATGCAATGCATCCCGATTGCAAACAGCACATCAATTGCTTCCGGATAGTCATTGACGATCTCTCCGATCAGTGTTTCTCTCGTCACATATAGTTCTTCCATAGTATTTCCTTTCTTCTGCCGGGAAGCAGCTTCCCGGCGGTTTTCGGTTTTATTGTACTCTAACCAATAGCCCTTTGCAAGCTGAAAATCACCGATTTCTTATAGTTCTTTTCTCCCGCTGAACTTCTGCTTGACTTTCCGTTTTATCTCTTTATAATAAAATAACGCTGACATCAACAGGAAAAGAGAAATAAATATGCATTACGATTATCTGGTCGTCGGAGCCGGACTTTTCGGCGCTGTGTTTACCCAGCGGGCTCTCTCTGCCGGCAAACGCGTGCTGGTTCTGGAAAAAAGAGATCATATCGCAGGAAATACCTATACGCAGGACCTTGAAGGGATTCAGGTGCACAAATACGGCGCCCATATCTTTCACACGAATGACAGTGCTGTGTGGGCATATGTCAATCGGTTTGCAGAATTCAACCGCTATACCAATTCACCTGTTGCCAACTATCACGGAGAGTTGTATTCCCTTCCTTTCAACATGTACACTTTCAACAGAATGTGGGGTGTCACCACACCGCAGGAAGCAGAAGCGGAAATCCGGCGGCAGCGGGAAGCGGCAGGAATCACGGAACCTCGCAATCTGGAGGAACAGGCCATCTCTCTCGTAGGGATGGATATCTATGAGAAGCTTGTCAAGGGATATACCGAAAAGCAGTGGGGACGCCCCTGCACGGAATTGCCGGCTTTTATCATCCGTCGTCTTCCGGTCCGCTTTACTTTTGACAACAACTATTTCAATGCACGTTTTCAGGGAATTCCTGTTGAGGGCTATACCGCTCTCGCAGAGAAACTTCTTTCAGGGGCAGATATTTTCCTGAATACGGATTATCTGCAAGACAAGTTAAAATGGGATGCCCTGGCAGATACTGTTCTCTACACCGGTGCTATCGATCGTTATTTCAATTACTGTCTCGGCCCTCTCCAGTACCGCAGTGTTCGGTTCGAAACAGAAGTTCTCGATATCCCCAACTATCAGGGAAACGCTGTCATCAATTATACTGATCGGGAAACCCCTTATACCCGCATCATTGAACACAAGCATTTTGTGTTCGGCACACAGCCGAAAACCGTAGTTTCCCGTGAATACAGTGCTGAATGGCAGCCAGGCGAGGAACCGTATTATCCGGTCAACGATGCTGCAAACAGTGCACTTTATGAGCAGTATCGTGCCCTCGCGAAAAGCGAAAAGAATGTTTTCTTCTGTGGCAGACTGGGTGAGTACCGTTACTATGACATGGACGCCGTAATTGCCCGTGCCCTTTCCCTCGCAGACTCTTTCCTACCCTAAAAAAGGACAACAACTCAATGAAACTACTAACCGTGACGATCCCCTGTTATAACTCCCAGGATTATATGTCCGCCTGTATTGAAAGCATTCTTCCGGGCGGCGAGCGTGTTGAAATTATAATTATTGACGACGGTTCAAAAGATCTGACCGGCACCATTGCAGATTCCTATGCCGAAAAATACCCTTCCATCGTTCGCGTCATTCATCAGGAAAACGGCGGACATGGCGAAGGCATCAATCAGGGCTTAGCCCATGCTACCGGTAAATACTTCAAAACCGTTGACAGTGATGATACTCTGAGTAATGATCTGATTCCTTTCCTCAATGCTCTGGAGGCATGTGACAGGCAAGGCGGAGTGGATCTCTTCGTAACCAATTATCATTATGTCCACGCTGATGGGAAGGGAGACCGCTCCATCCGCTTTGCCAACGCTTTACCGGAAAACAGAGTTTTCACATGGCAGGAAACCCGTCCTTTCCGTCCGGATCAGATCCTGATGATCCATACCTGTACTTTCCGCACAGAACTGCTGCGTACCACCGGCCTGGTTATGCCGAAGCACACATTTTATGAAGACAATTACATGGTATACGGCAATCTCAAAAATGTACACCGTCTGTATTACATGAACTGCGATCTCTATCGCTATGCAATCGGGCGGGAAGGGCAGTCCGTTCAGCAGGATGTTATGATGCGCCGATATCCCCACCAGATCAAAGCCACTGAACTCTGCTTTACGGCATTCCATCTTGACGATATACCGGAAAAACGGAAGCGTGCTTATCTTCGGCACGAACTATTCATCATGTTCGGTATTTCCGTTCTTTTCACACGCCTCAACCGGACCGAGCAGGCAGAGCGGGATATCGAGCAGATGTGGGAAAATTGCCGCTCTTATGATGCCAAATGGGCAGATTACTTCCGGGAAAAGTCACCTCTCCGTCTTGTCTGTCTCCCCGGAAAACGCGGAAGCGCTTTTGTAAGTGCTTTTTACAGCATTGCCCATCATATTGTAAGATTCAACTAAACACCAAGAGGCAGGTTCTTTGGGACCCTGCCTCTGTCTTTTATTGATTCTTCTGACAGCCGGATTTCAATATCCGATTGTATTTTTCTTAATCCAGTACAGAATCAGCATATGCACCGGGTAAATGGTATAAAAGAGAATTGATATTACTTTCCCGTGAATAAAACCACGCCTGCCGTTGTAAAGGCCGATCGGGATAAACGCAAGTCCCGCCTGCCAGCGGCTGGTAAGAAAGCACGCTCCCACTACCGCCTGAAACAGCGGTTCCTCGCGGAGCAGATAAAGCATCAGGATGAAGCCGAATCCGCTGCTGCCGTAATCTGCTTTTAATACAGAAGAAACTGCAAATACAGCAACCAGCAGAAAAATCGTCCTTGGATTTTTTCCGCTTTCTTTCCGGATCTTTTCAGTCAGGCACAACCCGCAATATCCGAGCAGAAGGGTGAAAAAAACGTTTTGCGTTCCATAACGCCAGGTCGCTGCGTGCAGCAGGTTCCAGGGCAGTTCCGACAGCAGGGCAAATATCGCCAGTCTGATCCCGTAGCGCTCTCGATTGCGCGTGTGCAGGAATCCTTCCACCAGCAAAAAAGCAAAAATGGGAAATGACAGCCTGCCTATAAACCGCAGCAAGGTATATAACATCAGGCGCTGTCTTCCGAACTGCAGCACAACAGACGCTGTCTTGCGAGGGAATGTTGCCCCTATATGGTCTGCCAGCATTGTAAGCACTGCCAGAATTTTCAAACCGCTTCCGCTCAGGCAGCGGTATTTTTTTGGAATCAGAACAATATCTCCCATTTTTTCTCCGTTCACAGCCTGTCTCTGTGTTTCAAATCCTTAAGCTGATCAAAGCCGAAGAGCAGATTCTGCTTCTCATGACAATCAGAAGAGAAAATAAGTTCTTTTCCCGAAGCAAGCCACCGGTCACGAAGTCTCTTCTCCGGATATGGCTCCGATCGGTATCCGCGTGCCATTGCCCCTGTGTTTACCTCCAGCAGACAAGGGGATGAAAGCAAAGCTTCCAGTGCTCCCTCCGCGGCAGAACGATAGCGGGGATGGGATGTTTCAAAATAGCAGCCACCTTCATTATATTTAGTAATCAGGTCAAAATGAGCAATAATATCACAGTGTGTCCACTGGTAGACCTGTGAAACAAGTGCATAATAATCCTCGGCAAGAGCATATGCATCTCCGGAATAGATCTCCTCCAGGAGAAAAAGGAAGCCTTCCCTGCTTTCGTCTACAGCATATTTTTTCCCGTTTTTCTCTACGTAATGGACAGCTCCGATAATAAAATCGAAGTCCTGTCTGTCCACATCGGAAAAAATATCCTGTTCAATCCCGAGGCGTATGGTAATCTGATCCCGGTACTTTTCCCGAAGTCTGCGAATCTCCCGGCAATACTCATGCGTACCCTGTTTACTCATACACCCACTGTCTTCTTCCAGATAGGAATGCCCGGAGAATCCAATCTCCGGGCAACCGAGGCGAATCGCCTCGGCAACCAGCTCTTCCGGACTGTCTGCTCCGTCGCAAAAGGTCGTATGCGTATGGTAGTTGGATTCCATCAGACCATTTTCTCCTGTTTGACCTTGTGGTCAATAATATGGCGCGAAGCAAGCTCTGTGCGGATTTCTTCCGGAGTAATACCGAGTTCTGCCATCATCACAAGCACATGATAGGCAAGATCTGCCGTCTCATAGACTGTCTCTGCACGATCACCGCCTTTGCCTGCAATGATAACTTCCGTACACTCTTCCCCTACTTTCTTCAGGATCTTATCTATTCCTTTCTGAAACAGGTAACTGGTATAAGACCCCTCGGGGAGTTCTTTTTTCCTGGAAAGGAGGAGCTGATAAAGCGTATCAAGCGAAAACTGCTCCGATTCCTTCTCTTCACCCTCCAGAAGCGGCCGGGAAAAGCAGGAATCCGTCCCGAGGTGGCAGGCAGGGCCATCTTTATGGACTTTTACCAGAAGAGCATCTCCGTCACAATCCGCCGTAATGGAAACAATGTGCTGATAATTCCCGCTTGTCTCTCCCTTCAGCCACAGTTCCTGCCGGGAACGGCTCCAGAAACAGGTCAGTTTTTTATTCATTGATATTTCCAGGCTCTCCCGGTTCATATAGGCAAGTGTCAGAACCTTCCCGCTGTCCGCATCCTTTACAATAGCAGGAATAAGCCCGTCTTTATCAAATTTCAGTTCCGAAACATCAATCATTCAGATCCTCCTTACTGGGATTCCGTTCTCTGCAAGCACCTGCTTCAGCACAGGAATCCGTACTTCCCCAAAATGAAAAATGGACGCAGCAAGCCCGGCGTCAACGCTTGGCACTTCGCGAAACAGATCCACAAAGTCCGAAATCCCGCCGGCTCCACCGGAGGCCACAACCGGTACATCGGCATCAAGTGCCTGCAGCATTTCCAGGTCAAACCCTTTCTTCACGCCGTCGGTATCTATAGAATTGAGAACAATCTCCCCGGCTCCGAGTGCAACACCCTGCCGGATCCATTCTATGGCGTCAAGTCCGGTATCCTGTCTCCCTCCGTGTGAAAAAACGCGAAATCCTCCTTCCACACGCTTGACATCCGCTGACAACACGACACACTGGCTCCCGTATTTTTTTGCAGCTTCCGCGATGAGAGAAGGATTACGCAGTGCGCCGGAATTCACACTGACTTTATCGGCACCGCATTTCAGAACTCGGTCGAAGTCATCGATCGTATTGATTCCCCCGCCGACCGTAAGAGGGATAAAGATATGTTCTGCTACTGCTCGCAGACAGTCTGTAAATAGGCGTCTCCCTTCAAAGCTTGCCGTAATGTCATAGAACACCAGTTCGTCGGCCCCGTCATCGGAATAGAAAGATGCAAGCTCCACCGGGTCCGAAACATCATTCAAACCTTCGAAGTTCACTCCTTTGACCACCCGACCGTTGCGAACATCAAGGCAGGGGATAATTCGTTTTTTCAGCATGCCTCTGCCTCCTTTAGTGCATCCGGCAAAGAAACAGCCCCACTGTAATAGGCTTTCCCGAGAATAGCTCCTGCCATACCGAGATCTCTCAGTGCACGTAGATCCTCCAGGCTGGAAACACCACCTGATGCAATCAGATCAATCGAAAAACGTGTGTTTAACTCCTCATAAAGAGCATGGTTGCTGCCTCCGAGCATACCGTCTCTTGAAATATCTGTACAAATCACCGTCTGTACGCCTAAATCCGTCAGATGCCCGAAGAATGCCTCTGCCGTCCATCGGCTCTTCTCTTCCCATCCGCGAACAGCAACCGCTCCGTCCAGGAGATCCACCCCGACAGCAACAGCCTTCCCATACTGCTCCAGTGCTTCTTCCAAAAGTTCTTCATTTTCTACAGCGGCAGTCCCTAAAATGACACGGGAAACTCCGAGCTCAAGATATCGGCGGATTGCTTCCATACTCCGGATTCCTCCGCCTGCCTCAAGGAACAGTCCGGTACGGGCTGCAATCTGTTCGATCACCGGCAGATTTGCCGTGCTCCCGAAACGCGCCCCTTCCAGATCAACGAGATGCAGATGTGTGGCTCCTTCATCCCGTATTTGAAGTGCTCTGGCAACCGGATCTTTATCATAAACCGTCATTCGGTCGAACCGGCCTTTTTCCAGGCGTACAGCCTGTGCCTGATAAAGGTCAATGGCTGGATATAGAATCATACCGGCACCTCACAGAACGCTTTCAGAATGGAAAGCCCGACTTTCCCGCTCTTTTCCGGGTGAAACTGACAACCCATTACATTGCCAGATGCAACTGCAGCAGTAATTTCTCTGCCATAGTCACAGAAAGCAATCAGGCTGTCATCGCAGCCATCCGCATAATAAGAGTGGACGAAATAAACGCAGTCACCGTCCTTTATATCCCGCAGCAGAGGGTGGCTTCGTCGGAGGGTCAAAGAATTCCATCCCATTTGCGGTATTTTCAGCCCTTCCGGAATCGTTCCCTTCATCGGTACAATGTTGCCCTGAAGCAGTCCCAGGCCTGCATGCTCCCCGAATTCATAACTTTTTTCAAACAACAGCTGCATTCCGAGGCATATGCCAAGCAACGGCTTCCCGCTTTCCGCCTGCTCCCGCACGACGGTGTCTAGCCCGGTATTCCGAAGCTTTTCTGCCGCATCACCGAATGCTCCGACTCCCGGAAGAATAACACGGTCCGCCGCGCTGATTTCCTTTGGGTCAGAAGTAATAACAGCCGGCTGATTCAGGCTTTTCAGAGAAGAGCAGAGCGAAAACAGATTGCCTACTCCGTAATCCACAATAGCAAGCATCACAGTACTCCCTTTGTACTCGGAATCGCATCCGGATTTCGCTCATCCGGAGTGAGCGCTGTTTTCAGGCTTCTGGCTGTTGCCTTGAAACACGCCTCAATAATATGGTGTGAGTTTTTGCCAGCGATCTGTCGAAGATGCAGCGTAATCCCGGCTTCCCGTGAAAACGCGACAAAAAACTCTTCACACAGTTCTGTGTCGAATTCGCCGACTTTTTCTGTGGGAATGACAAGTTCTCCGTAAAACCCGCCCCGTCCGGAGAGATCAACCGCGCACAGCATAAGAGCCTCATCCATAGGCAGAAGAATACTGCCGTAGCGGGTAATGCCCCGTTTATCACCCATGGCTTCCCGGAATGCCTGTCCAAGACAGATGGCAATATCCTCCGTGGTGTGGTGATAGTCCACATTCGTGTCCCCTTTGCATTGTACAGAGAGGTCAAAGCATCCATGGCGGGCAAAAAGGGTAAGCATATGATTCAGGAAACCGCACCCGGTTTCAATCTCTGCACTTCCCTTACCGTAGGGGTTCAGGCTAAGCTGTATTTTTGTTTCAGCAGTAATTCGTTCCATTTCTACTGTTCCTCCAGAATTGCCTTGATCTCTTTCAACAGTGCTTCCATCTGCTCCCTTGTACCGATGGTAATACGCACATAGTTCTCAATACGCGGTTTGTCGAAATGCCGTACAAGAATGCCCCTTTCTTTCAGATCCCGGTAAAACTTTCCCCCGTTTATCTGCTCTGATCGAGCAAAAATGAAGTTTGCCTTGGAATCCGGAACAAAGAAACCGAGTTCCCGCAGGGCATTCGTGGTAAATTCTCTGTTTTCTCCGATAATACGGGCATTTTCCCGATAATAGGTATCTTCCTGCAAGGCTGCAATACCTGCTGCGCTTGTCATACGGTTGACGTTATAAGGATTGGTAGAATATTTCAGTGTGTTAAGATCCCGAATCAACTCTGCACATCCCGCAGCAAAGCCCAGACGCGCCCCTGCCATGGAACGGGATTTGGAAAACGTCTGAATCACCAGCAGATTGTCGTAAAGATTGACCAGCGGGAGAACAGACAATGCTCCGAAATCCACATATGCTTCATCCACCACCAGAACAGAATCCTGCCGTTTTTGGAGGAGCTGCTCGATTTCAGCCGCAGATTTGGCAATACCTGTCGGTGCATTGGGATTGGCAAGAAACACCGTTCCCTTCCCGTCAGGGATATCCTCAAAAGAGAAGCTGAGATCCCCCCGGAGCGGGATTTCCTGATACGGAATATGGTTAAGGCTGGCATAGACGGGGTAAAAACCGTAAGTAATATCCGGGAAAAACGCGGGGCAGTTTTCATCACAGAAAGCCATAAAGGCAAAATTCAGAAGTTCATCCGATCCATTGCCGACCAGGAGCTGTTCTGTCTGCAGGTTATAGTGTTTCGCAAGTGCTTCTCTCAGAAGACGGCTTTCAGGGTCTGAATAGAGCTGCAGGCGCTGTGTTTCTTCTGACACTGCTTTCAGAACACCAGGCGATGGCGGAAAAGGAGATTCGTTTGTATTAAGCTTGATATACTTCCTTTCCTGCGGCTGTTCTCCCGGGGTGTATGGTGTAAGACCGGCATAGCGGGAAGAGAAAAAACGGCTCATAAGCTTTCCTCCTGAAAGCGGGAAAGAATACTGCGTGCGTGACCGATCAGATCCTCTTTCTCCGCAAATTTAACAATGGAAGGCGCAATTGCACGCAGTGCTTCCTGTGTATAGTATGTAAACTGAGATGCCGTAACAAAGTCATCCACGGAGAGGGGAGAGCTGAAACGTGCGGATCCGCCTGTCGGCAGGGTATGGTTTGGCCCCGCCATATAGTCTCCCAGCGGTTCCGGGCTGAACCTGCCGAGGAAAACAGAGCCGGCATTTCGAACATGAGGGAGATACTGCATCGGATCATCTACACAGAGCTCCAGATGCTCGGGAGCAATCAGATTCGCAATCGAAAGCGCCGCTTCCATCGTTCCGTCCGTCAGAAGAATCATTCCGTTATTCTCTATGGAGGCACTTGCAATCTCTCGCCTTGGCAAAACGGCAAGCTGCCGTTCCAGCTCTTCCGCTACGGCGCGGGCAAGGGATTCACTGCCTGTAACCAGCATAGCGGAAGCGTCCGGATCATGTTCTGCCTGTGCCAGCATATCTGCAGCAAGAACGGAAGGATCGTTCCGTTCATCTGCCACGATGAGGACTTCACTCGGTCCGGCAACGGTATCTGTCGAAACGATTCCGTGCACCTGCTTTTTTGCCTCTGCAACATAAGCGTTCCCCGGCCCGACAATTTTATAGACCGCCGGAATACTCTCAGTGCCGTAAGCAAGGGCTGCTATTGCCTGCGCTCCGCCCACTTTAAAAATCTTTTCTATGCCTGCAACTCGTGCAGCTGCGAGAATCGCCGGATTTACTCTTCCGTTCCTGTCCGGTGGAGTAACCATGATGATTTCCTCACATCCCGCTATTTGAGCCGGGATCAGATCCATCAGCACAGTAGACGGATAGGCAGCCGTACCGTTCGGTACATACATCCCGACTCTTTCGATCGGGCGAAAAATCTTACCGAGTACAGATCCGTTTTCTTCAGTAATTATAATATTGCTGCGTTTCTGCGTTTCATGATAGCGGCGTATATTCTCGGCTGCTTTCCTGAGCACAGCGAGAAATTCATTTTCTACCTGTGCAAGCCCTTCCTCATATTCTTCGGGAGCAACAGCCAGGCTTTGTAAGCGCACATGATCAAATTTTTCCGTATACCGTAACAGAGCAGCATCGCCCTCACGGCGCACGGTAGATAAAATATCCGATACGGTCTCGGAAACATCCGCATGGCTGCCGCGTGGCTTTGTCAATTCTTCCCGCGTTATTTCTCCCGCTTTTATCAATCTGATCATATCAGTTCCCCTCTCCGTTTTCCTTTATTTCCGCTCCCAGGCGCATAGTCAGTGTATCAATTTCTTCTCGCCGGAATCGGTAGGCCGCAGGGTTTGCAACAAGCCTGGCACTGATCGGGCAGACTTCTTCCAATACCGTCAGCCCGTTTTCGAAAAGGGTCCTGCCCGTTTCCACGATATCAACTATGACATCTGAAAGCCCAAGGATCGGAGCCAGTTCAATAGACCCGTTGAGTTTGATCAGCTCAACATCCCGGGATTTTTCTGCATAAAAATCTCCTGCGATACGCGGGAATTTAGTGGCAACACGCAGTATTCTGCTTCGATTGTCCCGGAAATCTGCCGGACCTGCAACACACATCCTGCACTTACCGGCTTTCAGATCAAGCAGTTCATAGAGTTCCGGGGAATATTCCAGAAGAATATCTTTGCCTGCAATTCCAATATCTGCAGCACCGCGCTCTACATAGATGGTTACATCATGCGGTTTTACCCAGAAGTACCGCACTCCGGCTTCCTCATTTTCAAAAATAAGACGCCGGTCAGGCTGCTCCAGTGCAGGGCACGGATACCCGGCCTTCTTCAACATGCCATAAACCTGATCACCTAGCCGCCCTTTTGGCAGCGCAATATTAAGCATTGCACGCCTCCTCCCGCAGATCCAGGACCTCGGCATACCGTCCTGCCATACTGCGCTGGGCGCTTACGCTTTTTCCTTCCGCATGAAGCGCTTTTACCGAAGCAAGCAAAGCTTCCGGATCCGTCTTTTCATCATATAGCAACAGTACATCTGCCTCAAAGGTCTCCTGTGGCCGGCGAAGCTGCTCCAGCAGACCAAGATAAACAGCAAACCCCACCGCTGCTCCCTTGCGGTCCATCCTCTCAAGCAGGCTGTCATACCTGCCTCCTGACAGGAGTTTCTCTGATATTCCGCGTACAAACCCCTGAAAAACAAGCCCATTGTAATAATGAATATCGTTAATAACGGAAAAATCAAACCGGGTACGGTCCTCTGTATGGGCAGAGAGTATTGCGAGTGTCTTCAGCTCCTGCAAAATTCCCTCATCCAGCCAGGGAAGGGCAAGAGCTTCCAACTCTTCCGGCAGATGAGACAACGTGCAGGATACTGCAAGCAGGGCTTTCACATCCTGAAACAGTCTGGCGTCCCAGCCACGTGAGGCAAAAAGTGCAGAAAGCTCATGTAAATTGCGCGCGGCAATCAAAGACAGAAGCTGCTCCTGCTGGGCATCTCCTGCGCCAAGCTCAAGGAACAGTGATTTCAGAATTCCAAGATGGGAAATGCTTAGCACACTCTCCTCTGAAACCGCCCGCAGGCTCTCATCCGCCAGATAAAGGACTTCAAAAAGTCCGTAAAAATCAAGATCTCCGATACATTCAAGCCCGCATTGCATAATTTCCCGAAACTGATGCGCACTGCCGGAGGGACGATAGACATTCTCGTGATAATAAAGTCTCTCAACGTGATTTTCATGAAACTGCGTACTTTTGACGATAGAGAGTGTTACATCGGGTTTGAGTGCAAGTAACTCTCCGTTTGTATCATTAAATGTGATAATCCTGTCACTGACCAGGAAGTCCTTATTCCCGGCATATAATTCATACTTCTCAAACTTGCTCATCCTGTACGGGCGGTATCCATACTGCCTGTACAGCCTTCTCAGACGAAAAAGCAGCTGCTCTTCGGGAGAGAAACGCTCTTCCTCTGCCTGCGCCCTGCTTTGTTGCTGAATCTGATTTGCCATAACGGTCCTCACTTCATCGATTTATCAAGCTAAAGTATTATAGTCAAAAACCCTTTCTGTGTCAAGTGGATATCACGTCTGTTTATCTTCTCAGATATGCCGATGAGACCGGAAATTCAAAATAGGTATCCGGATACGGCTCGTTTCTCAGGGAGAAATGCCACCACTCACAGAAAATCGGCTGAAAACCGTTGCGGATCATCACATGCTGCAGCATCATACGATTATCATACTGCTCCCTTGTTATTCCCTGGAAGTCTGGATGGGATACTTCATCAAACAGGTCAAACGGGCTTCCCATATCCACTTCTTTTCCTGTTTTCATATCCAGCAATGTGAGGTCAATTGCACTGCCCCGGCTGTGGCTGGACTGTTTTGCTATATAGCCTTTCGCAAAAACTTCCTGTTTTTCCAGATCAGGATAGAAATACGGCTTCATGCGAATATCCTGATCCTCAATCCCCCACAAGACGAAGTGCTTCACTGCACAGGCCGGGCGATAGGCATCGAACACTTTCAGGCGATAACCCTGAACCATCATCTCATTGCTGACAGCTTTCAGCGCCCGCGCGGCCTCCTTCGTCAGAAGTGCACAGGGTTCCTCATATCCATCGATACGGTCTCCGATAAAATTGTAAGTAGAATAGTACCGGATCTCCTGTACGATTTGCGGGATGTAGTCCGCCAAAAGGACAAATCCCGAAGGATCCATCTGATGCTTTTCCATTACAGCAAATTCCTTTCTTCAACTGCGTTTCCTTTGTATATAAAGTTATATCTCGCCATGTTTCACTCAGGAGAATATTTTATCATGCAGTGTCTGTAAAAACAAGATTCTCCCCTCATCGTATTTCCCTCCGACCATGCCGTTTTATTGCTACGAGTGACAGGGTAGATTCCTTATCTTTTGTTGTTCTTTCTGCCGTTTTATGTTATGATATTTTAAAATCCGCCAAACTGCAGGAAAGGAGAATCCCTATTATGGACAAAACCTATCGCGGCTGGCAGGAATGGGTAAACAGCAGTCTTCAGAAAGAATATACAGATCCGACACCACTTCTCGCAGAAGACGGGACACTCCTGGCAAAAGGCTGGGCAAGAAAAAATGTTTTTCAATATGACCGCAACAGGGTAAAACATGTGCTGCGCCGGAAGGAATGGGACTTCTATCAGATTTCCGACGGGCATTTTATGGCACAGGTCAGCTTTGCCAACATTTCTCTCGGGGGTTATGCATCCGCTGTTCTGGTTGACCTGAAAGCCGGGAAAACCATCTTCTCAAGTATGGCACCATTTATAGGCGGTAAGGATCGGTACGTCCTTCCTTCCCGCGGAGACGTCCCGAATCATATCAGTTTTCATGTCGGAAAAGCTCTCTTTGAAGTCAACACCGGAGAGGCGCGGCGTACCATTCGCTATGAGAACGGGGATGTACACTGTGAATTTGAGATGGATATTCCATCCGGGCTTGAAAACATTACAACGGTTCTTCCTTTTGAAGGCTTTCCGGATCGTTACTTCATGACAACAAAGCAAAACTGCATGCCCTGCTCCGGTGTGTTTTCTTCTCCCGAAGGGAGCTATACTTTTTCCAAAACCGACACCTTCTGCATTCTGGACTGGGGACGGATCTGCACCCCATATGCACTGGTATGGTACTGGGGGAATGGTTCCGGCAGGATTTTGGATCAGGATGGTAAAGAGCACCTTTTCGGCTTTGAAATAACCTGGGGTATCGGAGATGAAAGCAATGCAACCGAAACCTGCATCTTTTACGACGGCAAAGCTCATAAAATCGGTGCTGTGGATGTTGAAACTTTTCCAAAGCCGGACCGATACATGCAGCCCTGGCGATTTCTCTCGGAAGACGGCCGTTTTAATCTTACCATGCAGCCTTTCTACGACCATCACAGTGATCTGAATGTTCTGGCGATGCGAATGCACAGCCATCAGGTACACGGGTTCTGGAGCGGAACTGTCACACTGGACGACGGACAGGTTCTGGAGATCCGCGATCTCTATGCTTTCTGTGAATATGTAGAAAACCGTTGGTAATAAACAATACTATTCAGTCTTTCTTTTTCAATCACAATACACAGTATCCTCTTTGAGGTACAAAGCTGTCTCTTTTATTCGTTCAGCAGTTTTGTCATTTTGTCACACTGCATCGTGTAATAACGTCTCCATTTGACCCTTGACGCAAACGTGCAGCGCAAGTTATAATAATTTTATAATCATCCCTCAGACGATATTTTTAAAACCAAAGATAAGGAGAAAACCATGACGATTTATAAATGTGAACACTGCGGAAATATTATCGCACACCTTCATGACTCCGGTGTCCGTTGCGTTTGCTGCGGTGAAGAAATGAAAGCTCTTACACCGAACACCTCCGATGGAGCCGGCGAAAAGCATGTCCCTGTTATCAAAAAGGAAGGTAACCTCATCACGGTTTCTGTCGGATCTGTAGAGCACCCCATGCTTGAGGCACATTATATTGAATGGATTATGCTGGAAACCAAACAGGGCCGCCAGCGCAAAACGCTTAAACCCGGCGAAAAGCCTGTCGCCGTCTTTGCTCTGACGGATGGCGATGAAGCTGTTGCAGCTTACGAATACTGCAACCTACACGGGTTGTGGAAAGCTGAGTGCTGACCAGACAGCAAAAGATATTTTCCTATTTGAATTTGCAAACCCGGAAGCCGTCCAAACGGTCTCCGGGTTTTCTGATCTTATTTGCCTGGCACATAACAGAAAATATGCTATTTTCGGGCGACGTAGGCGTACCCGCAGGCTCCCGGCCCGACATGGGCGCCGATCGCCGCACCCACCTGCCATAGCTGTAGAGCAACGTTTGCTACCTGATGTTTGTTCAGATAGTCAGCAAATTGTTTCCCCACTTCCGGATCACTTGTATACATGACGTGAATCGGGAAAGCAGGATCCGGCGGACACTCCTCGATTTTTTTCAGCATGTAGCTCATGCCACGCCTCATTCCCTGGGCGCGACCCGGAACAGTTACCTGCCCTTCCTGTGTCACATACAGGATAGGTTTGATATTCGCAAGGGTCCCGATCGCATATGCCCTGCGGGATATTCTGCCGCCTCTGCGCAGGCATTCCAGCGTATCCATACAGGCGTAGATCACAATCCTTTTCTTGAGATCTTCAATTGCCTCGATAATAGCTTCTGCCTTTAGCCCTACATCCCGCAGTAAAACGGCATGCTCCAAAAGAATCCTCTGTCCGCCTGTAGCCGTACAGGTGTCAATCACATAGCATTCGGAATACTCAAGCATATCCTTTGCCAGAACAGCACTCTGGTAAGCTCCGCTGATCTTCGACGACATAGAGAGGAAGACCACCTGGTCTCCGGCATCTTTGGCTTCCTGAAATGCATCCAGATAAGTCTGCGGCGTCGGCTGGGCGGTTTTGGGAAATTCTTTTTCTTTGCCCTGCAGACGGTAAAACTCTTTTTTCGTCAGACTGACGTTTTCATAATAAACTGTTTCACCAAAGGCCACAGAAATGGGAATACAGGTTATCCTGTTTTTTTCGTAGTCCTCAGCTTCCATATCGGCTGCCGAATCCGTTATCAGGCGTACCATATGGTATTCTCCCTTACATTTGTAATGATAAATCCTTATGGATTATCATTTATCATATCATACAGCCGTTCTTTTCACAAGAGAAAATCCTTATAAGGCAGTTTCTGCTTTCTTCGCCTCCAGCCTCCGAATCATCAGATCACAGATTTCATCCATCTCTCCGACGATCCCGTAGTCACAATAATGGAAAATAGCGGCATCCGGATCCTTGTTGATAGCAACAACCTTGTCGCTGTCTGCGATTCCTGTCACGTGGTTCACTGCACCGGAGACTCCGAACGCAAGATAAAGCTTTGGCTTTACCACCACACCAGACTGCCCGATCACCAGCTTGAAAGGTAGAATCCCTCGGTCAAAGACAGGCCTTGTGCAGCCGATTTTACCGCCCAGCAGGGAGGCCAGCTTCCGGTAGCGTGGGAGAGAATCGGCGCCTTTGATTCCGCTTCCGACACATACGATTACTTCCGCATCTGCGATGTTGAGGCTGTCATCCAGATCTTCCGCGGTGAAAGAGAGCACTCTTGTCCGGATCTGGTCTACAGGGAAATTGATTATTTCCCGGATGATCTCGTCGTTCCTTCTGCCGGCAGGCTGATATTTGAAGGTTCCCGGGCGAATCGTCCCGACCTGAGGCCGAAGCTCCGGTACTGTAATAACAGCCATCATCTTTCCGCCAACAGCCGGCTCGACAAATTCGATATCTCCCGTTTTCTCATTATAAATCAGCTGTGTCGCATCCGACGTACAGCCTGTAAGCAGCCTGCAGGCAAAACGGGGTGCAAAATCTCTTCCTGCAATTGTCCCGCCGACAAAAACGGCAGAAGGCATATATTTCTTACACAATACCGTAAAAAGATGGGTATAGGCATCCACGCTGAACGTTTCATAGCCCGTGCCGGACACAAGAATCAGCTTCTCAACGCCGGCTTCGAGCACTTTGTCCAGTTCTTTCTGTGGAAGGTCATTGACAATTACAGCTGCAAGCGCATCTCCGGAAACGTCGCACAGTTTTCTTGCTTCCGAGCAGAGTTCCAGAGAAACCGGGTGAATCGTCTTTCCATCGTGCTCGATGTAAACCCACATGTCCTTATAATCTGATTTCTTCATATCGCCCTCCTCATATTACGCCTTCCAGAAGGGAAAGGAGTTTGTCCACATCTTTTTCGGGACTGCCTCCCTGAAGGATCATTCCGGTTTCTCCGACTTCTGGAGGATAGGTTCTCGGTACCTTCGTGGGGGAGCCAGGATCACCAATCTGTGCGGCGTCGAGATCCGGAATCATTTTGGAATTAAACCGGAGAATCTCAGCGATTCTGGAAGCCTTCCAGTTCTTCAGATTTGGAATACGGGGATGGAAATTGGTTTTTTCCACAGTGATCAGTGCCGGAAGCCTTGCTTCTGTTTTCTCGATGCCGTTTTCAAGCTCCCGCTCAACCGTTACCAGTTTTTTATTCTCATCCACTTCACACAGGGTTACCACACCGCTGAGCAAACTGGCGTCAAAGCGTTCAGCGAGCTGGCTGGCCATCTGTCCGGTGGCTCCGTCAAGAGACTCTTTCCCGCAGAAAATGAGATCAAATTTCCCCAGTTCTTTTGCCGCTGAAGTGATAACGTAACTGGTAGCCAATGTGTCCGCGTTGGCAAATGCCCGGTCAGAAAGCAAAACGGCTTCCTCGGCTCCGGCTGCCAGGCACTCTCGCAAAGCTTCCTCTGCCATATCAGGACCCATTGTAATGCAGGTGACTTTCCCGCCATACCGTTCTTTCGTCATCACTGCTGCTTCCAGAGCATTGGCATCCAGCGGATTCAGGATTGCCGGAACCCCCTGCCGGATCAGGCTCCCGGTTTCCGGGTCAATCTTCACCAGATTGACATCTGGTACCTGTTTTACACAGCATAGAATATTCAGCATGCTTCTGCACCCCCTTCCGGGTCATGGCAGACTTTTCCGGGATTCAGGATTTCATTCGGATCAAACACCGTTTTGATCTGCCCCATAATCGCATAGGCTGTCTCCCCGACCGATTCCCGGAGATACTGCTTTTTCGCATGACCGATGGCATGCTCACCGGAGACCTGTCCTTCAAACTCCGTGCATTTTGCATAGCTGGCATCCATCAGTTTTTTTACTCTCCGCTTGAATTCATCTTTTTCCAGATCATTGGAGCAGCAGTAGATGTGCAGATTCCCATCTCCCGCATGGCCGAAGGATTTGATATAAACGCCCTGTTTGTCTGCCTCTTCATGCACATAGACAAGGAACGGGGCTATCTTATCTACAGGAACCACAACATCCATCTCATCCAGAAGCTTCGACTGTGCCTCAATAACTGTCAGGAAAGCGCTTCTTGCTGCCCAAACATCTTTTTTCAGGGTGTCCGTCCAGATTACCAGGGTATCGTAAGCACCGGCTTTTTCAGCCACTTCTCCAAGCCGGTCCATCCTTGGCAAAAGCTCCTGCTCATTGTTCCCGACAAGGGTTACCAGAATATAGGCGCCGGCTTCTTTCCCGTTAACAACCGTCGGGAAAATGTGGTTTCCGGTAAATTCAGCAGAAGAGTCAATGACATCACGTTCTGCAAATTCAATAGACTGCGGGTCAAGATTGGCGAGCTTGATGGACGGAACAGCCGCAATAGCCGTGGCGATATCGTGGAATGGCAGCATGAGCGTCACGTCTTTTTCCGGTTTCGGAATCAGCTTCAGTGTCAGCTCCGAAATGATTCCGAGTGTCCCTTCAGACCCAACCATCAGATGCAGAAGGCTGTATCCCGAAGACGTTTTGCAGACGCTCTTTCCCAGCTTGATAATCTCCCCGTTCGGCAGGACAACTGTCATTGCCATCACGTAGTCTCTTGTGACGCCGTACTTGACGGCTTTCATTCCTCCCGCATTGGTGCTGACGTTTCCGCCGACCGTTGCTGTCTTCTCCCCGGGATCAGGGGGGTACATCACGCCGTGTGCAAGCGCATCTGCAGCCAGATCGCACAGCAGTACACCCGGCTGGATCCTGACGCAGAGATTCTTCATGTCATACTCAATAATCCGGTTCATTCTCTCCGTGGAAAGAACGATCCCTCCGTGCACCGGAACACAACCGCCTACAAGCCCGGTTCCCGCTCCCCGCACAGTGACAGGAATTTTTCTGTCGTTGCAGATCTTCATGATCTCCGAGATTTCTTCTGTTGTTTCTGCAAGGCAAACTGCCTCCGGCAGGTATCTGCCGTAAATCGGCATTTCGTCATGCGCATATTCCGGTTTGACAGCGCTGCCCGCAAAGAAACGCTGTTTTCCAACGATCGCCTGCAGAGTGTCAGCAACATCCGGTGTCAGACTATTATATTTTGCCATAAGACCCTCCTTTTTGTTTTATTGAGTTGATTATGAATACGACAAATCTGCTGTCTTATTTTACTATAAATAACTGTTTTCCTGTATGATATTATTTCCGGCAGACAACAATCTGTCAATATATTTCATATTACGAAAGAACCACTGTAATCCCTTTGAAAAAACAGATTATACTGACTGTCCTGTTATAAATGGGTTGACATTTTAAAAAAAAGAACACATTATATTTCCGTAGAGTGCTCCTTATAAGTGAAATGAAATCCGAAATGGAGAAAGGCCATACAATGCTTTTAGACGACTATGCAGCTATTCTTACAGCAACAATTGAACTTATCCGTACTTCACAGCGGGATAAGATTCTTTCCGCAGCACAATTTGTAAAAAATACTATTGAAAAAGACGGGCTGATTTATGTTTTCGGATGTGGGCATTCCCACATTCTGGCAGAGGAAACATTTTACCGTGCCGGAGGCCTTGCATGCGTTGCACCTATCTTTGATGAACCTCTTATGCTCCATCAGAGTGCTTCCGAAAGCAGCAGGCTGGAAAAAAAAGATGGATATTTCAAAAGCATCTCTCAAGCTGACTCTCTCACTGAAAAAGATATGTTAATTTGTGTTTCTTCTTCCGGAATCAATTCAGTTCCGGTAGAATTTGCTTCTTCGATTCGAGAAAAAGGAATTCCGGTTGTCGGAATTTCATCCGACAATTATCTCTCACAGGCTCCGCATAATACAGCCAGTAAGCATCTTCAGGAAGTTTGCGATGTGTGTATTGATAATGCAGTCCCTCATGGAGATGCCTGCCTTCAACCGGAAGGACTTCCTATTAAGATGACACCAGTTTCAACTGTGGCATCTACTTATATTATTAACAGTATTCTGGCTGAGGGTACACAAATGGCTTTGAATGAAGGGATTTGTGTTCCGATTTATCTGAGCGGAAACATTCCCGGAGGTGCAGAATATAATCAGTCTCTTATTGAGAGATATCAGAAAAGGATAAAATGCTTATGAAACATCCTGTTATTACCATTCTCGGCCTATGTGGAAGATCCGTTTTTCTGAAAGTAGATCACTTTCATCATCCAGGTGAAACTCTTCATGCCAGCGCTATCCATATTGAACCCGGCGGAAAGGGATATAATCAAGCGGTTGCCGCTGCACGATTAGGTGCAGCAGTGCATTTTATTGCCGCCTGCGGAGATGATGAAGACGGAAAAGTCTGCAGCAGTTTTCTTATCAAAGAGGGAATAACTCCCCATATTCAAATTGTGGCGAATGCGACTGCGTTTGCATCTATTCTTACGGATGCAGCCGGTGAAAACCGGGTAACTGTTTTTCGCGGTGCTGCAGATAAGCTTTCGGCAGACTATGTATACGCGCAGGAAGCTTTATTTGAAGAAAGTGATATTGTTCTTCTGAATTTTGAAGTTCCAACCGATGCAAATGAAGCAGCAATAGAACTTGCTGAAAAACACGGCGCAAAACTATTTTTAAATCCGGCTCCGGCACACCCTTGCAGCATAGAATTTTTAAAGCCGTTTTTCTGTATTACCCCAAATGAAAGCGAAGCAGAAATCCTCGGAACAGAAACAGAGCGAGAAGTGATTACTCTCGGAAGCAGAGGCGCTTTAGTAAAAGAAAAAGGTTCGAAAACACATCTCTCTGCAATGAAGGTTATTGCAAAGGATACAACTGGCGCGGGAGATTGCTTCACAGCTGCACTCGCCGTTGCAATCGGAGAAGGGAAAGAATTACTGGAAGCAGCAATTTTTGCACAAAAAGCGGCAGCAATGAGCGTTGAACAGGAATATGTGATGCCGTCTTTGCCCTATCGTAATATGATAGAATAAATTATCCTTCAGACCAGGCTAAATAACGACCGAATGGTTTTATGAAGTCTGGTCTTATGCTTTAATAAACTGCCCATATTTTTTATTATACAAAAGTCAGTCTTCTGCTGATTTCAGCTCCAGCCTGTTTTCCAAGCTTTTTAACTTTGTTGTGGAACTCAGGGTTTTCAATTCTATTGGAATAAACAACGCCGACGGCAGCAATATTCCGGAATCCGTCCGTCACTTTAAACGCAAAGGATTGCTCCTGAAGAATATTGTTTTCAACATGGATATAACCTTTACTTCTGATTTGCGACAATGTAGCATCTAAATCAGAGTATGGGTTGACAACCCGAGCAGATCCAGGGATTTCTATCTCCTTGGAAAGAACTTTACGGAGATCTTCTTTATCCATATATGCCATATGAAGCAGCCCGGATGCAGTCGTTTCCATTTTCCCCTGTATGATGCTGTCACCGCTGTTTAAGAGTCTGTGTTCCTCGTCAATATAAAACAGAATAAACTTTCTTCCATTACAGATAACATCAAGAAATACGGTAACTTTAAGCTGATCGTGCAGCCACGTAAGAATGGGCTCAGAGATCCGAATCAGTGCTTCCTGGTACCTTTCCTTCCGAGAAAGCATATATGCCCAAGGCCCAAGTCGGTATCCCTCTTTACGAGAAACTCTTTCGACAAAGAAAGTATCGCAAAGAGAGTTCACAATATGGGCGCAAGTGGATTCGTTAATTCCGGAAAGCTTCGAGATAGCCCCCAAAGTCAGGCACGTACCGGGGTTATTGGAAAGTATTTGCAAAATATCTGTTGCCTTTTTTACTGAATTTACCATAGACTTTACTCCAAATTAACGAAAAAACGTAAAATAATTCTCTGTTTGAGATTTATTTTTTCATAATACGAAATATATATGAATGTAACTGCAAAAAATATACTGGTTTCAGCAGAAAAAACAATAGTCAAAATCAACAAAAACAAGCGCTTATTTTTGTGCATAATGACGAATTATATTGAAAAAGAGAGTGAATCTGTGCAAATAAAAGAAAAAGTGCCACATAAAGGCAACAAAACACTTTTTTCATAATAAGAAAATTATTGACTTTGACCGAAAAAATGTCAAACTATTATACAGATCATAAAAATATTACTAAAATGGGAGGAGATTATATGAGAAATAATTCAAATGGATATTATGAAAAAGTAGTGGAATTAATCACCAAAATTGAAGAAGAACAGTATGAGAACATGAAAGCTGCGGGCCAGCTAATGGCGGAAGCTATTAAAGAAGACCGTCTGATCAACGTATATGGTGGTGGAGGGCACACAACACTACCTGTCGGTGAGATGTTTTTCCGGGCAGGTGGTCTCTGTAATATCAACCCGTGCATGGAAACTGGTCTGTCTGTTTTCAATCAAGCGCAAAAGTATCTTGCTCTCGAACGTTGCGAAAACTACGGGCGTGCAATCATGGACTATTATGACCTCCAAAAAGATGATGTCTTAATCATTTATCATAACATCGGAACAAATGCAGCAACAATTGATGCTGCTATGGAAGCAAAAGAGCGGGGAGTAAAAATAATTGCCGTTTCGTCTTCCGACTGGCAGGAAAAAGTTCCGAAAGACTATGAATTAAGACACTCCTCTCGTAAAAATCTGTTTGATTTTGCCGATGTTTGCATTGATGATTACAATCCGTTTGGGGATACTGTGATCAACCTGGATGGGTTTGAAACCCCGATAGGGCCGATTTCCAACATGACTGATTTTTACATCGTACATCGGCTTGAAATTGAATGTGCAAAAGCCTGCCTTGAAATGGGTATTGAACCGCCGTTTTGGAGAAGTGCAAATGTCCCGGGTGGGGACGAATTTAATGCAAAGAATCTGAAAAAATACAGTCCCAGAGTGAAAATGCTCTGATTGAAGGAGAGAAAATGGCAATTAAACATACTGCTGTCAGCTATTACGGATTGAACTATGTCGAGCATGCGGAAGCTGACTTTAAAGAAATGATCGAGCATGGTTGCGATACGGTAATCCTTGCACTGACAGAGTTCGACATGGATTTTTGGTTTCCCAATATCAATGCCATTGTAAAAAAGGCACATGAGTTAGGCCTTCGTGTCATAGCCGACACCTGGGGAATCGGAAAATACTTTGGTGGAGAAAACGTCTCCCTGTTTCTTCAGAACAATATACACCATCGTCAGGTTTCTGCCTATACCGGAGAGATTCTCCCTGCAGCCTGTTTTAATACGAACTCATTCAGGGACTATTTTATGTCCCGTTGTATGAAGCTTGCCAAAGAAACAGAAGTAGACGGTTTCTTCTGGGATGAGCCCCATTACGCCTATCCGAAATCCTATGCTTCTATTACCGGTGGTGCCGGAGATGATTGGGCATGTCGCTGCCCGGAGTGTATGAGAAAGTTTGAAGCATATTATGGTTACGAGATGCCGAAATTCATGAATGACGACGTTAAGCAATTCCGATGGAGAGAAGCTCTCGAGACGCTTACGATGGTATCAAAAGCATTGAAGGAATACAATCCGAAACTGGAAATTACCTGCTGTGTTCATGCTACGCTCCAAACCTATTACGTTACGGAACTCAGAGGGTATGATAATTGGGATATGGTAGCAGCTTGTCCATATTTTGATGTCTTTTCCACCACAATCATTAACTGGACTCTTCCGGAGAGCTTTTTCCGCGATGTAACGGAACGCTGTGTCAGAATGGCAAAAAAGTATGGGAAAGAGTCAGAACGCTGGCTGATGGGTTACAACAACCGACCTGCTGATTTCAGCCAAATTGATCATGTCGTTGATCTGTATGAAGAAATGGGAGTCGATCGTCTTGCAACCTGGACCTATCGCGGAGGATACGGGACTGTAGTTGCAGCGAAAGATGCTCTGGCACTTTGGGATCATATCGGCAGTAACTATAAACGGGTCTTAAAAAAATAAGCTTAATCAGGTTTCGGTTATATCAGGAGGTTTTAGCATGGATGATAAATTGTTCGTTCCCTATTTGAAAGAACTGGCAGATAAGTATTCTGCGGCGAAAGCGATTCAGGTAGAATTAAAGCCGGGAGAAATAAATCTACAGTGCGACAAAGGACATTTTTCTTTTTTCTACGATCTGGGACAATATGAAGCTTCTTCCGACGAAGCAGCGATTCCTTTGCTGCATTGGCGTAATAAACGCAGATATATAGAGCTGAAGAACATTGTCAAAACAAAGATGATTGAAGATGTAAGGGGAATGCGGATTCATCATATTGTCCCGAAAGATGAGTTTAACAGTTCCCTGATGAACATTCTCGCTTGCGAGGCAGATTTGGTGGAACTTATAACAGGAGAAAAAATCGAGAAGATTTTTGCAGATTTCAGTTCTGATATCTATACAAACTGTATCGTTTCTGCGTCGAAACTGAAGATCAGTATGGAACTTGGTTTTTCACCAGAGGGTAGTGAACCTGTTCTTTTGCATGAAGTCATTGCGCGCACAGGGATAGCGTCTGATGTGGTCGTCGATACGCAAATGCAGCAATATCCGATATATGTAATAAAAGGCCGGGAAATTGACCACTATAACGAAATAGATAATGAATTGTATGGTCTTGATAACACTCAGGCAGACTGTATACGGTTTATACTGGGTGTTTTAGCTAATCCCGAAACAATTACCGACCTGCAGAAACAGGGAAATCATCTTGTATCAGTTTATAAAGCTGCAGAAGAAGCGACAAAAGTATTAGAGTATGTGGAGGTCAGGTGCTGAATGAAACAGATTAATGTTGCAATTGCGTCTCTTACACATGCACACGTGCGTAAGTATTATCAGACGCTCCATGACAATGCCAAGCTGAATTGGGTTGCTGTGTCCTGCGCTACGCAAGCAGTAGAAGAAGACTTCAAGCTATACGGATATGACGTACCTATTTATCGCTCTACAGAGCAAATGCTGATTGAACATCCGGAAATTGACGGTGTTATCATAGCATCAGAAAACTTCCGGCATTACGGTGATATGGAATTGTGCTGTAAATACGGAAAGCATATGCTCTCAATGAAGATCCCTACATTCGACCTAGAAGAATACGACCGTATGATCGAAATGGTAAAGAAAGCCGGGGTTCTCTGCCAGGTTGAATTGGAGATGACATATAATCCCACCACCCGCCGCGTTCAGGATCTCGTTCAGGCCGGTGCTATTGGGGACGTTATATCATTTAATGCTACAAATATCACCCTGTCTCCGGTCTGGGCATTCCCATGGCAAGGTGATCCGGAAATATCCTATGGAAAAAAAGTTCCCTTGCGGGAAGGAGATCCTCGGTTCAGAGGAGGAGCATTGAGTGACCATCCCCATATTTTTGATACACTTCGCTGGATTACCGGGAGTGATTTCGATTATGTATTTGCGGATGTTGCAGATAATATTCGGGATATTCCGGAAGAAGATGTGCTTTACGTGACAGGAAGAATGAAAAACGGCTGCAAGTTCCTTCTTGATCCATCCTGGTGCCGTCACGAAGAACACATTTCTCGCCCCGGCCCCGGTTGGGAAGTATTCCCAAAGCGGATGGAAGTGAATTATTCTATTGTCGGAACAGAAGGTGTTATACAGGCTGACTGTTTTGGTCCCAATGTTTACTTTAACGGCGGTCCAAATAACAGATATACAATTCAATATACTTATTTTGATGAATGGATAGGCATGATGGATGAGTTTTATGATTGTATCATAAACAACAAACAACCAAAGATCAATCTGGAGTGGCACAGAAGAACGGTAGAAGCAATGGTACGTTGCTATGATTCCATTGCATCTGGAAAACCGATTCAAATGTAACAGAAAGAACTACTAGAATCATCCGCATAAAGAGGCTTTCTATGGAAAAGGGATACTACTATTTTGAAAAGGAAACCCTTGCTTCAGGCTGGTCGGGATTGAACAACAAAACTCTTCTTGAATTATGGAATGGATTTTGTTTTCATGCAGGATTTTTGACTGTTTCAAACAACGGAGATGAATGTTTTGGATTCAAAACCGGAGAAACAGATTACCCTGCTCTACGGCAAGGGCAGGAATACATAGTTGAAGTAACAGAAAAAGGAATCAGTATTATTGCCGTAAATCAGGAAAGTCTTATCCGTGGATTTATGGCTCTGATACTCCGTATTGAAGCGGTTTCTTTGGCCGAAGGACAGGAATGCTTCCGTATAGCGGTATGTCACCTGGCCAGTCGATATACAATCAACATGAGGATGATTCACTTTTGCGTCTTCCCGGAAACCTCTGCTGCATTTCTTCGTAAATTTATCCGTCTGGCTGGCATCCTGCAGTATACGCATTTGATCCTTGAATTCTGGGGAATGCTGAAATATGACTGTCTGAAAGAACTCTCCTGGGAAAACGCTTATTCAAAAGATCAGCTGAAAGTTCTCATTCAGGAAATAGAAAATATGGGCATGCACGCGATTCCTATGTTCAATCATCTCGGGCATGCTTCCGGATGTCGAGTCAGTGGCGGAAAGCATGTCGTTCTCGATCAGAATCCACGTCTGGCTACCCTGTTTGCAGAAGACGGCTGGGCATGGAATATAGAAAATCCCGAAGCACATGCACTTCTGAAAAAAATCAGAGCGGAGTTATATGACCTCTTTCCAAATACTGAATATATTCATTTGGGATGTGATGAAGTATATTCCTATGAATCTGGGGATGATAATCAGGCAAAAATGCGGCAATATCTCCATGATCTGATAGAGGAAGTGAAATCAGAAGGGAAGAAACCGATTATCTGGGGCGACATGCTGTTGAACCCGGAAGCGTGTATGGTTGAAAAACCTTACTTCTGTGGATGCGACACACCGGAGAATGCAGTAAAAATGGCAGAGTGCATTCCAAAGGATACAATTATTGCAGACTGGCATTATGACGTACAGCAGGCACCAATAAAAACAAGTCTCTATTTGAAGGAGCATGGTTTTTCTGTCCTTGGCACTCCCTGGCATCGTTCGGATAATTGTAAAGCTTTTGTTGACACAATCCGCAACTATGATCTTATGGGTATACTGGTGACAACCTGGCACACCTTATCAGAGAAGATGACGCAGATCATAACCGCTGCAGTCCTTTGCGGAGCATATCATTCTCCATGGGCAGGACTATCAAAGAATGAAATAGAAACTGAAACGGCAACTATACTGCGCAAAGCATATTTTGTCCGAGGAAACTACGCAGAAGCAGGCTGGACGGACAGCCAGATTTTTAAACAGGCACAGCCACTGGCATAATACAGAAGTGGAGGTGAAGAAATGAAACGGCCAAAGATAACAAAACGGATTATCAGAAATCAGCTTGTCGCTTATTCGTTTATTATCATCAGCCTTATTACACTGTTTGTTCTGGTGTATATTCCAATGGTTACCACGATCAAATACAGCACATATAAGGTTGGCTTGGTCGGTTATGGAGAACAGTTTGTCGGTTTCGCAAATTACAAAATGCTGTTTTCTCAGAAAGCGTTCTGGAGAGCAATAGCAAACACAATCGTTTTAGCTGTTTTGGGGCTGTTAACAATCCCTGTTGGTTTTATTCTTGCAGTTCTGATCAACAGCCTTGGCAGAGGAAGAACACAGGAGTTTTTCCGGGTAGGTTTTTATCTGCCGAATATTATTACAGGCGTTAGCGTTTATCTTATTTTTCAGGTCGTTCTTATGGGAAACGGAGGATTGCTGAACAATTTTCTAGGTAAAATAGTTGGTCATCCGGTAACAATCGGGTGGCTGTCAAATCCAAAATATGCTAAATTTGGTGCAACTATTTTATGGGTTTGGATGAATGCCGGATATTCTATGTTGATTAATCTTGCAAGCCTTCAGGCCATTCCGACAGATCTTTATGAAGCCGCAGCACTTGACGGGGCATCTTCTTTTCAGAAAATGCTACATATTACGATTCCCAACATGAAAGCATGTTTTTCTCTTCTGTTCGTTACTGGCATGATCAATGGCTTGGCACGATTTACCGATATTTACATCATCAGCGGCAGCAACACATCGGGAGGAGCCGGCGGAAGTCTGCAAACTATCCTAATGTATATCTTCCAGTATAGTTTTGAAACTCCCAATTATGGAATTTCTTCTGCAGGTGCAATGATCCTTTTTGTCCTCGTGTTCGCATTTACTATGATCAATGTAAAAATGACTGGCTTCCTGCGTGACGAGGTTTAGAACATGAAAAGAGTAAAAATACAGAAAACGATTACCGCTTTAATACTGCTGGTCATTTTTCTTATCGTAATTACTCCGCTTCTCTGGGCCATTGTTATGTCCTTTGACAGGGCAGCGACAACTTCCCTCCCGGCTTTTTCACTATGGCCGCATAAGCCGACAATGTTTAATTACACTGCATCTTTTAAGATGATCGATCTCATGCAATATTTCAAAAATACTGTTATTATTGTCACAATTAATACATTGTTAGCTGTTTTGTTCTCTATGATGTGCGGATTTGCTTTTGCAAAACTGAAATTCGCGGGAAAGAAATTCTGGTTTATTTTCATGTTGGCAGTTATGATGGTCCCCTTTGAGTCAAGGCTGGTTCCCCTTTACCTGCAATATCGGAATTGGAAACTGCTCAATACCTGGTGGCCCCTGATTCTGGGCCAATTTGCTTACGTTTACGGAACCTTTTTCGCCCGCTCCTATATCAGTTCCATTCCTGATTCTCTTGCGGAATCCGTGTATATTGACGGTGGAAGCGAATGGAGAGTTTTCTGGAGCGTTATTATCCCTCTGTCAAAGCCAATCATGTCCACACTGGCAATTCTGCAGATCATCTCCAACTGGAATGCCTATCTTTGGCCTCTTGTCGTAATCAAAGATTATTCAAAACAGATGATATCTGTCGGTGTCGCAATGTTTAACGCCCAGCAGGAAAGCTTCTATTATGGGCCAAGAATGGCAGTATCCGTAATGAGTGCAGTTCCTCTTACGATCCTGTATCTTATCCTCCAGAAGCATATCGTCGCGAGTATTGCCGTATCAGGCATCAAGCAATAAGTTCTGTATTTTTCACGCTGAAGCGTGACAAAATAAATAAATTAAAAGAAGGAGTAAAAGCAATGAAAAAAGTACTGGCAATGACCCTGGCCCTCGCGATGCTCTTCGTCATTTGCATAGGCAGTTCTGCCTTTGCCCTTAACGAAGACGAAAAGGTAACGTTACACCTTTACGGCACAGCAAACTTCGTTGATGTTGGCCCGAATGGCGTAACAGATCTCGTTTCCGGTGTAGAAATGCCTGGCTACAACGAGTTAATTGGCTACTGGAACGAGCTTCATCCGAACGTAGAAATAGTTGTTGAGACCTGCCCGTGGGACAGCTGGCTGACTTCTATTCAGACTGCAGTTCTTTCCGGCGGTGTTGACATCATTCTGCATGGTGCAACTCTTACAGAACTTTGTGAGCCTCTTGATGACTATCTAGCAGCAGACCCCGAATATGCAAACATGATCTTTGCAACCGAAAACAAACGCTTTGGAGAACTGGACAAGACAATGGTCGCCGGTATTCAGTACGTTATTGAGCCGTCCATTGCTTATATTGACACCGATATTCTTTCTCATTACGGTGTGGAAGTTCCTGATGCCTCTTGGACCTGGGATGACTTGATTGCAATAGCAGAAAAGTGCACAGGGACAGATCCTGTAACTGGCAAGCAGACCTATGGTGTACAGCTTTGCTATACGCATACGCAAAACATCTTCCAGAACTATTATCAGCTCGCAATGGCATATGGTGCCGCGCCTATCACATATGGCAAGACAGCAGAAGAGTCCACAATTGATGTTACCGGCGAAAAGATGCTCGACATCTTTACCAAGATTCAGAAGCTGGCAGAATGCTGCGCCCCGAACGTCAGAGAAGGCGTCAATGTGAACATGGATCTGAATGCCGAAAACGACACAGCTATCCGCTGGAGAACACTTGCTTATGACCAGTATCGGAAAGCTGTTGCTGCAGGCATTGATGATCACTTTGCCTTCATTCCTCTGCCGGTTATCGAAGAAGGCGACGCAGCCGGAGCACAGTCCACCTATTTCGGCAGCTATAACATGACGATTTGCAACACCAGTGAACATAAAGACTGGGCATGGGAATTTATTAAATTTGTCACAACCAATGAAAAGGCAGTTGAGTGGACACTGGCAACAGGCGGAATTCCAAACTGCAGTTACGGCATGGAACTTCTGAAGGAAAAAATGGGTGATAAAGCCAATGCTCCGATGCAGGTTCTCGAGACGCTGCCCGATGGTTTCTGCAATACCACAAACGTCTGGTATGACAACGTCAATTTTGGCACATTCTCGACCTATCTTGTGACTGTTCTGAAAGATCTCGTCTATGGTAACATCACTCCAGAAGAAGCCATCACAAACTGGCAGGCAAATATCGACGACTATATGGCGTCCATCAAGTAAAACTTTCCTTTGCAACGAACGGGAGGAGCACATAATGCCCCTCCCGTTTTATTATAGTGGCTACTGCAGCAGCTGAAAAGTCAAGTAGTATGGGACAATTCAGCTATTTTATGGTACAATAGGTGCAAGGAAAAGCTAC
>JBGUNA010000056.1:0-3598 GCA_045117135.1 Candidatus Limivicinus sp. | reverse complement strand
TTATGCTCTGCCTCAACGCCTGTTTCCTTCGATAATTGCTCGACAGGCCCTTTCGTGTGAGCATTGACCGATTTATTCAGCGGTTCCTTAGATTTATGATGATCTCACAAAGTAATCGTCTGCCCTTCCCGGGCGAAGGATGCATTGGGGGTCGAAAGCATCTTCTCACGCTCAAGGAGCATGCTGTCCGTGCTGGTCGGTGCGTGATGAATCAGCAGAAGCTGTTTTGCATTGCTCTTTTGCATGAGCTCCAGCCCCTTTTCCGCTGTTGAATGCCCGTAGCCTCTCCTTTTCGGATAGATCTCGCTGGCATACTGCGCATCGTACAGGAGCAGATCCGTATCCCGGGCAAACTCAGCCAGCCGAGAGAAGGACGGTTCGGAATGTTCATAATCCGTAACATAGACGATCGATTTCCCCTGGAACTGCAGACGAAAAACCATGCAGCCGCCCGGATGGTTTCCCGGCATGGTATCAATATACAGGGAACCGATTTCCATGGATTTCGGCATTGGGAGGATCTCCATGCTGCACTCACAATCGTGCAGCGACAGAGGCCAGACCGGCGGGTGGAAGAGCTGGCCGATCTGATATTCCGCAGCAGCAGCCCCCTCGCAGAACGGAAGATACACTGTGCATCGCTGCGTACAGTCTGAAAGGATGGGGAACATTCCAAGCCCCATAATATGATCCAGATGCAGATGGCTGATGAGGACGATCGGCGGTTTCGGATAGCTCTCAGGTGCAGACGCTATGCCGCTGCCGGCATCCAGAAAAACGGTTTCATCTCCGGCACGAACCATGTAACAGGAGGTATCCCCTCCGAAAAGAATAGAGTCCGCCCGCCCTGCTGCCATGGAACCCCGTGCCCCGAGCACCGTCAGCTGAAAATCCTGTTTCGTCATTTACCTGTTTCCTCTTTCTGCACGGGGTGGGTCTGTGCCAGCACCCCTTCCAGCCACTGCTCAAAGCAGGGCGGTTTTCCCGTAAAGCAGATCCGGGAAACCAGTCCGTCTGTCTCTTTCACTTTGGCATACAGGCTTCCGCCGATCTCAAGGCACAGATTCTGAAAACGTGCAAGGGCCTGCTCCGTACGGATAGTGGCTTCCTCTTCCGAAATGGCAAGGATAGTTCCGATCCATTTTTCGCTCTCAACAAACTTATCCTCCAGAACCATGAAGGAAACGGAAACCGGTGTTGCCAGATTATGCAGTTCATCGTGAGGCGTTTCAGACAGCTTAACGTTGTAGGGTGCCCCGATGCCGACAACCGAATCAAGGGCAATCTGCCCGGATACCCCTTTGGGAGAAACATAGAGCGTTTCTCCGATCTCCAGCTCCTCACGGATCGCGCTGCGTGTGTCCGGGGAAATCAGGACCTGACCGGCCGTCGTGAAGCTCTCGATTCTTCCTGCCAGATTCACAGCTGCGCCGAGCACGCCGTACTTTGTGCGGCGCTCGGAACCGATGTTCCCGAGGATGACGGAGCCCGTGTTGATCCCGATACCCATCCCGAGGGGCTCGTATCCATGTTCCGTATTCCAGCGGTTTACCGCAGGCATCCGCTTCTGCATGGCGACGGCAGCCGCAACGGCATCTGAGGCATGCGTGTCGGTTGGAGCGGGAGCGCCGAAAATCACCAGCATGCCGTCCCCCATAAACTCGATCAACGTGCCGCGGTAGCGCGTAATCTCCTCATACATCTCACCAAAGTAATGGTTCACCATATTGATCAGATCCTTTGGCTTCATGCGTTCCGACATGGCAGTAAAGCCCCGGAGATCACTCATCATAATAGTCAGTCTGCGCTTCTGCCCACCCAGCTTCCATCCGCCGGGTGCTTCCAGAATTTCACGGACAATATCATCCGAAAGATATCTTCCGAATGTCTCCTGCAGGAGCCTGTTCCGCAGTTCCAGCTGCTGATTGAGCCCGCGAATGGTTTCCATGGCCTTCACAGCGTCCCGCAGCTCCGAAAGCTCCGTGATATCGCTCAGAACAAGAACAACACCGAGGACATCGTCCCCGTCCCTCAAATAGGAAGAGACGATGCGCAGCTCCCTGATCGATTCCCCCGTATTATATGGCGCATAGCATTCTATACTGCCGGCTTTTTCATAAACCGCGTCCATCATGCACTGGATAAACACATCGTTGTTTACATCGGTAAAAAAAGCCCGGGCAAAGGAAAGCCCGACGAGCGTCTCCGCCTTTTTATGCAGAATCGTCAGCGCCGCATCGTTTACAAATTCAATCACGCCATCAAAGCGGATCACCATGACCCCTTCTGAAAGATCGGCAATAATACGGTTTTGGATATGCTGGTTGCGGTCCATCTGTTTCTCCCATCGTTCAAATACGGCTTCCGCCCGAAAGGGCGAAAGCCGATCATTCATTTCATATCTGCTGTTTACCCGGAACAGTTACGGGACCGGAGCAGAACCCTTATTTAATAAAACAGAGCCTCGTTATAGCTGACTATGATCTTTTTGATCTTTTCAAGCAGAGATCCGGTGCGCTTATCCGGCTCACCGTACGTCTTCTTAAGCTCGTCAAGTGCACGGCATGCGGCTTCATAATCATCGGTACGTTCTCTCACGCGCCGGGCAAGCCCGCGCATGATCTGGAACAAGTCATCGCTCCGATTTTTGAAGTAGCTGTCCAGTTCCTTTTCTGGGATTTCTTCCATCTTCGTCCCGTCTTCAAGGACAACCGCTGTGGCGCTTCTGGGATAAGCATCAATGACGCCCATTTCTCCGAGATAATCGCCGGCATGAAGCGTGCTCAGCTGTTTCTCTTTTTCGGAACCATAGCCCACGTAGACACCCACGCTGCCGCTGAGAATCTTATAAAACGTTGTTGCAAATTCACCCTGCCGGAAAACAACATCGCCGTTTTTATATTCGTTTACTTTCATGCCTGCGCCTCCTTCTCTGTCAGTTCCTTGATTTTTTCACAGACTTCCACGTAATCTATCGTTCTTTTCCGAAGGTTGTAACTCATCTGCTGCATAATCATCCATACCCGCACCGGGTTCTTACTGAAAAACTCCTCAAATCCCGCCTCGGTAATGGGAATAACCCACGTATCATTCGTCAGTGCTACAGCCGTCGCAGAACGGGGAGCCTCATCCACCAGACCCATCTCTCCGAAATACTGATCCGGATAATACTCCCGCAGAAGCTTCTGCTCCGGTGTTCCGAAGTTGGCATATACGCCGACTTTCCCCGCACCTACTTCATACATGCATCCACCGGGAGCGCCTTCTTTGAAAATGACCTGACCTTCCTTAAATGTTTTTACTTCCATACGATCCTCCTTTATGATTTCAATTATCTGGGAATATTTGTAGTTTTCAACAGTTTGTCACAGATAGTTTTATTTTAGCACAAACTTCGTTTTCTGTAAAGAATCTGAAGTTAAAAATCTCCGTGCTTCTGTAGGTATTACAATGATGTGTGACAGTAAGTAAAAAAGAATAGCGAACAGGAGTAGCCTGTATTAAGGTTGAATTGCTCAGACAAAACCGAAAGGCAGGTGCCACCCCTATTCGCCATGGATAAGATAACACAAACTGCACGATACAGGCAATCCCTAAT
>JBGUNA010000055.1:0-2385 GCA_045117135.1 Candidatus Limivicinus sp. | reverse complement strand
TGTTAGCGCCGGGCGAAAATCGCCAATATGGGCCGGGCGAAAATCGCCAATTTCAGCCGAATGAAAATCGCCAATGTATCTTTTGAGCGCTATACTTGAGTCGACAACGGCTCAGGGAAAGAGGTGCAATGAAAGATACAAAAAGCAATTTGAATGACGAGGCTCGGATCACCGAGGCACTCGACGAAATGCGCAGGGAGGCGGGAGAAAACTTCTCGCTGGAGAAGGTTAATCTTGCCGAGCTTGAGCGTCGTACCGGAGTGAGCCGTGCGAAGCTGAGGCGTCTGAAAGAGAACGGCTTCGAGTTCAAAGCTCATGCCAACAAGGGACGCAAAGCTGCAAAGACCGTTCTGACGGGCTTCACGGACACGCTCGATGCCATGCTGCGCAACAGCGTCACGAACTCTGCCGTGTGCCTTGAGCGCATTCAAGCCGAGGGATATACGGGAGGAATCTCCTCCATCAAGGACTACATAGCCGCGCATCGGGATCTTGTCCCCGCAAAGCGGCAGGTGGTGGCTCCCCAGGGCAACCGTGGACGCAGGTACACTACCGGCCCCGGTGAAGCATTCCAGATGGATTGGGGCTTTACCAAGGTGCAGGAATATCCCGGCACCGGCAAGGAATTTACAGTGGCGTGCTTCGCCATGGTGTGCCATCACTGCGGACAGCGCTATGTGGAGTTCTTCCCCAACGCCAAGCAGGAAAACCTTTTCATCGGGATGATCCATGCGTTCCAGTGGATGGGCGTGCCTGAATATGTTCTGACGGACAACATGAAGAGCGTTGTTCTGCACCGCGATCTGGACGGGAATCCCGTTTGGCAGCCGGATTATGAGGCGTTCATGCGTACCGTGGGCTTCAAAACGAAGCTGTGTAAGCCCCGCCATCCTTTTACCAAAGGGAAGGTCGAGCGCCTGATCCGCTTCGTCAAGGAAAACTTTCTGGTTGACCGCGTGTTCTACAATCTCACGGATTTGAACAGGCAGGCTTTGGAATGGTGCGACCGGCAGAATAACATTTTTCACAAGGCTGTGTTCGGAATCCCGCAGGAGATGCATTTCAGCGCCTGCGCCGAGCATGTCCATAAGCTTGAGGACAGCCTCGCGCTGCGTTGTTATCTGTGCCCGGTAAGGAAGATCACGTTCGACGGTTTCGTCAATTACGAAGGGCGGCGCTTCGGCGTCCCGTACCGCTATGTTGGGGCAACCGTCCGCGTCATGCGGCAGAAGGCAACGATTTACATCTATTCGCTGGATTTGTCTATGCTCCTGGCTACGCATGAGGTGACGTGGAGCAGACGCGACAGTTTCTGCCCGGATCAGTACGCCGCCGCAGAGCAGCCGGAAGAGTATCCTTCTATGCCGGTCAAAACTAAAGTGAAGATGCTCCGCGCCCCGGAGCGCGACGCCTCCTTTGAGAAGTTCAACTTTGACAGGGAGGCGGATTGGGATGACTGAATCGCCCTACAGCTTCATCGACCGCTGCATGGAGACACTGAACCTGGATTTTTCTTCGGAAGAATTTGCGCGGCTCGCGGCAGAGACGGCCATGTCGCCGGAGTCCATTGCCGCTGTGAACGCCGTCTTTGAATACCTCCGGGAGAAGAAAGAGCAGTCGAGCATCCAGATCCTCCTGCGTACAAGCAGGCTCCCTCAGAAGCATGTGAAAACCTTCGACAACTTCGACTTCTCTGTCCTCAAAGGAAAAGATCTGGACAGGCTGAAGAGTATCCGATCCCTGGCCGCTGTCTATGCGCACAGGAATATTGCTTTCATCGGCCCTGCCGGAACAGGTAAAACGCATCTGGCGCAGGCTTTCGGTTACGAATGCTGCCAGCACAGACTGAAAACCTATTTCATCAAGGCGTCCGAGCTGCGGGATAAATTCACGGCAGCGCGGCGGGCGGGCAGAGAGGCGGCCACGCTGACCAGCCTGGTTCGGCCTTCCTGTCTGATCATTGATGAGGTTGGTCACTGTGAGTTCGACAAGGAAAATACGCGGCTGTTCTTCGACATGATCGACCGGCGATACAACAAAGAGGGCGCGTACAACATCGTCTTCACCAGCAACAAGAGCCCTTCGCTTTGGCGGGAGAACTTCAACGAGGATGACGCGCTTCTCTGCGCGCTCGACCGCATCTTCGATGATGCGACTGTCTTTAACATCCGTGGAGAGAGCTTCCGCGGAAAGCGGCTGGAGACGATCGCTCTGCAGGCCGGCCGGGTATCCTCTCCGACCATGATGGGCTAAAGAAACTGACTAATTCTGAGCCGTTGTTTTTGAATTGGCGATTTTCTTTCGGCTACGATTGGCGAAAATCTTCCGGCGCAAAATGGCGAAAATCTCTCGGCACTTTTTGGTTAAAATCTCCCGGCGCTAACA
>JBGUNA010000054.1:0-22189 GCA_045117135.1 Candidatus Limivicinus sp. | reverse complement strand
GTGACATCGATAATAGACGACAAAACATCAACACGATCCGGAGTGTGGCGTTCAGGCTGGGATGATAAAGGCTGTTCTTAGAGTCGCAATAGTTGACATATCACAAAAACAAACATATAATTAATAACGCAGTTTATCTGCAGAGCTTATTACATGATATAAGGAGGATATCAATTTGAAACGCACGTTTATTTTGCTCTGCTTGATTGTCATGATGCTTGGCGCTACAGGCTGCGCGAATGCGACGAAAGCGCCAGATCGTGATCTGTCTCCAATGCCGACCGAGGTTCTGAAAGAACCGGAGGAGACAGTTTACCCGCAAGTTACCAGCAAAGACACGGAACTCTACATTGCCCAGAATGCTGAGGGTGAAAGATTTGTGGTAAACCCGTATGGAATGATCGGAGCGGATTACAGGGTAGATGAGGAAGGAAACATTGTTTCGGATGATGGCACAATCATGATTTCGCATGACAATACGGCCCGCTTTGAAGAAGTTGAGTCTCTGGAGTTTGTAGAAGAAGAGTATACTGTAACGCTGGATCCGCTGAACCTCCCGAAGGATTACTATTACTCCGGGCAGTATACACAATATTCCGTGCCATATCGGATCAGCCTGAAGATCTCAAATCCCGAAGCGACCAATCAGATCATTCTCTTGGAGAGCTCTGATCCTGAGATCATCTCCGTTCGGGCAAATCAGAACGCGGAGCTGATTGCAGACGGGATGTTTGATGTTGAACCGAATTGTCTTGCCATCCAGCCGACCGATCCGGCGAAACCCGTGGACATTGTTGTAACGGCAAAAACCGTGGGCGAGGCAACGCTGACGGCAAGGGCATTATCCGGATATGTCAGCGCCGAATGCGCGGTTCATGTGGAATATGGAGAAGGGGATCGATCAGGCGTTCCTGAGAGTTGGTTGAGCAGCGCGGCTTATAACACGGCAGCCCATATCCATTCCTACAGCCCATCGATAATCGAGCCCACTGCGTTTGAGGAAGGCTTTACCCTGTACACATGTGAAGAATGCGGACACAGCTACAAGGGAGATTTCATTCCAAAGCTTTTAGCGGCGGAAACAGATGAAAACAAGCCCCATGTGCACAACTATTCCGCCAGCACCGTGGCGCCGACTGATTCGGAACGCGGATACACCTTATACACCTGCCAGGAATGCGGTGACAGCTATAAGGCAAATTTCATTGATCCAACTAAATGAACGCAGGCGGAGATTTACCTCGTAGGCGTGAGGCAGGAGTAACAAAAACACAACAAGCGAATGACAAAAAGTAAAAACAGGTATAGAATTTATCCAACAATAATAAAGCCCATTTTGGGACAAATTGAAGGTGGATATTCTATGAAAATGAGAGAAAAAACCCTGTCGATCCTGCTTGTCCTGTTCATTGCCGGAGTAAACTCCCTGACAGCATGCGGCCAAAACCCAAGTGCCCAGACGATGAAACCGGATTCTTCAGCGCTCACCGTTTCTTCGGAAAGTAAAGCAGTAAACCTGGCTGGAAGCAAAAATAATCCCACTGAACCCCAATCGGGAACAGAGTTAGGAAACGAAGCTCAAAATCACGAAGAAAGAATTGACGATCCAGATTCAGCGAAACCTGCCGGTATCAAAGCATCTGTTCAGAATCAAGCTGGCATCTATCCGGGAAGAGAGGCGGATACGGCCAGAGAAGAAACGACTCCCACCGAAATTACGGCACAGGCTCCTATTAGTCAGACCATCGCCGAAAGTCCGGCAGAGCATGTTCCTTCAGTTGATACTGCCAGCGTCCTGCCTGTTAATCCCGAACCGACTATCGTAGAGATCTTAGATGATAGTAGAAGTGTTCCGGGTCCAGAGAACGTATACTCCAGTGTCACATCTGGGTGGAGTAATCCTTATGTCGGAGAAAACGATATTCCGGAAAGTGACCAGGGGACGAACGATCTTGCAGTCAATGACCCTCTACCGCAGCATATTCACAGTTATGCCGCAAGCAGGACTGAACCCACCTGTACAACTGAAGGCTTCACGCTTTTCTCCTGTGCATGCGGTGACAGCTACCGGGCGGATGAAACCCCGGCGCTTGGCCATGACTGGGAAGCGCATACAGTCAGGGAACGAGTGAGACAGGAGGCGCATGAGATTTGCGGTGACTGTGGCCTTGACCTGACCGCAAACGGGATCTCGGGAGCGGAAATCTCGGCCCATGCAAAGAATCATGTGATTTCTGATGATAACGCGACCGGAAGAACATATACGGCGATGATTGACATTTACGATGAAATCACGAGATGCACTTGCCGTCGGTGCGGGACAACGCAGTAAGGATTGATTCTGAAGCGTACGAGTTTTCCTGCGAACTCTCCAAACGGTTAAGGATCTGCTGTCAGAAGAGCAAAATATAATAAGAAGGGCAGATCGGAAATGCTGCCCAGATAGGGTCTGCCGCGTAATTCTGAAAAGCGGAAGGCACTGTTTATAATCGGAAATTGACAAAAAGAAAAATAGAATATAGAAAATAAGGAGCATGAATATGAATTTGCTGAAGCGAGTGTTCGCGGTAATGCTGACACTTGTGATGATGTTTGGCCTGTTCCCGACAGAGTTTGCGACTTCGGCCTATGCAGAAGTGCATACTGAGGCGAATGGCATCGGCTTCGGAGGAAACAATGCCAGACTGACAAACAAATATACCGGTGTTACCGGAACAGCGTACGGAATCAATAATCATATCCTGAGCGGCGCGGACGCGTTTTGCCTGGATCCGACTATCGGATCAGACGTGGGAACGGAATATTCCTACACCGGTACCGGCGCGTCATCCTCCAGTTCTTATTGGAACAGTATCAGTGCTGAGGACAAAAGACTGATTGCGGGCATCGCTGCCTATTACGCGAATAACCCATATGCGAGTTATCTGACGCCAAATATGGGACATCAGCCGGATATCATTGCCAAAATCGGAGCCCAGTACGCCATTTTTGCATGTGTGATCGCGAATCCGGAAACGCTGAATGAGAGAGTAGACGATTACGCGTGGGGTGATGTGAAGCAGTATGCCGCCGAGGCGATCAACTGGGCACAGAACCAGGGCGGCGCACCTGCAGTTTCCATTGCGACTCCTTCATTCGACGGCCAGGCAATTGAGCTGGTCTACAATCCGTCTTCGGGATTGTATGTCGGATCTGTGACCGATTCAAACGGAGCAGTCAGCGGAGAAGGATACAATTTCACGCAGACAGTCAACGGGATTCAGGTAACTCAAAGCGGAAATACCCTCACAATCTCCGCTACCCCTGCGGCTGCGGCCTCCGCTGGACTGCAGAACGCGTACAACGACTGGTCTGCGTCCGCAACCGTGTCGAAGCAGACATATGACCCGATCGATCTGGGCGCCATCAGGTTATATGAGAGGCCTGGAAATCAGCCGCTTCTGATGTTCATCCCATCTGCTGTTGAGCCAACGACAATCAGTAAAACCGCGACAATTCGGGCTTATACGGATTTAATCGGTTCCGCAAGGGTTCAGAAAAGCTCATCGGATCCATCGCTTTCCAATAACAACAGCTGTTACACCCTGAGCGGAGCGATTTACGCGATCTATGAATCTGAGTCCGATGCCCTGTCTGGGAACAACGCCATCGCGCTGATTACCACAGATGCGAGCGGGACATCTGAAACGGCTGACCTTGCGGTGGGGAATTATTTTCTGAAAGAAATCTCAGCTCCCCGGGGATTCGCACTGAATACAGATATTGTGCCGTTCTCAGTCACCCCTGGAGAGACAACAACGATTCAGGTGTCGGATACGCCCACGTCCGATCCTATTCCTGTTCTGCTGCGGAAATATGATGAAACAACCGGGCAGGCTCGGCCATCGGGCAATCTGAGTCTTGCAGGCGCGGAATTCAGAGTATGTTTCTACGGAGGACAGTTCAGCACAGCGGGTGAGGCTGAAGCTAGTGGAAGCCCCATTCGATCCTGGACTGTCAAGACAGATGAAGATGGCTACGCGGATCTCCGGGATCCCTCAAGCGTGGTATCCGGAGACGCGCTGTGGTACAGCGCAGCGGGAGAAGTCTCTCTGCCCCTTGGTTCCGTTGTCATTTACGAATCAAAAGCACCTGCCGGATACAAGCTGAATAACACGCACTACATTGTCAATATTACGGAGGACGGACAAAGCAGCTCGGTTGTCCGAACATACAATGCTCCGGAGATTCCGGAAAGCCCGGATCTCGGTTGTGTAACCGTACAGAAAATTGATGCCGAACAGACTGCGGAACAGGGAGACGCGACCCTTGCCGGCGCACTCTTCGGTCTAATCAATGAGAACAGCCAAAACGTTATGATCAATGGCGTTGAGACAGCTCCCGGCGGTGTCGCTCTGGTGATAGAGACGGATTCCAATGGCGTTGCCGCGTCAGGACAGGTGATCCCCTGCGGATCGTATTCTCTGATAGAAATTCAGCCGTCCGCGGGATATGGGTTGAACTCCGAATGGACTTCCGGAGTTTTCGCCATTACGGCAGACGGACAAATCATTGATGCCGGAACCTGCCCTGAGCCTGTCATGCGCGGAGGGCTGGCCATTCAGAAAATAGACGCAAATCTCGGAACCGTGACACCCTATGGAGACGCATCCTTCGAAAATGTGGTATTCAACGTGATCAACGCTTCCGCAAACAGTGTCATTGTAAACGGAAACAGTTATCCCAGAGGCGCGGTCGTGATGCAGATTACCACAGATACATCCGGCTATGCGACTACCGGAAACAATGTCCTGCCGTATGGACAATATATCGTAACTGAGGAAAGTACCGAGCCGGGAAACGGATACGCTGTCAATATTGACTTCAGCAGTACCGTATCTGTTTATGCAGATCTGATCTTTGACGCGGATAATTGCGGAAATCTGCCTGGCTTGTTCGGCGGAGTGTCTGTGCAGAAAGCAGATAAAGTCAACGGGAATGCATCCGCGCAAGGTGACGCGACATTGGCGGGAGCGGTGTTCGAGATTGTCAACAGATCCGCGAACGCTGTCACTGTTAGCGGACAAAACTATGGTGTCGGCGAGGTCGTCGCGACAATCACAACGAACGTGAATGGTGTAGCTGAGTCTGACGCGATTCTCCCCAAAGGAACATATGCCGTCAGAGAAGCATCAGCTTCGGCAGGATATCTTGTGAATCCAGATTGGGAGAAAACCTTCTCTGTCCGGGAAAACGGGCGGATTTACAGCTTCACGGGTGAAAACGCATGTGACGAAGACATCATTTACGGAGGTCTTGCCGTTCAGAAGCTGGACTCGGATACGCTTACCGCCGTCCCGCAGGGAGGGGCCACGCTGGCCGGAGCGGAGATCCAGGTGATAAACGCGTCAGAACGCCCTGTGATCATCAACGGCGTAAGCTATGCGGTCGGCGATGTTGTCACCACGATCATAACAAATGACCAGGGTTTGGCTGAGACAGCCGCCGGTTTTCTGCCATATGGAAGCTATGAGCTTGTCGAGATCAAAGCGCCGAGAGGCTATGGCATCAATCTGGATTGGCATCCGACAGTGGAAATCCGGGATAGTTCACAGGTGCTTTTGGACGGAGATTTAGCCCTGATCGACGATGTTGCCCGCGGGGATATTTATTTCATCAAGGTCGATGGAACCAATATGGAGCGTTTGCAGAACATTCCGTTCCGGATTACCAGCAAAACGACAGGGGAGAGCCACATCGCGGTGACTGACGCGAACGGTGTCTTCAGCTCTGCCGCATTGGATAAAACAGCCGATACCAACGGGAATGATGCCGCGGTTACCGGGGACAGCGTGGATGAATCCATGCTGGACAGCAGTTACGGAATCTGGTTCTACGGAATGAACGCAGGGGCGGCACCGAGGAATGAGAAAGGCGCGTTCCCGTATGATACCTATGTTTTCCAGGAATTGCGGACCAGCGCCAATTCCATTTATGAGATGGTTTCATTCGAGGTCGAAATCACACTGGATGGGCAGAATATCAATGTCGGAACTGTAGATGACAATCCGCTTCCGAACATCACTACAGAGATGCTGGATCATGACACAAATGACCATATTGCGGCTGTCGGGAATGTCATCTTGGACGACAGGATCAATTACTATGCCCTTCGCATCGACAAGGCCTATGAAATCACAGGAACTTTGGTTGACCAGGGTACCGGAGAGCCGATCACAAGCAATGGCAATCCTGTGACCGCGACGACAGGAGTATTCCAGCCAAGCTCGGCAGACGGAGTCACAATGCTCACCTATACGCTGGATGCTTCCGAGCTTGAAGGAAGGACAGTCGTATCGGTTGTGGCGCTGCTGGAAAACAATGCCCAGGTGTATTCGTGCGATGATCTGAACAACGAGGACGAAACAATTCATTTCCCGAGTATTCGCACGACTGCCCATGGAGAGAATGGAGAAAAGGAATTCTCCGCCGGGAGCAATATCCTGGTTATAGACACAGTATCTTATTCCAATCTGCTGCCCGGTACCACATACACGGTCAGGGGAGAACTGGTTGACGCATCGACCGACAGAGCTCCAATCGATACGGAAGGGAATGCTGTTGCTATCATTGCGGAGACTGTTTTTCGAGCGGAAGAGTCAAGCGGCAGCGTCGATATCGAATTTCATCTCGACGCGTCCAAGCTCGCAGGCGGCACATTGGTTGCCTTTGAGAGCCTGCTTCGCAATTCGGTTGTGATCGCGGAGCACAAGGATCCGGAAGACCAGGATCAGATGATCACGATTCCCAACATCGCGACGACGCTCCTCAGCCGGGACAATTCTCATATTACCCCTGCGGCTTCTGAGATCACGCTCAAAGACACCGTAGTTTATAACGGGCTGCAGCCGGGAGGAACCTACACGATGACCGGCACGCTGATGGATAAGTCCACCGGTGAGGCGGCAAAGGATGCCGATGGCAGAGAGATCACTGCGAGCACGAGTTTTGTTGCGGAGCCATCAGGAGCCGGCAGTGTGGAACTCACGTTCATCTTTAATGGCGAGAATCTCGCTGGTACCGCGATGGTTGCTTTTGAAGAAGTGAGTAACAACGGATATCTTGTATGCTGCCATGCCGATTTGGAGGATGAGGATCAGACCGTCTATATTCCCGATATTCATACCACCTTTGCCGGACAGAACGGGGAGAAGGACTTTCTTGCTGGCGGAACGCAAACAATTGTTGATACAGTTGCTTATAAGGGCCTGCTCCCGTGCAGTGGTTCGAACTATAAACTTGTAGCCACTCTGATGGACAAATCCTCCAACAGCGCACTTTTGAGATCTGATGGCAGCCCAATTACGGCTGAAGTTTCTTTTGCGACAAGCGCATCCGAGGGGACTGTCGATGTCGTTTTCTCTCTTGAGAGCTGTGAAAACCTTGAGGGCCGTACACTCGTTGCCTTTGAGACCCTCTATTACAAGTATGAGGAGATTGCAGACCATAAGGATATCGATGATGAAGATCAGACTATTGTGTTTCCCAAAATAAGAACAACTCTGACCGCCGACACAGGTGAACATGTCTCCTACCCGGGAACGTTCGATGCAAACGGAACTCTCACCGCTGTCACGCTTACGGATGTCGTGGAATACAGAAACCTGGTTCCGGGCAAGAGCTATGTGCTTGAAGGTGTCCTGATGGATAAAAAGACAGGACAGGCATATCGGGACTCCAACGCGAACCACATTACGGCAACGGCAGCTTTTACGCCGGAGCAGGCGGATGGGCAGGTGCAGATGGTTTTTGTCCTGACGCCGGCACAGATCAATCCGGACGAACTGACGGAGAACACTTTAGTAGCTTTTGAAACGTTGTATCAGGGGGAGCGGAAGGTTGCGGAACATACGGATATTGACGATGAGGGCCAAAGCATTCACTTCCCGAGCATCAGGACCAGCGTAAAGGCGGAAGACGGCAGCCATACCGTATCGCTGGAATACGGTGCTACCGCAGTCACGATTACGGATACGGTGGCCTATAGAAACCTGGTTCCCGGACTGACCTATAAGATGGTCGGTACGCTGATGGACTATGAAACCCATGGAATTCTCAGGGAGCCTGGCGGCAATCCGATTATTGCGGAAACCGAGTTCACACCGAGCGATGCTGACGGAGCGATCAATGTCGTGTTCAGTTTTGACGCAAAAAACATTATCGGGAAAAAAGCGGTTGTATTTGAAAGCCTGATGCTTGGCCAGTACCTGATTGCGGAGCATAAGGATATAGAAGATGCCGAGCAGATGGTTCAATTCCCTCATCTGGTACGTGTTTTCAAATATGACGCGAGTGACCGGCATGGACTGGCAGGCGCGGAGTTCAAGGTCGTTGACAAAGGCCTGAGCAAAAGCGGTGAAGCAGTGTCGTTGTTGGAACCGCAGATCGTGACAACGGATGAGAATGGCTATTTCTATTTCAATTCTCTTCCGGGACACCAGTACAGCATTGTAGAACAGAAGGCGCCGACCGGATATCAGGTGACAACAAACGAATACATCATCAATGTCGGTGAGGACGGCACAATCGAAGGGGATGCTGAGATCCCGAACGTACATGGCGGAACTGTTGTGATAACCAAGACGGATGTGATCACGGGCGTACCTCTTTCCGGATGCGAAATCAGCGTTTACAAGGTGATCGACGAGTCTTCCGACAAACGTGAGCTGGTCTTCAAGCAGAGAACGGACAGCAAGGGGCGGATATACTTCTACACGCTGGATAAGGGAACCTATGTTTTCAAGGAGACCGTGAGCTGTGACGGTTACTATCTGAACGAAGAGGAGTTCGTCTTCAAGATTAAGGCAGATGGAAACATTGAAGGGGACACGAGAATCACAAATGTGCCCTATGGAACGGTTGTCATCAAGAAGGTGGATGCATCCGGAAAGCTGCTTTCAGGCGCCCAGATGGCTTTTTATGACGCCAACAATCGTTACCTTGGGCAGGGTGTGTCCGACGCAAAAGGACGTATCTACTTTGTTTCTCCCGGACCCGGTGAGTACTATTTCACAGAAGTCAAGGCTCCGGAAGGCTATGGGCTTGTGACAGAACGCTACCGCTTCCGTATTGGCTCGGACTTTACGATTTCGGGTACACTGAAGCTCGTGAACAGCCGTACGTCAACGCCGTACAGCAAAACAGGAGATAATCAGAATCTTGGTCTCTGGGTTGCGATAGCAGCAGCCAGTCTGCTGTCGGCATGTGCTGCGGGAGCCTTCCTCGTGATCAGAAAGAGGAAGAACAAGTCCTGAAAAGATGACAGCAAGCTCTGCCCGACAGGAAGCCGGGCAGAGCAGATCAAAAAAACATTATCGAAGTCGTTCCGGACGCAGCTTCGCCATGCTCCCGGGTTGACATATAAAAACAAGTGAATGGCATTTGCCAGAAAGGAGAAAACTATGCCGAGAAAAGCAAGTACAGTTACAGAAGATGCCGAGAAGACCGGCGAGAGCACGCAGGAAAACGTGGATTTCATGCCGGAAGAATCTGTTCCGGAAAATATTCCGGAACCAGAGACTCAGGCCCCCAGTGGGGTTGAAGCAGCAGAGGACGCGGATGAGGATATAGAAGCAGAAGCTGCTGAAGATCCGGACGCGGACGTAGATGATGGCACAGATGTAGATGAAGACTATGATGTCAAAATCATAGAGGATTCTTCGACAGATCCGCCCATCACACCGCGTCATACCGCGTCAGAACCCGCGCCGAGAGTACGCCAGAGAAATCTGGCAAGAATGGAGGAGCGGGAGCGCCAGCAGGCTCAGGCAGAGGCGCAGATCGCGAATGAGAGTGCCTTGATCAGCGCGATCCACACGCAGAGGATTTTCACGGATAAGGTGGCCGCAGTGGAGGAAGTCCGCATTGGAGACCATACCGATGTTGCCGCGATCGTGCTGCTTGGGAAATCGTTCAAGGTAATCATCCCCTATGATGAAATCTTTAAGGTAAGTCCTGTCAATCCTAGCGAATTCAATAACCTTGAGCATTCCATCGACCGGTTCAATTTCATGCGCAGGAAGCGCAGGTTCATCCAGAGAATGATCGGCGGAGAGATCCCGTTCTGCCTGACAGCCTATGAACAGGACGGCAGCAACATGGTTCTTCTCGGATCCCGCATTCGGGCGATGGAGACGCAGAGCCGGAATTATTTCGGCGGTACACGCCCCAGATATAAGGTGGGCGATGTGGTATCAGCCAAGATAACTTCTGTAAACAACAGCTCTATCGTCGTCCTTATCGGCGGTATGGATGTTGTCATTCGTCAGCGCCAGCTTACCAGACGATTCTATCTTGACCTGCACGACGGTTATAAGGCCGGTCAGGATCTCCTGGCGGTTCTGACTGACGTGCAGACGGATGAGAAGGGAATGGTGACCTCCATTACCCTGGATCCGATCCGCATTGAACTCGAAGATGCGAAGTCCCGCTACCAGGTGCTGCGGGATAATGGCAGGACGAAAGCAATCATTACCAGAATTTCGGAGCGGACGACCGAAGATGGCCGCAAGGTCAGGAATATGTTCGCGTACCTGCCGACCTTTGATCTGTTTGCGCGTATCGTCCGCATGGATGCAAATGCCTTCGGGCATGACATGACAGTCGGAACTCAGGTAATGGTCCGCGTGATCAAAGATGGGCACAGCGAAGACGGTTATCTGCTTTGCCATGCCGAGTATGATTACGGGAACAACGGCATGTTCAACGCGAATATCTACCGTTGATTGTTTCCGTTCCTGAATGGCAGCCGGCGTGGCCTGTTCTGCGCCGGCAGCTTTTCCGACCGAAATTCACTTGACTTTTTAGAGAAACACGTCGATTTGACTGCAAAAAGGTGATCCCAATGGCAGAAATAACAGATAAACGGCAGATCTATTATATCCCGGATAACTATATCAGCGAATCAAGAGTGCATATCGGACAGATGACAGTTCGCGTCCGATATCTGATTGATTCTATTGTCCTGGCAGCGATTCTTGGCATCTTCGCTGCCTTCTTTATCATGCTTGCCATGCCCAATACCGGAACAAGCGCAAAGGTCACTGTGGCAATCATTCTCTGCGGCCCTGGCTTCGTTTTGGGTCAGGTGGGATATAACGGTGACCCGATTTCCACAACGCTGAAAAACCTGTTGGTATGGCGTAAAAACAGCGAGGTTCGTCTCTACAACACCAATGCCCGGCTTCTCGGCACGGATCCGGTTAAGGCGCTGCAGGAGGATGCCAGCGGCCGTGACACGATGGTTGAGGTCTATACCAACTTCCGGGAATCCATGCGGAAAAGCAATGAAGAAGGCGAAATGGTGGAAGGGGAGAACTTTGAATTCTGTTTCGATCCCGGCATTGACAATTATCTTGATGACAACGGCGATTATGAAGACGGAAGTGACTCAGATAGCATTGAGGTTGAGATCGATTCCGAGACGAATATAGAGGACATACGGTTTGTGTTTTCCTCAGACGGATATAACGAGCCGGATGAAGAGAGCGTCAATTTAAGCGATTTTGAGACCGACTGAGGCGAGCGGAGGAACTTTGTATGGGCAAATCAATAGAGCAACGCGCGGAGGAACGCGCCAGAAGAAAAGAAGAAAAAGCAAGCAAAAAAGCCGGAAAGGCCGTTTCGGCTGCAGAGGAAATGGATACTCCCGAGCAGGAGCTGCTGGCCGCACTGGAGCAAGACAGGGATCCAGAGTCCAACCGGAAAAGAGGATTTCGCAGCATTGTCAGCACACAGCAGGCCATGCCGATCCTCGATATCCGGGATGATATTGTTGTTCTGAAAGACGGTACCTATGTCAAGCTGATGGAGTTTTCTCCCATCAATTTTGAACTCCGGTCACCGACAGAACAGGATGCCATTATCGCACAGTTTGGCAGTGTTATCCGAACATGGCCCAAGGATGTACATATCAAGGTGGTCTCCACGCCATCCAATGTGAGTGATTTTATCGAAGAACTGAACGCCTGCATGGAGCGGGAAAGCAGTGAAGAGTGCAAAAAACTCCAACGTGATCAGATTGAAATGCTTGACAGAATCAGCCAAACCCAGGGGGCGACGAGGCGTTTTTTCATCTCTTTTCCATTTGAGGAAACGGGCGGATTTCGGAAAGCGCCGAGCTTTCGTGAGATCAAACGCGACCTGGATAAGCAGGGACGAAGCCTCCAGATGGCAATGGAAAACTGCGGCAATATTCTGATTTCATCGGAAGAAAAAGAGTATACGTTGAGCGCTCTCTATACGACAATCTGCAAAGCACAGTCGGACACGCTGCCGTGGGAGGACCGAGAAGAAGCAATCCGGTTCAATTACACTCAAAAGTTTGGCAAGAATATCAACCTCAATCGGATCCCCGTCGCGGACTATTTTGCGCCGGACCAGATCGAATCCAGGCTGAGCCCCAACTATATGATCATAGACGGAAAGTACGTTACCTATGCCTATCTGCCTTCCAGCGCCTATCCGGTTCAGGCCTACGGAGGATGGCTGCAGGTGCTGTTTGGATACATGGAAGATGTCAACGTTGACCTCTGGGTCCATAAGGAAAGCCCGGAATCCATCCAGCGCAGACTGCAGTTCGAGTTGAAAAACAAAAGGATTCAGCAGAAGAACACGGACGATATTGCTTCGGATTATGACGATATTGTTTCCTCTTTGGAAGCCGGATTCTACATCAAACAGCAGCTGGCAAACGGCGATGATTTTTGTTATATCAGCACAATCCTGACGCTTTACGCGAACAGCGAAGAGGAACTCAATGACCGGTTCCGGGAGATGCGGGACTACTGTATCCGCAACGATATGAACCTCAAACGCTGTACATTCCAACAGGATGAAGCCTTCCTCGCAACAATCCCGACTTCACTGTACAACAAAGGAATTTACTCCAAATCCAAGCGGAATGTGATGGCATCCCAGTTGGGATCCTGCTATCCGTTTACAGCCTATGAGCTCTGCGACAGAGGGGGCGTCTTCCTCGGAATAAACGCTCGATACGGCTCTCCGGTCTTTGTAAATATGTTTGATACCGCGAAGTACCAGAACGCGAATATGATGATTTTCGGGCCATCCGGAAGCGGCAAAACCTACACGCTGCTCTGCATGCTCTTACGAATGAGACAGAAAGGAACGCAGGTTTATATCATAGCTCCGCTGAAGGGATTTGAGTTTTATCGTGCATGTTCGGCGATCGGCGGACAGATCATCCAGATCGCTCCGGGCTCCACGCAAAACATCAATATCATGGAGATCCGAAAGAAGGACACCAGCGATTCGGATATCATCGACGGCGTTCCGGAAGGCTCGCGAGGGTCAATTCTCGTCAATAAAATCCAGCAGCTCCATCGCTTTTTCTCCCTTCTGGTTCCGGATATGACGGCAATTGAAAAGCAGATTCTGGACGAAACTCTGGTTAGAACCTATGGGAGATTCGGGATCACATCCCGGAACAAAAGCCTGATCAATCCGAACGGAAACGGGGAATATAAGCCGATGCCTGTCCTGGGGGATTTACACAAGGAACTGAAGGAAACAGGAGAAGATGGAAAGCGGCTATATAACCTGCTGTCACGTTTTGTCACAGGCTCAGCCAGGTCATTCAACCAGCCAACAAACGTCAATCTGGACAACAAATTCGTCGTGATCGATGTCTCCTTTCTGACGGAGGAGCTCCTTCCAATCGGGATGTTCATTGCTTTGGACTTTGTAATGGACCAGGCTCAGGCGGACCGAACAAGGCGAAAAATCGTCGCCATTGACGAGATGTGGAAGCTGATGAGGGGCTCAAACATGTCCGCGGAATTCGTGGTTGAGGTGTTCAAAATCATCCGCGGTTATGCCGGATCAGCCATTGGCGCCACGCAGGATCTGGGCGATGTACTGGAGAATGAATCAGGCGCGGCGATCATCAACAACAGCAAAACCAAGCTGCTTTTGCCTATGGATAAGAAAGAAGCGGAGGCCGTTGCCAGGGTCATCGACCTGACAAGCGAAGAGATGAAACAGCTGAAACGGACGGAAACCCAGTCAGCCACAGGGAAACGAAAAGCCTCAAAAGCTCTGATGGTCGCGAACTCCAACCACATCTTTATCAACATCAAAGCAAGTAAGAAAGAGCATGATCTCATCACCACATCTGCCGATGATTTGAAGCGGATCAAATCCCAAATGGCAATAAAAAGCTGACCTCAAGGAGCGCAAAACAATGGTTTATAAATTCACGATTGACAATATTATTTCTCTGCTGCAGACGGTTGGAACCCTGAAAAAAGAGCAAATCATGAGATTCTTCTCGGGAGAACTGGCGGACTATCGGGTGGAATATCTTCTTAACCAGCTGGCGATTAAGCACATTCTGACCTATGACGAGGAGGCGGATACCTTCTCCTTTGTCGGGGCAGCCCATTACCGAAAGGAGAGTCAGGAGAAGCTGATAAAGGCGTTTTGGATCCTCGTTGCGGCCGGGAGCAGCAATGTTCAGGAGATCATTCTCCCAAGATTTCCGACCCAGTTTCTCTTTATTACACCGACTGGAGACACCTATGATGTGACCGTAGTTGAGAGCGAGCATGACGCTCTCTTAGCCCAGCGCGTGCGTAGCGAGACGATTCTTCGCGGTGTCAGCGACATCGTGACTCACCTTGCAGTGCTGCGCAGACCTGAAGACGCGGTCATGCTGAAGAACGCGGGATTCGACTATTATTGCCTGATTGATCCTGCCACGAAAGACGTGAAATATGTTCAACTGGATGGAAATTGAGCCCAATTCGGCAACGGTTTGGAGAGAGAATGAGCGGATATATCTATCAAACAATGCCCAAAATGGAGGCAAATTCCGTGCAGGAAAGCACGTTGCTCGCCATGAACAGAGCGAGAAAAGTAATTGATAATCTCAGATTCAGGCTCAGCGTTTTTCAGAGTGATTTGAAAATCGAACAGGATGCGCTCAGAGGCTGCGAGTCATCGGACATATTTACCAGCATTGCTTCTTTGTCCGATGAAGTGTTCTCGGCTCTGCGATTTGCCTGCAATGAGCTGAACGCTATCAGCAACAATCCACCGGCCGCAGAGGTTCGAGAGGATCCGGAAGCAGAGAAAAAGCGTTATTATCGGACGGTTGTTCTGCCTCAGGATCAGGTTGTTTCTCATCTTACGGAGAACGCAATTTTCGTCCGCACGCCGATGCTGTGGAGTCGAAATAATCGAAGAATCAGGGGAGGAAAGGGCCGAACCATTGGGCCGGAAAAATGCACGGTTTACCGAGACTCAGTCTATTATTCCATAATCCTTGACCCATCTTTTCAGAGCTACGACTTTGGAAAATATAAGAGGAAAATCATCCACTACCTTTATATTTACAGAGATTTACCGGCAAACAGGATGTATCTCATAGACAATGACAATCATGAAACCAAGCACGTCACCGACGCCATCGTCCGCCTGCTTCCGGCCGGGGACACGCCACTAAACTGCAATTTTTACTCTTCCGCAATGGTTACAGACCTGATTCCGGAAGGCACCTATGTCACCGTTACGACGATGGAATACGGGATGATGGCGGACTGTGACATCGTGGAATTCTGGAGAAACGGGACAGATTTCTGCGCGGAAAAGCAATGAGAAATCTCGGTTTTCACTGGAATCTGAATAAGATCTGCAGGAAAAAGCAGTCACATTATCTGACGAAGCAGTATCACATAAACTGCCAAAATAAACACATCAAAACGATGATGAGTCACAAATTATGCCAAAGAAAAAAATCGTTTTCTTGACTCTGGAAAAGTCTGCAAATCCCGCGTGAACTCTGACTTTTCCGGACTCTTCACAGTGGAGGATTTGGATCAGGTGGAGTGGGCGAGGTTGACTTTGGAGGGGCTGAAAAAATGAAAATCCCAATGGTTCATTCCTACTACCAGGCGATGACTGTCATTGCTTTATTGCGGGTCGTAAATTCCAGAACGCTGACACTGTTGTTTCAGGATCATACCCTGAGGTCGCATTTTGTTCAGAAGGCTCTTTCAAAGAAGCATATCCGAAAAATGACGGTTCAGGAACGTGTCAACAATGAGCGCAAATCTCTGACCCTTTTCAGCATCACGATGAAGGGCTTGAACTACATAGCGCAGAAAGACAGTGGATTATATGAACTGCTTTTTTATCAGCCGAATATTGCGGTTTTTAATCTGATGGAAAGTAAGGCCTCAGTGCGGGTAAAACTGGCTACAATATCAAATACTACGGTAATTGCCCATTCTGCAGGAGCTAATATTCCATCAAGCTCATTTGGTTCCATTCAGAATGATGCGATGGAAAGAGAAGAAGAGGATGATGAACCGCAAGACGCGGAGAAGATAAAAGCAGACCGGACATATTCACTCAGGGATTTCTACCGAGATTATTTGGATGAGGATTCATTGATAGTTTCAAACGCTTTTGAAGCTGAGCACGCCGAAGATGACGATGATTATATGGTTTTCTATGAGAGGGGAGCCATAAAGTCCATGCTGTCACAGGAATCCGAGCGAGGAGATATAAAAGATTTCCAGTCCGGAAGATATACAGGAATTCTTGATTCTCACTTCAAAACAGTCATGATGTATGTCGCCCCTCTTTATACAATGCCCTGGTCCCGGTGGCTTGTGAACGCGGAGCTGAATGCCTACCGTATGTGGGGACGAACATATTCTATAACGGATATTCGCCGACAGAGCAATAACCTTACAATGGCTGCCGTCATTGTGAATAACGCGCGTGATTTTGCTTATCATTTCCTCGGCGCGAAGCGGCGACGGGAGAAGGGTGAAGTTTTCGGAGGAGCCTACGCACACGTTTATGTGATTCCGAATGATCACATCGGAATCCGTTTCCTCAACTGGCTTATGCTGATTGAGGATGATTCGATCCAGAAGGAAATGGCGGAGATGGCAATCCGATCCGGGAATTATTCAGAGAATGAAACGCGCAGCGCAGCTCCATTTATTCTGCGAAGCTGTTCGGGAATCGAAACGGCAGTCCTTCTGACAATGGATACGAAACAAATGCTTCCGATCCATTACTACGCGTCAGAGAAAAAAGAAACCGAACTCCAGGTGATATGCTTTGACTGGCAGGAGGATTATTTGAAACGGGTACTGCCGCAAAATATCTCCTATTGGCCGATACCGTTCAGCATCATCCAGGAGTAAAAACAGTTGCCGCAAAAGCAGATTACAACCAGTTGGCCGAAACGATGATTCCCTTTACAGGAAACGTGGTTTCGTTTCCGGCCTTGAGAAAGGAAAAAGACCCCTTGTTGTCAGGAGGCAGTTATGCAAACAGAGAATAAACCTGTTGTATCGGACAGAGCGAATAACACTGTCACGGGAAGGAAACCGGACAGGCCTCAGTTCGCGTCTGAGTTTGTTTCAGAACACGACACAGAAATTGCGTTGGAGCGGGAGTATTTCATCGTCCAGCATAATGATATGGTTCAGAAACAGCGTTTTGCATTGGGAAAGAACGCCGGAAACTCCCTGTCCGTTACCGAAGAAAAGGTTTTGGCGTATCTGATCAGCAAAATAAAACCCGAATCAACTTCTTTGGAGCCGGTGGAGATGGACATAAAAACATTCTGCGAAGTCTGCGGTCTCGGAAAGGGGAGCACAGATAACTGCTATCCCCAGGTAAAAGCGGCAGTGGACAAACTCGCCCGACGCGTCATGTGGCTCTATGATGATGCTACGAAGAGCGAGACCACGGTCCGATACATCGACCGGGTCACAATGTATAAGCGAAGCGGGAGAATCAGGATCAGCTTTGATCCGATGCTGGAACCTTACCTGATTAATCTGGCCGGAAACTATTTTCAGTTCTCCTATCACAATATTCTGGCCATGAGTTCCAAATACAGCATCCAGTTATATAAGCTGCTGAAGAGCTATTACTTCCGCTATCCCAGTCTCAGAATCAGTATAGAAGAGTTGAAGGCGAGCCTGGATGCTACCAAATATGTCAAGATCTCTCATGTCAAGGAGAAAGTAATTGAACCTGCCCTGCATGACATCAATGCTTACAGCGATCTGAGTGTAACCGTGGAATATGAAAAGACGGGAAGAAGCATCGCCCATGTGATTTTCACCATGAAGAGCCTGGAGGATTCAAAAAGCCAGGAATCCATTCGAGAAGCGCAGCGAAGATATTACAACACGGAGCGCGCGCTTGACCCGACGTTCGAAATCTTTGATCGTTTCTTCTGATATCAGCAATTTGCGGCTGTATTGAGCTGAATCTGTACCTTTTCCTGATGCACGATCAGACAGAGACATACCATCATGGTGCTTTACCACCAAAGCGCCAAATCATTGTGCTGACTTGCCGACAGTAAAAAAAGTGGTTTTTGTGATACAAGGTCATAGTTTTCGACAGTAAGAAAAGTGGCTTTTCAGCAGCAATGGATGGGGTTTTGGAACGTAAAAAAGCCTGAAAAACGCAGAATGAGGCTTCGTCCGACAAGACAGTAAAAAAAGTGGCTTTTCATGTTGAGGTGGAAAACTATCAACAGTAAAAAAAGTGGTTTGTTGATAACTCCGGGTTTTGAACAGCTTTCAACAGTAAAAAAAGTGGTTTTTCGTGAAAAGGGAGTTTTGAACAGTAAAAAAAGTGGTTTATGACAGTAAAAAAGGTGGTTTTCAACAGTAAAAAAAGTGGCTTTTAACAGTAAAAAAGGTGGTTTTTCGAGGCCTATACTATATTAATAAGTAATTAATAAATAAAAATAAGTATTTCTAAGTAGATGCCGGCCTCCCAAAAAAGACTTTTGATGAGATCCTTTTATTAGAAATACGTATCAGGAGGATGTGACAATGAAAGCGGTTCGAATCAACGGAGCCGGTCTGAAGAGAATTGCGATGTGCTGCATGTTTATGGATCACTTCGCAGATGTGTTCCTTAAACCGGCGGTATTGTTGACAGCTTCTGAGGTTTGCTCCATTTCGTACTGGCTGATGAGTGGGATTGGCCGGATAGCTTTTCCAATCTTCAGCTTTCTGCTTGTGGAGGGATTCCTGAGAACCCGGAATGTTGGAAATTATGTGCTGCGACTTGGCCTTTGCGGGTTGGGATCAGAAATTCCATATGACCTGGCTTTCTCCGGCAGGATCATTGACTGGCATTCTCAGAATGTGCTCTTCACGTTGTTCCTCGGGCTTATGGCACTCATGCTGATCAGACGCCTAAACAATGGAAGAGAAGAGCCTGTCAGAAGATCTGTGGTCGTTATGATCATGGCGGGCATTTTCCTTTTGGCAGTCTTTGCTGAATTCTCACGATGCGATTACGGAGCCATTGGAGTATTCCTCATCATCAGCATGTATCTCTTCCGCAAGCAGGAAACTTGGCGGGATCTTGTTTCCGGGATGCTCCTTGTTGTATTGAACCCATTCGAGGCTGCGGCAGCCGTAGCTATTCCTTTAATCCATCGCTATAATGGAGAACGGGGGAAGCAGTCAAAATACGGAATGTACCTGTTCTATCCTGGACATTTGCTGCTGCTGTCAACAGCACGGCAGATTCAGGTTGCGCTTCTGAATGGATGAGAGCGTTTGAGAAAAAGCGGCATTGAATTTGCTGTTGAACACGACATTCCGGAAAGATTATGATCGCATTCTCATGCCCCGCAAAGCGCGTGAGAAATTGATATTATAGGCAAAATGTAGTATAATTACATGAAAGGAATCGGAAAGGAAACACTATGACGACAGTAGAACTGAGAGCAATGGCAGCTCAGCCGCAGTATGGTTTTCTGAGGGAAGATGAGCATCTCGGAGAGAGAATCATTTTCCTGACGCTCGGAGGGAGCTATGCTTACGGAACCAACGTGGAAGGTTCCGATGTGGATATCCGCGGCTGCGCCCTTAACAGCCGCTCGGATATTCTCGGACTGGGTCTCAGACCGTTTGAACAGGTTGTGGATACCGCAACGGACACGACGGTTTACAGTTTCAACAAACTGGTTTCCCTGCTCCTGAACTGCAACCCCAACTGCATCGAGCTTCTTGGCTGCAAGCCGGAGCATTACTTCATTATGACGGAGATGGGGCGGCGCATGATTGATAACCGCAAGCTGTTCCTGTCAAAACGGGCAGCGGACTCTTTTGGCGGATATGCTAATCAACAGCTGCGAAGACTGGAGAATGCGATTGCCAGGGACTCTTTGACCCAGGCGAGAAAAGAGGAACATATCCGACAATCCATGGAACGGGCGATGGCAACTTTCGAGAAGACCTATTCGCAGTTCCCGCAGGGGAGCATCCGGCTGTATACCGGTCAGAGTACAAGGCCAGACATGGAGAGAGAACTGTTTGCGGATGTTCGCTTGGCCGGCTTCCCGGCAAGGCAGTTTCAGGCAATTCTGAATGATCTTTCCAATGTACTCGGGACCTACGACAAACTCAACCACCGCAACAAGAAAGATGAAAACCACCTGAACAAACACGCGATGCACCTGATCCGTCTGTATTTGATGTGCATTGATATTCTGGAGAAAGAGGATATCATAACCTACCGGGAGAAGGATCATGATTTGTTGATGAGCATTCGCGGCGGGGCGTATCAGAAAGAGGATGGAACCTACCGGAAGGAGTTCTTCGATCTTCTGAACGAATATGAGAAACGCATGAAGTATGCGGAGGAGAACACCAGCCTCCCGGCATCCCCGGATATGAAGAAAATTGAAGAATTCGTTGAAGAAGTCAATTTGGAGTCTTTACAACACTGACAGAAAGAAGATGGATTCATGCGGTTTCACCATATTGCTCAGGCCATAGCCTACGCGAAGAAAACTGGGGATACGGAGGCCCTCCGCGAATATACAAAACAAAGGACCAATGAGGCGGCAAAAAGACTGATGCCGGTTCTGGCTCGCCCGATGTCCGGCGATGGAATCTATTTTCTGATCGCCTATGCGCAGGCTTTCTTGGATGTTACAAAGGCATCCATGTCGCAGCCAGAGCGTGATCTGATAGACAGCATAAAGTCCGGAATCGAAATTACAGTTGTAAAGGCATCTATCCCAATCGGCCCATTCGGCAATGGGGAGGATGAGGAACCGTGAGCCATAGCGATTGGAGATTTTTATGGCAGACATTCAAAAAATGAGCGATGCCTGGTGGAGGCGGATCACTAAGAAAGCCAAAGGGAAGCCGTTGCCTGTCATTATCCTTCAGACCCGCACACTGAGTACAGCAACGGAGATCCTTGAATGGATAAAGGATATGCCGTTTGAAAAGCTGTCCATGAGCCTGTATTTCTACTGCCAGGATGTGGGCATGAAGGAGTTCACACGCGCATACGAGGCACAGCTCGAACTTGCCGGCGCAAACCCGGAGAAGTTTGCCATGGGGCTGCATCGCTTTTACAATGATATGGCATATAAGATCCAGAAGGAAAACCAATACGATCTCTTCTTTGAGTTTTACTATCGCTGTGTTAAGCTCCGTATCCGTAATGAGGATGAGAAAATCGATGCCACAGTCAGTACGGCCTACCAGAACCTGCTGATCCAGCAACTGGAGTATCTTCGGCCAAATAAGTTTGATTTCCGCACTTTCGTCGCCGGGAGGAAGACAACTGGAGAGATCATTGTCCGAGAAGATCCGTTCCCCACATTCGACCTGCCGATCTATGAGCTCCGTAACGCCTTGGAGCAGGGGAGAAAGTTTGAAAACGCAGAAGAATATCTGTATGGGCTGTATCGCAAGGCCGGATATGAGATATATAGCGAAGAGGATCAGCTGAGAATTGTCGCCCAGGACAAAATCCATACGACAACCTGCTGCACGCTGCTTCCGTTTATCAATGAATATACCTTCGACATCCTTCCGCAAAGGATCTATAACGCCAACAGTGATATCATCCACCAAATCCTGACTTGGGTGGATCTTGACACCGTAAAAGCGGATCTGAAGCACAGAAAACGCACCTTGCCGACAAATGGTGTCAGGATTACGTTCTCTGGGACAGAGATTATCAGTGAGCTTCTGCTCAAAGAGATTCTGTATGACAACTCGATCTATATGCTTTACCGTCTGTCTACGGCAAATGGCGATCTTTGTGGGGTGTATGAGACAAAGGATTGTTTCTGCTACAGCATTTTCCAGACCAGTATCGAACATGA
>JBGUNA010000053.1:0-4312 GCA_045117135.1 Candidatus Limivicinus sp. | reverse complement strand
AACGGCGGACAGCCGTCCAAAGCCATGCAGATGGTCTCAAAGCTGATGGGACTGGGAAAAGAAGACCTGGCTGAGTTTTCGCTGATGTACTGAGGTGCCAGTGAATCCAGTATGAAGGCAAATCTGATTGAGAATTACACATACCGGCTCAACGAAGCCATCCGGGATTCGGAAACAGAAGTGCACCTCTGGTGCGGGAGCAAGGAGCCTTACGCCAGGAAATCTCATGCGATACTGAAAAAGAATCTCCGGCACTTTACGGAAAAGATATGGCCAGATGTCGGATACGGCGTGATGCTTTACTTCCATACAGGCGAATACCTGAATGCCATCAAAGCGATTCTTGGATAACCGAAATACAGGGAGGAAAGATACTATGAGCAAGAGTCTGATCATCTATTTCAGCAGAGCAGATGAGAACTATGCCGTCGGCTATATTGACAAGGGCAATACGGAGATTGTTGCGGAATACGTACAGGAAATGACCGGCGCAGATCTGTTCAAGGTCGAACCGCTGGTTCCGTATGCAAAGGATTATAATACCTGTATCAAAGAGGCAAAGCAGCGTATCGGCAACGCTCCGATCAAGGATAATCTGAGCGACATCTCTGCTTATGATACTGTTTTCATCATGAGCCCGATCTACTGGGGAACATATGCTCCGGAGATGGAAACTGCCTTGCAGGGGCTGGATTTCACTGGTAAAACTGTCCGGGTCATCAGCACCCATGAGGGCTCCGGGCTTGGCAGCATGGTATCTGATGTAAAAAAGATGTGTAAAGGCGCGGACGTTCAGAAAAACGGCCTTGCCATCAAGGGATCGCAGGCGACGAATTCCAGGAAAAAAGTAGCCGAGTGGCTATAAGAGAAAGCGGAATGAATCTATTTGCCGTTTCCGTTGTTCTCTACGAAGTCTACGACATAAGGAAGAAAATACATGGCTGATCTCTTTGATTATTTGGCTTGGCGCGGAGATCTGAGTTTTTTGAACAGCCCTGCCAATGAAGCGGATTACTACCTCATTTCTAAAATCGGGTGTCCGGATCTGACAGGCCTCGTTCCTTCTGATGAACAGGAGGCCTCTCTGGTTGAGGTCGTGGAAGCCTATCGTGCGCAAGTCGGAAACGACAATGTCTCTCTCGGAATCGCGACATCTCCGCTGGTTCTCGACAGTTTTTATCGGCTGCCGACTGTTCTTCGTTTTCGTTCGCTGATGCTTTCCGGCTACAGAAGGATCGATAACCTTGACAATGCGGAACAGTTTTCAGCACTGACAGTCCGAATTCCGGACGGCACTCACTTTATTACATTCCGCGGCACTGACGACAACATCTTTGCCTGGAAAGAGAATTTCCGCATGTCCATCATCGACACGATCCCGGCTCAGGAAGATGCCTTACGCTATCTTCGCTGGGCAATGGACGCCTATGACGGCAATTTTATCGTATGTGGTCACTCCAAAGGCGGAAATCTTGCCGTGTACGCTTCTTCAATGCTCCCACAAGATCTCCAAGATCGAATCATCAGCGTTTACAGTTTTGACGGACCCGGATTTCGGGAAGACTTTCTCAATCAGGATGGATACCTCCGAATTTTGCCGAAATTACATTCACTGATCCCGCAGAACTCCATTGTCGGTTTATTGCTCTCAACAGGAAAAGACCCTGAAATAGTCACAAGCACTTGCTTTGGTGCCAGAGCACATGATGGCTTTACATGGGAAGTGCTCGGTACTGGTTTTGTGCGTTCCGAGTCACTGAGTTCGAGCAGCGCGATGTTTAAAGAAGCCATAAGTGAGACGCTTTCAGGAATGAGCCGGGAGGAGCGGGAGACATTTATCGAAGATTTTTTCCAGATCATGACGTCTACCGGAGCCTTTACTCTTACAGATTTGACGGAGATCAAACTTCGTCACGCTTTAGAGATCGCCCAGTCTCTGAGGCAGGACAAAGAAGTGCATAAATTCGCGCTCAGTCTGATCTCAAACTACTTTGCTGATTTCCGTAGTAAAAGGAAAAGATGACGTATGTTCTGGAGGTAGTTGTTTTACGAGTTTGAAGTTTTCTTTTCAGGAAGTGAACGGATATGTGGCTGTTATTTGCAATTCTATCATCGGTCTTCGCGGCACTGACATCCATATTGGCAAAGGTCGGCATTGAAGGCGTCAATTCCAATCTCGCCACTGCCATTCGCACGGCGGTCGTGCTTGTCATGTCATGGGGAATGGTGTTCCTGACGAATGCGCAGAAAGGTCTTGGGGATATATCGCAGAAGAGTTGGCTTTTCCTGATCCTCTCCGGGTTTGCCACGGGAGCATCCTGGCTGTGCTACTACAAGGCTCTTCAGATGGGTGAGGCTTCAAAGGTCGTTCCAATCGACAAGTTGAGCGTAGTGATTACACTGGTGTTGGCGTTTGTGTTCCTTCATGAGCAGTTTACAACGAAATCCCTCATCGGCTGTGTCTTGATCGGCGCGGGAACACTGCTAATGGTACTGTGATCCGGGAAAGCAATGCAAAGTAGTTCAGATAATGACGGCAGTAAACCTGATAAATGTGATATTGCTGTTCTTCGCATGTACTTTTCCTGGCTGTTTTATATTGGCACTATAACCCGGGGGGCAACTGCTCCCGGGCTTTTTTCCCCGTGTGGGCAGAAAATTGACATTACAACAAGATTAACATATAATTTCGATATAAGGTTGGAATTAGTTTTACGGTGCGGGGAATCACCGGAAAACTGGATCCGTTTATATAAAGTTACTCTTTTTTACGAGCCAACGTCATCCAAAGTGATGAAACGGGCTCTTTTTATATTTTCAGACTACAATCAAGAAGGAGAAAACACACAATGGAAGATTTCAACATTTATTTCAGTGACCTAAAGGAAGAATCACAGCGTCGTCTTATGGAGGCGGTGGGTATCACAGATCCGCGTGAAATGAACTGGGATATTGATATGTTGCCGCTTGCAACATATCCGATTCCGATTAACGAAGAAGAATAGAAGAGCGTTATGGATGAGATGAAAATCAAAACGCCAAGTCTTTTCCTGCCGCATATGTTGTGCTGGAAAAAGAATGTGTTAACTTTTGACTGTGGGGTTCTGTATGATTCAAAACATTATTGCCGTCGAATATGATGGAAGAGAGATGAGGGCGGTCTCTATCTCGTGCGAAGTGCCGAGCAAGGATTTCGACATTATTTCTGCAATAAAGAAGGCTTCGACAGACTTCTGCAAGACCGAAGAAGGTAAAGCAGTTTATGATGAGTTCGTCGAAGGACTGTCAGAATGCATAGCTGACGACGATGCTGTTATTATCCTGGAGTCAGGTAATGAGAAGCTTCGATACGTCGTAGGGTCTGCCGTCGTAATCACAAACACGGATTATGAGTATATGGAAATCAGTACGCTTGCTGCTGAGATGGCAGCCAAGCTACTTAATAACTCTCAGTGGAAAACGAAGATTTCGTACTGATTACGAGGTAAAAAGGGGAGAAAAATGGTCAAAACTTATGATGAATGGAAAGCAGCCTGTGAAAATGAGCATTTCAGGTTGTCGGAAATGAGCTACTACCTGAATCCAAACGGAAAAGAGCGGATGCTTGCCTTTGGACTTCTGCTGAATCTTACCGGATATTGCGACTCTGGCAAAGAACTTCTAGATTGGATTGACACAAAGGATGGACTGCAGAAAGAAGATATAAAGCTTCTGGAAACTGGCCATGCGAGTCACCTGATTCATTCACTGCGGAGAGTCGTAGAGCAGGAGTACGAGGTAGAAATACCGGAGAAACCGCATTTCTGGGTAACGTTCAGAGTAGATGCGAGGTATGTTGTGGAGGTAGAAGCGGAAACCAAGGATGAAGCGCTTCAAATCGCACAGGAAAAATTCAGCGATGCAAATTTCGGGGATGCTTCAGATGTTGATGGTGAAGCCATCATAGTTGAAGATGAGAACGGAGTTTTTGTCTGGGAAAAGTAAGACACCGTGATGATAACTCGGCAAAAAAACTTCAATGCTCTCAAAATTGACATTGCAACAAATCAAACTTATAATAACGGTAGAGCATCGGAATTAGTTTTACGGTGGGAAAATCCGCCGCAAGACGTCTTTTTATGAAAGCTCTTACTCAGTAACAAGACTCATGAATGTTCAAAACGAACAGGCATGGGTCTTTTTTATATAAACAAACAGAAAAGAAAAGAGGAGCAAGACAATGAATGAAATGAATGTGCAGGAACGGAAACAGAAGGATTCGTGGGAGGAGTATTTCCCGAGAGACAACGAAAACAGCCTGATCCAAAGCGTG
>JBGUNA010000052.1:0-14734 GCA_045117135.1 Candidatus Limivicinus sp. | reverse complement strand
TTGGGGTGCTGGATCGACAAACTGCAAGCTGTCAGCAACGAATAAATCCACAGCAACCGATCTCTTCGAATGCTGAAAAACCCAGCGATTTATAAAACGCTACGGTTTTGGGGGTGTTGTCCGTTGTCAGCTCAATTTGCCGAACGTCGGAATAACGGTCAAGAACTGCCTGTAAAAGGGCTGTGCCAACGCCTTGCCGCTGCTTTTTGGGAAAAACAAGAATGTCCTGAACAAATACAATGGTAAAGCCATCTCCGACAACCCTTATTATACCGAGCAATTCATCGTTTTCATACGCCGCCAATACTAACAATGAGTGCTCATAGCCCTGCCGAAGTGCTGTCATGTCTTCTGTGTAAGCTGTCCAGCCCACTTCTATATAGAGCCGCAAGATTTCCGCTTCTTTATAATCTTTATACTCTTTGATTTCCATATATAATCTCCAACAATACCGATTTATTCGTCTGTTTACCAATCATCATCCAGCAGCGCGGACAGGCCCTCCGCCTCGTCCACCCATTATGGGCCATACTTTGCTTTACTCAAAATAGAACAAATCCTCGAATTTCCTGTCCAATGCAATGCAGAGAACAAGTGCCAACTTGGCAGTAGGGTTGAATTGACCGGTTTCGATCGAACTGATCGTGTTACGGGAAACACCAATCATTTCAGCGAGTTGGCTCTGTGAAAGACCGTTCTGTACTCGTGCGTCCTTCAATCGATTTCTCAGTATCAGTTTATCGTTCATGTTGCTTATCCTACCAGTCTGTGAACGAATAAAACGGTAAAGAACACGAATAATCCAGAACAAAGAATAGCAAGCAGCAGCTCGTGCTTTTTACGAAGCATACTATATTTTACTGTAAAAAGTGTCCCTAAAATACTGAAATAAATCATCCAACTCTCATAACTTGTGGAATCGGTGAACGCAGCCTGTAAAACCGCCACGACGCAGCAGATAACTATCCCTATCTGCGCCGCCAGTTTTCCAGCCAAATTCAGTACGACCAACTCCATCTCATCCGTACCCTCATTCTCTCGTCTGCTCTTCTCAAGTATTTCTTCTCTATTCATCATAGCATCTCCTTGCCAAGTTTTGTTGTCAATACTATAACGCCGCCAAGTTTACTTGTCAATGTCTTTTCCAAGTTTTCTTTGCAAAAAACGGCCAAAACAGAGCAAAGCTCCCCTGACCAGTTGCGTCTCTGAGCCTGAATGCGCTCCCTCTAATCATATGGCTATCGAAAAAAGGCTTATGGATATGACTGGCAGTACGCGGAAAAAGAGCTGGAGACCTCAAATTGAACGATTACCCTCTGTGAGAACGATACCCCTTAAAATGAACAATACCCCTCTGTGAGAACGATTTGTCCGGGAGAGGGGTGCCGGGAACACCCGAAAAAGCAAAAACGCCGCTGCGGAAATTATTCTGCGGCGGCGTCGACTTTTTATATTCAAGTGAGAAATGTTTTGAAATAGCCGGATTTCTGCCATTCCAGAACATTTTTGAGGCAAAAGAAAAGGTAGGCAATTCTATCAAAATTACCTACCTTTAGTGGTGGAGGTGAGGGGAGTTGAACCCCTGTCCGAAGGTACTTCCTCAAGAACCTCTCCGGGCGCAGACGGTTATTTGCGTTCCCTCACCCGAGCGAGAGCCGTCACTCTCACGGGTTCAGTAGCTTCATGATGCGTGGCACGCGCAAAGCTTAGCGTACTCACGTTCACCACTAGTCGACGCCCTGTCCCGAGCCGTGGTACTCTCAGGCAGAACGCTCACTGATCAAGCAGCGAGAAGAACAGTGTTATCGTTGTTCTTTAATTTATAAAAGATGCCCGTTTTAAGGATGCCAGGCGCATCCGCCCGCTATTCTTGTCTCCGCGCCCCCGTCGAAACCGTGACACCCCCAGGTATGACAAGTACGCGATTCAATTCACCCTTTTCTCCCGAAAGCTCGCGGAGAAGCAATTTGCCCTCCGCGAACTTCAGGAAACGTCAAAAAGGAGTGATCGATTAAGAGTTTACACTTTCTCCGGTTCCGGATACTCGACACCGAAGGTTTCTACCGTGACCTTTTTCATCTTCTGTGGCGTGCGAGGCCTGTCATTGAAGTCCGTACGCACGGATGCGATCTTATCCACTACATCAATGCCCTCGATCACCTTGCCGAAAGCTGCATACTGCCCGTCAAGATGCGGAGAAAACTCATGCATAACGAAGAACTGACTGCCGGCGGAGTTCGGTGCCATGGTACGTGCCATGGAGAGAACGCCTTTTTCATGCTTCAGGTCATTTTTGAAGCCGTTTGCGCTGAACTCGCCCTTGATGCAGTAACCCGGGCCGCCCGAGCCGGAGCCTTTCGGATCTCCGCCCTGAATCATAAAACCGCTGATTACGCGGTGAAAAATCAGCCCGTCGTAAAAGCCCTTGCTGACAAGGGAAACAAAATTGTTAACGGTGTTCGGTGCGATTTCCGGATAAAGTTCTGCTTTGAAAACGCCGCCGTCTTCCATCTCAAAAGTGACAACAGGATTGCTCATGGTTTAGTAATTCCTTTCCTTTAATACTCTTTCAATATCGCGTTTTGATTCACGTTCTGCCTCACTGTCACGCTTGTCGTGCAGTTTCTTACCTTTGCACAGCCCCAGCTCTACCTTGACTTTTCCGTCCTTAAAGTAAAGCGACAGGGGAATCAGCGCATTGCCGTCCTGCATGACGCGGGCATTCAGCTTGATAATTTCACGCTTGTGCATCAGCAGCTTTTTCGGCCGCATGGGATCTTTATTGAAAATATTCCCATGCTCATAGGGGCTGATATGCATGCCGCGTGCGAACAGCTCGCCGTCCTTGACCGTGCAGAAGGAATCCTTCAGGTTCACCTGGCCTGCACGGATGGACTTGACTTCCGTACCCGCAAGGGCGATGCCCGCCTCAAAGCGTTCCAGTACAAAGTACTCGTGGAAAGCCTTGCGGTTTGTGGCTATTTCTTTTTTACCCTGCTGCTTCGGCATACCGGGAAACCTTCCCCCTCAGAACAATTTACGGATGCGATTCTAACATACTTTCCCCGAAAAGGAAAGTACAATTTGTAAACATGCCGGTCGCTTCACACGGTCGTTAGCTCTTCGCTTGGCAGGCGTTCTTTGCTGTAAAGGATAACGGTGTCTCCGTCTTTCAGCACTAAGCCTCCGTTCGGCACAATTGCCTGCCCTTCACGGCGCACCATTACAATATAGCTCTGGCGGGAAATATTCAGGTCGCGGATTGCCGTGTTGTTCCATTCGTGGTTCTTTTTGAGGGTGATTTCGCGAATCTGGACAGGGCGGTCGTTTTTCAGAGCCTCTGCAGCGAGCACAAGCATGTCACCGGCCTTCAGGATAATGTCCCCGCGCGGAACAATGATTCCCGACCCGCGCTGGATCACCGCAATGATCATCCCGGACGGCAGTTTCAGATCGCGGATCATTTTGCCGGTCCATTCGTCCTGCGGCTTCAGTTCAATTTTGACAAAGTGCAGGTCCTGTTCCCTGGCATAGTCGGAGAGGCGCTTTTGCCTCGTATACTGTTCCACAAATCCGGCGGAAATAATACCGGTTGGGATAGCCACCATCCCCACACCCAGGAAGGTGATTACAATGCCGAAAAACTTGCCGAGTGTCGTCACCGGATAGATATCCCCGTAACCGACCGTCAGCAGGGTGGAAACTGCCCACCACAGCCCGGAAAACGCATTCTTAAAAATATCCGGCTGCGCCTGGTGTTCGATGGAGTACATCGCCAAGCTCGACGAGAGCATCATCACAGCCAGGATAAATACGGAGGAGAGTAGCTGCTGACCTTTGTTCACGATTACGTCCGAAATAACGTTCAGAGAGTCATAATAGGCATTGATGCGGAAAAGCCTGAGGATTCTCGCCACGCGGAAGAGACGGAAGGCCACAGCTCCGGCCGGGAAGAACATCGGCAGATAGTAGGGGAGGAAGGAGAGCAGATCGATAATCCCCGCAAAGGATAAAGCATATTTCAGATAAGCTTTTTTGCCTGCATTCGGATAAAGACAGGGCGCCGTGATCACCCGCAGCACATAGTCAATGGCAAAAAAGGCAACCGTAACAGCTTCAATTTTGCTCAGCAGCGACCCGTATCGACTCGTAAAACTGTCAAAGGTTCCTGCAAATGCTCCGATCAGGTTGATTACCAGCATCATGGTGCTGATTACATCGTAGCCCTGGTTGATCGGGTCGTCCACCACGCCGACTGAGACCATCTTGAACAGCTTCTGCCGGAATGTCAGTTGCCCATTTTCTTTTTGCTGCTCCATGTTTCTCTGCCTCCTTTCTGCCACTCATCTTATTTAATATAACATATCCTCGGCATCTTGTCCATTCCGCAGTATACTTTCTCAAAGCGTATAAATGCCTTTTTCCTTGACTTTTCAGCCCGGCATAGTATAATGCTACTGATTTTGTGAGGTGAATATTGTATGCTTATTCCAGTATTATTGTTCCTTGTCGGTCTCGCCTGCCTGATCAAAGGAGGGGACTGGTTTGTTGACGGAGCAGTCGGTATTGCACACCGCTTTCATATGCCGGAACTTCTCATCGGAGCAACGGTCGTTTCCATCGGCACAACCCTGCCTGAGGTTATGGTTTCCGCGCAGGCAGCTCTCGAGCACAACAGCGGAATTTCCTATGGGAATGCAATCGGTTCCGTCATCTGTAACACGAGCCTGATTGCCGCTCTGACGATTGCTGTTCGTCCTTCCGGAGTTGACAAAAAGACGCTCCGTTTTCCCGTGGCAGCTTTCTTCCTTTCTGCGGCTATCTATGCAGGCATTGCCTATACAACCGGCAGATTCCAGCGCATCCACGGCTTGATTTTTCTTGCCATGTTTGTCGCCTATATTATCATCAACGTCATCCAGATGAAGCGTTCTCCCGCGCCGGATGCTGTTTCTGAGGAAAGCTCGGAAGCGGAAAACCCCATCTGGAAGGATATCGTTCTTCTGGCGATCGGCGCAGTCCTGATTGCCGTGGGGGCAAAGCTTCTTGTAGATAATGGCACGCTGATTGCCGAGGCTCTGGGCGTCCCGTCTTCCGTCATCGGTCTGACGATGGTTGCTCTCGGAACCTCTCTGCCTGAGCTTGTCACGGCTATTACAGCTCTTGCCAAGGGCCACAGTGCTCTCTCACTGGGGAACATCATCGGGGCCAATATCTTCAACCTGATCCTGGTGTCCGGCACAGCCATCACCATTTCTCCGTTTGCCATTCCTGTGGAGAAGACCATCCGCGGTATGAATGCCTCCCTCGTGGTAGATATTCCCGTTATGCTTTCCGTCATGGCTATTCTGACAATCCCTCCTCTCGCAACCGGAAAACTTAAACGCTGGCAGGGCATCCTTCTGCTTTGCATCTACGTGTCCTTCACAGCTTTCCAGTTCATTCACTGATTGCTGCAGAAACTCAATCTGCTATGAAAGGCCGCCTTCACACGGGCGGCTTTTTCCTTTCCTGATCAATAAAAATGTTTCTGTGATGTTTTTGTGACTGTGAATATGTTATAATACTATTATAATATGAAAGCTGTGGATACAGATGAGAAAGGAAGTGATTATGATGAAAAATATAATCAGAAAATGGAATTCACTCAGCTTAATTATACGGATTCTGATCGGCCTGGTCACAGGCCTGATCCTTGGCCTGGTCATACCCGGGAACTCGTGGATCAGCCTACTTGGTACAATGTTTGTCGGCACATTGAAAGCGATTGCGCCTCTGCTGGTCTTCGTTCTGGTCGCTTCTTCTCTGGCGAATGCCAAAGGCGGGAACATGGCAAAGTTCCGCACCGTCATTATTCTGTATATGATCAGCACTCTCAGTGCGGCAGTCGTTGCGGTGCTGGTTAATTTTGTCCATCCTGTTACCATTTCTCTGGCCAATGTAGATGTGGCAGCCGGTTACAATGCTCCCGGCGGCCTGTCGGAAATCGTCAGGAATCTCTTGATGAGCATCATCTCAAACCCTGTTGATGCGCTGTCAGATGCCAACTATATCAGCATTCTCTTCTGGGCTGTCATCTTCGGCCTGGTGCTGAAAAAAGCAGGGGAGGGGACAAAGAAGCTCCTTTCCGATGCAGCAGACGCTATTTCCACGGTTGTACGCGGGGTGATCAGCTGTGCACCATTCGGCATTCTCGGGCTTGTGTATGATTCCGTTTCCTTAAGAGGCCTGGAGGCGTTTTCCACCTACGGAGAACTGGTTCTGGTGCTGGTAGTGACCATGTTTCTGGTAGGATTTGTCGTGAATCCTCTGATAGTAGGCATTACCCTTCGTCATAATCCCTTCCCCCTGATTTTCAAATGTTTTCGGCAAAGCGGCATGACGGCTTTCTTTACCAGGAGTTCGGCTGCGAATATCCCTGTCAACATGGAGCTGTGCAAGGAACTCGGGATTGATGAGGAGATGTATTCCGTTTCGATTCCTCTTGGAGCAACCATCAATATGGACGGAGCTGCAGCGGTAATAACAACACTTGCCATGACGGCTGCCTTTACCAGCGGGATTCGGCCCACACTGTCGATGGCAATCCTTTTGAGCATCATTGCTACTTTTGCCGCCTGCGGGGCTTCGGGTGTTGCCGGCGGCTCACTCCTGCTGGTGCCGCTCGCATGCTCCCTGTTTGGCATTTCAAATAATGTAGCCATGCAGATTGTAGGTGTAGGCTTCATCATCGGCGTGATTCAGGATTCTCTGGAAACCGCGCTGAATTCCTCCGGCGATGTGATCTTTACCGCAACAGCGGAATTTCTCGACTGGAAAAAACAGGGAAAAAAGCTTCCAATCTGATATGACCGGGTTATTTTCCTAACCCCTTTATTACTCGCGACGGAGCACCTCAGGCAAAGCATAATCTATACTTCGCGAGAAGGGTGCATTGCACAAATCATGAAGCGCCAATCCCAAACAAAAAACCGCCGTCTGGCGGTTTTTTGCATATCCTATAGAATTTTCTTCTTCTTACAGTAAATCAGGCTGCCAACGATAATCACTATGCAGATCGCTATCACAATCGGGTAGGCCCACGGGCTCTCCAGCTCCGGCATATAACGGAAGTTCATCCCGAACCAACCCGTGATCAGCGTCAGCGGCATGAAGATAGTCGAAACCACGGTCAGCACCGTCATAATGCGGTTCTGCTTGGCTTCCAGCTGCAGGTGGTACACGTCACCAAGCTGCTCCGTGTAATCCCGCAGATACCCGGCAATGTTGTAAAGCCGTTCCACGCGATTTTTAAACATATGGAAGTAACGGATGTTCTCATCCACAAAGAACCCGTTCTCGTTCTCTTCCAGTTCCTGGGTGAAGTCGATCATCTGCGCATAGTGAATCCTCAGGTCGCGCACATTTCCGCGGATTTCATTCACCGTATGCAGGTACGACGGATCTTCATTTTCGGAAATTTTGTCTTCCAGGTTATCCAGATTCCGCTCATACTTTTCGAGCAGCATCAGATCTCTTGACACAATCTGTTCCAGAAAATCATACAGAAACCGTTCCATGCTCGGGGAACGCCACCGTTTTGTCCGCTGTATTCTTTTAATCACCAAGTCGGCATACCCGTAATTATCGATGAAGACGATCCCTTTTTCGTCCAGTGCAAAGGCAAACGTGTGGTCGTCTCCCTCGAGGTTATCCCGGTCGGGGATCGAAAAGGTCCCCGTCAGGGAGTCGTAGTTCACTTCGGCCTTGGTTCCGTAAATTTTCGACAGAGACATCTCCAGGTCAATCCCGAGATCAAAGGTGTCTTTTTTCGCCTGCCACTCCGCCACGTTCATCACAGCGACGTATGGGGAAGCGGGCAGCGTTTCGCAGCTTTCCAACGTTTCACGAATGGCATAATACATGGCACTTAACCCTTCAGTCCGTAATAATGATTTTTTCAATAACCGGCTGCGCCGACGCAGGGATAGTCCCGTTGTTGTCAACCGGTTTTGCGTCTTTGGCAATTCGGTCGGCAACTTCCTGTCCTTCCGTTACACGGCCGAATGCTGCATAGCTGCCGTCCAGGAAGGTGGAATCCGCCACGGTGATGAAAAACTGGCTGCTGGCGCTGTTCGGGTCATTGGCTCTTGCCATGGAGATCACACCTTTCACATGGCTGATCGGATTGTTGACTCCGTTGGAGGTAAATTCACCCTTGATTTTGTCTTTGGAGCCGCCTGTTCCGTTTCCCAGCGGGTCACCGCCCTGTATCATAAACCCGTCCATAATGCGGTGGAAGGTCAGCCCGTCATAAAAGCCGTCTTTAGCCAGCTTGATAAAGTTTTCCACCGTGATCGGTGCTGTACCTTCATCCAGCTCCAGCTTGATTGTCCCGTAATCCTTAACGGTGATTTCCGCATGGCGGACTTTCGTAAACGGTTCAACGGCTTCCTTTGCGCTCTCGGCAGCCGGCTGCGCGCTCTGCGCAGTCTGCGTCTTTCCGCACCCGCACAGGGTCAGGACCATCGCAAGCATCACAGCCAGGAAAACGGCTTTTCGCATCGTATTATTTCGTATCAATTCAAATCATCTCCTTAAGAATTTCCCATATTATCCTATCATAGTTTCGGCGGCAGAACAACCTTTCATTTCCGGTATTCTTCAATCATCTGGCGGATTCTTGCCTGCGGTTTTGTCAGATTCAACAGCGATCCGCCGTGATGCTTATGGTCAATCATAGCTGCGACATAGCTATCCATCTCAACAGAACGATAGTATTCCCGCTTCAGCAGCTCAGGGTCCTGATAAACCAGATTGGTTGTAAAAATGCGGTCAAACACGCCTTGCTCGTAAGCATCGTCAAAGGCATCCAGCCCGTTAGAAAACAGCCCGAAGGTGGTAAAAATGATTACCCGTTTTGCGCCCCGGAGCTTCAGCTGTTTGGAGACGTCCAGCACGCTTCCTCCGGATGCTATCATGTCATCCACGATAATCACATCCATTCCTTCCACCGAGCCGCCGCAGAATTCGTGTGCAATAATCGGGTTGGTTCCGTTTATAATATGGGTGTAGTCCCGTCTCTTGAAAAACATGCCGATATTTACGCCGAAAACCGAAGCCATAAATACCACTCTCTCCGTAGCGCCCTCATCCGGGGAGATAAACATCATGTGTTCACCGTCTAACTGTAAATCCTGATATTCCGCCAGCAGACTCTCGGTAAACTGCAGGGCAGGGGAGACGTTCAGAAAATCCATCATCGGCACGACATTCTGGATTCTCGGGTCGTGCGCATCGAAGGTGATGAGGCTGTGGATACCCATGTTTTCCAGTTCACGCAGCATATGGGCGCAGTCCAGGGATTCCCGGTTCGTCTTTCGGTGCTGCCTGCCCTCATACAGGAAGGGCATAATCACCGTGATCCTGTCTGCAGTTCCGCCGCAGGCGGCAATCATCCGCTTCAGGTCCTGAAAATGGTCGTCTGGTGACATATGATTTTCAAACCCATTCATTTTATAGGTCAGCGATGAGTTGCAGACATCCACCAGAATATACAGGTCCATCTCCCGTACGGAGTCGTAGATCATGCCTTTGCCTTCTCCGCTTGCAAAACGGATGCATTCTGAAGGAACACGAAAATGCTGGCCGTCGTGCCATTCGGATAGAATCTGGTCAATCCGGGTCCCCATCTGGTCCGCTGATTCCAGTGCTATCAAGCCAAGCTCTTTCATAGGTCTGCCGCCTTTCATAAATATCAGTCAGATTTACAAATATTGTACTCTTTGCCCCGATCTCTTGCAAGCGGTTTTTAACACGAAAACGGCAGGCAGAGGGCTTCTGGATGAAAGCTCTCTGCCTGCTGGTTTATCGGCAATACATGATCTCGCATACACCGTCGTCCGTGAAGCGTTCGATCTCATATTTCAGCCGCATAAGACAGCCGGGAGAATTAATAATATACTATGCATAAAAGAAGACCGCCGACTGAGATGTTTCTCAAACGGCGGTTACATTTTATATATTTCGGTAATCACGCAGCTTTCAGGACGAAAAAGATGTCGCTGTAGGTCGTGTCCGTTGTGACTTCCACCTTGTTCTTTTCGTAACCCTGCGGGACCTTCAGCATGTGTACGGTGTAAACGCCTTCCGGGGCATCAAATTCGGCAATACCGTCTTCGTTCGTCTTTCCCAGGTTGCAGGCAACGTCAGAGCAGAACTGAACTGCGGCACCCTTGACCGGGTTTCCTGCCTCATCCGTAACAAAAATGCGGTATTTGCCGGCATCGTTGGGAGTCTGACCTCCGTTTTCAACATTTGCAGCGAAAGCTCCTGCTGCGAGTGCGAGCACCATAACCAGTGCGAGAATCATAGCTGTCATTTTTTTCATTTTTTTTATTTCTCCTTTTTTTAATGTGGCTGCAGTATAACACAGGTTCTGTCACACAACCGTCACAAAAAAGCGGAAATCCTGAAAAAAATTCCTTCACTTTCTGTCATTTAAAATATTCTGGTCAGAATTAACTATCCTCATTTTCTGCATATCGCGGGTGAGAGCTTGTCGTAAAAAAAACAGCATTGCTCTTGAGTTCGGCTGAAAAATCGAATATAATACTTTCGCTGAATATATTCCGTAGAAGGAGACCAAATATGAAGAAAGCCATCAGTATTCTATTGACCGTTGTGATGCTTCTTTCCCTTGGCGCCGTCGCGTTTGCCGAAGAAGCTGCAGCAATTGACTACACCACAGGTACGCCCTGGCCGGATATTGACCTGGAAGGTGTTGTAACTCCCGATACGCCCGCAGAACTGAAGGATAACTTTGCCCTCTATGCCAACAAGGACAAGATCCTGTCCCTGGAAATCCCGGAAGGCTATCTCTATGGCGGTACTGTTATGGATTTGGTGCAGATTCAGGCGGAGGACGTGAAGAACATGTTCCTCGGTGAGGCGCCGGATTCCCATGATGCAAAGCTCGCCTACGATCTGTTCTGGCTGATGATGGACTGGGACAGCCGGAATGCCCTGGGCGTTGCTCCGCTTAAGGAGAGGATCGACGAAATAGAGGCAATCTCCAGCGTAGATGAGCTCATGGCATATTTTGTAGAGACGCCGATCGAAAAACAGATCGGTTCTCTCTGGAGCGCCGGTTCGATGCAGGATCTGGTCGATTCCAACAGATATATCCTTGCCGTTACGGATGCCGGCCTGCTGCTGGGGGACAGTGCGGAATACCGGGAGCTGACCACTTACGGTGTTATTAAGAAAACGGCATACACAACCCTGGCAGAAAAAATGCTCCGAAAGCTCGGCTATTCCGAGGAGGAGACTGCACAGAAGATTGAAAACTGCTTTGCCTTTGAAACCATGATGGCCGACGTTATCTATACCAGTGAAGAGCAGCAGAGGCCGGACTATTTTGGGCGCATCTATAATGTGTTTTCCAGAGAGGATCTTGATGCGGCTCAGGGAAAGCTGCCCATCCTGGCGCTTTTAGAGCAGGTTGAAGGTTTTCCTGCTGCTGAGGAATACATTGTGATGAATCCTGCCTATCTGGAAAAGATGAATGAGCTCTGCACAGAGGATAACCTCCCCCTGATCCGGGATATGTTCGTTGTAGGCGCTGCGGTTTCGCAGGCTGGTGCTCTGGATCGGGAATGCTATGAGTGGAGCGTGGAGTGCGACAACGCTGTCAGCGGCGCAACGGGAATTCTGCCTGACGAAACCGTCTTTTCCAGTGCCGTTTCAAACACACTCGTCTGGCCGGTGTCACAGCTTTACACGGAAACCTTCCTGAATCAGGAAGATAAGGACCGCATCTCCGCCATGGTAGATGAGATCCTGGATGCCTATCACGGGATCCTCTCCAATGCGGATTTCTTCACGGATGAGACCCGCGCAAAGGCCATTGAAAAGCTCGAAGCAATCGACAAACGTATCCTTTATCCTGACAGCTGGGAGAAATACAGCTATGAAAAACTTGACTTTGCTTCCCGCGAGGAAGGCGGTACCCTTTGGGATGCTTCTGCGGAGATCGTTAAATTCCTGATTGCAAAGAGCGTTGAAGATTACTCAAAGCCCTTCGACAAGGAAAAATGGGGAGTGGGCCCGCATATCGTCAACTGCTTCTACAATCCGCAGTCGAACAGCGTTTATATTTTGGGGGCCTTTGCGCGCGGTGATATGTACCACAGCGATATGAGCGATGAAGAACTCTATGGCACCCTTGGGTCCGTCATCGGGCACGAGGTATCTCATGCGTTTGATTCTTCCGGCGCTCAGTTTGACAAGAACGGTAATATGGTCAGCTGGTGGACCGAAGAGGATTATGCCATCTTCCAGGAGCGGAACGCAAAAATGGCCGACTACTTCAACGCCATGCATCCCTGGGAAGGGCAGGACTTCTACGGAAGCATTATGACAGGCGAGGCCTGTGCGGATATGGCCGGCATGAAAGTGATGCTGCTGCTCGCGGCCAAGCATCCTGACTTTGATTACGACCTCTTCTTCCGAACCTATGCCGATGTCTGGATGACAAAGGACACACTTGAGTATGCGTATGCACGCATCAATGATACACACCCCATGGGCTATCTGCGCATCAACGCTACGCTGCAGCAGTATGATGAATTCCTTAACTTCTACGGCATTACGGAAGGGGACGGCATGTACCTCGCTCCCGAGGCTCGCGTCGCTATCTGGTAATCGGAACACTGTTATTGATCAACAGGAAGACACGTGACGGCTCTTTTGTCTTATCCTGAATAGTAAGCCCGCTGTCGAGAACAATTATTTTCACTGCGGGCTTTAAAGCTATCTATTCAATTATCCTGTCATTTCCTGCTCCGATTTGTCCTGCCATTATCCCTTTCGGATCGGGTGCCGAATCACAGTTTTCAGCTTTTCCGGTGCCACTTTTCTTGCGTCGCTCAAATAGATCTCATGGTGCATTCTCTGACTGGTTATGTCCAGAACATAACCCTGAGCCTCCATATACTCATGTATCCGGGCAACCGTAGCGGGTTCGTCGTCATAGGAACCTATATGCATGCATTGAACGCACAGCCCCTCATCATAGGTCAGGAACTCTGCCTTCGAGAAGTCTGTCTTCTTTTTTCTTGTCGCTTCCTCGACAGCCCACGCAAAATCATCTGCGGTCACAAAATCGGGCAGACGAATCACGGAGATCCACTGAAAGGCATCTTTGTGCGCATAGTCAATGCCTTGAATACCGTCCTGCCACCAAAAACCTTCCAGCGGAGGAACGACGTAATCAAAATAGCCGTCGATGCGATGATCCCCCATTTTACTCATCTTGATGGTGAAGGCGATGCCGTACAGCAGCCCGATGGACTGCTTGTACTCGCCATCCTCCTGATTGGGATCACCCTGTCCTCGGACTGCAATATAATTCATAGACGGCACGGTTACGATGCCGGGTTTGTTCTTTGGCATGTAGAATTCTTTGTACTCTTTTTTGAAATCAAACGCCATTGCTCTGTCCTCCAAGTTTGTTATTTCTTCTCTGAAAAGCTTACCGGAATGGGCGATGGCCCCGGCCTTTTACAGACCGGGGCAAAGGATCCACGGAATTTGCTTATTTCTTCTTCACCGGGTAGCAGATCTCCGTCACAAATTCATCCGGTTATTGAGTCTCGTGCGGGCTGACATGATAGATGTTAAACATCGGTGCTACAGGCTCATAGCCGTTGGCTTCCATCCATGCGATGACAGCTGCGTAGACGTCAGTGATCTGTGTGTAGCTGCCCTGGTAGGTGCAGCTGGCCACCGTGACCTCCGGAAGAGTACGAAACTTCACATGCTCCGTGTCGGGATAACGGCCCTTTAATACTTCGTGATCTGAAATCTACAATGTTCTGCTCCGCGCAATATTGTTTCCAGGATCTCAACCTCAAATTTACTATTGGGTTCCAGGCAATTTAAAACATACAAAATACTTTGTCTGCTGCAATTACACTGATCCGGATCAGTAACCTGACCAGACTGTACTTTGGGACAAGTGCATTTCTCATATCCAAGTTCATAGATATGTCCGGCCTCGATAACTTTTCCAAAATATCCGTTTCCATTCATTGCTTCGCCGTAGATTTTATCAAAATCACCATCACAGGACTTATACAACTTGATCTGTGCAGGAAGAACAGTGTCTTTTACACAGGTTACGGCTTGTTCATAATACTTGTCTTTCATAAATCGTCCTCTTATCTAAAAAGTTTGTCTCTTTCTCACTCACCTGCACGCATTATTACATGATCTCACTTTCTCAAATATGTCTATACTTTATGCCTGCTTGCGGCAGATATACAGGAGATGACTTGTTGCCCCTAATAGCTCCTGCTTTTCAGAAAAATACAGATACCATTCAGCAAAAGCTTTCAAAATTCTCGTCCCGTTAGCTGCGGAAGCTCACTTTGGGCAGCCAATATTGAATGCCCCAGTGTTCGAAGTCCCACTGCTCGCTGTAATCGTTGCATTCGTAATCCACGTACCAGACCAGACCTTCCTGCACAACAAAGTTGGTCGGGTAATAGTCGATGTTCAGCCCGGCCGCCATGGCCTTTGCCGCCATGTCACGCACCTGGGGCAGGTACGGCTCGACCGATGCGCCGGAGCGCAGCAGCTCCATCACGGTCGGCCCTTCGATATAGTCCTTGACGATCCGCTCAGCGTCCGTGTCAACGGTATGCATTCTGGGAATACGGATGCCGGCTTTCTGCAACCGCTCATAATCCCG
>JBGUNA010000051.1:0-30338 GCA_045117135.1 Candidatus Limivicinus sp. | reverse complement strand
GCTTTTCCTTGCACCTATTGTACCATAAAATAGCTGAATTGTCCCATACTACTTGACTTTTCAGCTGCTGCAGTAGCCACTAATTATGACAGGAGAAAGAAAATGTTTAAAACTGAAGAAAACAGGATATTTTTATCCGATGATGCCGGCAAAACCATAGCGGAAATCACTTTTTGCGAAACCTCACCCGGCACTTACACCATCGATCATACCTTCGTTGACAGCAGCCTGAGAGGGCAGGGGATAGCGTCAAAGTTGGTTGATGCAGCAGTTAAAGAAATCCTCTCCAGAAACTGCAAGGTCGCTGCAACCTGCTCCTACGCTAAAAAATGGCTGGAGGAACATCCGGTTGCTGAAGGCTGAACTTCGCGAAAAAGCAATCCGGGCACGTGATTCTCTCACGCCAGAGGAAAGAGAATCAAAATCTGCCGAAATCTGCAGCCGTATCATTGGTACCCTTGAATATTCCGGAGCGAAAACAATCCTGCTGTACAGTTATATCCGTAGTGAAGTGCAGCTCTCTGTGCTGGAAGCAGCCTGCAAAAAAGACGGGAAAACAATTGCCTGGCCGCTTTGTCTCGCGGACAGGCAGATGGTTGCCGGCTGCAGCAATGCATGGAAGAAAGGGCCATACGGGATTTTGGAACCGGATCTGCAGCAGGGGAGAGTCATTGAGCCGTACGAAATTGATCTTGTTGTCTGTCCGTGCGCAGCCTTCGATGATCATTGCCACCGTATCGGCATGGGCGCGGGATATTATGACAGGTTTCTCCCCAAACTTCGTCCGGAGACACCGGTCTGGGCTGCCGCTTATGAGATCCAGAAGGTAACATTGATTTCTGCAGATCCATGGGATATCCCCATGAACCGAATCATTACAGAAAGCACTGTGTACTTTAATACTGTTTAAAAAAGAGGGCATCAGCATGTATCCCTGTCGGGAGGCGGCTGATGCCCTCTTAACTTTTTTTTTATTGTGCGCTGTACCAGGCTTTTGCCTCCTGCCGGAACTGAGTGCGTGAGTCAGCGTTCACATAGATCATGTGTCCGGAAGAATAGTAGGTGAAGCTCAAATTGCCAACCAGAGAATCATCGATAAACACGTGATCATAGACCCACTCTGCCGCATAGAAAGGTGTCGCACCATCGTAATATCCGCAAAGTACCCACACTTTCAGAAACGGATTTTTAGACATGGCTTCATAAATCGTGTTTTCCTGAGAGAGTGTGGTATTGTCCAGATCAAAGTTCCATTTGGGTTCGATGTCGTTCGGAAGCACTCTGTACGGACGGTCCGTCTGGAAGTCCAGCTCTTCCGTGATATACTGGCCTAAGGCAGCGCCGAAAACTGTATTCATGGCAGCCATGGAAGGGTCGCTTTCTCCGGCAGCGAGATTTCCTCCGGTCACAGGTCCTGCGTATCGCCCGTCAAGGCGTCCTATCATCTGCTTCTCTTCGTGAAGCAGCTCTTCACAGAAGGTATCAAGGTCTACCCGGAGATTGGAGATCAGAATAAAATCCTCTGAAAGCCCGGTATATGCTGCCATCTGTGCTGCAATCTCTGTGCGTTCCTCTTCGGAAAGGCTGCGGCCTTTAAAAAGTGCCGGTTCATAGCTTTCACTCACAAAGGTACGCACCTCTTCCAGAAAGCTTTCCAGGCTCATGTTCTGATACGCTGCATCCAGCTTCCCGTGATACCATGCATCCGCTGCGTAGGTCGGGAGGTAGAGTGCATAAGGCAGCTCATTCCCGGGATTAAAATCCATAGTAGCAAAATTGTTGGCAGTGGAGATCAGCATCAACCCGTTTACCGCGATATAATGGGTGTCAAAGAGATACTTGCACAGTCCCACGGCGCGCACTGTGCCGTAAGATTCCCCTGCGAGATACTTCGGCGATCCCCAGCGGTGATAACGGTTTATGTAAAGGCGTATAAAGTCACCCACAGACTGGATATCCCCGTCGTAAGTATAGAAACCGTCTTCCTTTGTGCCTTCCAGTACGCGGGAATAACCGGTTCCCACAGGGTCGATGAACACCAGATCCGTCATATCCAGAATGGAAATATCATTGTCGATCACTTTTGCGGGCAATTGTTTGGCATTGCCCATCGGATCAAGGTCAATACGTCTGGGGGCGAGGAAACCGATATGCAGCCATATGCTGGAGCTGCCGGGTCCGCCGTTGAAAACAAAGGTGATCGGCCTGCTGCTGGGATCTTCCACATCGCTGCGGGTGTAAGCCGTGAAGAATATTTCATACTGGCCTAGATCCGACGAGAGCGCCATGGTTCCCGTCGTGGCAGTATACGGGATGCTTTGCCCCTGGATCACGGCAGAATGCTCTGTGACAACAAGGTTATCCTGAAGTGCCTGAGCTTTTGATGCAGAAGATTCCGCCTCCTCAGCATAGCCTGCCGCTGCAAAGCAAGGCAGGAGGATAGCAAAAACCAGAAGCAATAAAAGTGTCTTTTTCATATTCATACTCCTCTTTGTTTTTCCTGTTATAACCTATATGATCCGGCAAACATCCTGCCGTACAGATTTAGTTTAAACTATTTTTACGGAATACGCAAAGGTAATTTTCAAATAGTATCCTGTTAATTATTTTGCTGGAAATTTACCGGGTATGTGATATAATAAAACTCTATTCCAACATGAGAGTTTTGGAGACGGTTATATCATGAAACAGGATAACAGAAACAGCCTGATCCCGATCGGAAAAATGGCAACTGCAAACAAGGTGACCATAGCAACACTCAGGTTATATGATCAGATGGGATTGTTAAAACCGGCTTTCATTGACCCCGATTCAGGTTACCGGTATTATACGATTCAGCAGACCTCCCGTTTAGACTTTATCCGTTATATGAGAGAGCTCGGCCTGAGCCTGGCAGATATTCAGAGCATTCTGGAGAAAGAGGATGTTACGCTGATTGAAGAGAAGCTGATTGAGAAAAACAACCAGATTCATCAGCAGCTCCGGGAGTTGAAGGCAATGCATGAGGCAGTCGACAGAACAATCCAGTCCATTGAAAGATACCGAAAATCACCCGCCAGCGGCATGATTTCTCTGGAATTTATCGATCAGCGTTACATTCTGTACGCACCGTGTGATGTGAACTTCTATGAGACCGGAATCGTGGCTTACGAAAAGATTATTCGTGATCTCCGTACCGATCTGATGGAAAAAGGCCTGCCGCAGATTCTCTCCTACAATCTGGGAACCAGCATTCTCCTGAGCGATTTTGAAGCGGGAAGGTTCATTCCTGACCAGGTCTTTATTTTCGGAGACAGACACCTGCAGGACTATGGCGATGCGATCCGTGTGCTTGACAGCGGAATGTATGCCTGTATCTATCTGGACAGTTTTGATGAAGAAATCTCCGCTGCCCTGAAGCTGAAGGAATTCTGCTGTGATCAGGGTTATGCCCTCACCGGAGATTATATCTGTGAAGAGCTCACAGAGTTCAACGTCTTTGATATGCACCGGAGGAACATGTTTCTGCGCCTTCAGATCCCGGTAAAATTTCAAAAGAATGCTTGACTCTCTTCCAATGGGAGACTGTATAATAATCTTACATTAAAAATATTTTAACAAAGGAGATTCCAAAATGGAAAAAGTCAAAGTTGTGCAGTACGGCTGCGGAAAAATGAGCAAGTATACTCTTCGTTACCTGTATGAGAACGGTGCTCAGATCGTCGGTGCAATCGGACGCGGCGCCTCCCTCGGCCAGGATGTGGGTGATTGGGCAAACCTCGGTGTAAAGACCGGTATCATCATTTCCGACAACGCAGAAAAGGTTCTGGATGAGTGCGATGCCGAAGTTGCTATCATCACCACCCGCAGCTTTATCGGTGATATTTACGAGGCTATTGAGCAGTGCGTAACGCGCGGCATCAATGTCATCACCACCTGCGAAGAAGCCATTTACCCCTGGACGACTTCCGCCGCCATGATCAACCGGATCGATGCTCTCGCAAAAGAAAACAACTGCACTGTCTGCGGCAGCGGCATGCAGGATATTTTCTGGATCAACATGGTCGGCCTCGTAGCAGGCGGCGTCCACAAGATCGAGAAGATCAAAGGCGCTTACAGCTACAATGTTGATGAATACGGCATTGCCCTTGCTGAAGCCCACGGCTGTGACCTGACTCCCGAAGAGTTCGAGGAAAAGATTGCACATCCCGCAGAGTTCGAGCCTTCCTACGCGTGGAATGCTTCCGAAGCAATCTGCAACAAGCTCGGCCTTACCATCAAGAGCATTGAGCAGAAGCACGTCCCCTATGTCATTGACCATGACATTTACAGCTCCACCCTCGGCAAGGAAATCAAGGCCGGCAGATGCATCGGCATGTCTGCAGTTGTCACCATCGAGACAATGCAGGGCATTACCGTAGAAGAAGAGACCATCGGTAAGGTCTACGGCCCGGACGACGGTGATATGTGCGACTGGTGGATCACCGGTGAGCCCAACACCGAGTTCCATGTGGTAAAGCCCGCAACGGTTGAGCACACCTGTGCAACCATCGTCAACAGGATTCCTTCTCTCCTCCGCGCTCCTTCCGGCTATGTCACGGTAGACCAGTTCGACCAGAACGAGTACCTCACCTATCCGATGGAGTATTACTGCTGAGTTACCTCACGGAGCGAAAGTTCTCCTCTTACGCACAAACAGCAAATATTCAGCCCTGTCCTTTCATTCGGACAGGGCTTTTTTTCTGCCGCAGCAGAGTGCCGTTTTTTTACTGGAAAAATCCGTGGTGATGGTATATAATAAATTAGTTAATTAATTAATAAGGACATCTTGTCAGAAAGGAAAAAACAATGAAGAGAATTGTAACACTCGTATTGATCGCCGTGATGATCTTCGTTCTCAGCATGCCTGCCTTTGCTGAAGGAAAAAAGGAAACCTGGGATAAAATGGGGTTTACACTCACATATCCCGAAAAATTCATCAATACCAAAGGCATTTTTATGCCGAACCCTTACCCTGTGGAGAAGGACGGCATCTATACCATGATGTTCAACTATTATGCCTTCTCAAAAGCAGAGTCTGACGCTTTTAACGAGAAGACCAAAAGCGGAGGCCTGTCAGCAGAAGATACCGCCAGAATTATGGACGCCATGGGCACGTTGCTCGTCGTGATAGGAATCGACGGTGACCGCAGTCTCGCGGATCTGATGGAAGTGATGGGGTTTGAAGGTGCTCAGGAAGATAACTACATCCTGGTGGGAAAGAACGACGGTATTTCCTATTACGCTTTGACCGGACCGGATATGTACGACGGTTTTGCGGAGAAGATTCCTTCCGAGTATGCTGAAGAGTATCTTGACCTCCAGGCATCTTTGGTTGATGTTCTGAAAAACGCGGAGTACTTCACGCCTCATTCTACTATAGCGGATCTCCTTGGCACGACTCTTGAGTTTGAAACCACTGACCTCGAAGGCAATGTTGTGAAAAGCGGGGAACTTTTCTCTGCCCATGCAGTCACAATGGTCAACATCTGGGCGACCTGGTGTAGCCCCTGCAAGGCCGAGATGCCGGAGCTCGGTGACCTCGCCCGCCGCATTGAGGCAGAAGGAAAAGACGCTGCTATCGTCGGAATCTGTAATGACGCGGACGAAGAGCTTGAGGCTTGCAAGGAAATCCTTGCCGAGAGAAACGTGGAGTATTTGAATCTTCTGCCCTTTGAAAATATGGATGAGAAGCTGTACCTCACCACCCTCCCCACGACAATCTTTGTCAACCGGGACGGCGTTATCCTTTTGGCGCCTATCGAAGGTGTTCCGAGTGATCTTTCAAGGTATGAACAGCTGATTGATGCATTCATCGGAGCAGCCGCGCCCGCTGCCGAAAGCGCAGCATCGCCAGCGGCCATTGAAAATGATGAGGGTGTCTATCGCGTGATCGTCACGGACAACAGTGGGGAACCTGTGAAGGGAGCCACGATCCAGTTCTGTGACGATACTGCCTGCATGTTGGGCAAGACGGATGATAAAGGTATCGCATCCTTCCCGGATGCCGCGGAAGGACATCCCTATACGGTTCATGTTCTGAAGGCTCCCGCAGGGTATGAGAAGAATGAGGAGGAATTCATTGCACTGGATACCTACTGTGATGTATCCATCGTTCTCCAGAAACAAAGCTGAAAAACAAAAGAGGAACGCGCTGAACTGTTCAAAGCCGGTTAGCCGTAAAACCCGCAAGGCACTCTGCCGCAGCAGAGTGCCTTTTTTATATCCCGATCAGAATGCGAAATCGAAATCGTCGGGGTCTTTCCGTTCAGAGGCAGGGTTCAGGGCATCGATCAGGAGTTCCAGCTTTTCCAGGTTGGTGCCGGCAATCGCTTTATATTTCCTGTCGGTGAGCATCTCGGAGAGGTATGCCTCATCTGCTTTATCCAGCTTGTTGGAACCGCGGAGCTTTTCGGAGATGCAGTAGAGGAGATAGGCCAGCCGGGCATTTGCTGTGGCATGATTCACGTTGCAGAAGGTTGCCTCAACAGGATGGCTGACATCGGAGAGAGGCTCCTTATAACGGATCTTCACGGTGCCGAGTTCGTCGGAATCCGTCAGGACTGGAGTCTGGTATTTCAGGTCAGAAGTGGGAGTCCTGTTCTCAGCGGCCATCTAAAGCTCATACAGGGCAACCCCGTGGCTGCCGCTTCCGTAAGGCTCGGAGATAACGGAATCATTCGTGAAGTCCTCATGGTTAAGCTCCCGGTTTTCGTAACCCAGCAAGCGATAGTTTTTGACAAATCGGGGGTTAAATTCAACCTGAGCTTTTACGTCTTTGGCGACAATGTTCGTCAGTGCAATGTAACGCTTATTGATGGATACTTCCACATCTTCGAGGTCATTGACAACACAATATGTTCCGTTACCGTGCTTAGCCAGAACCTCTAATTTATCATCCTTGTAGTTATACAAACCTGTGCCGATGACAGAGAGAAACAGATTGCTTATCTTCTTCTCTTCAATCAGGCTTTTGAGGCCGCCTTTACTTGTGATGCCAAAATTCAGATCACCGTCTGTAATCAGGATAGGGGAGGTGAAGACGCTTTTTGCCGATTTTTCCTCGATTAGTTCGTAGGAGTCGGTTGAAAGTGCTTCTGCCAGGGCACGCAGCGGAGAACGACGGGATCTTGCAGTAGAGGCTGTTTTTGTTGCTCGAAGTGGAGCAGCGCACGAATAATCGACGGAAAAACTCTCGGTTGGGGTCTCTTCTGCTTTAAAGGCGGCTGACGGTGCCATGCAGGCTTGGTTGGTATATTTATATTACCTTCACTTCTTCATTCAACGCCGATACAAGCGGAAAATGAGGCACTTTGTCTTGACAGCAAATGCGCGCGAATTTCTGTAGAATCCATCGAGGAGGCGAAGAATATGAGTGAAAAAGAATATCTGCCGGGGTGCATTCGGGACCGGATCGTTGATCTGAAGCGAACGCACGGCGTGACAAACAAGACCATTGCGGAGAAGACCGGCCTCTCGGAATCCCTGCTCAGCAGGATCGAGAGCGGCAAGCAGCAGACGGTCAATGACGACGTGGTGCTGGCGCTCGCCAAATTCTTCGGCGTGTCCACGGACTTCCTTCTCGGCCGCACGGATGTGCCGGATCGGAAAAACTACACGATCGAAGAGCTCGGTCTTTCGGCGCAGGCGGCCAGGAATCTTTATACCGGCAGCGTGGACGTGACGGTGGTCAACCGTCTGCTGGCTGAGCCGGAATTTGCCGCGCTCACAGCTATGATCGCAGACTATTTCAACGACACCTATGCCGCCGCCATCGCTACGCAGAATCAGATCCACCAGAGCACGGCGGAGCTCTTCACCCGCATCGCTCGCGAGGACAAGCAGCGACGCCAAAGGGCGACCTCTCTGGCCAAACAGGCGCGGGCACAGTGCATCCCGCTTTATAAGACGGAGTTGGCGCAGCTCGGCGTGCAGTTTGAACGGACGCTGAAAGCCATCAAGAAGGATCTCCCCAACAAGGCGGAGGAAGCCAAAGCCATGACGAAAGAGGCCTTCGATCATCTGCTGGAGGAACATGATAAGAACGGGAATGCCGTGGATATTCTGTCTGTGACACCGGAGGAGATTTCTCGGAGCATCTGCGAATATGTCAGCCTGATGGACGGTGTGTCGGAAGATATGAAGGAGAACCTGTACCGCGCCGTGCTGCCGCTCTTTCACGCAGGAGGGATGAGAGGTGGATGAATGGGCCAAAATGTCCGAGATGACCAATGAGGAATTGGTCATATATGCGATGGGCGGCTGCGACCGCGCCATCCGACTGGTGATGGAGAAGAACGAGGGCTTGGTCGTCTCAAAGGCGAAGACCTACTGGGAGGGCATCTACGCGACCGGTATGGACAAATCACTGACGCAGGACGATTTCATCCAGCTTGCGCGGATCGAGCTCTGGAAAGCCATCGCCAAGTTCAAGCCGGAGCTGGGAAACATGTTCTCCACCTATGCCGGCGTGTGCATCGACAACAAGCTCAAAAGCGTGATGCGCTCTGTGGGCAATCGATACAAGCAGGCTGGAGGCAAACTGGTGAGCCTGGATCGCTACGCGGGAACGGAAGACCAGCTCACCTACCGGGAAACCTACTTCGATCCTCTCCAGCACGGCCCGGAGGAGATTACCATCCGGCACGATCACTCACAGTGGATCTTCTATTCGCTGCTCGATCTGCCGCGGCGTGAGCGGACCTTTGCGGTCTACCGTTTTGGCTACCCAGACGGCAAAAAGAAAAGCCGCAGCCAGACGGCGCGGCATTTCTATCTCTCCCGCGTGCACGCAGAGAATCTGGAGCTCACGACAAGGCGGCTGTTTTTGAAAAACTACCGGCGAAAAAGACGACCGTGCGCATGAACACCATCTGAATATGAGCATCACAGTACCTATGATTCATCGAAATCAAGGTATGTCTTTTCAAGAAAAGTAATCCAATGGTTGGAGCAGGGATCATCATAAGAATTAATGCATTGAGTGAAGCTCGAAGAATAGATGATGATCCACATCATGGCCACAACTATGTGAAAAAGGCGTCCGGAACACCTTGAACATCAAGAGTTCCAGACGCTTGCTCTATTATATTGTTTGAGGGATCTTTTTCATCGCCAGACCGGGTAACCTCTTTGAATATTCAATTCATCTTTCTGCTTTTCCATGATCCGGATCGTCAAATGATTACTGAGGATCATCAGAACCAACCCTAGTGCGCAGAGGATGATACCCCGCACACGTCTGCCCCAGATGTGAATGCAGAGAATGCCAACCAAAAAGAATAATGGCCCTACCACGCTGAGCGCTATCACCCCGATCATTGCCAGAATGCCGGAAACGATCGTTAGAATGGAACCTCGCGTGAAGCCCTTAAATATCTTGACAAAGACATAGGCTGTGCAGACAGCAATCGCGCTGAAATAGGGCAGTATGAAAGCCGAGAGAACGGCCTTGATCTGTAAAAATATAGGCTCATCGCTGCTGGGTTCAGCCTGTCCCATCACACGGGCCAGCCGCACATAGCTGGTGATACCGAGGATCAGCGCATAGGCGGACAAAAGGTAGGCCACATAAGAAATAGGCCCATAATTTTCCGCAGCGTAGACATATACGAGCAGAGCTGACCCCAGAGCGATAATGATTAGCGTTGGAATCAGCGGTAGCGTGAACGCCGCGGCCCAGCGTTGATTTTTTTTTACAAGTAGTCCATAACTCGTGCAGAGAAGAATGAAGGCATAGGCAGAGAACGTATAGGCCACATACCGCAGCCAGCTAAAATCATCCGCTCGAAACTCATAGATCAGCAGCGCCGCCGCCATCAGTGTGACTAACAGCGTTGGGATCGCCGGAAGAACAAAAAGCTTCCGGATCGTCCAACGATTCTTATTCATTCTCTGTCCTTCCTCCTTCATTTGTTTATGGTGTGCGTGGACTGTCACCCACCCGCCAATCAGCAGGATTACGAGGCCGACAACGGCCCCAAACCGTCCATCATAGGCAGAGGTATCATTTTCATTCCCAATCGCGTTGAGGGCGATCTGTGTCATGACGATCATAGGCAGAGCGGACACAAAGCCAATCCATCTCATTCCAAGCAGCAACGGCTTTTGTACCCATTGCCCCCGTTTGCCAAACAGCGTATAGGCGGCAAGGCCTATGTCAACAAAGGTATAGAGCGCGATAAGAATGGCGATGGGAATCGTCCATTTAGCCCTCTCCGGGTACAGGATCAACCGCCCGATGTATACTCCGTACACGGCTCCGGCCAGAAGGATATACAGCCCAATATTTTGCAACAGAAGCCATGGATTCTTGTCGGTCTTTTCCCCTTCGATAATCTGCCGCTTACTAAGACCGAGCAGCGCACTGTATAATCCGCTGACGCAGAGGAAACCGCTGCCGGTCACAATGCCGCTAAGCAGCTTAAAGCCAGCAATAACAAAGTTTCCGGCGCTGCTGGCCCAAGTGCGCAAAAGATGCTGATTGGCCTCCGGAATCATGCGATATTGCAGAACGCTGTTCTTGAGTTCGATATATTCTCTTTTGATCTCGTCTCTGTCCATACAGCGTTAGGCCAACTTTTCTTTCATGTAGCGGTAAAGGGCTGCACACAGAGGTACGCACAACAGCATTCCCACCAGCCCGAAGACTGTGCCGCCAACCGTAACTGCGGCAAGCACCAAAACGCCGGGCAGACCGACAGAATTGCCCACTACACGCGGGTAGATGAGATTGTTTTCCAACTGCTGCAAAACAAGAATATAAAGGATGAAAATCAGAGCCTTTGCCGGGGATACGGACAAGACCATGAACGCCCCGACCAGCATACCTATAATTGCTACTACCATGGGGATCAGCGCCGTCACGCCCACAAGCACACCAACCATTAATGCATAGGGCAATCTCAGTAAAAGCATTCCCAGAGCGCATAGGCTGCCAAGAATGATTGCCTCGGTGCATTGTCCAACCACATAGTTGTGCGCACTCTCGCAGAGCATAAACATGAATTTACCGATCTTTGCGTATCTCTCCTCAGGCAGATGCCCTTTGGCTAGCTTCTGAATCGCAGACAAGATCTTTCTCTTGCCCGACAGAAAATAAATGGCGAAAACCAACCCAATAAATACCGTCACAACTTTAGAAAACGTGGAGGATAATCCGGACGTCAGACCTGATCCTTCTCTGCCGATACCGGAGATCAGGAACTGCCCAACCTTCTGCACCGTATCATCCCAGTCGAAATTTTCCAGTTGTTCTCCGATGTTAACAGAAATGATTTTCTGGATGCGAGGATTATTTAAAAGATTCTCCACAGCGGACGGTGCCTGCAAAACAAAGGTCTTGATGCAGCCGATCAACTGCGGCACAACCAGCTGGACAACCAGCACGATCACCAAAATGAACGCAACGATCGCCAACAGAACCGAAATCCCTCTCCCATGTTTAGCTTTCATAAACAGCTTCCGCTCAAGAAAAACCGCCGGAATGTCAATGACAAAGGCAGCGCAGACGCCGATCAAGATCGGCGTCATGGCCTCCGCAAGGACGGGTAATATATTCGGGAAAAATGCGAGACTGAACAGAACAATAAAGACGACGAGCGCCGTCAGAATCGACCTCTGGAAGCTCGTAGTTTCCATCTTTTTAGGCCTTCAGGCGAATGATGAGGCCGGAAACCGCGTTGTAAATCAATGCGATGCCTGCCAGACGTACCAGAGCTGCCTGTGTTGCAAAGGGATTGGCAAAAATCAGAATGCCGAAAGCAATCATCACCAGGCTAAGCACCAGGCCCAACTTCCAGCTATTGTTGTTGTCGCCCTTCATGCGAAAAGCGCTGATGAGGTACAGCACGCCCTGCGCCGCAATGATCACACCCGCAAAAATCGGGAACAGGGAGATCACAAAGCCGATATTGGAGACAACGATCAGGCCGACAATCGCTTCCACGATGGAAATCACAAGGTCGATTACACTTCTGCTGTTCTTGTTCTTCGGCAGGAAGTAGGACACAATACCGATCAGGCCGATTAGCAGAAGGGCTCCGCCAAAAACTCCGACCACGATGTTCAGGGTATCACCGGGATAGATCACGAGGAACAAACCCACCAGGGCGATAACAACGAGGGACAAAATCTTACCGAGCTTGCTGTTTTTCATGTTCATTTCTCCTTTGACATTTGAAATCGCATGTGGTATTATAACTACACTTTGTCGGAAAAACAACAGTCAGTATTTTTAGAAACGTCTTGAAACAGACAGTTTTGCGTAAATTGTCTTCAGTGGGAGAAAATTATTATGAATGAACCGCATGAAAATCGACGGGTACGAATGACCAAACGCCTGATGAAAGACGCGCTGCTGGAGCTTCTGGAGCAGCAGGAGCTGAGCCGTATATCCGTGACCGCGATCTGTGAGAGAGCGGATGTACATCGCTCCACTTTTTACAAGTATTATACGGAACCCGTCGAAGTGCTTCACGAGCTTGAAAACGACTTTCTCTTCTGGATTCCCTTGCCCCCGGCAAACTTAGACATTCACAGCAAAGACCGATTCATGCAGGCCAATTCCACATTCTTCGACTTCGTGAAGGAGAATGCCCAAGCTTTCCGTATTCTTCTGAGTGGTTCTGAGGACGGAAGTTTCGCGAATCGCTTGCTTGAGATGATCTGTGACCGATATATTGTTGGTGAACTAAATCCCGATACCCTGAAAGCCCGCTTTATCCGTTTATATATTGCCAATGGAGCGATCGCTATGCTTCGGGAATGGATTGCCAGGGATTTCCCCATCAGCAGTGAGCAGTTTGCGGAAATGGTATATGTCTTTTCAAGAAAAGTAATCCAATGATCCCCTAGAGGACGGACCATCATAGAGCAATCAGCCCTCCGGCGATGAGCCGGAGGGCTTTGTCGTTCTTATTCATATCTCTCCCGGAAGGTGTAGTCTCCCGGGGCCAGTTCTTTTATTCCAGAGGGCAGGATAGCCACGGCCGGAACGGGTGTTTCGAGGGAGATCTGTACCCAGTCGCCATCATAGTGCCATGACGTGCGGATCGTGCCGTGCCGGGTGTCCAGCTCTGTGTTCAGAAATCCAATCTCTCTGCAGGGATGCGGCTCGAAGCGCAGGGCGGCGAAGCCGGGGGCGTCCTCATTATGATCGAGGCCTGCAGCCTTTTGGTAGAGCCAGTCGATCACCGCACCGTAGGCATAGTGGTTGAAAGAGTTCATGTCACTGCTCCAGAAGCTCCCGTCGCTGCGTATGCCGTCCCAGTGTTCCCAGACGGTGGTTGCGCCATGGCAGACAGAGAAGAGCCAGCCGGGATAGGCCTTGCGCAGCAGCAGCTTCCAGACGAGACCGCTGTGGCCGTAGTCAGAAAGCACATGCAGCAGATAGGGCGTGCCCACAAAACCGGTGCGCTGCTCATTTCCTGCAGCTTTGATCATGTTCGCCAGCTTGTCGGCGGTTTCCTGCGGATGCTCTGTCAGGCCAAACTGAACAGCCAGCACATGCTCCGTCTGCGTTAGGTAGTCCGGGAAGGCATTGCGGAAGGCTGAAACGGTTCGCGCATACTGCTCCTCATATTCGCTCATATCCGCGCCAAGCAGCTTCCCGGTCTTGATCAGCAGCTCGGTGGAGTGCGCGTAAAACGCCGTGGCAACGAAGTCTTCGCGACTGGAGCCCTTGTAGCTGCCCGCCGGAGCGTCCAGCCCCAGCCAGTCGCCGAAGTGAAAATGGCCTGTCCATAGATCAGGCGTTGTTGTGGACTTGCCAATGTAATCTACCCACGCCTTCATGCTGCTGAACTGCTCTTCCAGCACGGCTATGTCACCATAGGTCTGGTAGATCTGCCAGGGGCAGATGACCGCCGCGTCGCCCCAGGCGGCGCTGCTGGGAGCATAGGGCATCACGTCGGGGATGACCTGTCCCACCTCGCCGCTTTCGCGCTGGTCGGCGGCTAGATCCCGCAGCCACTTGCGGAAGAAGCGCTCCACATCATAGTTATAAGAAGCTGCCTTGACAAAGGCCTGTGCATCGCCTGTCCAGCCCAGACGCTCGTCCCGCTGGGGACAGTCGGTAGGCACATCGAGGAAGTTATCCCGCTGGCTCCAGACAACGTTGGAGATAAACTGATTTAAGAGTTCGTCTCCGCTCTCAATCCGTCCGGTGCGGCGCATCTCCGAGTGTACAGATATCGCCGTAAAGCTCTTCGCAGTCGCCTCTCCCGGCCAATCCAGGATCTTAAGATAACGGAAGCCGAAGAAGGTCAAAACCGGATGCCAGCGTTGCTTCCCTTCACGGCAGATGTATTCCACTTCCGCTTTCGCGGAGCGATAATTTGCATTATAGAAATTACCATCCGCGTCCAGTACCTCGCCGTGGGTGAATCGCACGCGGTCGCCTGCATGGGCATCAAGATTGATCTCCGCATATCCTGTGACCTCCTGCCCAAAGTCCACCACAGTCTCGCCGGCCGGGGTCGAAAAGACGCGCGTTGCCCCGAGTCGCTCTATCTCGCGGATCACCTCGCCCTCCTGTGGGATCAGGATTTCCTTTGACCAGTCCAATAGGGATGCCTGCTCCCATTCTTGCGTTTCGAAGGTCGCGTCACAGCGTTCGCCGTCGTAGATCTCACTGAAGCGGACAGAGCTTTCGCCAACATCCCAGCTGGCATCTGTACCGATTGTCTCACTGCTGCCATCTTTGTAACACAGGGTCAGCGCGGCGATCAGTCCGCAGAGTTGGGATACGCGCCTGCGCTTATCTTCTGAATCCTCCCAGCCGGGTATGGGAGAGCGGAACCAGCCTTTCCCAACTGTGACATGCAGTTCATTCTCCTCTGTAAGCAGTTCCGTTACGTCATAGGTCTGTACCTGCAGACGATGCTCATAGCTTGTCCAGCCCGGGGCAAGGACGAAATCACCTACGCGTATGCCGTTCAGTTCTGCCACATAGACGCCGAGGGCAGTAATCTCCAATGCCGCTTGCTGAATTTGCTTGTGCACAAGAAAGCGGCGGCGGAATACCGGGCAGACGTCACCCATATTTGCGGCTGTGATAAATGTGTAATTCTGAATGTTCACAGAAGACCTCCCAACAAGAAGATGCTGCTATGCAGATTTGTTTATGGTGTGACGTACTGTGTCAGCAGCTTCGCCATCGTATCAACAGGCTCCTTGCAGCCATGCTTCAACCACCGTTCTACCACCTTAATAGCTCCACCGAGCGTAAAGATATAGTGATACAGGCTGTCTGTGCGGTTTTCATCTTCCGGAGCTGTTTCGGCTGCCCAGATCTCGTGAAACATGGCTTCCAAATACTCTGACGCGGACAACCGCTCCAGATAACCCCGATAAAAATGTCGGTAGCGGTATACAAAATTCAGAGCCACGCGAAAGCCGTCTTCGCTCATATAATTGCTGAAATGAACATTTGCTTCATCAAAGGCGCGGATATGCTCCACACGAAGAATCGAATCGATATCGGCCCAGAGGTCGTAAAGGCTCTCATAATGGGCATAAAAGGTCGAACGGTTGATTCCGGAGACAGCGCAGAGCTCCTTGACCGTGATATCCTTCAGCTCGTTCTTCTCCAAAAGCCGCGCCATGGTCTGCTGAATCAGCTCATGGGTGAACTGATAATGGCTGTTTTTCTTTGTGTTCATACGGCCATCTCCAAAGTTTTTCAAAAATCCTACACGAATTGCGAGATTGATGGTTGTGAGAAGTATTGTAGCATAGTAAAGTATAAACGTAAACAAAAAACAGATGCAGAGGAGGGCGTAGAATTGTGATAAATGGCGTAAACTTTGGCGGTTGGCTGGTACTGGAAAAATGGATCGCTCCGGAGCTCTTCGCCGGAACCGAAGCGGAGGACGAATACCATCTGGCGCGTGTGCTTTCGCAAGAAGAGTACCGGGAGCGAATGGAGAAGCACCGCAAGAGCTTTATCCGCGAAGAGGACTTCCGATTTCTCTCTGAACAGGGGATCAACGCGATCCGTATCCCCATCCCATTTTACATTTTCGGAGACCGCGCTCCCTATCTCGGCTGCATCGAGTATCTGGACTTCGCCCTGGATATGGCGGAGAAATACGGCCTGAAGATCCTGATCGACCTGCACATGGTGCCGGGCAGCCAGAACGGCTTTGATAACGGCGGCATCTGCGGCGTGTGCAAGTGGTCCGGCATGCCTGAGGAAGTGGATTTTTGCCTGCGGCTTCTGGAAAAGCTTGCTTTCCGCTACGGACACAGAGACGGCCTTTGGGGAATCCAGCCGCTGAACGAGCCGATCACTGACGCACTGACCGGGGACATTCCCTGGGAACAGGTCTGGATCCGCAACATCTACCCGCCCAAAAGCGTGGAAGAGGAGGCGGGTTCCGCTCCGATCAAAATGGAATTCCTGCGGAAATTCTATGAAGATGCCTATGCGCGCGTCATGCCGCATATGGGCGAGGACAAGTTTTTTATGATTCACGACGCCTTCCGCACGGCGATGTGGAAAGATTTCATGCCCCGGGAGCAGTACCGGAACGTGGTGCTGGACACGCATTTCTATTTCGGCTCTGTGGAGGCAGGCGGCTGCCCGAAGGCATTGGAGGCCTACAAGGCAATCGTTGAGGGGCGCTTCTATCCGATTCTGGACGAAATGAGCGGGTATTTCCCGGTCGTGACCGGCGAGTGGAGCCTGGACAGCGGCTACGCCAAGGATCTGGCGGATCGGCAGGATAAGGAAGACGCTTACCGGGCCGTGGCGGAGATCCAGCAAAAAGCATGGGAACGGATTGCGGGTTCCTTCTTCTGGACCTATCGCATCCTCTCCGATTCTCCCGATGCGGACGCGTGGAGCTTTGAAAAAGCAATCAAATGGATGAAGTAAAAAAACGATATAAGGAGGATCACGGAAATGACAGCACAAGTCAAAAAGAAAAGCCTGCTCGATGCACCGATCTTTGACTCCCGCATCAAGTCCGCCAACACCACCAAGGCGGAGTCGTGGCTGGGTTACTTTGCCGGCCCGGCGCTCATGTTCATCGTTTACATCTGTCTGGGCGGCAGCTACCTGAACCAGTTTTATACGGACGTTCTGGGCCTGTCCGGCGTCTTCCTGACCTGGATGCCCGCAATCTCCAAGGTGGTTGACGCCATCACGAACATCGCCATGGGCCGTATCATCGACAAGACCCGCACCAGACACGGTAAGGCAAGACCCTATCTGCTGCTGGGCGGCCCGCTGATCGTCCTTACAGCCTTCCTGCTCTATGCGGTTCCGAAAGCCAACTCTACCGTTCAGATGGTGTGGATCGTGGTCAGCTACAACCTCTTCTTCGCCTTTGCCTTTACCATCTACAACATGTCCCACACGCTGATGGTGCCTCTGTCCACCCGCAATACCAAGCAGCGTGACACGCTGGCACTGCTCACGAACGCCGGCGTCAATATGGTTCCCGGCTTTCTCGTGACCATCGTGATGCCCATTATGATCAATGCCTTCGGCGTGGGCAAGGATTCTCAGGGCACCTGGATCGCCATGATGAGCGTTCTCAGCTGCTTTGCTCTTCCGGCCTGTCTGCTGGAGTACTACTTCACAAAAGAGCGCGTCACAGAGGACGCTATGGCCGCAGGGAAGGATCCCAGGGAAGATGTGGTTGCGTTTAAAGAGCAGGTCAAGGCCTGCTTTGGCAACAAGTACTGGCGTCTCATCATGGGCTATGCCCTGATCTGGCAGCTCTCCACCGTGCTGTCCACCCAGTCCATGCTCTACTACTGCAACTGGGTTCTGGCCCGTTCCGTGGACGGCGGCACCGGACTGCAGGTGCTGGTCAACGTGATCGGCCAGGCGCCGCTCGGCATCGGTGTCATCATCCTCTGGCCGCTGGTCGGCAAATTCGGCAAACGCCGCGTCACTGCCATCGGTCTCGTAATCGCCGTGGTCGGCTGCGCGCTGGGCCTGCTGTTCTCCTTTGCTGCCGAGGTCAACTTCACGCTGATCCTCCTCGCGCTGATCATCAAGTCCATCGGCACCGTGCCTACCTATGTTATGGCCGCGCAGATCGCCGAGAGCCTTGACCACATTGAGTATTCCAACAAGTTCCGTGCGGATGGCTGCTCCGCCTCCATTTACAGCGTTATCATCACTGTCTGCACCGGTATTGCCAGTTCCATCCTGCTGGGCGGCATCTCCGCCCTGGGCTATCAGGCGCCTGTCTCTACCGTGCAGGAGATTGTACAGAACGAAGGCGTTCGGAGCTTCTTCACCTTCTGCTTTTTCGGCACGCCGCTGATCTCCGCCGCGGTGAGCGCTGTGATCATGCTCTTCTATAAGGTCGAGGATGAGATGCCCCAGATCACCGCCGGCATCAGCGCTTTCCACCGCGCCGAGGCCGAGGCGAGAGGCGAGGTCTACGTTTCCCCGGAGGAGAAGGCCCGTCTGGAGCAGGAGGAAAACGACCGCATCGCGGAAGAAAACCGAATCAAAGAGCTGAAGGCCAAATGCGAAAAGAAGGGCCTGAACTTTGAGGAAGAAGAGGCCAGGTACCAGGCAAAGCTCGCCGAGAAGAAGGCGAAAGCTGAGGCCAAGGCTGCAAAGCGTAAATAACAGGTAACGTACTCGCCGGGACAGTCTGCTGACTGTCCCGGCGAGCCCTACGGAATTAAAAACGACTGTGTATCACCGGTTCATTGCATCGAACGCTTTCCGGCTTCTTTTTCTGCCCATTCGACCGGAGGAAGACCGTAATAATCCTTGAAGGAACGATAAAAGCTGTTCACGGTAGAAAAGCCCACCATGGCCGCGACCTGCTCGGGAGGGTACTTCCTGTCCAGAAGCAGCTCCGCCCCCTTTTTCATCTTCATCTCCCGAATCAGATCTCCAAAGGATGTGCCGGTGCAGTTTTTCACGATCCGCCCGACCTGCTTGGGACTGTAATTGAAACGTTCTGCCACGTCTTTCAATGTCGCATGCTGATAATGGGATTGGATGTAACTGAGAATGCCTGAAAACTGATGCTTCCAGAAGAAGTGTTCCGTACGCGGAAGTTTGACAGTACCTTCATAGTTGCGAAGGAGCTGAAGGAAAAACAGCCGCATCAGGGAGTTCAGTATTTGCCGACCGTACGGTTTTTCGGTCTGATATTCTTGATCGATCTGCAAAAGCACCCGCCGGATCGCCGGATCACCGTTCGTTTCAAAGTGCAGGTAAGCCGTGGTTTCATTTTCGTCCAGCGCAATGCGGAAGAACTTCGACAGCAGATTATCCTCACCCAATTGGTTCCAGAAAATATGCCGGAATGTCCCGGTGCGCAGATAGTATAGTTTTAGCACCGCATCATCGGAAAAGCAGGGCGTCGCATGCATGATTCCCGGGGCGACTATGAGGACAGAACCGTTTTTTAATGTAATTGTTTCGTTCTGAAAGTATATGGGGCATTCGCCTGCGGGAGCGTAGCATACCTGAAAATAGGTGTTCGTGTGCCATTGAGAAGGATAATACCTCGGCATCCTGGCTACTGAGATCTCCTGTCCTGGCAGCAGGAAATCCGCATCGCTCTGAACAGCCAGTGCTTTGGAAAGCCGTGCGACAGCTTTGCGTCGGTCAGGTTTTTCGCTGAGTTCCTTCGTAAAGGAAGCAATGTCCGTACGATTATTAAAAGCAGGCAGATCGCCTATAGCATGGTGGGCATACTTTTGCGAATACCGTTCGATGACCCAGCCGACATAGGCAGTCAGTTCATCAGAAGAGAGCACTTTCTCCGTGAGATCGTCTCTTTCTGCCATCAATTCCTTCAGGATCATCTCGACCCTGCTCATCTCGAAAGATTCCGACAGCTCGTCTGTATACATACAACCACCTCCATGTCCCTAAATGATAATGCTTGTGTCTTGTAATGTCAATGACAGACTGAGAGTATTTCTGATAAACTGTATTCAGCGCGGTTATCGAAAAAGCAAGCAATAGCGTTATTATTCAAGGAGGAAGCAATATATGGCAAAGAGAGAAAGAATCAACGAAAAAGGTGTCCCTTACGGCGCGAGACAGCGCATGCCGATCTGGTACGGCGCGGTCTGGTCCACCCGCGGCATTGCGGCGGCCATCAACGTGGTGCTGGTCGTCTACGTCACCTTTTACAGCACAGACCTTCTCGGCCTGAATCCCGCCATCATCGGCGGCATCCTTCTGGCGTCCCGAATCGTCGACGCCTTCACGGATTTGGGCTTCGGCTACATCCTGGATAAGACTCACACTCGCTGGGGCAAAGCGCGCCCCTACGAGGTCTTCATCATTTTAGAGTGGCTCTTTACGGTTCTTCTGTTCAACACCCCGCAGCACGCGAGCGCCGCTGTGCAGTATGTCTGGATCGGCTTCATGTACATTATGATCAACGCCATCTGCGCTACGGCTCTCGGCGGTATCGACTCGGTGTATCTGGCCCGCGCCTTTACCACTGAGCAAAATCAGATCAAAGCCATCTCCATCAACGGTGCCATCGTCATGATCTGCTCCATCGCGTTCAACATCGTGTTCCCCGGCTTTCTGGCCGCAGGCGGCAAGACCCTGGCCGGCTGGAGCAGCATGGTCATCTCTCTCGGCGTTGTGATGGCGGTCCTCGGCATCCTGCGCTTTATCTTCTGCAAGGAGATCGTGAAGGACGAACCGAACGAGGAGGGCAAGCGCACCACCAATGATCTCACCATGAAGGAATCGCTGTCCGCCATCTCGAAGAACAAGTATCTCTTTATCATCGTAGGCCTGATGCTCATCACCTTTATTGTGAACAACATGCAGAGCGCCACGACCTATTACTTCAAGTATGTCTACGGTGACGTGAGCACGCAGGGCACCGTCGCCATCACGACGCTGATCGTAGTTCCCGCCCTGATCGTGTTCCCGGCGCTCGCCAAGAAGTTCGGCACGACAAAGCTGCTGCAGGTCTGCAGCGGTATCGGTATCGCAGGTATTGCCATCCGCAGCCTCGGCGGTACCAATCTTGTTACGCTCATCATCGGCGGCATCCTCTTCGGCCTTGGCACCATGCCCATCTCCTTGATGATCAACACCTATCTCATTGACTGCATGGATTACGGCGAATGGAAGACCGGCGTGCGTGTGGAGGGGCTGGTTGCCTCCATTGCCAACTTCGCCTCCAAGGTCGGCGCGGGCATTGCCTCGGGTCTCACGGGTCTTGTCATGGGGCTTGCGGGTTATGACGGACTGGCCGAGGTGCAGACGGCCTCTGCCAACAACGCGATCGTGTTCCTGTACAACTACATGCCCCTGATCCTCTTCTGTGTCATGCTCGTTCTGAGCCTGATGTACAAGGTGGACAGCATCCGTCCGCAGATGAACGCGGACCTGGCCGCCAAGCACGGCAAAGCCAAAGCTGAATAATTCTTGACACCGCGGAGGCGGCGGCTGAGCCGCCGCCTCCCTGCGCATTTTTTCATACGAAAGGGATTATAGAGATGACAAACGAAGTGAGATCCATTTTGGAGCAGATGACGCTTGACGAAAAAATTGCGCTTGCCTGCGGGCGTGACTTCTGGAGAACCAAGAGCATAGACCGCTTCGGGATCCCGCAGGTCATGATGTGCGACGGCCCTCACGGGCTGCGCAAGCAAAAGGGGCAGGGCGACCATCTCGGCATCAACGAGAGCATCGAGACCGTCTGCTATCCCTCCGCCTCCGCCCTGGCGGCCAGCTTTGATGTGGAAGTGATGGCAAAGCTCGGCGAGGCCCTGGGCACGGAGTGCCAGGCGGAGGACGTGGGCATGCTGTTGGGGCCCGGCGTCAATATGAAACGCAGCCCCCTCTGCGGCAGAAACTTTGAGTATTTCTCGGAGGATCCGTATCTCGCCGGCAAGCTTGCCGCCGCCTATATCCGCGCGCTGCAGGAAAAAGGCATCTCGGCCTGCGTCAAGCATTTTGCCGCCAACAACCAGGAGACGCTGCGCATGAGCGGCGATTCCCGCATGTCGGAGCGCACCCTGTTTGAGACCTATCTCCCCGCCTTCGAGGCGGCTGTGAAAGAGGGCGGCACGCGCAGCGTCATGTGTGCCTACAATGCCGTGAATGGCGAATTCTGCGCCAACAACAAGACTCTGCTGACGGAGATTCTCCGCGAGCGCTGGGGTTTTGACGGCTTCGTGGTTACTGACTGGGGCGCCGGAAAAGACGCGGCCAAGGGCGTCAAGGCCGGGCTGGATCTGAACATGCCCGGTGGGAACGAGGGCGTCTGTGCTGCCATCAAGGCAGCCTGTGAGGCGGGCGAGCTCAGCGAGGCGGAGATCGACCGGATGGCCGGAAACATGGTGCGCTTTGCGCTGGACTATCGCGACAAGCGCCGCCCGGATACGGCGATCGACCGTGAGAAATGCGCGGAGCTCAGCGGGTCGCTTGCCGCCGAATGTGCGGTGCTGCTGAAAAACGACGGCCTGCTGCCCCTGAAGGAGGACAGCAGGGTGGCCTTTATCGGGGAGTTTGCCGCCTCTCCGAGATACCAGGGCAGCGGCAGCAGCCATATCAATACGAAGAATATGATCTCCGCATTGGATGCGGCGAAGGAATATTCCGTGTGCTATGCACAGGGCTACGTTGCCCGCGACAGCAAGACGGATGAAGCTCTGCTCCGCGAGGCCGTGGAGGCCGCCGGAACGGCGGATGTCGCCGTGGTCTTCGCGGGGCTTCCCGACAGCTTTGAGAGCGAGGGCTTTGACCGGGATACGCTTGCCATGCCGGCCAATCAGAACGAACTGATTGAGGCCGTGGCCGCAGCCAATCCCAACACCGTGGTCGTGCTGCACGGCGGCGCGCCCATGCTGACAGAGTGGATCTCAAAGGTCAGGGCTGTGCTCTGTATGTATCTGGGCGGCCGGAGCGTCGGCAAGGCGGCGGTGGAACTTCTGTACGGGAAGAAAAATCCAAGCGGCAAGCTGGCCGAGACCTGGCCGAAGAAGCTCTCGGATAACCCGGCCTACCTCAACTTCCCCGGCACGGAGGGTGTGGTGGACTATGCCGAGGGCGTGTTCATCGGCTATCGTTACTATGACAAGAAGGAAATGGACGTGTCCTTCCCCTTCGGCTATGGCCTGAGCTATACGAACTTCGCTTACAGCGATCTGCGTCTGGACAGATCCGAGATGACGGATCAGGACGCGCTGACGGTCACCTGCAAGGTCAAAAACACCGGCAGTGTGGAAGGGAAAGAGGTCGTGCAGCTTTATGTCTGCAACGCCGCCTGTGACACGGCGCGTCCGCTGCGCGAGCTGCGGGGCTTTGCCAAGGTCGAGCTGCGGCCGGGCGAGGAAAAAGAAGTGAGCTTTACGCTCTCCGCGCGCGCCTTCGCCTATTACGAAGAAAAAATCCACGATTTCTTTGTTCCCTCTGGTGTCTATGGCGTGGAAATCGGAGCGTCCAGCCGGGATATCCGTCTGGATGCAGAAATATCTGTCAACGGCACGGTGGAGCTTCCATACGTCTATACGCTGACCTCCACTGTCGGATCCCTGCTGAAGACCGCAAAAGGTCGTGCCCTGTTCGAGAGGATGATGGCCGGCATGCAGCAGTCCAAGGAAATGGACGGCACTGACGCGCTGGGCGAGGGCGGCGCAGAGATGGCAAGACGCATGATGATGGAGATGCCTCTGGGTTCCCTGGCCACCTTCGGCAACGTTCCCATGGAGCAGATTCAGGGTATGCTCGCCATGCTCAACAGCTGAGAGGAAGGATGGGAAGATGAACAAAGACTTTCTGATCGGAGCGGCCACGGCGGCCCATCAGGTAGAGGGCAAAAACATCCACAGCGATTTCTGGGTCATGGAGAATCTGAAGCACTCGGATTTTGCCGAACCCTCGGGCTTGGCGGTGGATCACTACAACCGCTACGAGGAAGATATCAAGCTCTTGGCGGACGCCGGCTGCAGCGCCTACCGCTTATCTATCGAGTGGGCGCGCATTGAACCGGAGGAAGGCCGATACGACTACCGGGAGATCGGACACTACCGCAAAGTTCTGCACTTCTGCCGAGGAAACGGGATCACGCCCATCGTGACCCTGCACCATTTCTCCAGCCCCGCCTGGCTAATCCGCAAGGGCGGCTGGACCAACGAATGCACGGTGGATTCCTTTGCCAAATACGCCCGCTATGTGGCGATGCAGCTCAAGGATGAGCTGGAATACGTCTGCACGATCAACGAGGCAAACATGGGCTTCCAACTACACAAGGTCATGGACGATATGAAAAAAGCCTCCCAGCGGGAGGGCAGCGTACAGGTGGGTGTGCAGCTTGACATGAAGAAGATCCTGCTGAGCATGCTGGAGCAGGGCGTCGCGTTCCGCTGCAATCCTCTGAAGATCGGCGCCTTTCTGCGTCCGCGCTCTTCCGAGCAGGAGAAAATCGTCATGCGTTCTCACCAGGCGGCAAAGCAGGCGCTCAAGTCCGCAGCACCGCAGGTCAAGGTGGGGCTGACCCTATCCCTTTTTGACTATCAGCCGGTTGACGGTGGCGAAGCAGTCGCCGCACAGCTCTGGCAGGAAGACTTCGGCCAGTACCTACCCTACATTCAGGACGACGATTTCCTGGGCGTGCAGAACTACTCCCGCAAGATCGTGGACGCCAAGGGAGCGCGGGAGCCGGCGAAGGATGCGCCGCTGACCCAGATGGGATATGAGGACTACCCGCAGAGCATCGGCCATGTGCTGCGAAAAGTGGCAAAGGAATTCCCGGGCGAGCTGATCGTCACGGAAAACGGCATTGCGACGGATAACGACGCCCGCCGCTGCGACTTTATCCGGGAGGCTTTCGCAGACGTGATGCAGGCCAGAGCGGAAGGTGTGCCGGTCAAAGGCTACTTGTACTGGAGCCTGCTGGATAACTTCGAGTGGCAGGCCGGATTCGGCAAGACCTTCGGCCTGATCGCGGTTGACCGGAAGACCCAGACGCGCTATCCTAAAGAGAGCTTGAAGGTGCTGGGAAGCTTAAACGCAAAGGAAGGGGAAAACAAGGATGAATACAATCAGCTTTAACAGGAACTGGATCTGCAACGGGAAAACCGTTACCCTGCCGCACGACGCGCAGATCAGCGAGAAGCGCGGGGCGGACGTCTCCAACGGCGGCCACGGCTATTTCCCCGGCGGCCTCTACACCTATGAAAAGACTTTCACCGCTCCTCAGGAGTGGGAAGGCAAGGACGTCCTCGTCGAGTTCGAGGGCGTGTACAAAAATGCGACCGTCAGCCTCAACGGCAAAGAGCTCTGCTTCCATCCCTACGGATATACCGGCTTCTTTGTGGAGCTGAAAGACCTCGTTTACGGTGGGTCGAACACGCTGACGGTGGTTGCGGACAACTCCAAACTGCCCAACTCCCGCTGGTATTCCGGCTCCGGCATTTATCGCCCCGTATGGCTGCTCGTCTGCGAAAAGAACGGCCTGCGTCCCGAGTGTGTGAAAATCAGTACGGTATCCATCGATCCTGCTGTTGTGAAGATCGAAAGCCCCGTTTCCGTCAAGGCGGATGTGGGTGACATTAGCGGCGAGGGCACGAGCTTTGAACTGACGATCCCGAACGCGAAGCTCTGGAGCGACGATACGCCCTTCCTCTATACTGCGAAGATCACGGCAGGCGAGGGCGACAGCGTGGAGATTCCCTTCGGTATCCGCCAGATCACATGGTCCAACAAGGGCCTGTTCATTAACGGCAAAGAGACCCTGCTGCGGGGAGGCTGTGTCCACCACGATAGCGGCATCCTCGGCGCCGCGACCTATGCCGAGAGCGAAGAGCGCCGTGTGCGCATCCTCAAAGAGAACGGCTTCAACGCCATCCGTTCTTCGCATAACCCTGCCTCCAAGGCGCTGCTGGACGCCTGCGACAGGCTCGGCATGTACGTCATGGACGAGACCTTTGACATGTGGTACAACCGCAAGAACCCCCATGACTACGGCTGCGACTTCGAGAAATGCTGGGAATCGGACGTAACCGCGATGGTCGAGCGCGACTTCACCCATCCCTCCGTGATTCTCTATTCAATCGGCAACGAGGTGGGCGAGCCCGCCGAGGCCAAGGGACTGGACTACGGCAGGAAGATGGTCGAGCTCTGCCACAAGCTCGACGCCTCCCGCCCCGTGACTTGCGGGACGAACCTGATGATCATGTCCCGCTATGCCAAGGGCAGCGGGATCTATCAGGACGGAGAGAGCAATACAGCTGCTGGCGACGGCAAAAAGAAAAAGGAAGGCGGCAACGCCAGCCTTGCCTTCAACATCATGGCATCCTTCATCGGAAGCGGCATGAACAAGGCAGGAAACTCCAAGAAGGTAGATGAACTGACAACACCATTTTTGGACGCCTTGGATATCGCGGGCTACAACTACGGCTCCGGCCGCTATCCGCTGGAGGAGAAGGAGCATCCGAACCGTGTGGTATTCGGCTCGGAGACTTTCCCGCAGGATATCTGGAAGAACTGGCAGATGGTGAAGAAGTACCCCTATCTCGTCGGCGACTTTATGTGGACGAGTTGGGATTATCTCGGTGAAGCGGGGCTCGGAGCGTGGAGCTATACCGGCGGCATGCCCTTTAACCGACCCTACCCGTGGATCCTTGCAGGCGCGGGCGTCATCGACATTCTCGGCATCCCGGACGGCAGCTGCAAATACGCCTCCACCGTCTGGGGGCTGGAGGGGAATCCCGTGATTGCGGTAAAACCGGTGAATCATCCCGGCGTCCGCCCGTCGAAATCCGTCTGGCGCGGTACCAACGCCATCCTGAGCTGGAGCTGGGCAGGCTGCAAGGGCAACAAGGCCGAGGTGGAGGTCTACTCCGACCAGGCGCAGGTAGAACTGCTGATCAATGGGCAATCCGTTGGCAGACAGAAAGTCAAAGAGTGCAAGGCGCTCTTCAAGGTCAAATACGAGCCCGGCACGGTCACGGCAGTCGCCTATGACGCCGGCGGCAGAGAGACCGGCAGGAGCAGCCTCTACTCTGCCGACGCGCCTCTGAAGATCGCAGTACGGCCGGAGAAGTGTCATGCCAAGCCTGGCGAGATCGTGTATGTTCCCGTGAATATAGAGGGTGCAAACGGCGTCGTGGAATCCAACGCCGACCGGAAGCTCACGGTCACGGTCGAGGGTGGAGAGCTGCTGGCCTTCGGCAGCGCGAATCCTTGCGCCGAGGAGCAGTACCACACCGGCAGCTTCACAACCTATTACGGTCGCGCTCTGGCTGTCGTTCGGGCTGGCGAGACTGGAACGGTAAGCATAAAAGCAAGCGATGGAAGCATGACAGGAACAGCAGAGATTGCCGTCAAGTAAGGGAGAACCGATGAAAGCGACACATTTACAGGTCGAATATCTGACTGAGCCCCTGGGGCTTGGCAATCCGAAGCCCCGCTTTTATTGGAACTGCGAGGGCGGCATCAGACAGACGGCGTATCAGATCATCTGCAAGCGCGGCAATGAGATTGTCTGGGACAGCGGCAAGGTCACCTCTTCTTCTATGACCCATATCCGCTATGCCGGGCAGCCCCTGCGCAGCCGGGATGCTGTCACCTGGAACGTCCGGCTCTGGGACGAAAATGGCGAACCGGGCGAGGTCAGCGAAAGCTATTTTGAACTCGGCATTTTGAGCGAAAGCGACTGGACGGGCAAGTGGATCAGCGGCGACTATAAGCCCGATCCAAAGCGCCGCTATCCGGTTGACTGCTTCAAGAAAGAATTTGCAGCAAAGGATGTCGTCAAGGCGCGCCTCTATGCCGCGGCCCGCGGCGTCTATGACGTGACGGTCAACGGCAGGCGGATCGAGGACTTTATCCTTGCCCCGGGCAGTACGGACTACCGCAAGCGCATCCAGGTGCAGACCTACGATGTGACGGAGTTTATCAAAGATCACAACACCGTTGAGCTGCGCCTCGGAGACGGTTGGTTCCGCGGGAGCGTGGCTGCCTACGGTGTGACCAACGTCTTCGGCACGCAGACCAGCGTGCTGGCCCAACTGGAGCTGACCCATGTCGATGGCACCGTGGAGACGATCACCACCGACGAGAACTGGGCCTGGTCTAACGACGGCCCCATCCGCTTTGCCGACCTCAAGGACGGCGAGGTATACAACGCCACGATGCAGTCAAGTTACGGCGGCAAAGCTCGGGTCGTGACAGCGCCCAAAGGCGTGACGCTCTGCGCCTCGGATAATGTGGCGGTCATGGAGCACGAGCGCTTTACCCCGTCGCTCCTTCCCGGAAATGTTCTGGATTTCGGTCAGAATATCGCGGGCTATCTCAGCTCCGGATCAAGGGAAAGAAGGGGCAGCGCATCCGCATCGTCTGCACAGAGCTTTATGATGAGAAGGAACAGACGGTCGTCCGCACTGCGGTGGAAACGAAGCCCGCTACCGGTTGGACGCAGCAGAAGCTGATCCGAAAGCTGATGACGCAGAAGGTCAGCGGCGCGAGCGTCGAAACGCCGCTGCAGGAGATCCTGTTCACTTGCTCCGGCGGCGAGGATACCTACAAAACCAGCTTCGCGGTGTTCGGCTTCCGCTATGCCCAGATCATCGGGGACGTGGAAATCGACCCTGCGGACTTCACGGCCATCGCGGTCTACTCCGACCTGGAACAGACGGGCGATTTCATCTGTTCCGACGAGCGGGTGAATCAGCTGGTGAAGAACACCCGCTGGAGCATGAAGGGGAATTTCCTCGATGTGCCGACAGACTGCCCCACCCGCGAGCGGCTGGGCTGGACTGGCGACGCACAGGTGTTCTTCCACACCGGAGCGTATTTCATGAACACCGCTCCCTTCTTCCGTAAATGGCTTCTCGACATGGAAGACGGACAGTATAAAAACGGCCTGATCCCCGCAGTGCTGCCCTATAACGGGGTCGAGATGATGTACAAGGCCACCGGCTCCTCCGTTGGCTGGGCCGACGCCATTTATCTTGTTCCATACCGCTATTACGAGCGTTTCGGGGACAAGGAACTGCTGTGCTCGTGCTGGCCTATGATGAAAAAGTATGCCGATTACCTACTGAAAAACCGGGAGAAGGACGGTCACTACGAAAAGGGCGTGCACCTGGGCGAATGGCTGGAGCCGCTTGAGTTCCGGGACAAGGTTTACGGCGCGAAAGCCAAGCATCCGGAGGAGTGTACCGCCTACCTGTATCTCACCATGTCTACCATGGCCGAGATCGCCTCTCTGCTGGGCGAAGCTTGTGAAGAGTATCAAAAAGCCGCCGGAGAGGCAAAAGAAGTCTATGCCAAGTACGCCGAGCTGGATACCGACCGGCAGGCCAAGCTGGTGCGTCCGCTGGCTCTGGGGCTGATCGACGGTGAGGAAAAGAAGAAAGCGCAGGCAAGACTGGTCAAGGCAGTCGAAAGATTCAACTACCGGGTCGGAACCGGGTTCTTATCCACACCCTTCCTGCTGGGAGAACTGACGAAGGCCGGAGCGAACAAAAATGCCTATCAAGTGCTGCTGAATCCTGAGAAGCCCGGCTGGCTCTATGAGGTGGAGCAGGGCGCGACTACAGTCTGGGAGACATGGGAGGGCTATGCGGGCAAGGGCGACTCCGGAAGCCTCAACCACTATTCTCCCGGCGCGGTCTGTCAGTGGCTGTTCGATACCTGCGCGGGGATCCGTGTGGAGGGGGAAAATCATTTCGTAATCACCCCCATCCCCGGCGGAGGGCTGACCCATGCGGAAGCCTCTTACCGCAGCCTTTACGGCGAAGTAAAGAGTCGCTGGGAGAAAAGCAAAGAAGGTATAAAATACACTGTTGCCATCCCGGCCAACTGCACGGCGGAGATCATACTTCCCGACGGCAGGAATGAGACAGTGAACGCCGGGGAACATGTTTATTGCTAAAGGAGGAAAAGATGATGAATCAATACGAATCTTGCTAATGTTTGTCAAGCAGATTTTTTGAAGATTTTAGGGACCTTGATTACAATTCTTTTCTGATGGTTAAAGTATACAAAAACAGAAGGTCATTTTTGTGCAGGATGCACAGAAATCTCGAGAGAATAATAGAGAGTGTGTCTGGGATAGGTTTGTGCCAAAAGAAAACGGCAGGCGGGGACTTCTTTGTTGATCGGGCTGTCCGTTTTCGGAGGGTTCCCAGAGCCATGGCTTAGAGTCTTTAGATTGGAAAACGCTAACTAGTTTGTTTGAAACAAAAAGAAAACAACATGTTTTTATTATAGCCGCTGCACTTGTGTTTAAACCATAAGTGCAGCGGCTAATAGTTATATTAGTGTCTACTGCACAAGCAGCAGAATATTCGATTCAAAATAAAATCTGAAAATAACGCGCAAAAGGAGGCAGAGCCTCTTCTGC
>JBGUNA010000050.1:0-2091 GCA_045117135.1 Candidatus Limivicinus sp. | reverse complement strand
TTTAAATACCAATCCACAGCATCCTTTACAGTGTAGCACACCCCTGGAGAGGGGGATATAAATACTACTCTTTTATAATACGAGGACTTTAAAAGATGAGTGAAGCAATTCTGGTGGCGATGATCACGAGCGCTGTGACGCTGTTCGGGGTGATCCTGTCCAACAGCAAAACGGCTGCAGTGACAAATAACGAGATAAAACACCTGACGGAGGAAGTGAAAAAGCACAACAACTTCGCACAGCGGATTCCGGTTGTAGAGGTGCAGCTTGAAGAATTGACAAAAAGAGTGGAAGCTCTGGAAAAGCGCAATTAATAACCACGACAGCGAAAGCCGCGGAGCATACGAAGTGTAGCGAGTATGCGTAGCAAAGGCGAAGCTGGAGAGGAGAGGAAAAACGGTACGAATGTCATTCCAGGCAAACGCTTGCGTTTGTCTGCTGACATGAATGTGCCGTTTTGACGACACGGCAGTGCGGGTACCCCCTCATGGAAAACCCTTCGGGTTTCCCACAAGGCCTTCACCCGGCCTGCCTGTTTATCTGTAATATTCAGGTTTTCATTTACGGGCTTTCGCCCGATTATTTATTACAAAAAATGGAGGTTTTATGAGTAAAGACGATATCATCAGAAAGCTTACCAGCCGTAAGTTTTGGCTGGCAGTGGCAGCATTTGTCACAGAGCTGATCATCGCTTTCAGAGGCGATGCAGAACAGGCGGAGACTGTTTCCGGCATTATCATGGCGGGCGCAACCGTCATTGCCTACATTATGGGGGAAGGTCTTGTGGATGCCGAAAGCAGTTTCAAGAGTTCGCTTTCTACTATATATAATTCTTCTTCTGTTTCAAAAGAGGAGAAAAAGAAGGAGGAATAACCTATGGCAAAAGCAAGCAGACCGGGGAATCAGGCGGTAGCCGGAATATCCTCGCAAATGACGGATGAAGAAAGGTATCCGACTTACTATGCAACAGCAACAGGTAATGCACAGAGCTCGTCTCAATCCGGGGCGGGCTCTTCTGCTGCTAAGGGGAGTACGAGTACAAAGAGTTCGAGCAGTTCGTCTGTAAAGAGTTCCTCTTCAACGAGTACAAAATCAAATACGGGGAGCAATACGGGATCAAATGCGGGAAGTTATGCAATTCCCGAGGTGCAGGAGACACCGTATGATCAGAAGTTTTATGCTGCCCTGTCAGCCGGGATTCCGAATGGGATCAACGCCGGCGAATATATAGCACGGGACAGAGGATCTGATGCGGTCAAAGGGGTTGTAAACGGAGCAAAAGCTTATGTCGGCACCGGGTCTGTTGCACCGATTGATTATGTGGATATTGCGCAACAGAAAGCCGAACTGCGGGCAAGAGAAAATCAGGAAAAGGCGAGGGCAGTTCTGGCAGCTGATTATGCCGTGAATAAAGGGGTTAATGAACTGACACGGAACCTGCAGGACAGCCATGCTCTTTACCAGACGCAGCGGAATCAGGTTGACCGGGATGAGGCCAAAGCTTTGGACAACCAGGTGCTTTATGCCGAGGCGAGAGGTGACAGGGGCGGAATCGGGATGACGCAATACGGCGGCATCCAGAATACGGCTGCCAATAGCAGGCAGGTCATTAACTCTGCCGAGGTCAAGCTTCAGACGGATACTGCAAGACAGATAGCTGATTTGAGAGCACAGGGAGAATTTGAGAAAGCGGATAAAGTCCTGGAGATCAGCAATAAGTATCTGAGTGAGCTGCAGAATCTGGAAAAGTGGGCAAAGGAGAAAAACGTCGGGGTTCAGGAGTTCAACGCGAAGCTGCGGGAGTGGGAGAACGAGTATGTGCTGAATGTGGGGAAATATCTCACTCAGGCAGAGTTGGACGCAATTAAAGCAGCAGGCTTTTTCTCTAATGGTGCCGAGACGGCTGCTTACCGCGATGCGCAGCAGGATCGGTATGCTGCGGGAGCAAGAGCAATGATGAACGCGGGTATTGTTCCCAGTGAGAGTCAGCTGGAAGCAATGGGCTGGACTCCTGAGCAATATTGGGTGTATCGGATGGCAAACGGGGGATAACCTCATCCGCCCCAGTGTGCGCACTGGGGCACCTTCCCC
>JBGUNA010000049.1:0-70430 GCA_045117135.1 Candidatus Limivicinus sp. | reverse complement strand
TTTAAATACCAATCCACAGCATCCTTTACAGTGTAGCACACCCCTGGAGAGGGGGATATAAATACTACTCTTTTATAATACGAGGATTTTATTGAAAGAGGTACGATTATTCGGCGACCGCAGGTGCGGGGATTGCTTCCTTGCACATGGTGTATGCTGCTGCGACAACCAACCCGTTGATGATTACACCCACGATTGAAGAAACAGGGAATCCACCGTTGACGAATAAAGTACCTATTAACTCGTACCCTTTCCCTGCGGTTGCAGCTTTGGAAGAAGGTCTCGGCGTTTTTGCAGCACAGCCTGTTTCTCCTCCACTTCGCGCTTAAGTGCCTTCATTTCATCGCTTGCGGTGTCCTCTCGGTACAGCAAATCAATCAGCGCCCCCTGTTTTTCGATGATCGTGTTTTTGACCATGACGGTTGGTTCAAGATTCACTTTGACCTCATGTTTAACCTCGGCAACGTGCTGCTCAGCCTCCAAACGAAGCCGCTCGGTCTCGGCTTTGATTGCTTCCAAACGTGCGGCAATACGCTCCGTTCGATAAATGACTTCCGGGTAAGCCTCCGCAAAGCGGCGGTGGAAGAAGGAACGGTCGCGCAGCAACAGATCAATCTCTTTGTTAATCGCCTCTGTGTCGTCGGCTTCGCTGCTCTCAACGCCGGTTTTGACAAGCTTCAGCACGAAGTGGGACATCACATAGTCGGCCACAAAGATACATGACAGTACAATTGCCAAGATCTCCCGCAGGCGAAAGCTCATGTGCTCAGAAAGATGAGAGAGAAGCGGATTGAACAGCTCCACAATCAGCACGCCGCCCAGGCCGAAGAGAATCAGATTCCCAATCCATATACGACCGTGAAGGTTCATTGGCTTTTGGCTGTAATCCCACCAGCGGGCATGAAATCGTTTCTCAAGGACAAAGCTCGTCATATACTCGATGGTGCCACAAAGAACAAACGAGATAACAAATGTCGTACCGATGGAAGATTCCAGAGGTGAAAACCCTTTGACCGCGATTGTGATCAGGGCTGCACCGGAACCATAGATCGGCAGCCACGGTCCCGTAAGGAAACCGCGATTGATGAACCGATGGAACTGGAAATACTTTAGTGTTACTTCAATACACCAGCCGAGAAAAGCGTATGCAAAAAACAGCAATATGAGATTGACCAGGCTTTCGAAATGCATAGTATCTATACTCCTATGAATTAACTACCCGTTGCTTTTTTCAAAACAACCTTCCATATCTTTGGACAAAGAAAGAACCCCCCTTACGGAATATATAAGGGAAGCCTCCCTTTTCTTCACAATCCCTTTAAAGGTCGGAAAGCTTGCTCCGGCAGTCCTCATACATAGCTGCGACAGCAGGCGACGGATTTATCAGAAAAGCCCCCTTCTCCAGCCTGTAAAACGCTTCTTCATATCGCCCGTTATGATACAGTTCCTCAATCTCCGCAAGATCATTTTTCCTCTGCTCTTCGTACTGAGCTTTCAGAGCCTGTTCACTCTTTTTCCGCATTTCATAGGAATCCCTGAAAAGTTTACCGTTTTTCTTTTTGCAAATCTCATTGAAAAAGAATAATGCAGTCTCATAATCCCCTTTATTGAATGCCTGAAGGCCCAGGTTATAATCATTTCGATTATCCTGCTTTTCCCTTAGCCTGCTTTTGATTTTATCTCTGTTCAGCATATAGGAAAGGAAACCGATAACGATTAAAACAAAAACAAGAATGATGATTTTCATATCCGTTCCTCTATCGTTGAATCATTGGACTATAGTTGCAGTATACCCAAAAACACTGGTTATTGCAATAAAAAAGCTCGGACGAAGCAGTCTCTGCGAGGTACTGCATCTCCTCTGGGCAAAAGCAAGAGGACACTGTAGGGAAAAGCGAGTTCAACTGGGCAGACACCCTGTTTTATCTCTGGCTAAAATACTTTATGTTAATTCTTTTATGTCTATTCTTTTCTCCCTATTCAAAATGTGCAGTTTAAAGCATAAATACTATACTAAATAATGTGGAAAAAACATTAAAATTAACATAATTGAGGATAACTCTGTAAAGATTATTCAAAATTCTGGAGGTATTCCGGTATAACATAAAGCCAGCTCCGTCTTTTTGGGACGGAGCCGGAATTTCAGAAAAGCATTGCAAATATATAAAAGCCATGTATAATAATAGTGGTTTAGAGTTAACATAATCTTTTCGAAATCAATAACTTTTAGGAGACTGTTATGTTTAATGATCACGACATTACACGGGACGCCTGCATGCTGCACGGCCCCCTGGCTCACCACGGCTACGACTGGTGGTGGCACTCCTTCACTGCGCAGGACGCGGAGACCGGCGAGGATAAGCCATTCTTCATTGAGTTCTTTGTTTGCAATCCGGCGCTGGCTGAGAATGAACCGGTGCTGGGGCAATTACCCGCCAACAAAGCTGCTGGGAAAAAGCCGTCCTACCTAATGATAAAGGCGGGCACCTGGGGCGAGGATGCCTGCCAGCTGCACCGCTTCTTCGCCTGGGACGACGTGCAGCTGCACGGAGACTCGCCGTACCGGATCGAGGCTGCGGATTGCCTGGCTTGTGAGACAGCGCTGAAAGGCAGTGTGGCCATTACGTCAGAGGAAGCTGCCGCCCATCCTGAATGGATGTGCGATGCAGGTGAGATGACCTGGGATCTAACAATTGACAAGCAGATTGCCTTCAATGTGGGGTACGGGGCCAGCAAACCTCTGCGGGATGCGGAAGCCTTCGCCATGTACTGGCATGCAGAGGGTATGAAGAGCGCATTCAGCGGAACCGTCACCTTCAACGGCAGGCTCTATACGGTTTCACCGGAGCGCTGCTACGGCTACGCAGATAAAAACTGGGGCAGGGATTTCACCACACCCTGGGTCTGGTTGTCCTCCAATTGCCTGACCAGCAAAAAGACCGGGCAGCAGCTTCACAACAGTGCCTTCGATATCGGCGGCGGCAGACCGAAGATCTATTTCGTGCCGCTGGACCGCCGGCTGCTGGGCGTGTTCTATTATGAGGGCAAGGAATATGACTTCAATTTTTCAAAGCTTCACCTGATGGTGAAAACCACGTTCTCCTTTGAGGAGCACGAAGAGGAAGTAATCTGGCACGTACGGCAGGAAAATATCCATGCCGCTATGGAAACAGAGGTGCACTGCCTGAAGAAGGATATGCTGCTGATCAACTATGAAGCGCCGGATGGCAGCAGACGCCACAATCGCCTGTGGAACGGCGGCAACGGCTGGGGCACCGTAAAGCTGTATGAAAGACAAGATGGCCAGTTGATTCTGACAGATGAGATTGAGGCCACCCACATTGGCTGTGAGTACGGTGAATATGATCATGAAGAATCCTATTAAGGTCTGTCCGTGATGACGCGGAGAATCAGAGGGAGCCGAGGTAGGTGACGGTATCTCCCTCAAGTGCGACAAAGCCGAGGTTGATCAGAAACATGAGTCTGTCCTCAAACTTGGCGGATCTGTCCGCGGTGATTTCCGGATCATCGGATGTGCAGTAAAGGGCATAAAGCCGGTCTTTTTTCAGCGGGCCAAACCGGGATATTGCCCCAAGGAGGGTTGCATCGTAATCTCCCATGAAAACAATCCTTTCATTAACGAAGGGAGGGCACAAAGCCCTCCCTTACTTTTTTATAGGAGTGAACGCTGAGCGAATCAGCTATGTTTTGCTTTTAAGCTTTTTTCTTTCCTGCTGCTGCGTAAGCCCAGAAGACAACCAGGCAGATCAGAGCAACAATGTACCAGATAGCCGGGCTGTGGCCGAAGAAGTCGATCATCTGGCCGGCAAGAACGAAGGCCATTACAATAGGCACAACGAACTTCACGCAGGCACGATAGAAGGACTTGAAGCCTTCAGACGGATCACCGTGGGCAACTTCATCCAGCACCAGATCGGGGCTCTTCTCCCAGCCAATCATCAACGCCATCAGCATGGCGCCGAGAGGCATTGCGATACCTTCAGACCAGCAGTCCATAAAGTCAAGGAAGCAGTCAAGGAAGACAGGAGGCGCGGAAATGCCAAGCAGGCTGGCCGGACTGAAGTTGGAGCCAAGACCGTCGGCAGCGACCACAACAGCCTCAATGAGGATGAGCAGGGAGACGATGAGAACATTGCGCTTACGGGTATCGGTCTCGCCCTTTTCAAGATCCTTGTCAATCCAGTGAGCAGCGATCGTCTCCATCAGGGAGATAGCAGAAGAAATAGCAGCGATCAGAACGAGGACATAGAAGATGACACCGAAGAGGGGGCCGATCTTTCCCATGTTGCTGAACACATCCTGCAGGGTGACAAACAGCAGGTTCGGGCCGCCGAGCTTGATCTGGCCAACCGGAGTGCCGTTTGCAATGCCGTTTGCAACAGCTGCGGGGATAACTGCGATACCTGCCATCAGAGCAATCAGAGTATCGGAGACAACAATGATAGCAGAGTTCTTAACGAGGTTCTCATCCTTGCTGAGGTAGGAGCCATAGGTAAGGATAGCGCCCATTGCCAGAGACAGGGAGAAGAACATCTGGCCGCCTGCCGTACCAAGGACACTGACAAGGCTCGGTGCGGATTCAATAAAGCCGCCCTTTACCGCGTAGCCGGGAACGAACATGAACTTCAGGCCTTCAACGGCATGGGGAAGCGTCAGGGAACGGAAGATGATGATGAGAAGCATCACGAACAGAGCCGGCATACCGATTTTGTTGAACTTCTCAATACCTTCAGAGACACCGCCCTGCACGATGATCATGCAGATGACGATAAACAGTGTGGTGAAGACAACGCATCCGATCGGGGTGGTGAGCATTGCGCCGAAGATCTCGCCGCCGCTCATTGCGACTGCTTCGTTACCGAAGCTGAGCTTGGTCATATTCAGGGCAATGTACTGCAGGCAGTAGCCGCCGAGAACGGTGTAGAAGCTCATGATGAAGAACGGGGCTATCGTTGCAAGCCAGCCGATCCATGCGAACTTCTCGGAAACTTTCTTGTAAGCATCAATCGGGCTGAGCTTCGTCTTACGGCCGACAGCCAATTCGGAGCACATGATGATCATGCCTACAAAAATTGCAAGCAGCAGATAGACGATCAGGAAGACAAATCCGCCGCACTTACCCATCTTATACGGGAAGCCCCAGATGTTGCCGAGACCGACCGCCGAACCAATTGCCGCAAGCAGGAAACCGATGTTTGAGCCAAAGGAACTGCGATTGTTTTCCATGGTTTAATCTCCTTTTCCATCAAATTTTCGCGTTTCAAAAAAATCAAAACGTTATGTGCATTTTATCACGTAGCAGGAATTTTGACTACTGAAAAAGAGTAAACGATCTATGAGAAAATTTCATAGATAAAAATTAAAAAAACCAGCCCCCTAAAAAGGAGGCCGAGAGGATGCAGTGAAAGGGGTTGGACAATGCTTCACGATTGAGCTTCGGCGCGGGATAACCGGAAGCTCAGGGTTGAGGGAAGCCGTTTTGCTGATAATAATTTCGGGCAAAACGCAGGAGAATTTCCGCCTCCTGCCCTCTTTCCGCTCCGTTTTCGGCACCGAGAAGGCAGAGAATGATCTGATGCGTCTCCCCTTTTACAGTGACGGGAAGAGAGGCTGAGACGCAGTAGCCCGCGCGGTTGGTGGAGCCCGTTTTGAGGCCGTTGACGCCCGGCAGGTTGAATAACAGCGGGTTGGAATTTGCTACCGTATAGGAAAGGGACGGCATGGAGGCAAAAGCCTTGGAGGTGATTGCCGTAATCTCCGGGAATGTCCGCAACACATACGAGGAAAGCTTAAAGAGATCATATGCGGACATGCGGTTCTGAAGCTTGGCAGGGACGGCCGTATCCGTAAACACTGGAAGGCCGTTCGGTGTATAGAACTGGGCGGAATAAAGCCCGAGTTCCTGGGCACGGGTATTCATCAGGGCGACGAAATGCTCCTCCGAACCCGCAATCAGCTCGGCAACGGCAGTGGCCGCCTCGTTACTGGAAGCGACCAGCATAGCGTCGAGCAGCTCCGAAACAGGAACATCTTTTCCGGCTTCCATGAGAATCATGCCGTCAGCCGAACGGGAAACCGCTTCGACATGGGGCGAAACAGTATAGACGGTATCATAACGGACTTCTCCTCTCTGCTCCGCTTCGGCAAAGAGAAGATAGGTCATCAGTTTGCTGATGCTGGCAATGGAGACCTTTTCATCATGGTTGAGCGCACACAGTATTACGCCGGTGTCCGCATCGCCGAGGACGAAACTGTTGAGATAGGCAAAATACCCTTCCGCCTCGAGGGAGAGATAGTCCGGGGCAAAAGGCCGGTCAGGATAAAGGCGGAAAGAAGTTTCGCCGGTCTTTTCCAGGGTCACATCCAGCATGAGCTGCACATCAATCAGGCTCATATAGAGGTCGTGCCCGCCTTCGCGGAAGGTATAATACTTTTTATCGGTACCGTCGACAAAGATCCGGTTGCGGGAGAACGCAAGCCAGACATCCTCGCGGGAAGCTGCCGGATCCTGCGTAATGCCGCTGCCGCCTGCCAGGGCAGGCTGCCCCACCCGGAGGGAGTTAAACTCGCCGTCCTGCGCGGTATTGCCGTAAGTAAAACTGAACTGTTTGGCCGAACCGTCCAGCGCGGAAGAAAGATCCGCCAGAGAGAGATAGATGTTATTCTCGTAATTGGCATCATAGGCACGTACGCCAGATGCTCTGTCCCCGACGTAAAGGGTGAAGGTAAGGGGCCTGAGATAATGATAATCCACCGCATAAGCGGAAACGGGGCCAGCAAAGAGCAGCACCGCACAAAGCAGAAAGCAAAGTGCGGCGCGGGCTGCATACGTACACAAGTGCAGAGAATGCTTCATTTCATCCGGTTGGTGAGACGGCCGATGCCTTCTAACTCGACATCGACGACATCTCCTTTTTTCAGCCAGGTCTTTCCACCTTCCAGAGCGACCCCGCTCGGTGTGCCAGTGAAGATCAAATCACCCGGCTGGAGGAGGATATACTTGGAAGCATAACTTACGATTTCGGTGCAGGAGAAGATCATGTCGGCTGTGGTGCCGTCCTGGCGGAGTTCTCCATTTACATAACTTCTAATTTTCTTCCCTTCTGCCGGGTTGTAGCCGTCAGCCGCTACGATGCACGGACCGCAGGGGCCGAAACCGGGCATGGTTTTGCCGATGAGCCACTGGCCGCTGCGCATCTGCGGATCGCGGCATGAAATATCGTCCCCGCAGGAGTAGCCAAAGATATAATCCTGTGCCTCTTCCTGAGAAACATTCCAGGCCTTTTTGCCGATGACGATGACGAGCTCAGCTTCATAATCATAGGTGGTCTCCCAGGGAGGGAGCTCGACTTCGGCGCCGTCACAAGTGAGGGCATCGGGAAACTTGGAGAAGAGTGCAGGAAAAGTATAGGTCTTCATATGGGTGTTGTCTGCATGGCTCTGATAGTTGAGCCCGACGCAGACGATTTTGCACTGGTGGTTCACCACATTGCCGAAGACAGGATTTTCGACCGTGGGGAGAGACTGGCTGAGAAAACCTGCTGCTTCTGAGACGGCATTTTTCTCAATCAGCTCCTCCATGGTTAGGGGGAAACCGGCAGCGGTGAGATCTTTGAGGCCGGAACCGTTATCCGCAGCGAGGTGGCAGGCGCCGTTGACAAGAATGTTGGCAAATTTCATGGTTATTTCCTTTCTCATTCTGTGAAATGAATGTGGCTGTTGATGTGATCCTGACAGAAGCAATGATAGCCTACACATTTGGAGCAGTAACGGAATTCAAGGTCAGGATAATCCGTATCCGTGCGGCCGCAGACTGCACATTTATGCCGGTAAAGGTTTGTGGCCTGTTCATGACGGAACTTCTTTGCCGCACGCTGGAAGTTGACTGTAGTGGCACTCTTTTTATACACTCCGAACATACGGAGCAGATCTTCCCCGCAGAAGAGGATGAAGTTCAGAATGGCTACCACAGGGAGCAGGTTTGCCGGGAAGGGTAATGAAAAGACATTAACAAGGAAGAATGCTGCGTCTACCAGGGCAAGCCACTTCATCTTGATCGGGATAATGAAGAACAGCAGCACCTGCATATCCGGGAAGAGGGCGGCAAAGGAGAAGAACATAGAGAGATAGATATACTCCGCAGTAAGGCTGACCGCCATGTGTGCAATAAAATACACGAGAAAGCCATAGATCACGGTGAGGATAATGCCCGAGAAGAAATAGATATTGAAGCGGGCAGTGCCCCACTGGCGCTCGAGCGTGGTACCTATAAAGTAGTAAAAATAAAAGGCGATGAGGGCGAGCACACCGGTGCTCGGCGGGATGAACATAAATGAGATCAGCCGCCAGACCTGCCCGTGGAGAATGTAATAGGGATTGAACATCATATACGGGAGAATACGCGGATTGACCATGTTGAGCAGCCACATAACAGCGTTGGCAATGGTGATATAGCGAATCAGATTCGGAATGCCGAAATCCGGATGCTTCAGGCAAAAGGTATCAATCTTTTTTCTCATGGATCTTCCTCCTTCGGGATCAGGCCAGTTTCTGCCCCCTATCATACTATCTCCGAGAGAATTTTTCTATAAAATATTTGTAAATTAGAAGAAAAAATGCCTTTTCTTTACCATCGGGTTGTGCTACTATTAGAATACTATGGAAAAGAATGTCAACGAACTGAAAAACGAAATCATTGAAGGCAGAAATGCCGTTATCGAAGCACTGCGCGCTGAGCGGAGCATAGACAAGATCTACATCAACAAAGGAGATGTAGACAAAACACTTGGCCATATTGCCTCCAAAGCCAGAGACGCGGGAATCGTGGTGGTGGAGTGTGACCGGAGAAAGCTTGACTTTATGTCCGTCACCAAGGCACACCAGGGGGTTATCGCAGTCTGCGCCGTGCGGGATTACTGCTCGATCGACGAGATCCTTTCACTGGCTGAAGAGCGCGGAGAGGATCCGTTTGTCATTGTATGTGACGAGATCAGCGACCCGCATAACCTCGGTGCAATTATCCGGAGTGCGGAATGTGCCGGAGCGCACGGCCTGGTTATTCCCAAACGCCGGAGCGCAGGCCTCACCGCCATTGTGGATAAGGCATCCGCGGGAGCCGCGGAGCACGCCCGGATTGCACGCGTGGCAAACATCCCGGCAGCGCTGAAGGAGCTGAAAGAGCGCGGCCTCTGGGTTTACGGTACGGCTGCCGACGGAGCAAATGACCTCTGGCATACAGATTTCTCCGGGCCGGTGGCGCTTGTGATCGGCTCCGAAGGAGACGGGATGGGACGCCTTGTACGGGGGTGTTGTGACTTTATCGTCAGTCTGCCGATGAAGGGGCAGATCAGCTCGCTCAATGCATCGAACGCGGCTGCAATCACCATGTACGAGATTCTGAGGCAGAGGATGGCGAAATCGGATGGATAACGAACCTTTCAACAACCTGCTGGATCTGGAAGATTTTAACGAGATCTATGCCTCAATTTACGGTGAGATCAACCCGGATGACGCGGATGAAGCCGACAGCGTATTCGGGACGGAGGGGACTTCCGTAGATGAGGCTATTCTCGGCCTCAGCAGTGCCGACTACAGCAAGTCCGTCGGGCGGATCACGCCTGCACCTGCAGTGGCGGAAGAAACCGGTGAAACCATGCCCGAAGAAGAGCTGTTTGCAAAAGCGGAAGATTCTTACGCAGCAGAGCAGAGACGGAACGCGCCTCAGGCAAAAGCTGCTCCGGAACCGCCAGCTGCCGAGGACATCAGCTTTGACCCGCGCTTCAACATTGACCGGGACGCCAAAGGCAGACAGCGCAGGGGCTTCTCATACAATGGGAAGCGCGTCAGTGCCGGGCAGGACCCGAATTACAAACCGCATGAAAACCCACAGTATGAAGAGCTGAAGGCTTCGTACACGGAATACGACGACGGGGCTTTGGACCGCCTGTTTTCCGAAGGAGGGGCTGCGCCGGAAGAGCCGGCTCCCGCAAAGAAGAGATTCTGGTTTTTCAAGAGAAAAGAAAAGCAGCCGGAGCCTCCTCCCTTTGAGGGCGTTGACATGCCGAGCATGCAGAGTGAAGACGAAGCTGACAGCATCGTCGAGCCGGAATCAGCCTATACTCCCGAACCGGAGACGGACTACACCCCCGAAGAGGAACCGGATTACACTTCTGAGACGGAACAGGACTTCCTGCTGCAGGAGGACGAGGAGTCAGGATCATTGGAAGAATCCGAACTTCCTGCGGAAAAGGAAGCGGATTCAAGAATGGGGAAATTCAGGCTCCGTTTTCAGCACTTTACCAAAGAAGCCGATGAGCTTACACCGGAAGAGGAGGCTTCCTTTGCTCAGGAGACCGGAGATGAAGAATCACCCGCTTCTTTCGGCAAATTCCTCACCGCGCGGCTGGCAGGCATTATCCTGAGGCTGAGAGGTAACGTACCCTTCATTTCCAACGCAGGAGTGATGGCCGAAGAGGATGAAGATCTGGGGGACGAGCTGCCGGTTATGGCCGCATCGAACTACTATTCCGCACAGATTTACTCCCTGCGCATCCGGACGAGGATGGCCACCATCCTCTGGCTTTTGCTGGCCTATCTGTCCCTCGGGCTGCCCATCCCGGGCATGATGCAGTATCTGCCGGTTAAGGTTGCCGCCTGCATGGCGCTGCAGCTTACCATCATGATTCTTGCGCTCGACCATGTGACCAATGCCATCACGAATCTGTTCCGCAAAAAGTTCGGCGCAGACGCCCTGGCGGTGATCTCGTGTCTCCTGACGATTTTTGACGGGGCTGCCGTGTTGAATGCAAGAAATGTTTATCAGCATGTTCCGTATTTTGCAGTTTCTTCCTTCTCGCTTCTGGGGATCATGTTCGCTTCCCTGCTCAGCGCAAGGGGTTTGCGCAAGGCACTGCGTGTGCCGGCGATCGGCAAGCAGGTGTACTGCGTAACGGCTGAGACCAACCTGACAGGGCAGGACATCACCATTCTGAAGTCCGCACGGCCGACCACAGGTTTTGTCAGACGGATCGAAGAGGCACCGATTGATGAGACGGCGTTCCGGAAGCTCTCTCCGCTGGTCTTTCTGGCCTCCCTGGTGCTGAGCATCGTGGCTGTTGCCGTGAAGAGAAGCCCTGCGAATATCCTCTATTTCTTCTCCTCGGTTCTGGCCCCGGCAGTACCCTTCACGGCGCTGCTCGGATTTGCGCTTCCTTTCTTTGTCGGGTCGAACCGGATCTTCGGCAGCGGAGCCGCACTGGCAGGATGGTCCGGCATCAGCGATATCGGCAACAGCAAAAACCTCATCGTGACAGACCGGGATATCTTCCCTGCGGAAAACATCGAGATTGAAAACGTACGCATTTTTGCGGATTACGACGCAGACAAGGTCATCACCTATGCGGGGAGCCTGATTCTGGCATCCAAATGCGGGCTGGCTCCCGCCTTCTCCAAGCTGATGCTGGAAAACGAGTGCACCCCGGTGCGAATCGACAATCTGGCATTTCTGGCGGGCGGAGGCATCAAGGGGATGGCAGAGGGGCACACGGTACTCTGCGGCGGCAGCGACGTGATGCGGCTGATGAATGTACGCATCCCCTACCGGCTTGTAAGCCCGACGACCGTGCTGCTGGCAATTGACGGCGTCCTTTACGGGATTTTCAACATCAAGTATACGCCGGACCCGAAGGTCAGAAAAGCGCTGGTAAGCCTGATGCGCTCCAACCGGCATCCGATTTTTGCCATCAGGGACTTCAACATTACGCCGGAATTTATCCGGGATTGCTTTGACGTTGCTACTGACGGGTATGACTTTCCTCCCTATACGGAGCGCTTTCCGATTTCCGAAGCAAAGCCCTCGGAGGACAGTCTCATTTCTGCAGTCGTCTGCCGCGAGGGGCTTGGCCCCCTGACTGATGTGGCGGACACCGGGAGAAGCATTTTCGTCGTCTCTCGCGCCAACACTCTGATTTCTGTGGCAGCTTCGGTGATCGGGATGCTGTTCTCCTTCATCCGCCTGACCGTTTACGGTTCGACAGGAGTCGGCGGGATGCTGCTGATGATGATCCTGTTTGCGCTGCCGGTACTGGTGCTCGGTCTGTTTACGACGTCAGTGAATTAAAATAGTCATAGCTAAGAAAAACCCACCGGTGGTGGGTTTTTCTTATTCACAGATTCGTTTTAAGACTTCAATCAATGCGTCCAGGTCACCTGGTTCCACGACATTTTCGGGCAGGCAGCTCTCCGGGCTACCCCCGGAACGATAAGTGACTACCGGGGTCCCGCAGGCAGCGGCCTCAAGATTCGTAGTCGGATAGTTCTCCTCATAGCTAAGGTTGGCATAGACGGAAGCCAGCGTGTAGAGTTCCGCAAGCTCCTTGATGTTGTTTGTCTTCGTCAGGCATAGGAGGTCAGCGCGGTCTTCCGAAGCATAACGGAAAACGTTCGGGGCTTCTTTCCTGAAGTCCCGTTCGGGCAGATCCTTCTCGATTTTGAGGATCTGCTTCTCAAACAGGCCGACGACCATCACGGCATAGTCAGCAGGCAGGCGGCGGCTGAGCTCGATATAATCACGAAGGCCCTTTCGCCAGTCCCACGAGCTGGCAACACCGAGAATGACCTTCTTCCCTTCAAGACCATTCTTTGTCCGGAATTCTCCTCCCGTCGGCACGAAGGCGGAGAGATCAATTTTATTTCGACGCACCTCCACAGGGTATTGCCCCATAAAGCTCTGCCTTGTCAGCTCTGCCAGCCAGTTTGACGGGCAGATGATGGTCATATCCTTTACACCGGTGAAGGCCGCCTTCTTACGGGCAAAATTGTTTTTGCTGTTGTCCAGCCCGAAGCAGGAGGGATAGCGCTTCAAAAGCGGGCAGCGGCTGCAGCCGGTTTTCCATTTTTCGCAGTGCTCCGCGGTGAAATAGCAGCAATGCCCGGTGAAGGCCCAGCAGTCATGAAACGTCCAGTATACCTTCATGCCGGGTCTGGATTTGATCCAGCGGAAGAGCAGCTCATAATTGAGGTAATAGCCGTGGATCACGTGGAGCCAGAGAAGATCCGGATCGTATTCCTCCGCCCAGCGTAGGAATTTTTTTGTCGCCCGCACCGAGGCAAGCCCCTGTCTGTCAAAAGCCATAGAGGCAACCCCGTGTACCGCCAGATTGAGCTGATCACCTATTTTTACAGCATACTTCTGGTATTTCTCCGGAACATCCAGCCTGCCATAGGCGATTTTGCACTCCCAGCCCTGGGCTTCGTAGTCCTCTGCTATTTCAGCGGCAATCCTGCCGACACTGCGGATACCGCAGACACCGCTGATCTCCAGCAGCCGTTTTTTTCTTTCCATCTTTATCTCCTGTCAAAAATGGCGCTGTGTAAAATCACACAGCGCCACAAAAACCGTGTCTGGATTTATTCTGCCGTGACCGTGTAAGGGATCTCTGCCTCCTTGGCATACTGCTCGGCAAAAGACCCTTCCGCAACAGAAAGTGTCAGTCGGGGGCAATCCTTGAATGCATAATCGCCGATTTCGGAGACCGAAGCCGGGATCTCCAAAGATTCCAGAGAGGTGCAGAATTCAAACGCTCTGGTGCCGATCTTCTCTAAGGAGGAAGGCAGGCTGACAGACGTCAGGCCCGGGCAGAACATGAAGGTACCATCCTTCAGTTCGGTAACCCCCTCCGGAACGGCAATCTTTTCAAGGTCGTTGCAGCTTTGGAAAGCATATTTGCCGATCGACTGAACGGAAGCAGGAATCGTAATCCGCTGCAGCTCCGTGCAGCCGTGGAACGCATAATCACCGATCTCCTTCACGCGGCTGTTGAGCCTGATGTTGATCAGATTCGTGTTGAACTCAAAGGCACTTGTACCGACCGAAGTGATATAGCGATGCCCGATTGAGGAATCCAGATGCAGATAACCGCCATCGCCGAAAAAGCCGACGATAGAAGCTTCTTCATCATTGAGAATTCTAAAACGGTAGCAGCTGCCGGTGATGACTTCCTCATCCCCATCTGCAAAGGCAAAGACAGAGCATGCCGCCAGCAAAACAAATACCATAAGCACAGCAATAATCTTTTTCATGGCCTTCTCCTCCGGATTTAACCATATATATAGTTGGATTATAGCACGAGCGACACTAAATGGCAAGGTAGATTATTCTCTTTTCCAGGATTCTCTTATGCTTTTTTATATTGGGAGTGGATGCAGAAAGATTTTGTGGACAACAGGAGAAAGATGTGCTATAATACGCTTCGCAATTGCAGGGTTGGTATATCGGTATTACTCCAGCTTCCCAAGCTGGCTAGGCGGGTTCGACTCCCGTACCCTGCTCCAATGATAAATCGGACCCCTTTGGGATCCGATTTCATTTTTCTTAATATAATTCAGGAGGTGCCGAGATGCAGGAACTGGAAAAACAGTATCATATTCAATGCTCGGAAGGAGACGTCGGCCGATATGTGATTCTGCCTGGAGATCCCGGGAGATGCCCGGCCATTGCCGCACTTTTTGACGATGCGTACCATGTGACACAGAACAGAGAATACAACATCTATACCGGGACGCTGCTGGGAGAAAAGGTGAGCGTCTGCTCGACAGGCATCGGCGGGCCATCCGCTGCGATTGCCATGGAAGAGCTGCACAACATCGGCGCAGACACATTCATCCGCACCGGAACCTGTGGTGGGATTGACCTGGATGTACAGTCAGGCGATGTGGTGATTGCAACCGGTGCTATCCGCTTTGAGCACACGAGCAGAGAATATGCGCCGATTGAATACCCCGCCGTGGCGGACTTCGGCATCACCCATGCACTGTGGAAGGCATCCCTGGCGCTGGGCTACTGCACGCACACGGGCGTTGTGCAGTGCAAAGACAGCTTCTACGGACAGCACAGCCCTGGGAGAATGCCGGTATCTTATGAGCTGCTGCAGAAATGGGAAGCCTGGAAACGGCTGGGCGTGAAAGCATCCGAAATGGAATCTGCCGCACTGTTTGTTGTGGCCGATACGCTGAAGTGCAGATGCGGGTCGTGCTTCCATGTGGTGTGGAACCAGGAGCGCGAAGCTGCCGGGCTGGACCAGAAGATGAGTGAGGATACGTCGTCCTCCATCCGGGTGGCGGTAGAAGCCATGAAGATTCTGATTGAGCAGGATAGAAAGAACCGTACCGGAAAACATGAACTATTATGAAGTGACACTGAACACGCCCAGTGCCGAGATTGACACACGGTGCAGCGAACTCGAAGAGCTGGGTGTGAGCGGTTTTATTGTGGAGGACGAAGAGGACTTCCACAATTTTCTGGAGAACAATCGGCAGTACTGGGACTATGTGGACGAGGATCTCTCGGCTAAATATGCGGGGCTAAGCAGGATAAAATTCTACTTCACGGATGATGAATCCGGCAAAGCTCAGCTGAAAGCAGTCCTGGCGCAGTATCCGGAATGCACGGTTGCGAACGTACAGGACAGCGACTGGGAAAACAACTGGCGGGAGTATTACAAACCGATTGAGATCGGCGAGAAGCTGGTAGTTGTGCCGGAATGGGAGACCGTGCCAGACAATGGGAGGCTGCCGCTGCGGCTGGACCCGGGGCTGATTTTCGGCACAGGCAGCCATGCCACAACGAAGATGTGCCTGCGAGCACTGGAAGCAGTTTCCACCCCCGGTATGAAGGTGCTTGACCTCGGGTGCGGAAGCGGAATTTTGGGGATCGGTGCGCTGGTGCTTGGGTGTGCAACATGCACCGGAGTAGACATTGACCCAAAGGCACCGGATGTAGCCTGTGCCAACGCGGAGCTGAACGGCATCGGGAAAGACCGGTTTACTGTTTATGCGGGCGATGTGCTGCAGGATGAGGCGATGGTAAAACGCCTCGGGAGTGGATATGACCTGGTGCTGGCAAACATTGTGGCGGATGTGATTATCCGGCTGGCGCCGCGGGTGAAAAGCTTTTTAAAGGCAGAAGGCACATTTATCTGCTCTGGCATTATAGACGGGCGCGAGGAGGAAACCGCTGCCGCACTGAAGCAGGCAGGGCTGGTTATTAAAGAGCATATGCATGAGGAAGAATGGAATGCATATGTCTGCACAATGTGAAAGTGTGAAAGACTGTTGAATGAAGAACTGGTGTGAGCCAACACTTACACCAGTTTTTTTGACTTTTTATTCTTTCTCTTTCTGTTTTCCTATTTCAATACGCAGGAACTGCTCGGAAGAAAACATAGTACTTCGTAGGAACGTATCCCTCCGAGCTAATGTTATGGGAGGTTGCAAGCAGCAAAGCACGGGAAGAACGATGCTTATTCAGTGAGGGAGATGATTTCTTCCAAGTCTGATGAGAGCCGGTTTTCGATGGCATCGGCGGTGGTTTGGTCCGATGCTGTGACAGAGATATAGGTTTTCAGCTTTGGCTCAGTTCCGCTGGGGCGCACCACAATGCTGCAGCCATCAGAGAGCAGGAACTTCAGGACATCCGATTTTGGAAGTCCGTTGATACCGAGAGAATAGTCCACTGTTTTTTCTACAGGAAGGCCGCCGAAAGACGGGATGCCTGCACGGAAGGATGCCATCACCTGCTGCATCTTCGCAAAGCCGGCGCTCCCCTCGAAAGCATAGGAGTGCAAAGTATTTTTGCAGTATCCGAAAGTCCGGAACAGTTCATTGAGTTTTTCCAGAAGGGAAATGCCGCGGGTTTTATACCAGGCAAACATCTCACAAATCATAAAAGCAGCATCGACGGCATCCTTATCACGGACATAGGAACCCGTGAGATAGCCGTAGGATTCTTCAAAGCCGAGGATAAAGTCCGATGCTCTCCCCTGCTCTTCCAGGCGGCCGATAACTTCGCCGATGTATTTGAAGCCGGTGAGGACATTGACCGTCTCCACTCCGTAATGAGCAGCAATCTTTTCCGCAAGGTCCATTGTTACAACGGTTTTGACAAAAACGGGGTTTGCCGGCATTTGGTTATGCTTCCGGCGCTGGGAACAGATAAAATCGAGCATGAGAAGGCCGACTTCGTTGCCCGTAAGGAGGCCGTAGCCTTCCGGTGCCGCAACTGCAATTCCGCAGCGATCGCAGTCCGGATCGGTGGCGAGGAGAAGGTCGGCTCCCGTGGCTTCACAGAGGCGGAGACCGAGCTCCATAGCCTCACGGATTTCCGGGTTGGGATAAGGGCAGGTCGGGAAATGGCCGTCCGGTGCTTCCTGCTCGGAAACGATGCGGATATTGGTGAAGCCGGACTCCCGCAGGGCGCGGGTAACCGGTTTGAGGCCCGTTCCGTTCAGGGGTGTATAGACTATGGCAAGATCACGGTTGACTTCGTCGCCAAAGAGGACAGACTGATGCTTTACCTCTTCGGTAAAGGCGGTATAGACTTCCTCCGGGATATACTGGATTTGCCCGGCAGAGATAGCTGCATCGAAATCTCCCCAGCGGACATCGGCAAAGAGATCCAGTTTATTGATTTCCGCAAGGATGGCGGATGCAGCCTCAGTAGTAATCTGGCAGCCGTCCGGCCCGTAAACTTTGTAGCCGTTATAGCGGGCAGGATTGTGGGATGCCGTGATCATGATGCCGGCGCTGCATCTGAGAACACGCACCGCATAACTGAGGCAAGGTGTGGGCATCAGAGTTGGATAGAGCCGGACACCGATTCCGTTTGCTGCAAGGACAGAAGCCGCTGTTTTACTGAAGACGTCGCTCTTCAGGCGGCTGTCGTAGGAAAGAGAGACAGAAGGAGACGGAAACTGCTTCAGGAGATAGTTTGCAAGGCCTTGCGTTGCCTTCGCCACAGTATAGATATTCATGCGGTTGGTGCCCGCCCCGAGGATGCCGCGGAGGCCGCCGGTGCCAAAGGCGAGGTCACGGTAGAAAGCATCCTCGACCTCTGCGGGTGTCATGGAGGAAAGCTCCGCTTTGATTTCAGGATCGTTGGCAAGTGAGAGCCAACGGGTGTATTCTTGTTGGTAGGACATGTTTGCTCCTTGGAGATTTTTTAATAACGTGCATCTTCGCGGGTAGTGTAGAAGAATGGCTCGGAAGGAAACACAGTACTTCGCAGATACGTGCCCGTCCGAGCTTAAGCAGAATAGAAAAGATTTTTGCTGTTATTGAAGTGGAATCGAGGGAGAATGTATCAGAGGTCCGAATACAGGCCTTCGCTGTAAACGCCGGAGGAGAGGAGAGCTTTGAAGCTGGCGACGACGGCAGGTTTATCCTCTTTAAAGGTGACGCCGAACCAGGCATCACGCGTCTCGAGAACTTTAACGGTGATGCGGTCTTCGCGCAGAAGCTGGCCGATATAGATAGGCAGGAGATATTCCGCCTTCAGGGGATTAGCTGGAACAGCTTCGGTGAAGAAAGCTTCGAAACCCTCTTCGAGGAGGGAAATGAACTCCGGCATCAGGCCCCACATATTCATGGAAACATGGGATTCGGCATCTATGGGAGTGCCTTCAACCGAGGCACCTTCAGGCGTCTTCATGATATTCTTCGTCTCACGGACGTCGGTAAGGTATCCGTCAGCATTAACAGTGCAGATCCCTCGAGTAACACCACCGTTCTCAGAAAGCGTATTCTTCAGGATAAATCCGGCGAGGCTGTACTCTGTCGGGGCATGGGGCTGATTCAGCCAGTCGTGCAGAATATGGAAAGCCGTTTTGCCGTAATAATCGTCCGCATTAATGACGGCGAATGGGCACGAAATCAGTTCCTTGGCTGCGAGAACAGCCTGACCTGTCCCCCAGGGCTTGGTGCGGCCTTCCGGCACGGCAAACCCGGTGGGAATTGCTTCAAGAGCCTGAAATGCGTAGGCGACTTCCACCCCGTGCGCTACACACACGGGTTCGACCCTGCTGCCGATTACCTCACGGAAGTCCGCTTCGATGTCCCGCCGGATGATAAAGACTATTTTGTTAAACCCGGCTTCGATTGCATCATGAATTGAATAATCGATAATGATATGGCCGGCGGAATCAACGCTTTCGAGCTGTTTGATGCCTCCGCCATAGCGCGAGCCGATGCCGGCCGCCATGATCAAGAGTGCTGTGTCCATTGGTGCTTCCTCCGTGTTGTTTCTGTTTTATCTGGTAAGAACGATTTTATAGTCAAAGCCGCCGTCCAGGTCATGGCAGGAACCGGTGAGGCGGAGAACGTCAATCATTTCATTGCGGTTGATCGGGGGATCGGCGTTATAATAGTGGCCGTATTCGTAGATATCCGGATGCATGATAACGGTGTCTTCCACATCTACTTTTCGATCGGTGGAGAGCTCAATCTCCATCCCCCACTCCGGAATCGGATAAGACATCAGATAGCCGGATATACAATGCACCTTGTACTGCTCAAGGGTGAAGTTCACCAGCGCCATTGGGACGCTCTCGGAATAGTATTTGCTGAAGAGGCGCAGGGTGCCGGTACCGTCCGGTTCCATGGCAACTTCGGCGGTGAGAGAGAGCGTCTGGTCCTGATAATCGGACCACTCCCCTTTTGGATCTTCAAACCACAGGCGGCCGGACCAGGAACCTCCCCAGAGCAATTGGTTGCGATTTTGTCTTGCATTGGCAACTGGGTTTTCCGCTTCCCGGATAGCAGCAGAAGCATCCCCTGCTGTAAAGGCAAGCGTGAGATTCAGATCCTCTAACAGAAGGGTGAGAGAATCGGCTTCCATTTTGCCCGTGGCCGTAAGATCATTGATAAGGAGAGAAATCTCCTGCTGCCGTTTCTGCCAGGAAACATCACAGGCGTCTGAGCCGAGGATCAGACGGCCGGATCCGTCCTCCGACAGGAGAAGATAACCGCCCCCGGGATAGAGTGAGGAGACGGACAGCTCCTTTCCGTCGAGCTCCGCCCCGGAGAGTAGATATTGCCCTGCATCATATACGGGCGCCTTCTCCGCAGTACAGCCGGTCAGCAGCAGCGCGAGAACAAGGAACAAATATAAACCTTTGTGCAGAAGTTTACTTTTCATAAAAGGATTGTATCATAAAATGAAATCCTTGAAAAGCTATATTTACAAATCAACTTTTTTTTGCTATAATACCATCCGTTATGCGGCTGTAGCTCAGCTGGATAGAGTGCCAGACTCCGACTCTGGAGGTCGTGGGTTCGAATCCCGTCAGCCGTACCACAAAAAGACCGTCGATTTAATAAAAATCGGCGGTTTTCTGTACTTTTTAAGACAATTTATTCCGCTCTGCTCATCGATAATTCAACAATAATTCAACTCGAAATATAAATGTTGCAGAAGGAGAATTTTTAGAACAAATTTTTTGTAAAAAAACCGCTCTTTTCAGAGCGGTGTAAATGGATCAGAGATTGTACTTTTTTATTAGTTCTTTAAGAGCAACTTTGAAATCTTGTGCAGGAAGATCCTTATATTCTTCTATTAGCTTTTCCCTCTCAGCTTGGTAATCAACAACATTTTGGTTATTCTCTTGATCAGTTACCATGCCATGCCTCTGCTCATATGGCTCAAAGAGTTCTTGGCCACAATACAACAAGATTTCCCTGTCGATATTTGCGAAAACTTCCCATAGCTGCGGATCATCTTCTTTTACTTCCGCTATGAGATTGGCATAGTCCATATAAACCTCTGACAGAGTTTCACGGAATTTTTGGAATTTAGAAGCACGGAATCCCATGCGGCCGAGGGCGATTGTCACGAAGTCCATAACTATATGCCGTTCCTGTTCACGCAGAAAGGTCTTTTTTTCGTCGTATTCAGCTTTTTCTTTTTTGAGATCTGCTTTCATTCTCTTCACAGCACAAACATATCCAACCTTAATGCCTATGTAAGCAAGAAAGACGGGACTACATTTTACTTCATAATGGCCTCTTTCATGCCCTGCGACCTCCTCTGCATATCGAACAACGTTTTCAGTGTCCTGCATAGTTAAACTGTCGATAAAAGAATGACTGCCCTGATTCATTTTATCGAATTCTTGCACTAATTTTTCAATGTTACGTCTACTCATGGTTTTGTCTCCTTATCCAATACAAATAATTTGATTTGCTGTGCTATACAGCTTTGTTAATTGCTCTGAATTGAAAACTTATCAGGCCACTTTGAGCGGTAACACGTTTGGTTATCCTCCATTTCCCCCAAGGTTTTCCGTCACGTTTTACAATTGGAATATCAATGGCGAGGATCTGGCCTGTTGCAATACGCTTTATAATTACTTTACCGGTGTAATTATCTGTTATTTGCTCTATTGATACCGGAAAACCGGCAAGCGGAATATAGATTACCAGGCCGGAACTTCCGGCAAACCCTAAGGAAACAAGTGGTTCAGTTTCGCTTAACCATCGTTCTGCCATTTTCCAAAGTTCCGAAAACTGAGGATTCCTACTCGTCTTGCTACTTTCTGCAGATCGGCTACAGTATCACCAAAAACTATTATCTTCAGCCGGAGTGGATGATTGGCGGGTGTACGTCTTTCAATTGTGGCAAAACGTCGACTATTTTCATAATCTACACTCGCAGATAAGATTTCGCAAATTGTCGGCGATCGCCACTTTAGATCTTCTTCCATCGGATTGGACGGTTCTGCTTTTTGGTTATCATCCGTCATTGTGTTTCCCTCCACATGAAGCTGTTTTCAACCTTTTGTACGTATCTGGATCTGTGTGAAAAAGCTGTACTTTATCAAACGTGGACATAGCTACAAATTCCTTTAATGTAATGCTTTTTTGAGTGATTTGATCAGGTTTCTTCTTGGCCGGTTGATTGGTCCTGGGTGCTTGCCTCTGTCTTTGTGGTCTGTTTTTCTTTTTCATCAGTTGAATTAGCACGGAAGTAGTAAAATGAAACCGTTGATTTTCCTTAGTCCATCATTAAATTTTCATATTTTTCAGCAATTTGTTCAGGTGTCAGAGATGGCTCAGGATCAGCAGGCGGTACATTTTCAATGGTATAAGTATCTCGCCAACCCGCCCGAGCTTTAGCGGTGAAAATTGCGGCCACAACATTTACACTTCCCTCTAACGCTGCCTGCATAGTTAGTTCTCCACAGAGATCTGAAAAATCATCAAGGAAATTTGAAAACTCACTTCCGGGATGGTTCCGTTGATAATCATATACTGCATTTCGGCTCAATCCTAACCTGGCACTCATCCCTCTTACTGTCGGTAAAAAACCATCTCTGCAGCACTCTTCCAGATATGTTTCTGCTGCTTGCTTTACCTTAGCCAAATCTGACAGCGATATCTTTTCTATGGCATTTGTTCGGGCCATATCATCGTCAGCTTTTCCGACGAGCTGTGATGTCCTTGCCGTGTTCGTTGCTAATGTTTGCTCCCTTCCTGCATATACAAGACTGTCGGACTTGTTCATATATATACATCACCTCTCTTTACACGATAAAAAAGAATTTGAACACGGTGTTGAAAATTAATCATCTTCCTCACACAGGGAATCAATAGCAGCAGAAGCCAGATCCCAACCACTTGAGCCAGGTTCCGACAAAAGATATACAAGGGTTTTTGCAAAGTTAGTCATCTGATTAATTTTTGAAATGGTGCAATCGTATTCCTGGGTAATACGTTCATAGCCAGAAATCCTTTTCCGGTTGGCGATATCTGCATATTTTTTTTGAACAGCTTCGATCGCTGCGAGAGCACTTTCAGTTTTGATTTCTGATTCGTCTCTCAGGCTAGTTAATATTGCAACATAATCGTTTGATAGTTTCATTATTTTTTCCTCTCAATATAAAATAGTAGTAGGGTATGGTGGGGTATGGTGAGGTTATTTCTATAAAAAAATTATAATAAAAAAATATATATATAAAATTTTAGTATTATACCCAACCATACCCAACCTTTGACCACCTGGTTAACCATATCTTTGATATGGAGGAGGCTCCTCATATTGCTGAGCGTAATCAATTCTGATCCCTTTCCAGTATGGTCTTCCGTTGATGATAACTTTCTTGAATCCGGCGGTTTCCATTGCCTTGGAGAAATCTGCTGCTCTCCGGCAATAATCACCGTTGGAGATGGAATAGTTTTTATATTCAAGATATATTTCGGAAGACCTGACACGAGTATTTATATCCCTAATGCATCTTTCAGAAATGAATTGCTTTAGCCAATCCTCTTTTTGCTGATATGCTGAAGTAGCCTGTTCTACAGCAGACGGTATGTTGAAATGAAAACCGTTTTCACAAAAAAGCCTAGCTCCATCAATCATCCACTGTAGGATTGCCCCGCCTGCCTGGGATACCAATTCATCCGCAAAATTAGGAACATCTTCATTTCCGGTCGGCATCACTGCGTTAAATGGGATAATAGACAATCTTCTCCATGTTCCGGCATCAACAGAACCTACACGAGGCAGATAATTCGTAAAGAGTACGAGGGAATGTGTAGGTTCAACGTCCTCCGGATCCTTGTATTTTGCTTCTATGGTTAGTGAATCAGTGCTTGCCAGACGCTTTAGTGTTTGTATACTTAACCGGCTGCCTTCTTCAAGCTCAGGGCAAATAACAAGCCTCTTACCTCGCAATGTTGCAAGCTTTGGGCCTCGGTTTTGTGTTTCCGAGGTTAAAATGATACTGTCCACACTTCCTGCAAAATCACCTAGAGTTTTGGCAGCGGCGTTAAATGTTGTACTCTTTCCATTGCGCCCTCCGCCGTCAATGATATCTATTCCTTCGTGCAGCACCTTGCCATAGCAATATGAGCCAAATTTGATTTGCAGATAATTCATTAACTCCTGATCACTGCAGCATACTAGGGAAATATGATCTAACCACATATGTTCACCTTGTTTTGATGGTGAAAACGGACAGATTTTCGTAAATAGGGCAGAGGGATCGTGTGGCCGGAGTGATCCTGTTCGTAGATCTACTATACCGGCTTCTGTATTCAATTCAAACCATCTGGAATCAAGTTCCTTTGCTTGAATGTGCAGATATGATTTTGATAGGTTCAGAAAACTGTTTATCTGAGCTGCATTTCTGCTTTTTTTAGCATGTTTTAAATACTGTTCATATATTTCCGGCACAATTGCTTTGCCGTTCTTTTCATCCACAACAAAATTATCTTTATACTGTTCAACGGCATCAACAAGCATTTCCTGAGAAAACTGAATTGCGAGTGCAACCGCTTTATGTTCATTTGCTTCCCATTTTTTGCCATTCCAAACGAGCCAACCTATGGCATTGCACCAAAGCAGTTTTCCTTTTACTTTGTCAGCAAAGCTTTCTGCGTTTCCGGCATCTGAAAAGTCAAATGGCCTTATTGGGTTTTCTCTGTTGCTTTCGATTATAACCGATCCGCTCGATACAGTTTGTTCAACTGCTTTTGCCTGCTCTTCATAACTGATACCGTTATCGTAGTTTTTTGATATTTCTTCCAGGCTATATCCATTGTTTAATAGGTAAGCGATTGGATCAAAAGTGTTTTCAATAAATAATCACCTCCTGTCTTCCTGGATTTCGTTTAAAATGTATCCTGTGGGCAGCTTTTTTCGTTTAACATTTCGACAAGCTTCTGGTGATTAATTCGAAAATATTTTTGCTGTGGCCCACAGTAAAAACCAGGAAGCCTTCCCTCTGCTAACATTCTGCGTAGCTCAACTTCACTTAATCCGGTTCCACCTCGCTTGACCTCGTCTCGAATGTATGGAAACATTGGAAATTCTTTCATAAAATCACCTCAACAAAGTGTGTTCAAGTACTTGACGGGTGTTATTATATATGATAAACTGTATTTAGTCACGATACGTACTAAATACTTTTTACTTTTTAATTCCAAGGAGGTGTATCTAATTGGAATACAATTTTAGAGAAGTAGGAGAGCGGTTAAGGCGAGAACGGAAAAAGCGAAAATGGAGCCAAGAGGATTTTATTGGAGAATTAAAAGATCGATATGATTTATCAATAGCGAGGAATCGATTATCAGCAATAGAAAACGGAATTGAGGAGGCTTTCGGCTTAGAAATACTTTTAGCTGCCTGCAAATTATATGATGTTGATATGGGATATTTGCTCGGGGAGTATCAAGAAACGACGAAAAATGTTCATGATATTTCGGAATATACAGGATTAACAGAAAAGGCTATAACTGCATTACATCGGTGGAAAGATGGAGAGAATTTTGAACATGGTAAAATAAAAATTAAGATGCCTCAAAATCCTGAATACTTGAAAAATATATCTGTACTTAGTGCTTTGATAGAAAACAGAAATGGGAACATAGTTCTTTCGAGTATTTACAATTATTTGTTTTCTAACTTTGACGGTTTTTCTGTTCCAGATAGTGAGAGTTCTGAGCATCGGTATATTGGTAATACAATAGGTATATGCGAAAACGAAAAAACGATATATGATGTTGATGCATCACAATTATCAAGTATGTTTTTAACAGATGTTCAACAGGGATTAGTGAGATTGAAAGACAGAAGGAAAGGAAACAAAAATGGCTAACATTCAACCAAGATATGACAAAACCGGAAAGCTAATTTCATTTTCTATTCGTGTTCATCGTGGGCGAGATGCTAGTGGAAAGCAGCTAAAACCGTGGACAACAACATATGAAGTTTCACCGAATCAGAAAGAGGATGCAGCACGAAAAAAGGCCGAAGCTTACGCTGCGACCTTTGAGGAAAAATGCAAATCTGGTTTAACGAGTGATAACCGGCAGAAGTTTTCTGTTTATGCTGATTATGTGATTGCAATGAAAGAGCATAACGGTGCTAAGCATTCAACGATTGTATGGTATCGTGAGCAAAAAGAAAGAGTGGATCCGGAAATAGGGCATATAAAATTAAAAGATCTGAGGGCAGATAATCTGAACAGTTTATATTTAAAGCTGTCAGAAACGTCAATAAAGGCAACAAAAGCAAGATCTATAATTGATTTATCTGCTATTTTAAAAGCGAACAAAATGACAAGAAAAGATATAGCAAAGCAAACGGGTTTATCTGAAAACACTGTGAGGATATGTGTACAGGGGAAAAATTGTAGTCTAGAAACAGCTAAGAAGGTGTCGGATGCACTAAATCTAAAGTATGAGAAATCTTTTCTTGTATTGAATGAAAACAAACAGCTTTCTTCGAGAACCATATCCGGATACCATCGTTTTGTATCCGCTGTTTTGTCTCAGGCTGTAAAAGAAGGATTAATTCCATTCAATGTGGCAGAACGGGCTGAAATACCAAAGATAAAAAAACGGAAGATAAGTAGTTTTCAAACAAACGAGCTTGCGGATATTTTACAAGCCTTGGAAAAAGAACCTCTCAAATGGCGTGTTATAATTCATCTGCTTATGATTACCGGCGCCAGGAGAGGAGAGGTCCTTGGAATCCGATGGCCTGACATTGATAAAGAAAAGCGACAGATTCATATTTGTAATAATGTTCTTTATTCTCCAGATGTTGGAATATATCAAACTGCACCGAAAACAGAAGAATCTGATAGATGGATAGCTGTACCAATGGAAACAATAAAGATTCTTGACGAATGGAAAGATTATCAAAGCGCACAAGCAGAAGAGAAAGTAAATTATTTTTCTAATCCTGATAATCTGCTGTTTACCCAGGATAATGGATCTCCAATGTGCCCAGATTCTGTAACAACATATTTGAGAAGATTTTCCGAAAAATATAATCTCACTCATGTCAATCCGCATCGTTTTCGCCATACAATGGCGTCGATGTTAATCTATCAGCGTGTTGATCCGGTTTCTGTTTCTCACCGTTTAGGTCATGCACAAGTCTCGACGACAACAGATATTTATGCAGATGTGATAGCGGAAGCAGAGGAAAAGAATGCAGAAATACTCGCCGGAATTTTCTTAAAAAAAGCATGATTCAGACTAATGATTTTTTTGTTCTTTTCATCAACTAAAAATTCAACAAAAATTCAACTTCACTTCAAAACACTTAGCTGTTCTTATCCTCACTTAATGTTCAAAAAACTTGTTATTATTAGGCTATAAGAGCACTTAAACACAGATAAAAATACTAATAAACGCCAAATTGATAACTCCGACTCTGGAGGTCGTGGGTTCGAATCCCGTCAGCCGTATTAAAAGTCCGGCTTCCCTTTCGGAAGCCGGTTTTTTATTGCCCGTCCTCCAAACTAACGAGATTTTACTTGATTTTACAGAGCAGGCACGATATACTGTTGTTGTTATGTAAATCAGAGGTGAAAAATCATGAAACGAACAGCCGCTCTGTTTTTCATGTTAATACTGTGCCTGCATGTGTGCGGATGCGGACAGCAGCAGTCCTATACGGATTATACTGCCTATCTCGCTCCGGATAACGCCGGAATGGGCACTACCGGGGCACCTCCTGCAATGCAGTTTGCCGGAGCAGAAGAGGGCACGAAAGAGCAGGAAGGCGATCCCGCAGATTTTGCCAATGTGGTGACAATAGTCTCCACACCGGCACCTGTCATTACCCCTGCCCCAACACCAACGCCGACACCTTTCCCGGTGCAGACGATAACTCCGACGCCTTTTCCGACGCCGGCAGTAAGCTCAATCCGGATTACCAAAAGCCCGCTTTCCGAAACGCTGTATGAAGGAGGATCCTGCACGTTTACGGCATATGCCGACAACGCTGCCGGCATCACATGGATCACCGTAAGCCCGGATGCGAAGAGCTCGTATCGGATCGAAGAAGCGGTGAAGCTCTTCCCGGGGCTGAGTGTGTACGGACAGAGTACCAACTCTCTGAGCCTCGGCAACATCCCCTATACCATGAACGGATGGCGCATTCAGGCATATTTCACCGGGAGCGGTGAACCGCAGTACACATCCGGAGCGTATTTAACGGTTCTACCCGGAGGAGGCTCATACTGGCCAACGCCTACACCTGCACCTGCGCCAACTTATCACCCGGCTGACAGCACGGAAAATGCGGTTGCAGAGCTCTCGAAAAAAGCCTACAGCGAGGTCTACTATGCTGCTTCCGCAAGCGGTTTCAACGTAGGTAGTATCGCAAACTACATGTACTGGAGCGGAACGGCTGATTTTAACATCACCGTTTCAAACGCTGCTTACCAGATTATCGGAGAATTCAATGCCTATTATACGAACAACGCCAGCTACGGGTACGGCCCGACGCATGTGATGGTATACGACACATATGGAAACCTGAGGGCGAATGAGAACCTTACGGGGCAGCCGATGAGCGCGTTTACTGCGCTGCTGAATTCTTACCGGTACTGAGAGGGGCCTTCGGGTATAGTGTAATGGTATTGCTCGGAAGAAAACAAGGTACTTCACAGATACATATCCGTACGAGCTGCTATAAGAGACCAAAGATCTGGGAAAATTTGTTCCCTTCAGAGATGATAGTATTGTTAAGCAGTTCGGAGGGGAAGAGTTTTTGTCCGAGCTATATGGAAATGTCTGTTAAATACAGGGAATAGATAAAGGAGAAGAACGATGGAAAAATTGATAAACAGGCTGTTGGATTATGCGGAAGATAAAGAACTGATCCTGCCGGAGGACAGAGTATGGGCATTTAACCGTCTGCTGGAGGTGCTGCAGCTTGATTCCGCCGATACCGGAGATGAACCTGCCCTGCCTGATGCATCTGCACCTATGCCGGCAGCCGTTTTGGATCTGCTGACGGAGGATGCCGTGCAGCGAGGGATTGTTGAGAGCGGCAGCACAGCACATGATCTTTTTGATACGAAACTGATGGGTGTGCTGACGCCTGCTCCGCACGAAGTGCGGGCAAAGTTCAGGGAACTCTATGCACAATCACCCGAAGCTGCGACAGACTGGTTTTACATCTTCAGCAAAGACACCAATTATATCCGCCGCGACCGGCTGGCCAAAGATGAGAAGTGGCTCTATACCGGCAAATACGGCACTCTGGAGATTACGATTAACCTTGCTAAACCGGAAAAGGATCCGAGAGCCATTGCCGCTGCACGGAATGCCGCGCAGACCGGGTACCCGAAATGCCAGCTGTGCATGGAAAATGAGGGCTATGCGGGGCGGATGGACCACCCTGCGCGGCAGAACCATCGCCTTGTACCGGTGACCATCAACGGGAGCGACTGGTTCTTCCAGTATTCGCCGTATGTCTACTACAACGAGCACTGCATTCTGTTCAACGGAAAGCATGTGCCGATGAAAATCGATGAAGCGGCATTCCGCAAGCTGTTTGACTTTGTTAGGCAGTTCCCGCACTACAACATCGGATCCAATGCCGATCTGCCGATTGTGGGCGGTTCGATTCTGAGCCATGACCACTTCCAGGGCGGGCGGCATGATTTCCCGATGGCAAAAGCGGAGATTGAAACCGCCGTCACTTTCAAAGGCTTTGAAGATGTCGAAGCCGGGATTTTAAAATGGCCGATGTCCGTCATTCGGCTGGACTGCCCCGATTATGAACGTCTTACAGAGCTTGCAACCAGAATCCTTGCCTGCTGGCGCGGTTATACAGATGAGAAAGCCTTTATCTTTGCGGAGACCGACGGCGTACCTCACAATACGCTGAATCCAATTGTGCGCAGACGCGGCGAAAACTACGAGTTGGACCTTGTGCTGCGCAACAACATCACCACCGAAGAACATCCTCTGGGTGTCTTCCATCCGCATGACAAGCTGCATCATATCAAGAAGGAAAATATCGGCCTGATTGAAGTCATGGGATTGGCTATTCTCCCAGGGCGGCTGAAAACAGAGCTTGAAGAGCTCAAAACTGCGATTCTGGAGGGCCGCGACCTCTACGAAGACGATGTTCTGGTGAAACATGCCGACTGGGCATATGAAATCATGTCTCGCCATGCATTTACACCGGAAAACACCGAGACGATCCTCCGGCAGGAGATCGGAAAAGTCTTTGAAGAGGTGCTGGAGGATGCCGGAGTATACAAAGGAGATGCGGAAGGACACAGTGCATTCCTGCGGTTTATTGACACTGTAAACCGATGAAACAGCTCGTACTGGGGATTCTGGCACACGTCGATGCCGGGAAAACCACCCTTACGGAAGCCATGCTGTATCTATCCGGCCGGATACGAACCCTCGGCCGGGTAGATCATCGGAACAGCTTTCTGGATACTGATGACCAGGAACGCCAGAGGGGTATCACAATTTTCTCCAAGCAGGCAATGCTGCAGTGGAATGACCTGCAGATCACACTGCTCGATACCCCGGGGCATGTTGATTTTTCTGCTGAGACGGAACGCACGCTGCAGATACTCGATGCAGCGGTGCTGGTGATCAGCGGGACGGACGGGGTACAGGCCCACACGGAAACTCTGTGGAACCTGCTGGAGCGCTATGCCATCCCCACGTTTGTGTTCGTCACAAAAATGGATGCCTCCATGCTGAGCCGTGAAGCTCTGATGGAGGATCTTCAGCTCCATCTCGGAGAAGGATGCATCGACATGGCATCCTCTGAGACTGCGGAAGCAGCCGCCATGCTGGAAGAATACGCTTTAGATGAACTGCTGGAGACGGGCTCCGTTTCGGCGGGCACCTTTGCCCGCCTGACAGCGGAGCGCCGCCTTTTTCCGTGCTATTTCGGCTCCGGGCTGAAGCTGGATGGTGTGGAAGAGTTTCTGTCCGCCCTGGAAGCTTATACACTTGAAAAATCTGCACCGGAAGCCTTCGGCGCAAAAGTTTACAAGATCCTGCGCGACAACCGTGGCAGGCGTCTGACCTGCATGCGGATCACCGGAGGAGAGTTGTCCGTACGAGATGCCGTACGCTATCTGCCTCTGCACGGAGATGCAGCTCTGGAAGAGAAGATTGCCGAAATACGGTGTTACTCCGGGCTGAAATATGAGACAATGGAAAAGGCAACTGCAGGCACGGTCTGTTCGGTTGTTGGACTGTCCGGCACATGGCCCGGACAGGGACTTGGCATCGAGCCGGACTCAGACCTGCCTGTGCTGGAGCCTGTACTTGTCTACCGGCTGGACTTCCCGAAGGGGACGGATCTTCGTTCTGTTCTCCCCCGACTACAGATGCTGGAAGAAGAGGACCCGACGCTCCATCCGGTGTGGGATCCGGCACTCGATGAAATCCGGCTGCAGCTGATGGGCACCGTGCAGACGGAGGTTCTGCAGAAGATCATAAAGGAACGCTTTGACCTTGATGTTACCTTCAGCCAGGGGCATATCCTATATAAAGAAACCATTGCCGCACCTGTTGAAGGTGTAGGGCATTATGAACCGCTTCGGCATTATGCGGAAGTGCATCTGCTGCTGGAACCCGGAGAACCGGGAAGCGGGCTGATTTTTGACACAGCGTGCAGTACTGATGACCTGGATCTGAACTGGCAACGGCTCATTCTTACGCATCTGGAGGAAAAAGAACACCGCGGCGTATTGACCGGCGCCCCTATTACCGACATGAAAATCACACTCACTGCCGGGCGGGCCCACCTGAAACACACCGAGGGCGGGGATTTCCGCCAGGCTACTTATCGAGCTGTGCGGCAAGGCCTGATGTGTGCTGAGAACATCCTCCTGGAGCCGTTTTACCGGTTCCGGCTGGAAGTGCCGGCAGAGCAGATCGGGCGGGCGATCTCTGATATCCGGCAGATGGGTGGAGAACACAGCACACCAGAAACGATCGGCAGCCGGTCCGTCCTGACGGGGACGGCTCCAGCCGCAGCTATGACCGGATACGGCAGTGAGGTGGCGGCTTATACCGGCGGTAAGGGAAAGTTTGCATGCCGGCTGGATGGCTATCGCCCCTGCCTGAATGCAAAAGCAGTGATAGACGAGACGCAGTATGACCCGGAAAAAGATCTGGAAAACCCGCCGGACAGCATCTTCTGCGCTCACGGTGCCGGATTCAATGTCAAATGGAACCAGGTTCCGAACTACATGCATCTCCCGGCTACTTTCGCTCCAGCGAACTGCCGCGATCCTGTTGAGGCGGATTCCTCCCCTGCACGGGCAGAGCGGAACAGGGCTGTCTCCATTGACGAGAAAGAGCTCGAAGCCATCATGGAACGGGAGTTCGGCCCGATCCGACGCAAGCAATATGCCTCACCCACTGTGAATGGGAAGCGCGACACCCGGCTGAGCTTTCAGCCGAGAAAAGAACGCCTGATTGTTGACGGATATAACCTGATTTTTGCCTGGGACGAGCTGAAAAAGCTGGCCACAGAAAGCCTGGATTCCGCTCGCGAAAAGCTGATTGAACTGATGATCAATTTCAGCGGATTCACCGGGAAAGAGACTGTGCTTGTTTTTGACGCCTATAAGGTCCCGGGCGGAGAGGGTGAACGATATGATTCAGCCAACCTGCATATCGCCTACACACGCGAGAATGAAAGTGCCGACCTGTATATTGAGTGGCTTGCCGATGAAATCGGAAAGGATGAGTCGGTACGGGTGGTGACGTCCGACTCGCTGATCCGGCTGACAGCGCTCCGTGCCGGAGTGTTGCGGACTTCCTCGAAGGAGTTCCGGGCAGAAGTGGAGGATGCACTTGAGCAGATGCGCTCCGCCCCGTATATTGAACAGGAAAAAACTCCGTAATATCCGAAGATACCAAAAAAGGCTCTCCCGAACCGGAAGAAAACCGGAAAGGAGAGCCTTGTTCTGTTGTTGTTTATTGCGGCGGGGTTGCAGTAAGGATACCGTAAATCAAAGCGATAATAATGAGCGCCGAGGTGCTGATAATGACTATATCAATTGTACGCAGTGAGACGTTATCTTTGATCCTGTCGTACAGCTTATAACGCCTCGGCAGCTTCTGCCCTTCCGAAGAGGATTTTGCCGAACGGGCCTCCGCTTCTTCCTTCTCTGCGCGGGCAGCAAGGGTATCGGAATCGTACTGCATTACTTCTTCACGATGTACTTGCGCACGTCGATCGAAACCGCCAGGATGATGATCAGACCACGGATAATGTACTGGATGTACGGGTTAACCCCGAGGAACTGCAGCGCGTAAACGATAGCCTGCAGGATAACCGCACCGATTACAACACCCTGGATTGTACCGACACCACCTGAGAACGACACACCGCCGACAACGACGGCACTGATCGCATCTGTCTCGTAGTTCAGACCCGTATTGGCACCGACAGACGTGATGCGCGCTGCCTCAAGGAAAGATGCAATACCGTAGAGAACACCGGCCATCAGGTAAACGAGCATAATGGTTTTTGCCACATTAACGCCGGATACCGCGGCAGCTTCAGTATTCCCACCAACAGCAAACATATTCTTGCCGAGTTTAGTTTTGTTCCAGATCACCCAGACAAGGGCTGCAAGTGCGAGGAAGTACAGCACAACCAGCGGGATACGGATGCCGCCGATATAGATAGCGCCGGCAGCAACATTCAGGAAATTCGAGTCAAAGGTGGAAAGGGCCTGTGCAGTACCAGACGGCTGAGATTCGATGTACAGGCAGTTGACACCGTAGGCAATCAGCTGTGTACCGAGGGTGACGATGAATGCATGCAGGTGCAGCTTTGCAACACCGAAACCGTTGATCATGCTGAAAGCCACTGCAACCGCAATCGAGGCAAACAGCGGAATCAGCAGGCCAAGATTGCCAAGTGAGGAAACCATTGTAGGATACATGCGGCTTGCATAAGTGGTTGACTGCACCAGGGAGGCTGTAACTGCAGCGGAAATACCCAGCACACGGCCGATGGAAAGGTCGGTACCGGCAAGAACAATCAAACCGGCGCATCCGAGTGCCAGAATACCTTTGGTGGAAGCATTCTGAAGAATGTTAAGAATGTTGTTCATGCTCAGGAAGTCAATCCGGATGATTGAAACGACCACCAGAATCAGACCCATGATGATGAACAGAGCATAGTTCAGCAGGAACGTAGTGGCTTTGGTAACCTTCGGATTGATTGCCCTGGTACGGGGACGGGGCTTGATGTCCATCGCCTGAATCAGGAAGTAAGCCAGAGCCATAACGACCAGCACGACACCGATAAACTGGATTTGGATCGCATTGGTCATATGTTTGTTCTCAAGGAGCTTCGGCAGATTTTCGCGATACATTTCAAGGAGAGTCTCATTGCCGGCAAGGTCATCATAAACCGCATCATCGGTAATACCCAGCTCCTGCATTGCCATGTCTTTACGCATAGCATCGCTGCGGTCATGATCCTTGATCAGGTCATTATAGTTCTCTTCCGTGACAGTGTCATCCACGCTCTGCGCGTAGGCGAAGAACAGATCGCGGTTTTTGGCATTCGCCTGCGCAGTTTCAAACGCAGCACGTTCATCTACCGCCTTATCCACCACACCGGCATCCAGGCCAAAGCTCTTCAGGAAGCTCTTCATATTGTCTGCCCCGATTTTGGAGACGGAGCCGATTTCCGTGAGCTTGTCAGGGCTCTGGATGAGCGACATGGCTGTTTTCTTGTCACTGCCCATCATATTAACGGCATTGACATAGATATTTGTACCAGTAACACCATATGCTACACAGGCAATGCCAATCAGCAGCACAGCCAGCATGATGATACTGACAATTCTTGTTTTACGCATCTTCATTCACCTCATCATACATACTTGGCCGCCAGAGCCATAATAGTTTCCTGTTCTCCCGGGATATTACCAAAGTCCTTTCCACGCTCAACAATACCCGCAAGCCGGCCGTTTGACATGACCAGAATTCTGTCACAAATGCCGAGAAGCTCGGGCATTTCGGAAGAAACCATCATGACGCCTTTTCCCTGCTCAGCCAGATTCAGAATCAGCTGATAGATCTCATATTTTGCGCCGACATCAATCCCTCGTGTCGGTTCATCCAGGAGGAGCACATCCGGCTCGGTAAGAAGCCAGCGGCCAATAATAACCTTCTGCTGGTTACCGCCGGACAGGCTTTTAATATGCGTTTTCTTGGATGGCGTTTTGACCTTGATAGAATCGATTACCCAGTCGGTATCTTTGTCCATCTGTTTTCCATTCAGAAGGGGCTTGCCATAGCTGTCCACATTGGCGATAATCGAATTGAAGAGGATAGTATTCTCCCCGAAAATTCCGGTTGCACGGCGCTCTTCCGTAATCAGGGCAAAGCCGTTTTTTCTGGCTTCATCTGTGGTGACATTGCTGATGGGTTTGCCCTGCATCACCATCTCACCACCACCGCATGTATAATACCCGAAAAGTGAGTTGAGCAGCTCCGTCCGGCGGGAACCGACAAGCCCTGCCACTCCAAGCACCTCGCCCTTGTGGAGCTGGAAGGTAACATCATGGCAGGTGGGCTCATATCGGCCGGAGAAGTTTTTCACATCCAGGAGGACATCCCCGATTTTGTTGTTTTTCGGCGGGAACTGATTGGTCATTTCGCGGCCGACCATCAGGCGGATGATCTCGGCTTTTGTAAGTCCTTCGGCATCGCGGGTTGTAATCCATTTACCGTCACGCATGATGGTAACTTCATCGGAAATACTCAGGATTTCATCCATTTTATGGCTGATATAAATAATCCCGACACCTTCTGCCGTCAGACGCTTCATAATGCGGAAGAGATGTTCCACTTCGTCTTCCGTAAGAGAGCTGGTCGGCTCATCGAGCACAAGAATTTTTGCATTATAGGAAACTGCCTTCCCGATTTCCACCATCTGACGTTTGGAAACGGAAAGCTCGCCGATAATCTGCTTCGGATCAACATCTATTTCAAGACGCTCGAAAACCTCTTTGGTTTCCTCGTACATTTTCTTTTCGTCTACTATTCCAAGTTTGTTGGTCGGAAAACGGCCCAGCCACATGTTTTCCATGACATTCCGACGCAGAACCTGGTTAAGTTCCTGATGCACCATCGCCACTCCGTTATCAAGAGCATCACGGGGGCTGGTAAATGCCACCGGCTGCCCATTCATTGTGACAGTGCCGCCATCGAGCGTATAAATGCCGAAAAGGCATTTCATCAATGTAGATTTTCCTGCGCCATTTTCTCCCATGAGTGCATGGACTGTACCCGCTCTCAGTTTCAGCATAGCATGGTCAAGAGCCTTGACCCCTGGGAACTCCTTATCAATATCTATCATTTCCAGCAGAAACGGTTCTGCTGGCTTTTCTTTTATTTCAGGCATTGTCAGTATCACCACTTTTCAGCTTTATTTCACAGAGAAAACTCTCAAAACTATTCCGGCGACCGAAGCCGCCGGAACAGTCGAAGAATCTAAAAATCAGCTTTATCCCAGAGATCGATTAAGCTACAGAATCAGCAGTGATCTTGGCATACGGAATGAAGACAGAGCAACCGTCATCATTCAGCTTGTACATGTCTTCCAGGCCTTCATACCATGTGCCGTTCAGCAGCCAGTTCATCATGAAGCGGATGTTTGCTTCGCCCATTGCATCGCCGTCCTGCTTAACAGTAGCAGTCATACGACCGGCTCTGATGGCTTCAATAGCAGCATCGGTTGCATCAACACCGATAACCGTGATGGCTGGATCACCAGCATTGCCTGTGTTGTAGCCGGACTGGTTCAGAGCTGCGATGACACCGATGGCCATATCGTCATTGTTGGCGAAGACAAGCTCAAGCTCCGGATGTGCCTGCCAAGTGGACAGCATAGCATCATTTGCCTTGGTGGTATCCCAGTCGGCAACAATGATATCAGTAACCATTTCAAGAGGAACACCCAGTTCAACAGCAGTCTCTTCAGAGTACTGTGTACGTGCAATAGCTTCCGGATTGTTGGCAACGCCCTTGAACTCAACAAACTGGATTGTGCCGTCGCCGTTCAGGTCGATTGCAGCAGGATCGGCAGCCCACAGATCTGCAAGGATTTCGCCCTGCATGTCGCCCGCTTCACGGGGCAGAGTGCCGACAAAGAAAGCACCGGAGTCTTTCACAACAGAGTCATAGGTTTCTTCAGAAGGCGGAATGTTGTAGAACAGGAAAGGAATGCCAGCTTCGGTGAACTTGTCAACGAGGGTCTGGCCACCTGCAGGCTCTGCGAGGTTGATGATAACAAAATCAGGCTTCTTGCTGACAGCCTGGTCAGCCTGCTCGACCTGCTTTGCCATGTCGTCACCGGCATCCTGCATGTCAAGATTGATCTTCACACCGAGCTCGTCGCCGATGATCTCAGCCCATTTCAGCATGCCCTGGCGGACAGAAGAGCCATATGTGTCGTCAAACTTCCATACGAGAACCGTGACATTGTACTCCGACTTTTCCTCTGCCAGTGCAGCAGGGCAAGCCAGAGCAACAAGCATAACAAGTGCCAGTGCGAGGGTCAGGAATTTCTTCATGTGGTTTACCTCCAAAACATTTTTTTACTCACATTCCCAGGGAAATGCCCTGATGAATCCGATAAAAATATTTTAATTCCCGGGAGACGAATGGTCAAGAAAAACACGAATGTCAGATTGCACAAAAATAACCTCTGCAATTTGTACAGGTTGTACAAATTGCAGAGGAAATAATACTGTTCCAGATTACTGCCGGAGAATCACAAATCCGGATTAAACGACCATGCTTCCTGCGAGGTACGGTTGGAAAGTGCCTCGTAATACATCGCCCAGACCGTATTGGTGTATGGTGCCGTCCACACTGCAGCGAAAGGCACAAACATGTCGAGCAGAAGCCACCCGATCATGGAGAGATCAAGCCGAAAAAGCTCTGCCTTATGTCCGCGCATCATCTCTTTGCTCTCACGGATGCATTGGATAACGGTCTTCTCAGGATGGTCAATCAGAATATAGAGTGCCAGACGGTAGCGATAGGCGGCTATAATCCCCGGCACCACCAGCAGAAGACTCCACAGGAAAATCAGAATCCCTTCGACGATATTTAAAAGAATCACACGGCCGGCAATGGAAAAACCGTCCAGCAAATTGCCGTAGGCAGCATTGGTACTGCGGACAGTATTCAGAATAAAAATGACAAAACCGGCAGAGACGATCATCATGACAAACTGCAGCGCCATATCGATCAGAGAAGCGAGGCCGGAGGGCTGAAACCGGGATGCATAAGAGATAACATAGCTGTAATTGCCGTCCTGATAGGCATCTACGATACGACTTACATCCGAGGATGTAATACCACTGCCCATCAGCCTTGCAGAAAGTGAACTCACTATAAGGGAAAGAAGGGAATAGAGCAGTCCTGCGATAATAACACTGGGAACTGCCTTTGTGCAAACCTCCCAGGCTCGGGATTTCAGTGAATGCCTGTCAATCAAAGTATCAACTTCCTTTCAAACGGAACTGAGATTTCCGCTGCTGTCATGCATAAATGGAGTGCTGCGGTTTCAACTTGAATTTAATTCCGGATACAATGCCCGCAGCGGCATACATTGTAACCATAGAGGAGCCTCCATAACTAAAAAACGGAAGCGTAATGCCGATAACCGGTGTGATACCGATACACATGCCGATATTGATAAACATCTGTGCTGCCATCGCTCCTGCGATGCCCATACAGATGAGCATGTCATAAGTTCTGCCACAGTGGAGCCCAACCCTTGCAACATGGATAATAATAACTACCAGCAGTGCAATAACCACAAGGCATCCCAGCATTCCGAGTGTTTCCCCCGTGGTGGAAAAAATAAAATCGGTATGCTTGCCGGTAAAGACCGTACGAGTGTGCTCGGCATCAACCCCGGTCAGACGTCCGGAAGCCAGGGTGAGCTTACTCTGAGTGGTTTGCCAGGAGATCCCCCAGCCATCAGGGTCGATGCTGGGATCGTACGGAGAGAGCAGCCTTTTCTTCTGATAATCTTTAAGGAAATACGTCCATAAAACGGGAATTACTGCAGCAACCGCCGCCCCGCCCAGAGCAAACCAGTAAAGCTTTACCCCCAGGCAGAAAAACATCACCAGAAAAACAAACAGCAGAATCGACGCAGAGCCAAGGTCAGCCGAGACAACGACAATCATGGCAAAAACCATCGCAAAGTGACCCGCCATCTGCACAACAGAGAAAAGCGAATTAATGTCTTTATATTCTTTCAGGTAAGTCATCTGTTTGGCACAGACAATAATATAGAGGATTTTAATAACTTCTGACGGCTGGACCCCAATCCCAGCGAAACGAATCCATGCTTTATTGCCGGTGCCGTCATCCGCCCCGAATATAACAAGTGCAATGATGAGGCCCACATTTACTATACAGAGAATTCGCCACTGTTCACCCAGGATATCCGCGTCAATAACCGTCATAACAACGAAAGCACCAATGCCGATAAACATGGAAAAAACCTGAACGAGAATATACTTGGTCGGGTTGGAAAGAAATGTACTGCCATCCATTGCAAGAACCGCCCGACGCACCATGAAGATGCCGTAGATGGAACTTACCGTACAGATAGTGAGCAGGAAGATATCCGCCCGATCAAAGAACTGTTTTATATATGGCCTGAATTTTTTGATTTCAGGGCACCACCTTTCTGAATACGCTGATTCATTGCGGTTTCCCATTTTATCACAAGATTGCACTTTACGCAACGGCGTCAAGCGTGGTATAATGTGAACGAAATAAAAATTCGTATTCGGCCGGAGAACGGCCAGGAGTATGTATTGACAGAATTTATCAGCAACAGTGAAAAAGAAACCGAGAATATCGGAGCTGCTTTTGCCAAGGACCTCAAGGGTGGCAGCGTAGTTGCCATGTATGGTGACCTCGGAGCGGGCAAAACGGCATTTGTACGTGGGATGGCGCGCGGGATGGGCCTTGATGCACATGTTTCGAGCCCTACCTTCACCATTGTGAATGAGTATCCCGGTGAGAGGGAACTGATTCATTTTGATATGTACCGGCTTGCTTCGGCAGATGAGCTTTTCGATATCGGCTGGGAGGATTATCTGAACCGCGGAGCCGTGTGTGCCGTGGAATGGAGCGAAAATGTACGAGATGCCTTCTTCGGTGATGAGATTAATGTAACCATTGAGAAGACCGGTGACTGCTCGAGGAGAATAACCATATGCTGACGCTTGCTTTTGAATCTTCCGCGAAAGCTGCTTCCGCAGCACTGGTACGTGACGGGGAACTGTTTGCACAATCAATCCAGTGCAGCGGACTCACACACAGCAGAACCCTGCTGCCAATGGCGGAAGACATGCTGAAAAACACCGGTGTTTCGCTGAAAGATATCGACCTGATTGCGTGTGCACATGGGCCGGGGTCTTTTACAGGCATACGTATCGGCATTGCAACAGTTAAAGGCCTTTCATGGGCTCTGGAAAAACCGTGCACAGGTGTCTCAACGCTGGAGGCCATGGCGTGGCACGGGGTTTCAGCGGGCGGAACCGTCTGTGCAGTGATGGATGCGAGGAGAAACCAGATATACCATGCCATGTTCCGAATCCAGAACGGTGCCCCGGTAAGGCTGACGGCAGACAGAGCACTTTCGCTTGAGGAACTGGGCCGTGAAACGGAAAATCTTGGCGAGAGCGTCTTTCTGGTTGGCGATGGAGCAAAAATCACGGCAGCATACTTCTCAGCCAATGGGATCCCATGGCGGGAAGCGCCTTCGAATCTCGTGATGCAGAGCGCATGGGGTGTCGCCATGGCAGCCCAGGGGAAAACCGCCGGTAACGCTGACAGCTTGCTGCCGGTCTATCTCAGGCTTTCACAGGCTGAAAGAGAGCGTCAGGCACGTCTGGCCAGCGAGGAAGATCCTAAATCCTAACTATTTGTATTCCCAAATAATTTAATATACAGGAGTGTTGACCAATGAGCAAAGTATTTGTATTCGATCATCCGCTGATCCAGCATAAGCTATCGATTCTGAGAGACAAGCGCACAAGTGTTAAGGAGTTCCGTGAGCTAATTTCCGAGATTGCCATGCTGATGTGCTATGAGTGCACCCGCGATCTTCCGCTGGAAGACGTTGATGTGGAAACCCCTGTAGCGATTGCACACTGCAAACGCATTGCCGGGAAAAAGCTCGCTATTGTGCCGATTTTGCGCGCAGGCCTCGGCCTTGTTGACGGGATGGTCAATATGATCCCGAACGTCAAAGTAGGGCACATTGGGCTGTTCCGCGACCCGGATACACTAAAACCCGTAAAATACTACTTCAAAATGCCCCCCGATATCACAGAGCGTGATGTCATTGTAGTTGACCCGATGCTGGCAACAGGCGGTTCCGCTTCTGCGGCAATTACTTTCCTGAAGGAAGCGGGTGTACAGCACGTTAAACTGATGTGTGTCATCGGAGCTCCCGAAGGCGTTGCCAAAATGCAGGCTGATCATCCCGATGTGGACATTTTTGTTGCAGCACTTGATGAAAAACTGAACGATCACGGTTACATCGTTCCCGGTCTTGGAGATGCGGGCGACCGAATCTTCGGAACAAAATGATATTTAACAGAGCTGATATCCTGATTCCGTCCTCTTCGGTGGACATGGAAAAATGGAGTGTCATTGCATGCGACCAGCACTCTGCCGAGCCGGAATACTGGGATGCGCTTGACGGCTTTGTCGGAAGCGCTCCCAGCACGCTGCGCATGATGCTGCCGGAAGCCTATCTTGCAAAGGACATCGAAAAAGAGAGCAAAGCTATCCATCGTGTCATGCAGGAATATCTGGAAAACGGTGTATTTACGGAAGTCCGTGACAGTTATATTTATGTAGAGAGAACACTTCCTTCCGGTGTGGTAAGGCGTGGGCTAGTGGGGCTGGTGGATCTTGACCTTTATGACTACAGCAGGGACTCCGTTTCACCGATCCGCGCAACGGAGGGAACTGTTGAAGAACGGCTTCCCGCAAGAGTCAGAATCAGAAGCGGTGCCCCTCTGGAAATGCCCCATATTATGATATTTATCAACGATCCGAAGGACTGTGTTTTCAACAGTGTAGAGCCGGGTCCTGTATTGTATGACTTCGAGCTCAACTGCGGAGGAGGGCATCTTGTCGGCAGGCAGATTACCGGATCTGCGGCCGACCGAATCGACCAGGCATTTCAGCAGCTTACAGACGATGCAAATGCACGGTATCGGGATTCTGCGCCGGTTGTCCTCGCTATGGGTGATGGCAACCACAGCCTTGCCACTGCGAAAAAATGCGGCGACCGATATGCGCTGGCTGAAATCGTGAACATCAACGATGAGTCTATTGTGTTTGAACCGATTCACCGAGTCCTCTTTGGGACAGATACAGCGGATTTTATACGGCAATTCGGAACTCAGGTTGTGCGTATGGAGCAAAACGAGGGAGAAGGGTATGCTGCGCTGATTGAGCGGACAGACCGGTTTTTGAGAGATTATCTCGCAGTACATGGCGGAACCATCGACTATATCCACAATGACGATGCCGCAGTGGAAATGGGCAGCCGGGAAAACTGTGCTGCAATCCTGCTGCCGGCTCTGGATAAAACGACCCTTTTTGACAGTATCGTCAGGGACGGCCCTTACCCAAAAAAGAGTTTTTCAATCGGGCACGCAGCAGAAAAACGGTATTATCTGGAATGCAGAAAGCTCGGCAGGTAACTGCCGAGCTTTTGTGAATCATTCAGGATCTTCCGTCAGACTTTCAGTGACTCCAGATAGCCACTTACAGCTGCCTGTACCTTCTGTGCAGCGGATTCGGAATTTCCGTTCCCTGCGAAATAATCCGCAGCGGTGTCGAGGACAAGATTGTATATTTCGGAATCTTCAACGATCGGTGCAGCATGGCTGAGGATGGTTCGTGTCAGTTCCGCCTGCTCACCGGCTGCGGAGAGAACCGCTTCAAAAGCCGATTCATTGGTCGGGAAAAGCCAGCTGTTGGCTTGCCCGGCCATCGTCAGTTTCTCTCTGATAAACTGCCATGCAGCATCCTTATCAGTGCAGTCGACTGTCATGGCAAAGTCCCGATGCAGGGTAAGGGTATTCCCTGCACCATCGAAAACAGGGAGCCCGATAATGACCGGGTCCGGAACGATGGCAGCGGCATTCACAGCATCCTGCGGTTTATAAAGAGGCGCGCGATAAAGGAGCTGGACCTTACTCTGAATCTGTTCAGCATCATTCGTGCCTCTCGGCTCTGCGGGGAGACGTTTGATAAACTCAAGAATTCTCGAAAAATCCGTATTGTCAAAATGACAGGTAAGATCATTCCAGTTCACAAAGCGATTGAGATTCATGCCGAGCACATCGTAGAGCAGGCTGGCCTGCGTGTCGGCTGAGCCAAAAGCGTAGTTCCCGTCACCCAGGGTGGAAGATATGTTGTTATACTGCTGGAACGTCCAGCCGTCCATCCCTTTCAGAACACGGCTCGGACCGAGAACCGTCGTTAGGCTGAAGCCGGATGCCGTGCCATAGATTTTACTGTTAACCTGCAGCGCTGAAAATACCTGCGGAACGAGCGCGTTGAGAGTCAGTTCTCCGTCCTGCTCCAGGTAGGGAGTAAGATCTTCCAGCAGTCCGGAAGAAGCAAGGGTCTGATACGGCATACCGGTCAGGTCGATCAGATCAGGCATCTTTCCCTCTTCCCGGGCAATCTTCCGCAGTGCGGCAAGCGGATTGGCTTCGGATGCCTGGCCGAGTGTTCTGAGAACAATACGTGTGTCATCATGGCTGCGGTTGAAAGAAACAATGGCATCCTGCAGGGTATCCATCGGGCTTCCGGAAAGAAGGACAAGTTCCTTCTTTTCCGCAGGGGCATTCTCGGAGCCTGTGATCGTCACGAAACTGGCCTCATAGCTCAACAGATCATCACGCCAGGCATTTACCAGGCAGCGAAAAACATTGCCGTCCTCCGTGTTGATGGCGGAAACGCGTGTTCCGCTGACGTCCACCGCCGTCCAGTTGAACAGGACTTTCTCGCTTTTTGTCGCGAGGTCCACTCCGTAGAAATTCACACCGTCGGAATAGTAATAAGAATAAGGCTCACAGCCATCGGCAAAGCAGACTGCCGACGAGGGTAGATCAACCGTCTCCTCAACGGCATCAGAAGCTGCATTCAGGATGAAAAGCTTCTGCGCATTGTCAATCCATGACAGGGCACCGACGCGGCCGTCACTAAGCTTAACAAGGCCGGTAACATATCCGTCAAGAGAGAGCGTGCCAACTGATTTCCCATCCTCGGAAACGGAGAGTTCCTTACCACCTGCATCCGTTACGCGTATGTTTTCGCGAAAAGAAACACCTTCATATTCGCCGGAAGAAATCATACCGGTTCCGAGCGGTGTATAGGAAGAACTGTAGGAAAGCGTTTTTACAGGCTCCGGAGTTGGCTCAGCGGTAGGCTCCGGGGTGGGTTCAGGAGTCGGTTCTGCAACCTGTTCAGGTGTTGCAGCCGGCTCTGCCGGAACAGCTTCGGATGTATCAACAGATGCCTGTTCCGTACTCGGCGGGAGAATAACATCTTTTAACACACCAAACCATACTGCGGCAAGAACAATCGCTGCAGCAAGAATTAAAAACAGCAGCACAGCGATTACTCTTCCGGATTTTTTTCTTTTTCTATTTTTCATAGTACTCCTCCTTTTTGAGGTACAGATTGCGAACTGTAAAGGTATAGTACGCCTTGTCTATGATACACCTATTGTGGCTAATTTGCAACAAATAGTTTTCAAAATTTTGACAACTATTTTCTTTTTAGTTTCAGTTCTTTTCTGATGTTTCCTGTTGAATTCTTCTCCCGTATGGGATAGAATAGGAAATACATAAAATCCTGCAGAAAAAAGGAGAGACTTAAATGACAGATATCAGCATCAGTGAAATCTGGCGGGCGAGAACGCGGCTGGCCCCGATTCTGCATCACACAGAACTTGATCCCTCTTCCACTTTTTCAGCTATGACCGGCGGAGAAGTCTATCTGAAATGCGAAAACCGGCAAAAAACAGGATCTTTTAAAATACGCGGTGCAAGCAATAAAATTGCCTGTATGGTGGAGCGCGGTGAAGCAGCTCCTGTTGTAGCGTCGAGTGCAGGAAACCACGCACAGGGTGTTGCATATGCTGCACATAAATTCCAGATCCCTGCAACAATTGTTATGCCGAAGGCAGCACCGATTGTCAAAGTGCAGGCTACAGAAGGATACGGGGCAAAAGTTGTTCTGGCAGGAGACTGTTATGATGATGCCTATGCGGAAGCCTGCAGAATCTGCAGAGAAGACGGTGCTGTTTTCCTTCACCCCTATAACGACAAGGAGGTTATTGCCGGACAGGGAACGCTCGGCCTCGAGATCCTGGAGGATCTGCCCGATGCTGACATGATTATCGTGCCTGCCGGCGGAGGAGGGCTACTTTCCGGAATTGCTGCCGCGGTGAAGCAGGTAAATCCCTCTGTTGCGGTTTGCGGCGTACAGGCAGAAGGTGCAAACGCTATTGCACAAAGTTTTGCTGCAGGCGAGCTTGTCACAACAGAAACTGCCTCGACGATTGCAGATGGGATTGCCGTCAAAGCACCCGGAGACATTACAGTGCCTCTGATCCGAAAGTATGCAGACGCAGTTGTGACGGTTTCGGACACGGAAATTGCGGATGCCATTCTGCTGCTCATGGAGCGCTGCAAGCAGATTGTGGAGCCTGCAGGAGCAGCTCCAGTCGCAGCGATTCTGAGTGGAAAAATCGACGTGAGCGGTAAGAAAGTTGTCTGCCTGCTTTCCGGCGGCAATATAGATGTCAGCTTTATACAGAATATCATCGAACAGGGGCTTTTCGCACGGCACAGACGCCTGAAGTTCTCTGTGACATTACTTGATAAACCGGGCAGCCTCGTAAAGCTGCTCAAACTGATTGCCGACGCCGGCGCAAACATTCTCGCTATCGAGCATGACCGACTGAAGACTGACCTGAAGCCAAACCAGACGACAGTTCACATTGCGTGCGAGGTCGGCGGAGAAGCGCATGGCAACGCTCTGACCGCAGCACTCATAGAGCATGGCTACACTGTAGAATAATACTGCAACAGAAACGGGAGGGCACAAGCCCTCCCGCTGTTATGATTCCTTTTTCCTGAAACAGACTGGTTTCTCATCAGGCTGTCTCCCTTATTTTACGCTGAAAAGAATATCTCCGTACACTGGGAAGGGCCAAACTTCCCTGGATGTCAACCGTTCGAGTTTATCACAAACACGCCGCAGATCCTCCATCTTCTGGAAGATCACATCCCGATGATATCTCGCATTTTCGTAGGATCCTTCAATCTGCTTTGCACCTTTGATAGCCTGACCGAGGGCATCTGTCTTCTGCATAGCAGACGCCAGAAGCTCACTGACTTCTGAAGCAACTGCAATTTCATAACTGCAGTCAAGCGACGGAGAACAGGCATGCTTTTCGTTTGCGATACGGGCAAGTTCTCCGGAAAACCTGCTGACGGCAGGGAGGATTTCCCTGCGAGCCATGTTCAGCATGGTCAAGGCTTCCACTGTCATCAGCTTGGTGTAAGTACTTAGCGTAATCTCATAGCGTGCGTGGAGCTCGGTCCCGGTATAGACATTATGATCAGCAAAGAGCTTGATGTTCTTCACTGCCAGATAAGCAGGTGCGCAATCCGGCAGGGATTTCAGATTCAGTAGACCGCGTCTTGCAGCTTCCTCCTCCCATTCCCGGCCGTAGTTGTTACCGTTAAAAATAATCCTTTTGTGGCGAGCTATGACGCTTTTCAACAGATCATGGAGATCCTTTTCAAAATCTTCAGACTGTTCCAGAAGATCCGCATACTGCCGGAAGGACTCCGCCACCGCTGTATTCAGCACAACATTCGGCCCTGAAAGCGACTGCATGGAACCGGGCATACGGAATTCGAACTTGTTGCCCGTGAAAGCCATCGGAGAGGTACGATTCCGGTCAGTAGAATCTTTCGGGAACTTCGGAAGTACGTGAACACCGACTTTAAACTCTTCATGGCTGGTGCCGCCATAAAATTCATCATGCTCAATAGCCGTCAAGATGCTTTCCAGTTCTCCACCGATAAACATGGACAGGATAGCCGGAGGCGCTTCATTTGCTCCGCAGGTGCGGCAGTCATTCGATTCAGAAGAAACGGAGAGACGCAGAATATCCTGATAATCATCCACTGCCTGTATCACAGCGCAAAGCATCAGAAGGAAACGCGCATTTTCGGACGGCGTATCTCCCGGCTCGAGAAGATTTTCTCCCTCGTCTGTGGAAATGGACCAGTTGTTGTGTTTCCCACTCCCATTGATCCCTTCAAACGGCTTTTCATGGAGGAGGCAGACCATGTCATACTTTCGGGCGACCTTCTGCATTGTCTCCATGGTAAGCTGGTTGTTGTCGACTGCTATGTTGGCTGTTGTATATACGCAGGCAAGTTCATGCTGCCCCGGAGCTGCTTCATTGTGCTCCGTCTTTGCCATGATACCGAGCTTCCAGAGTTCTTCGTCCAACTCCTTCATAAACGCGGCAACACGGGGTTTGATCGTCCCAAAATAATGATCAGACAGCTCCTGGCCTTTCGGGGGCAGTGCGCCAAAAAGGGTACGCCCGGTATAAATCAAGTCTTTGCGCTTGTCATAAACTCTTTTGTCGATGAGAAAATATTCCTGTTCGGCGCCGACCGTCGGCCGGATCGCTTTCGCTGTATGATTGCCAAACAGACGAATAATCCTCAAGCCCTGACGATTGATTGCCTCCATGGAGCGAAGAAGCGGTGTCTTCATGTCAAGTGCTTCGCCCCCGTAGGAACAGAAAGCCGTCGGAATGCAGAGGACATTGTCTTTCAGGAAAGCATAGGAGGTAGGATCCCAGGCAGTATATCCCCTCGCTTCAAATGTTGCACGAAGGCCGCCCGAAGGAAAGCTCGATGCATCCGGCTCTCCCTGAATCAGTTCACGGCTGGAAAAATCCATCAGAACCTTTCCGTTGCGGGCAGGGGAAATAAAGCTGTCATGTTTTTCTGCGGTAATCCCTGTCATCGGCTGGAACCAGTGTGTAAAATGGGTGGCTCCTTTTTCGATAGCCCATTCCTTCATAGCATTTGCGATGACATCTGCCGCTTCCGGGCTCAGCCGTTTTCCTTCATTTTTTGCCCGGAGAACCTGGGTAAAAACATCTTCCGGCAGGCGCTGCTGCATAACAGCTTCGTTAAAAACATTGATCCCGAATAATTCCGTAATCGTGCTCACAGATCTTTCTTCCTTACTAATCAAGATTGGGGATATTGTATTCGTCCGGGCATCATTTGTCAAGAAAATAGAACTGATCCCATTCAAATTGCTTTATAGAGGATAGAACCAGATGATCCAGAAACATCGGGAAAAACAAATGAATACGATCCGGCACCAGGTTTTTTTTGTAGCCTTTGCCGCTTTCGTAATCCTGTACGGTTCCTTTCTGATTGGACAGGTGCTGATTGTGAAACCACTGTCCGTACTCGACGACAGCGCCTGGAAACAGCTTGTCGCTGCCTATTTGCCGTTTTTACCGGTTCTGTTGTCTGTATGCGTCTTTACACACATAGCGGAACCTGAGCTTTTTGCGGGGTTTGCCTCCTCGAAAAAAAACGGAATGCAGGGAAATAACGCTAAAACGGCGTTGGTAGGGCTACTCACCGGGTTTGCAGCCATTCTATGCTGTGCAGGTCCTGCAGTACTGCACGGGGATTTCTCCTTATGCTGCCACAGAGCTTCTCCCCTTTTTCTGATCATAGCTGTTGCTTTTGTATTGCTTCAGAGTGCAGCAGAAGAGCTGCTGTTCCGAGGATATGTAATGGGTGCTCTTCAGGAGCGGTATGGGCTTGCTTTTGCTGTACTGGTCAATCCGTTGCTCTTTATGCTGGCACACAGCAGCAACAGCGGTGTTTCTCCGGTATCCCTGCTGACCTCCTATACTGTCGGGTTCTGCTTGAGCATTCTTCTGAATTCCCTGAACAGCATCTGGTTTGCCATTGCGGCACATACCGGATGGAACTATACACAGAATATTCTGCTCGGTCTGCCAAACTCCGGGCTGGTACCCTCCCAGTCCCTATTCCGGTTGAATTCAGGTGCTGTCAGCAGCCTCTGGTACGATACAGTTTTTGGAATGGAAGGCAGTATTGCGCCTATTCTCTTCTGGCCTGTGCTGACGGCTGTTATTATCCTCTTGCTTTGCAGAAGCCGGAAATAATAATAACCACATAACATTGCAATCCCCAGGAAGGATTAGACTAATCTGATCCTTCCTGGGGAATTTTTTCGTATATTCGGTGACGGTTTATTCCTGATGTCCATCCTGTGGTGCAGGAACGTAGCGGCGATAAAGAACAGTCATATCCTTCAGGCGTTTGGCAAGCTTCCGGTTCAGAGACCCCGGCAGCATACGCCAGCGCCAGTTACCGGTGGAAATGCCGGGTATATTCATTCTGCAGCTTCCCGGAAGTTCCAGAATATCCTGCATCTGCATCACAAACAGATTGGAAGGAGATGCCATTCCGGTACGGATCAGGCCCCAGCACCAGCCTTCGTCCGGTGTGATATGGGCATATTTTTTTGCAAAAGCGAGATCCTTCGGGGAGGTATCGTCCACCCAGCCCAGAACTGTGTGGTTATCATGCGTGCCGATATACATACTGCTGTTAAATGCGCAGCAATGCGGGAGATATGCCGAATCGCCATGGGCATCAAAGGCAAATTCAAGCACTTTCATTCCGGGCAGACCGGAATCAGACAGGAGCTTCATCACTTCCGGAGTTGTATAGCCAAGATCCTCGGCAATAAAGGTAAGATTGGAGAACCATCCTGTCAGAACACCGACCAGGTCCATACCGGGCCCCTTGCGCCAAATTCCGTTTTTTGCTGTTTTGTCTCCGGCAGGAACAGCCCAGTAGCTTTCAAAGCCGCGGAAATGATCGATCCGGATGACGTCGTACAGGCGTGAAACTCCTTCTATTCTCCGGATCCACCATCCGAACCCATCCGCTTTCATACGGTCATAGTCATAAAGCGGGTTACCCCAGAGCTGACCATCATCATTAAAGGCATCCGGAGGGCAGCCGGAGACTTCTTTCGGCCGGAGATCTTCATCCAGCTGGAAGAACTGCGGCTCACTCCAGATATCTGCAGAATCCATGGCAACGTAAATCGGCACATCGCCAATAAAACCGACACCGTTTTCTGCAGCGTAGGTACGAAGAGCATTCCACTGCCTGAAAAACAGGAACTGCGTAAAGACCCAGAAGCAGATATCATCCTGCAGCTCCTGCGTGTAAGCAGCAATCGCCTCAGGTTTTCTGAGGCGGATGGCATCATCCGGCCAGTCCTGCCAGCAGGCACCGTCGAACTTATCCTTGACGCTCATGAAAAGTGCATAGTTTTCGAGCCACGAAGCGTTCTCTGCGCGGAAAGCGTTAATCTCTTGCTCGTAACGGGCATATCCGTTCCGGCAGGCTTTGCGAAGCACCTGATAACGCCCGTCGAAGACTGCACTGTAATCTGTAACAGCAGGGTCATCACCCCAGGGGATCTGCTTCACATCAGAGCGTTTCAAAAGGCCGTCTTTGATCAGCAGATCCAGATCAATATAATAAGGGTTACCTGCGAAAGAAGATGGAGAAGCATAGGGGCTGTCACCAAAACTGGTAGGACCGAGGGGCAGCAGCTGCCAGTATTTCTGCCCGGAAGCCTTTAAAAAATCAACAAATTCATACGCCGCTTTGCCCATCGTTCCAATTCCGTACGGAGAAGGCAGAGAGGACATCGGCATTAAAATACCGGAAGAACGAATCATTAAACTTTCACAACCTTTTTCAGACTTAACCTTTCACAGCGCCTGCTGCGACACCCTTGATAATGTGCTTCTGGCAGGCGAGGTAAAAGATGATAACAGGAATAATGCTGAGGAGAATCAATGCCATGGTTGCACCGAGGTCAACTGTGCCATAGGAACCTTTGAGATACTGGATATGAATGGGAATGGTACGGTATTTGTTGATATCCAGCACCAGATATGGAAGCAAATAGTCGTTCCATACCCACATAATTTCCAGAATACCAACGGAAATCATGGTAGGCTTCAGCATGGGGAATACAACCAGGAAGAAAGTGCGCAGAGGACCGCAACCGTCGATAGAAGCAGCTTCTTCAATCTCAAGCGGGATGGATTTGACAAATCCCACAAACATGAAAATCGCAAGGCCTGCTCCAAACCCGAGGTAAACAATGGGTATCGTCCATGGGGTATTCAGATGCAGTTTATCAGCCGTTTTGGACAGTGTGAACATAACCATCTGGAACGGCACCACCATAGAGAATACACACAGAAAATAGATCCCTTTGCAGACTACGGAATTGACTCTTGCAATATACCATGCCGCCATGGAGGTAAAAAGGAGGATCAGAGCCGTGGAGAGGATTGTGATGCTTGTGCTGTACAGCACGCTCTTCCAGAAAGGATAGTTGCCAAACGTCATGCCCTTGATGAAATTCTGGAAGCCTGCCCACATTTCACCTCGCGGAATGGCAAATGTATCCGTCTTGACAAACGTATTGAGCTTAAATGAGTTGAGAACAACCGTCAGAACCGGCAGAACATAAATGACGGAGATGATAGCAAGCACAACCGTAAGCACGGTTTTGCTTCTCTGTTCTGCGCTCAGTGACTGGCTTTTATTCATTACTGCTGCACCTCCCTCTTACGGGTATAGGCAAGCTGGGCAAGGCCAAGGCCTGCGACAAGAATGAAGAACAAAACGGCCTTTGCCTGTGCGACACCCTGTGAAGCAGAACTGGATCCATAGAAGGTGTTGTAGATATTCAGGGCGAGCATTTCAGTTGTCTTCACCGTGGTTCCGCCGGACTGGATAATAAACGGCTGCCCGGCAGTTAGAGCAAGGTTCTGGTCAAAGAGTTTGAAACCGTTGGTCAGGCTCAGGAATGTGCAAATGGTGATGGATGGCATCACATTCGGGATAGTGACCTTAAAGAGCGTCTGCCATTTGGTGGCACCGTCGATCTTTGCAGCTTCCAGCATGTCCTCCGGAACCGACTGCAGCCCGGCAATATAAATAATCATCATATAACCGATCTGCTGCCAGCACATCAGAATGATCAATCCCCAGAAGCCGTATTTGGATTCCAGCAGGATCGATGTGCCGTAACGGGAAAGGATACCATCAAAGATCATGGACCAGATATATCCCAAAACAATGCCGCCGATCAGATTCGGCATGAAAAACACAGTTCGGAACAAGTTACTGCCCTTGATCCCCTGCGTAAGAGCATAAGCTGCTGCAAAACCGAGCACATTGATGAAGATCAGGCTCGTGATAGCAAACAGTGCGGAATACCAGAATGCATGCAGAAAGGTAGGATCGGAAAATGCCTTTCCGTAATTTTCAAACCCGACCCATGTCGTCCTGGAGATCAGCTTAAACTTGCAGAAGGACAGATAAATGCCCTGAAAAAACGGCCAGACAAAGCCGATGATAAATGCCGCAACAACCGGCCCCAGGAACAGCCAGAACCAGCGACGGAGCGGGTTCTTAAAAATGCCTTTATTCAGCAAGTGATCATCTCCTTTTCGTTCAGTTTTTGAAAAGAAAACGGGGCGAGCGATCAAGCCCGCCCCGCAAGAATTCAATCAGTTTGCAGAGGAATCAATCAACCATTTGCTGCTGCGTACTGAACAGCCCAGCCGTCAACAAAAGCAGTCTTCACGAGCTCCCAGTTGGCATCGCTCTGGTCAGCATTGTACTGGTTGAGCGCGGAAACAAGAGCTGCACGGTAGTCGTCCACATTAGGCTGGTAGTTGGTTGCCCAGTCCATAACATAGCAGCCTGCAGCAGTGTACTCTTCAGCATTCTTCAGGAAACCATTTGCGGAAGCAGGAGCATTTTTGTACGGCAGAACGCCAAGCTGCTCTACCATCAGCCCGGCAGCTTCCGGATCAGAGACGAGCCATACCATAAAGTCCATTGTGGCAGCCTTGTCAGCATCGGAAACCGTGTCATTAATAGCCCAGCAGTTCTCAGTGCCGCAGTTGAGGCCGGCTTTCTCTTCGCCTTCCACACCGCAGTAGTACGGGATCATAACAGCGTTGGGAACATCGCCGGAAACAGCTGCATACTCCCAGGAACCGTTCACAAAGAAAGCTGCCTTGCCGGTCTTGAATTCGTTCTCGGCATCGTGACCGCCGGTTGCAAGATCGGTCGGAGCGGTAAGGCTGTTGTTGATGCAAAGGTCATAGAGATTCTTGAAGTTGGGCATGAATTCACCGGTAAGGGAGGGCGGGCACTCCGTCCAGACGGCGCCGGCTGCGCGCTCTTCATAGACATACTCGAGGTTGGCCATGTGGCCGGTGAAACGCCAGGAAGAAGAACCGTCCATATCGGAAGAGGAGAATGCATCAAAGCCGAGCTCGGCAGCGCGGGCATGAATGTCTTCCGCAACAGCCTTGAGGCCTTCGAAGTTCTTGATCTCATCCATGCTGTGGCCTGCTTTTTCAATCAGGTCCGGGTTAACAATGATGCCGTAGCACTCATAGCAGTAGCCAATGGAAACAAGACGGCCGTCCTCATCATAGAGGTTGTAAGCATCGGTAGTGAGCTCGTTTGCAATCGGAGTGTCCGTGAGGTCCATTGCGAATTCGCCCCAATCCTTCACACCGGCATGGTTGCCGATGATGAACATCGTAGGAGCAGAAGACTTATCCATTTCGGAAGTAAGCGTCTGAGAATAGGTACCGGAAGCTGCAGTGACAACTTTTACTTCCACGCCGGTCTTCTCGGTGTACATTTTAGCAAGCTGCTGAGCAGCCTCGTCCAGCTCCGGCTTGAAGTTCAGCCAGTAGACAGAGCCTTTTGCCGCTGCAGAAGCAGAAGCGGAGCAAAGTGCAAAGACCATGCAAAGTGTAAGAACAAGCGCGAGAATCTTTTTCATTTTGTTTTTTCTCCTTCTATTATTTTATATTCCCTTTGGGGATTATTTTTATTATAGTCTCATTTCCCGAAAAATCAATAGGAAAATCCCACAAAGTTTTTTATTTCACCAAGTCCTCATTGCCGTAAAAGTGTGGCTGCCGTTCGCATAAATCCGAATTCAGCCCGAGTTCCTCCGGCTGAAAGCGCGGACAAACGTTCTCAGACACGGTGATCACAGATGCCGCCAGCCGTGTACCGATTTCAACAGCGCCACGCAGGTCTTTGCCATAGGTCAGTCCGGCAGCCACCCCGGCGCAGAAAGCATCCCCTGCCCCTGTGGTGTCCCGGACATTGACTTTATCTGCTGCATAAGTACCTCTGGTCCCATTCATGTCCGCATAAACACAGCCCCGGCTTCCCAGTGTGACGACCATGGAAGGGATCTTCGCACTGGTAATCCTCCCGAAAAGCTCTTCCGCCAGTTCTTCCGGAGCAAGTGCTGAAAAATCATCCACGAAGAGAATACCGGCTTCCTGCAGATTACAGACAAAACAGTCAATCTGCTGAAGGAAATCCCGGCGCTCGGAGGCAATGCTCATGTTGGCAACCACTGCGTAAACACGTTTTTGGTACTTTGCCGCCAGGCGAAGAATCCGTTTGACTACTTCCTTATCCATGTCGATCTCGAGGACTACGCTGTCACAGACGCTGAAGATCTCGTCTCCCTTTTCATCCAGGAGTTTCGTCATTGGATCCATCACAGGCCGCTTGGAAATCGAGCCGACCACATCTCCCGATTCATCAAAGATGGCAAGCCAGATCCCCATTCCGTCCGGAGCAGAAACAACATAGTCAGTATTTACTTTGTGATTGCGAAGCTTTTTAATGACATCTTCTCCCTGTGCATTGTCATCCACCATACTTACAAAAGTCGGCCTCAGTTCAAGATTCGCAATATCTTCCGCAACATTGCGTCCGACTCCTCCATGCACGATTTCGACATCCCCGGCATTACGCCCGGCAGGGATATAATTGTCGTGGGGGAATCCTTTAATATCAACAAACACATTACCGGCAATAACAATTCCGTTTCTCAAGAACAGCCTCCTTATCTTCAGGTCATCAACCCTTCAAACTTTCTCAGTTCCTCTCTTCTGCTCTTCCAGTCCGGCAGAAAGGCAGCTACGGCATCATAAAACCGTGCAGAATGATTCGGATATAGGAAATGGCAGAATTCATGCACCACAACGTATTCTGTACATTTTTCCGGTACATATGCAAGCCTTGTGTTAAAGGTCAGCACGCCTGTTTTCGGTGCACAGCTGCCCCACCGGGATTTCATCCTGCGATACCGGATTTCAGGCATTTTCCCTTTGCAGCATGCTTTAAAAAAAGGATAGTATCTGCTGCAGAGTGAAGAGACAACTGCCTCACACAGCTTTCCTTCTGTACCCCGGCTGAGCTGTGGAATGGAAGAAGCCCTCTCCCGCAGCTGTTCCGATCTTTCAAGCGAATGAAAGATCATCTTTTCATTGGCAGCAAACAGAGCTTCAATCTGCTTTTTCGTATGATGCTTCGAAGCAGAAACGTGTATACTGCCGTCAGGCCGGATACGGAGATTAATGTTCTTTACCTGCTTTCTTTCCAGCTCGTAGGATACTTCCCTTCCGCTTAAAACAACTGTCTCCCGTGTTCCGGCGCTTTTGCCTGCTTCTTTTCTGTCATGAAAGAACCCCGGCATGAAATTCAGCCGGGGCAGAGCCTTTTTACTTGTCAAGGTAGGACTTCAGCATCTCCTGCAGGAGCTCATCCCTGTCAATGCGGCAGATCAACTGGCGGGCATTGTTGTAATTTGTAATGTACGTCGGATCTTCCGAAAGGATGTAGCCGACCAACTGGTTGATCGGGTTATACCCTTTGACGACAAGTGAGCTGTATACAGATGTGAGGATCTCCTTCATTTCGCTCTTACCGTCTACGGTTGTAAATTTTCTTGTTGCGTCTTCCATAATGGCAGCAATCTCCTCAAAATTATTTGTTTTGTCTGTAGCTACAGTATACACAAAAAAAGAGAGCTCGTAAAGAGGAAAATACAGAATCTTACTGAAACTCCCCGGCAGAGAAATCTGCCGGGGAGGTATCAGGAATCCGTTTTAACGAATTACGGCATTGTACCGCTCTTTCAGCGCGGACAGGACGGATTTCACGGTGGATTCGGCATCGTCATCCGTCATTGTGCGATCATCGGCACGCATGGAAAGTGAAAAGGCTACGGATTTCAGGCCTTCGGCAATATGATGTCCAGTGTAGACGTCGAATACGGTGCAGTCTCTGAGGAAGGGGCCGCCATTTTCCATAATGCAGGCAGAAAGGTCTCCCACCGGGATATCCGCTGCGCAGACAACTGCGATATCTCGGCTGACGGAGGGGAACTTCGGCAGCGGAGTATAGACCGGCAGATCCCGGCGCATGGCAAAGAGTGTATCAAAGCTCAGTTCCGCACAATAGAGTTCCGTATCCACGCCGTATTCAGCGGCAACCTCCGGATGGATCTGGCCAAAAACACCGACAGCCTGACCCTTCACAAACACCCTGGCACAGCGCCCCGGATGGTAGGATGCATTTTTCTTCTCAGCTTCAAAACGCATCTGTTTGCCTGTAATACCGGATACCAGCGTCTCCACGATCCCCTTGAGCCGGAAGAAATCGACGTCAGAGCCATACATGCCGATCGAAACGATCTTCGGTTCGTCTGCAAGCCCATCTTCCCGCTTCAGGTAGATTCTGCCAATTTCATAAAGTGCTGCTGCCTTATTGCGGAAGTTATAGTTGCGTGTAAGGATTTCGAGCATGGAGGGCAGAACCGTTGTACGCATGATAGACGTGTCCTCTCCGAGAGGATTGAGGATTTTCAGACTGTCACGCAATGGCGAGTCGGCCGGCATTCGGATTTTATCATAATAGGAAGGGCTGATAAAGGAATAGGTAATGATCTCATCCAACCCGAGGCTGCGCAGAATCTCTCCGACCTGACGCTCGCACTGCTGCACCGGTGTGTATCCGCCGCAGGTGCTGATAGCCCCAGTGAACCTGGTGGGGATCTCATTGTAGCCGTAGAAGCGGGCTACTTCTTCGGCAAGGTCAGAATAGTGCGCAACATCGGCACGCCAGGACGGAACATGGACAATATCTCCCTCAAATGTAAACCCGAGATCAGCAAGGATCTTTTTCATCGCTTCCGCATCAATCTCGGTGCCAAGGAGCGCATTGATTTTCTCCGGTTCGAGCTTCAGCGTCGTCTCTTCAAAGGGTTCGGGGACAACATCGATCACGCCGGGCACCACTTCACCTGCACCGAGGAGTTCAATCAGCTCACAGGCACGCTCCACAGCCTTCAGGGTGTTCTGCATATCCAGGCCCTTCTCAAAGCGGGAGGATGCGTCGGTACGCATGCCGAGTGCGGTAGCCGTGCGGCGAACCGACGGGCCGTTGAAACAGGCGCTCTCAAAAAGCACCATCGCCGTATCCCCGACGATCTCCGAATTTTCACCGCCCATAACGCCCGCCACGGCAACCGGCTTTTCTGTGTCGCAGATGCAGAGCATATCGGTTGTGAGATTTCTTTCGGTACCGTCAAGTGTGCGGATCACTTCACCCGGTTTTGCACGACGGACATGGATTTCCCCATTGCCTACACAGGAAAAGTCAAACGCGTGCATCGGCTGGCCATATTCCATCATGACATAGTTTGTAATGTCAACAATGTTATTGATCGGGCGCATACCGGCATTGCGGATACGCTCTTTCATCCATTCCGGAGAAGGTGCAATTTTCACGTTTTTGACCATACGGGCTGTATAACGCGGGCATAGATCAGCGTCTTCAATGACAATCCTGGCCATATCAGCAATATTGCCCCCGGCTTTTGCCGTAACAGCCGGCTCATGCAGCTTCAGTGCTTTCCCGAATGTCACAGCAGCTTCACGGGCAAGCCCGATCATGCAGAGGCAGTCCGGCCGGTTGGGCGTGATTTCAAAATCAACAACATGATCATCAAGCCCCAGTTTCACCGCCATATCCTCGCCGGGTGCATAATCACCCTGGAGAATCAGAATCCCGTCTTCTATAGCGTAAGGGAAATCGTGCTGGGTCATACCGAGCTCCCTGAAAGAACAGAGCATACCGTCCGACGGGACACCGCGCAACGGCTTGGCTTTGATTTCAATGCCGCCCGGCAGGAGAGATCCATCCAGTGCAGTCGGAACCAGGTCGCCCTCATGCACATTCTGTGCACCGGTGCAGATCTGAACGGGGTTTCCGTCTCCGATGTCAATCTGACAAACCCACATATGGTCTGAATCGGGATGGCGCTCAATGGAAAGGACCTTGCCCACCTTCACATTTTTCATGGTCAGGCTGAGATCTTCCGTTGATTCCACTTTAGAGCCGGAAACGGACATTGCCTCTGCAAATGCTCTGTCGCCCACCTCAGATACAGGCAGGTCTACAAACTCCGTAAGCCATTTTCTGGAACATTTCATTTCTCTGTCCCCCCTTCTCAGAACTGTTCAAGGAAGCGCTCATCATTTTCAAAAATGAGGCGCAGATCTGAAATCTTGTACTCACCCATAGCAAGACGCTCCAGCCCCATGCCGAAAGCCCATCCGGAATAGATGTCCGGATCGATCCCGCAGCCAGCCAGCACTTTCGGGTGAACCATCCCGCATCCCAGGACTTCGATCCAGCCCTCGCCCTTGCAGGTCGGGCAGCCTTTTCCGCCGCATTTATGGCAGCGGATATCCAGCTCGGCGCTGGGTTCCGTAAACGGGAAGTGGTGCGGACGGAAGCGGGTAACCGTTCCTTCCCCGTAGATCTTCTCCACGACGAGGTTCAGTGTTGCTTTCAGATCCGACATCGTGACTCCCTTATCGATCACCATGCCCTCGATCTGATGGAACATCGGAGAATGGGTCGCATCCACCTCATCCTTCCGGTAAACACGGCCAGGTGCAATCATGCGGATCGGCAGGGGTTTGGTCTCCATGGCGTGTACCTGCATGGGTGACGTCTGCGTGCGAAGACAGATTTTACTGTCCTCTGTGAAATAGAAGGTATCCGTCCACTCACGGGAGGGATGAGAGTCTTCAATATTGAGCTTGGTAAAGTTGTAGTCAGAAAGCTCTACCTCACTCCCGTCCAGGATTTCAAAGCCCATACCGATAAAAATATCCTTGATCTGGTCAAGCACGTTATACATCGGATGTTTATGACCAAGGCGCGTTTCTGCAGCGGGGAGTGTAACATCAACCGCCTCCGCCTCCAGCTTCTTCTCCATCAAAGCTGTGGAAAGAACCTGCTTGCGCGCATCGATCGCAGCCTCAATGTCAGCCCGCAGCCTGTTGGCAAGCTGGCCCATCACAGGGCGCTCTTCGGCGGAAAGGCGGCCCATCTGACGGAGAATCCCTGTCAGCTCGCCTTTTTTCCCGAGATATTTCACACGAAGCGCTTCCAGAGAGTCAACATCTTCGCTCTCAAGAATTGCCCTGATCGAAGCTTCTCTGAGCTTCTCCATCATTTCTTTCATAATGGTATTCTCCTTCTGTTTCCATTTTACTTATAAACTCTCGAAACGCGCTTGGTAACGCTGCACAACAGCTCATAGGGAATCGTTCCTGCGGCAGCGGAGAGGGCATTGATATCGGCATGTTCTCCGAACAGTTCGACTTCCGTCCCGACTTCGGCTTCATACAAATCCGTCAGATCCGCCATGCACATATCCATGCAGATCGTGCCGATCTGTTGTACCGGGCCCCATCGGGTTGCAAAACAGCATTTGCCGGAAGCCGCACGCGGCAGCCCATCGGCATAGCCGACGGCGAGCACTCCTACGCGTGTCCGACGTGTCGTCTCATATTTCCTGCCGTAACTGATAAAGGTGCCCGGTTCATAATGCTTGATTGTTGTCACCGTTGTGACAAAGCGCATGCAGGGCTTCAGCCCGAGTCGGCCGGAAGTATCTCCGTACCCATAGAGGAGGAGCCCCGGGCGCACCATATCAAGCGCTGTTTCCGGATAATTAACAACTGCTCCGCTGTTTGCACAGTGCCTCAGGGCAAAAGTGATGCCGTGCTGTTCTCTCAGTTCTTCCACAACATGCAGGAAGAGAGAAAACTGCTTCCTTGTGTAGGCTCGGTTTTCCTCCCCCGGCTCATCGGAGACCGCGAAGTGGGTATAAATTCCTTCTGCATGCAGCCCCGGAAGCCGGCAGGCTCGTGCAATATGCCCGACGCCTTCCTCCGAAAGGCTCCCGTCACACAGGAAACCGAGACGGGACATCCCGGTATCCACTTTGATGTGGATGGTAAGCTCTTTTCCAAGCTTCTCAGCCTCTGCGGAATACTCCTCTGCCTTCGCAAGACAGGTGACCGTCTGCGTAATGTTGTTGTCGATCAGGCTCCCGGTATACTGCCAGGGTGTGTGGCCGAGAATCAGAATCGGCATGGAAATCCCGCCGTCCCGCAGCTCAAGGGCTTCATCCAGGCAGGAGACCGCCAGATAATCTGCCCCGCAATCCTGGAGGAGGGATGCTACCCGCAGTGCACCGTGTCCGTAGGCATCTGCCTTCACAACGCCAAGAAAGCGGCATCCGGATGGAATGTCGCTTCTGATGGCTTCATAATTGTGTTTAATATTGCCCAGGCTGATTTCCGCCCAGGTCCGCTTCTGAAGGTCATTCATACATTTCTCTTTTTATATAAGTATCCGGCGGGCTTCAAACCCGTTGCAAGGATATTTGCTAAGCTCCGTAATGATTACGCCGGAGGATGAATTTGCCGCATGAATAAATTTACCGTTTCCGATATAAATCCCGGAATGCCCGATATATGAACCATACGTGTAGAAACACAGGACATCACCCATACGGAGATCATCGCTGTCAACATGCACGCCATTTTTTGCCTGACTCGCAGCTACCCGGTTCAGATCATGGCCGAACTGGCTGTAGACATACCAGACAAAACCGCTGCAGTCAAATCCCGTTGAGGGATCCTTCCCTGCCCAGGTATATTTTGAACCGAGGAAGCGGCACGCAAATTCGACGACATCCATCCCCGTCGCGGCAGATGCAGGCGCAGCGGGTGCTGCAACAGATGATCCCGGATCCTGAGGCATGCCCGACGGTGAAGAAATCACCATCTGCTGAGCTGCAGGAACCGGAGTCTCCTCCGGAGCGGGTGTCGCCAGGGGATACGGACTTCCCGACGGCATGGGAAGCGGGGTCGGGAGCGGAGCATCCGTCGGCGTCGGCCGTATCGTCGGTATCGGAGTCGGCACAGGTGTCGGCGTGGCAGACGGCTGTGGCGTCGGTACAGGAGACGGTGCAGCAGTCCAGACCGGAGTCGCAGTCGGCGCAGCCGTCGAAACAGCCGGATAGGCCGGAGCTGCAGTCGGTACAGGAGACGGAGTGCTTGTCACGGCCGGTTCCGTAGACGCGCCATCATCCAGAAAGATGGCTTCTGCCTGCTGCCCATATGGGGTCTGTGCGTTGCCTGTATCAAGATAGAGATCCGGGCCGGCAATTTCCAGATAATCAGAGGACATGTAGCCCGAGCCTCCGGGATATCTGACTGCAACCCATTCACTGCCGGTATGTGACGTTATTTCAACAACAGTTCCCTTAGCTAGAGTGTCCGTCACCCCATAGCCCATTCCCGGGCCGGACCGGACGTTGACACCCTTTCCGGTGACCACTGCAGTTTCTGCCGCGGCCTGCCCTGCCAATACGGACAGTACCAGCAGGAGCACCGCAGCAAACGCTATCCATCGGATACGCATCAGTCAGGCCTCTTCAGCCCTGTGCGAGGGCACGCTCCAGCCAGACAGCAGCTACATCGATTGCGGAGTACAGGCTGCTCTTTTCACTCTTCTTGATCACTCTGTCACGAGATTTAATAGAAGGATCTGTCAGTTGAAGCGAGAGAGAAACCTTTGTTGCCACATCAAGATCTTTCACCTTTTTTGTTTCCAGCACCTGCATCATCACAATATATTTATCAGCAAAACTGCCGTAATAAATCATATTATCTTTTCGCAGAAGCGGATGCCCTTTATACTCTAATCTTGCCAAAATCAACACCTCCGAATGTTCTATGAGAAGTTATCAAATTTAACCTGCAATGTCAAGCCCCTATCCGAAAACCACAATGCTGTTGTCGAACCAACCGTTCTGAGCCTGATTGCCGGCATACAGCCCGTTATCGGAGAAGATTCCGCCTCCGGTAGAGGTATCGGGAGCGACATAAATCTCCGGTTGATAGTCCCCCGTAATAACCATCCCGGGGAACTGCACATTGTTATAGTCCGGGAAAACACCTGTCGGATTGGCCGGCATCGCAAGGTCTGCATCCGTAATACCGAACACACCGGTATTCGGCCCGAGATACGGATAGGTAAATGACCGATACGGAAGTCCTTCATGCACAGGCCGCATGACAGCTTTCCATAACCTTGCAGCAGGGTTTCCGCTGACGTTGATTCGAGCGGGGGTATCAAAACCCGTCCAAACTGCAGCAACGTAATACGGTGTACAGCCGACAAACCATCTGTCCTTGTATTCACCGGACGTGCCTGTCTTGCCGGCGACGGGCATGCTCCAGAGCGTTGCCTCTGTTCCGGTTCCGTTTTCAACTGCGTTTTCGAGCATATAGGTCATAACATGGGCAGTATTTGCGGAAAATGCCTGTACGGTGCTTGGAGAATTGTCAATCACCGTATTGCCCTGCTTGTCCGTCACAAGAGAATACGTCCTGCTGTAGGTAAACACACCGTCATTGACAAACGAACAGTAAGCCGCTGCCATTTCCCGCACCGTAATGCCGTTTGTGAGCTGGCCGAGTGCCATCGGAGCATAGGCACAGTCATCCGGGACGAGGCTTGTCACACCCAGCTTCTGAATCAGATAATTGTAGCAGACTTCCGGCGTCAGTTTGTCGACAATCTGCGCCGCAACCGTGTTGAGAGAATACTGAAGTGCTTCAAAAATCGTCATCAGGCCGTAGTTATCACCACCGTCATTCTGGGGGAACCAGCTTGTCCCGCTCAGGGTAATATACGACTCATCCCGAACCCATGTATTCGGAGTAATATAACCAAGCTCCGTCGCCGGGCCGTAAGAGGCAATCGGCTTAAAGGCTGAACCCGGAGACCGCTGCGTACCCGTGGCACGATTGAGCGGGAAGTTTCTGTCTTTCTCCCCGACGCCGCCGGAGAGGGCAACTACAGCCCCGCTGTATGGATCCATCACAACAATGCTGCTCTGAAGCTGCTGAGTCCCTGTGGTTTTGGGAATAGCATTGAGATCTTCATAAATGTTGTCAACCGCTGTCTGGATATCCGGGTTCAGGCAGCAGTAAATCTGGTAGCCGCCGTTAAATACAAGCGTCCTTGCAGCTTCCCGGCTGATGCCTTTCAGCTTCGCCAGATCGGTGATCACGTCCTGAATGACCGTCTCCTCATACCAGGTGTAAATCTGCTGAACGGTGTCTTCCTCAGGTGTTCGGGCAAAATAAAGCGGTTCTGCGGCAGCCTGTTTGAATTCCGCATAAGTGATGTAACCCTGGTTGTACATCTCGCGCAGAATCGTCTCCTGCCGGCGCTTGTTGTTCTCTTCGTTATAGAATGGGTCGTAATAGGTCGGCAGGTTGGTAATGCCGGCAATGGCGGCACACTCCGCAAGGCTTAGCTCCGAAACGTCCTTCCCGAAATACTTGTGCGCAGCCCGCTGAACGCCCCAGCATCCCTCTCCGAAATAGGCCACATTGAGGTACCACTCCATGATTTCCTTTTTGTCGTACCGCTTTTCCAGCTCCAGAGCCCCGAAGATTTCCTTCAGTTTGCGCTGGACAGTGACCTCATCGTTTCCCGTGACATTCTTCAGCACCTGCTGGGTAATCGTCGATCCGCCGTATGTCTTGCGCATGGTAAAAAACATGTCGATCAAAGCACCGGAAGTTCTGAACCAGTCGACTCCCTTATGATCATAAAAGTCCTTGTCTTCAATGGCAACAACAGCCTGTTCCATATAGTGCGGAATCTGCTCATATTCCACCCAGTCGTGCGTTTCAAGGCCTGTAAGCGTGACAAGCTCTTTGTATTCCCCGGAACCGTCGTTATACCAGATGGTACTTGCTTGATTTATCGTATAATCCGAAAGGGAGACATCGACCTCGGAGACAAGGCAGTTTTTCACATAATAGGCAAAGATGCATGCAAAGAGCATACCGGAGAGAAGAATCACAATAAAAGCTGAGCCGAATATTTTCAATACAACACGCACAATGGATGCAACTACATCCATCGTAGTATCGGTAGCTTTATAAGCAGCGTAACCAAGCTTTCCCATCGGGGATCGCTTTTCCGCGTGCTTTTCGTCAGCCAACTGTTATCCCTCCTTTGTGCATATTTTGAGAAATTATTATATCATAGCTTGTCAAGTTGTGATAGGCTAAAATAGAGAAGAAATTGTAAACGTTTGGAAACCATATCCCCCTTGATTTCTTGTGTAAGATATTGTATTATAGAATTGAAATGAACAGGAGGTTTTGCAAAATGAGTGATTACAACAGCGACGGTGATTTGATTACTATCGTAGATGATGACGGACAGGAATTCGAACTGGAATACATTGACGAAATAGATTATAACGGCAGCACTTTTGTTGCCTTTCTCCCTGCAAACATGGATGAAAGCGATCCTGATTACGGACTGATTATTCTCCGCAGTGTTCCGGATGAAAACGGCGAAGAGCTTTTCGAATCCATCGACGACGAAGCAGAACTTGACGATGTATACAACAAGTTCATGGTTCTCCTCTTTGATGATGAAGAGGAAGAATCTGAGGAAACTGAAGAAGAAAAGTAAAGCGTCGCATTTCCCTCACCTGCTGCGGCTGTGTTGCCGTTTTCGGCAGTACGGTCCGTTAAACCCACATCTCATATAAGGGATGCCGATTTGAGTCTGCGGATTGCAGGCCTCCCGGCTTATGCTGGAAGAAGGAAGCGCGAAACAGAACTTAGGCGACCCACCTGCTCTATTTGTGCAGGTTATAATTGGGCCGGCACGGCACAGTGGGCATTCCCCCGAGAGCAATCTCGGGGGAATGATTTTTCATTCAAGTTATTTTAGCTTTTCATTCAGCTTCGAGTAAATCCGCTTGACAAACCATGGTTCGGTTGAGGCCTTCAGAGCCTCATCCAGAGTAAACCAGGCGACCCCTTTGTTCTCATCCTCGCACACGGTCAAAGGCTCTGAATCATCTGCTTCCATCAGATAGGTGAGGTTCAGATGCAGATGGCTGGGCACATACTTTCCGCGTTTTTCATGCCCGTCCACCGTAAGAGTTTCGAGTGAAAAAATCTCCCTGGAAACAGGGATCACTTTTTTTATCCCTGTTTCTTCCTTTACCTCTCGGACAGCTACCGCGAACAGATCTGTTTCTCCGTCCGCATGCCCTCCAGTCCAGGACCAGGAATCATAGATCCTGTGATATACCATAAGCACCTTTGTCCGTTCACGGTTAACAACCCACGCGGAAGCAGTCATATGGGCAATCCGGTTTTCCCGTTCAAAAGCATCTTCGTTTTCTGCTAAAAAAGCAAGAATAACCTCTCTGTCTGCCGCTTCCTGCTCATTGGCCGGTGTGTAATGCCGGATCTGCTCTGTCAGCTCAGCGCGGTTCATGGCGTTATCTCCTTCAGATAAGAATCAATATCAAACGGGACAGTTTTCTCATCCTTTTTCAAATACAGAGGGTGATGGGGATGTCCTGCTTTGGAGCAGTGCCCCGCGCAGAGCCAGAGGGCATTATACCGTTTCCCGATGTCCACCATCTCCTTTACACAGCCGGGCAGGTATGGCCGCTTTGTAAGGATAGTGCCCCAGGCAGCCCATACCGCCGGTTTTACGCCCGCCCCCACATGAGACAACACATAGGCAAACGCCCGCATATTTTCTTCATGGAGTCGTTTGTTAAAAACCTTGTCCATCTGATCCGGATCCGTTGCGCGCTGTGCATATACATTGAACATGATAAAACTATCATACCGATTTGCCTGTGCAATTCTGGAAACGGATTTAAGAGTATTGTCAAGTGCATCCGGTGCAGCGGTTGACGGATTGATTCCGATACAAATCAGAGGATTTTCACCTCGTGTACCGAGAATATAACGGTATTCGGTGTAAAAATCCGGAACATAGATCCATCTGGCAGGATCATATCCTCCGCTGCTCCCAGACAGGGCAAGTGCTTTCTCAAAAGACAGCAGCTCTGTTCCGCTGCTCTCACCGGCAGGGATGTGAGGCATTACCCCTTCACCGCTTTCAAAAGCTGTTCCGTGCGGTCTGTCTCTTCCCAGCGTACACCGAGATCTTCTCTCCCGACATGCCCGTAAGCTGCAAGCTTGCGATAAATCGGTTTGCGGAGATCCAGATCACGGATGATCGCCGTTGGGCGGAGATCAAAGACCTTCTCAACCGCCGCACTGAGGATATCGTCTGCGACCTTTCCTGTTCCGAATGTTTCGACCAGAACAGAGACTGGTTTTGCCACCCCGATCGCATAGGCAAGCTGTACCTGGCAGCGCTCCGCGAGGCCGGCAGCCACCACATTTTTAGCCACATAACGGGCTGCATAGGCAGCACTTCTATCCACTTTTGTGGGATCCTTGCCCGAAAAAGCACCGCCGCCATGCGGAGCGCTTCCGCCATAGGTATCCACAATGATTTTGCGTCCGGTAAGCCCGGTATCTCCCTGCGGGCCGCCTATGACAAAGCGGCCTGTTGGGTTAACATAATATTTAGTATTTTCATCCAGAAGTTCAGCCGGGATTACCTGCCGAACTACAAGCTCTATGATATCACGCCGCAGAACCTCCATATCCACCTCCGGGGCATGCTGGGCGGAAATAACCACTGTGTCGACCCTAACCGGATGCCGGTTCTCATCGTACTCAACAGTCACCTGGGTCTTACCATCCGGACGAAGGTAGGAAACGAGCCCCTCTTTCCGAATTGCGGTCAGGCGCTTGGCCAGCTTATGTGCAAGGGAAATCGGCAGCGGCATCAGCTCCGGCGTCTCGCGGCAGGCATAACCGAACATCATGCCCTGGTCGCCTGCCCCGTTCTGAAGCTCAGCATCCTCTCCCTGTTTGCTCTCCAGTGCCTTATCCACTCCAAGAGCAATATCTGCAGACTGCTCATCGATATTGACAACTACGCCGCAGGTTTCGCTGTCAAAGCCATACTTTGCACGGTCATATCCGATCTCCCGGATTACACTGCGGGCGATGCCGGCGATGTCTACATACGTTTTGGTAGAGATTTCTCCCATGATATGAACCAGCCCTGTTGAAACGGCCGTTTCACAGGCAACGCGCCCTTCAGGATCCTCCTTCAGAATTGCGTCAAGAACAGCATCGGAAATCTGGTCACAGATTTTATCAGGATGCCCTTCTGTAACAGATTCAGATGTAAAAAGATAATGTGCCATAGATACCTCCAATGAATATAATTACAAAAACCCCTGCCAAGTCCGGCGGGGGTTTTTAAAAAATCAAAGCTGCAGCCTCATCTCTCGTCACCGCCGGATTTAGCACCATACCTTACGGCTGGTTGCTGTGAGATCAACGGGCCGGTCCCTCCCTCACTCTTGATAAGGTGTTCAATTGTCATGCGGTATTATAGCAGAAATCTTCCTCTTGTCAAGCACTACATTGTCGCAAATTGCAATTTTTGTTAAACTTCTTTAACCCACCTGCAGAAAGACGCCCTCAGCCCCAGCTTCCCCACTAACCTTAGCTCGCGACGGAGCACTCTTCAGGCCCTGCTTCCCCACTATCCTTAGCTCGCGACGGAGCACTAAAATCAAGGTATAACGTTGTCTTCGCGAGCATCACGATGCACTCTCTTTACAAACCCCTGATATCTCCTCCGGCACGGCATAACGCCAGTGATATCCGCCCGCCGTATACTGCCTGTCGGCACAGACCTTGTGTATACCAGAATAGCCGGTCGCTCTCTCCGCTGCCTTCTGCGAGGGGAAAACCTCTCCGGTCTCTATGCAGATCACAGGCTTCGGATGGCTGTCGGATTCTATAAAAGCGCGGTTCTCCGGTTTTGACAGATACTCTCTTACATTCCGCCTGACTTCCTCTCTTCTCTCCGGGTGTTCTTTATAACCCCGTTTCCGGATCATACTCAGTTTTTCGGCTAATCCCGGATCTGCACTTGCCTCTCTGCGGGCAGAGGAACACCTTTCCCGGAAATCCGGATCCTGCCACAGCTTTTTTACACTTTCACTGAGTCTCACTTTATAAGTGAGATCTGATTCATAAGCAGCCAGGACACTCCTGCCGATTCTCTCGCGATACGTAGGATCATTTTCATACAGGCTGTTCACGGTATTCCGGATTCTGGTTTTCAGCTCCGGGTGTTCTTTATACAGCCGGTTTTTAATGTCGCTGCAGAGCTCCTTTGTTGCTTTGCTCATATGGACTCCCTTCCCGAGCCCGCCGAGAAAACGGTTGTATCCCTTCTCCGGATCGGAGCTGTCATAGAAAGCGATAAACCACCGTTCCAGCTTTTCCGCCCCTTCCCTGATCAGATGTTCGCAGAGAATTTCCCTTTTGAAATTCTCCCATCCAAACTCGATAATAGCATTGCGGATCGGTGTGCCCTTCTGATAGCCTTGCCCCCGATTCCAGCGTTCTTCAACGGTTTTCCCCGTACAGCCGATATAGATCTTCCCTTCCGGATCGGTCAGCTTATAAACCGTATAATGCGCCTCCGCCGGCGGAACCGGCAACTCCAATTCGCAATTGTTATCAGAATTTTCCTCTATAATCATGTTTTTTCTCCTTTTACAACACATAAAAATTTAGAACGCTATCGTCTCAAAAGTTTTTCTTGACACCATATATGACACCGTTTATAATAAAACTCGAGGTAGTGCAAGTTGTCTCAATTTGATAAACTGCTACGGCAGATACGTAATCTGGATAAAAACATGCGTTTCGATGAACTGCGAAAAGTTCTCGAACATTACGGCTATACGATGAGCGGGCCTTCGAGTGGAAGCAGCCACAAAACTTTCAGAAAACCTGGGAAATATCCGATTACGATCCCTCAGCACGAACCAATTAAACGCGTATACATTGAAATGGTGAAAGAAATTGTAGAAAGTGAGGAAGACAATGGACAAAACTCTTGAGTACTATATGAATCTACCTTATCGTCTAGAGATTATTCCGGACAAAGAAGAAGGCGGATATACCGCATCTTATCCGGAACTGCCGGGATGCATCACATGTTCCGATACCATTGCCGGCCTTGTAATCAACATGGAAGATGCAAAGAAAGCCTGGCTTGAGGCAGCACTCGCAGAAGGCCTCCCTATTCAGGAGCCGTCAGAACGGGATATCTCCGATTATTCCGGACAGTTTAAAATCCGTGTTCCGAAAAGCTTGCACAAAAGCCTTTCCTTGCATGCGAAAGACGAAGGCATCAGCATGAATCAATATTGCGTATATCTCCTATCCATGAACGATACTCTTGTTAATGCCAGTAGAGAGGCTCGATAAACACCGCTTGCCTGAACAGCCTGCAGTGAAAACACTGCAGCTGTTTTTTATGTCGTACACTTCGCTGCTCCTGCTGTCGTGGGTTATATCCCCAAAATTAGTGCTCGGAGCACCGCACCCAATAGAGGCACCATGTTTCCTTCCGAGCATCCTGACGCGTGGGAAGCGCGCGACGAACCTTGCCTCGCATTCGCCGTATTAAATACGAGCACTTAATACCCCAAAAATTAAGCGCGGACGGAAACGTACCTACGAAGTACAATGTTCCCTTCCGCGCAACTCATCCGCACTACTCTCGAGTGCTTACCTCGTTACCCTAAAAATTAAGCGCGGACGGAAACGTACCTACGAAGTGCAATGTTCCCTTCCGCGCAATATGCTTCGCACTTACCACGAAGTGCCGCTCACATTCACCATGTCGTCAAAACGGCACATCCATGTCAGCAGGAAAACGCAAGCGTTTCCCTGGAATGACATTCGTGCCGTTTTTCCTCTTCACTCCGAACCCGCTTCGCTGGGCTTCGTCGTGAGGCAATGGGCTTAGTACCCCTGAGCCATTTTGTAAATCCAGTACTGCTCAGGGGTCCAGCCCATTGATGCCAGCTGATCCGCACTGGGAACAATACCGGCATCCATCATCGCCTTTGCTCCGGAGGCATACCGGTCCTGCACGGCATCCCGATAAGCAGCCGTCTCAGCCCCATTCGTAAACAAACCAGCCGCTTTAACGGCATTCAGCTCCGCATCCGTGAGGTACTTCCCCACGTTGAGCACATATTCGTTCTCCCACTCTCTCAGCTTGGCGTTGAACTCCTGAACCCCGACGTTTTTCTCCTTTGCCCATTTCTCCAGATTCTGAAGCTCAGTCAGATACTTATTGCTGATCTCCAGCACTTTATCCGCTTTTTCAAATTCCCCCTGGGCCCGCAGATCCGCAATCTGCCTTGCTGTGTCCGTCTGTAATTTCACTTCTGCCGAATTGATGACCTGCCTGTTGTTGGCAGCGGTATTCTGAATGCCGCCGTACTGCGTCATCCCGATCCCGCCGCGGTCTCCTCTTGCTTCAGCGTACAGCACCTGATTGTCCAGAGCTTTGGCCTCATCCCGATCCACCTGATTCCGCTGCGTC
>JBGUNA010000048.1:0-4451 GCA_045117135.1 Candidatus Limivicinus sp. | reverse complement strand
GGAACTGGCCAGGCCCGTTCTTGACGAGTTTTTTGCGTGGGGTTCATCGAGAGCTGCTGCAAAGAAATCCAAACTGGGTGAGGCATTAACCTATCTCCATAACAACAGCCGGCAGCTGTCTGAGTATCTTGATGACGGGCGCCTCGAGATCAGCAACAATCTGGCTGAACGAAGCATTAAGCCGTTTGTAATTGACAGGAAAAATTTCCTGTTTGCAAACACTCCAAAAGGAGCAACGTCCGGAGCAGTCACATTCAGCCTGATACAGACTGCAATAGCCAATGGTCTCGATCCTTACCGATATTTGAGATACATATTCGCTGAAGCACCAAAGATGGCTGCCGTAGGAGAAGACTGGATATCTGCTATGCTGCCGGAAAACGTTCCTGCCTCTTGCGTGGCGGGACAAATGAGTTAACGCGTCATGGTTTGACGCTTACAATAATCCGGGCGTAAGCCCGGCAAAAAAACTTTATGATCCAGGATAAGCAGGCAGGCGGGTGGATTCCTTGTTGGAAACCCAAAGGGTTTTCAATAAGGGGAACCCCCTGCCGTAAAAGATAGCATTTACTAATTGCTCATATATAATTATATTTTTATGTTAAAACTGTTAATGAAAATAAATCATTCATATATCAATTACAAATTTTGCTTGATATTGTAATTGAAATCTGTTATATTGGCGATATAATTTCAAAAATAGTTATAATTTGGAGCTGAATTATTAAAATGGGTTATGATGATCTCAAAAAGCTGTCATATGGAAAGAAAAGTGACTATATAGCAGAGTACGAAAGAAGGTTCAATTCACCGACAGCCATTCACCTTGATTTTTTTATTGGAAACCACCAGGCGTTCTTTATACCCTGCAATGAAGTTGTGGAACTAATCTACGAGATATTAAAGATCGATAAGCAGATCCTCATTATAAGCAAACGTCTCCCGGAACAAGCGCTTATACAGTATTCTTACAAGTGTATGATCGACGAAATCGTGTTAACAAACAAAATTGAGGGTGTTCATAGCAGCCGCCGCGAAATAAGTGACGTTCTGGACGAACTACATGAACAAACCTTAAAAAAGAACAAGGCAAAGCGTTTCCGCGGAATAGTAACTCATTACTTCAAGTTGATGTCCAAAGAACACATTCCAACAAGCACTTGTCAGGATATAAGAAACCTGTATAACGAGCTTGTTCTTCCAGAAGTGCAGGCAGAGAACAAAAATCATGTGCCGGATGGAAAAATGTTCCGGAAAGATGTAGTACAAATATATAACGAAGCTGGTAAAATCATACACATTGGTATGGTTCCGGAAGAAAAAATAATAACAGCATTGGAAAAAGCACTTCAGTTTTTGAATAACGATTCAATAAATGAATTGTATCGCACATGCCTGTTTCATTATATGTTTGAATATGTACATCCGTTTTATGATGGGAATGGAAGACTTGGGCGTTTTCTGGTTAGCTACAGTTTATCTCAGCAACTGGAGCCATTGTTGGCATACAGGATTTCTGAAACGATCGAGGAGAAGAAATCAACATACTATAGAGCTTTCAAAGACTGCAACCACAGCAGAAATCTAGGTGACTTGACTCCTTTCCTAATCATGATGCTAACTATGATATCCCAATCTATAAAGGATTTAGAAGAATCATTGAGATATCGTGAGAATAGTCTAATCCAGTATTCAAAAATAATAAGTTCTCTTCCATATTCAGCGGACCAGAAAATGTGTGAGTTGTATTATGTGCTTATCCAAGCTGCATTATTCGATGAAAACGGAATATCTATTCCCGAACTGGAAAAACATTTGAAATGCAGCTACGGTACGTTAAATAAAAATATCAAGCGAATTAGCGAAAACAACCTGATAGTGGAAAAAAAGATCGGAAAGAATAAATATTATGCTATTAACATTGAGGAATTAGATCAACTAACCACATAAAAGAGACTGTGAAAATACCCGCCCAGAACGGCGGGTATTTTATGTCTAAGAATCTAATTCATTAACACGCAATCTCCTCATCTCTCCCCTCGGTGAGGGGCGGGAGGCCATACTGCCGCATGATCTCATTAGCCCTGCCGACGGACAGATCCCTCGTCTCATACAGCATGGCTTTCATCACCTTCTCCTCCAGCGTGTTCCGGAAGGCATGGCCCGAAAGCCGCACCAGCTCGAGAGCGATGTCCGCCCGCACATCCAGCGCAATGCAGATCGCCGTCACATGCCGGAGAGACATCCGCCCCGCACACCACTTGCACACTGCCGCCCGGCTGCATCCCAGACGCATGGAGAGCTCCAGCTGGGAAATACCTTTCTCATTCAGAATCAGCTGCACCGCACCGCCCACCTCATCGGGCATGGCCTGCTCCAGCTTCGCCCAGAGCTGTGCATCCTGCAGGAACAGGTCATTCTCCTTTTCCCTCGCCTTCGTCTCCGGCTCGGCGACAAAGGTGTGCCGGCTCTGGTAAACGTCCCTCACCGGCGTCTTTCTCGCAATCCGGGTGCCCTCATATTCCGCTCCGGCAAACCGACCGCATACGGCAAACGCAAGGCAGCACTCCTCAATATGCCGGCGGGCATGGGAGGTCAGGTGCGGGCGGCCTGCCCCGTCTCTCCAGACATAGCGGGGCAGATCCAGGCAGTAGTGCCCCTCGGCATAGACATAGCGCCCGCTGAGCAGGGCGGCGGCGAAACCCCGGCTCTCCTGCAGGAGTGCCCCGGCATCAGCGCGGGTGATGGCGTACGTCACGCCCTCTTCCCACTTGCCGGAACACCCGTAATCCGGGATACGCTCCCTGCCGAGAAAGACATAAATCCCCTCCGCTTCCCAGTAACCCAGCTCAATCATCCGGTATTTCGCCATGGCGCGGGATACCCGGAACTTCTTTGCCAGAGCGTCCATCACCCAGGCCATATTCTCCGGCGTCCTCCATCCGCCCCGCAGGATCAGCAGTTTTTCGATCTCCCGGCGGGTGTTCTTCTCCTCCATCAGCACATAGGCAGGCAGCTTTTCCGCCTGCAGCTCCAGCCAGCCGACCGGCCCGTTGTGTGCAGAAAACTTCCGCCCGTGCGTCTTCCGGCTGCTGTAGGCTCTGCAGCTCCTTCCGCTCAGCATCTGCAGCCGGAAGAAAGCCGAATGCAAAAACACATGGCAGCATTCATGCACCAGCGTGCTGTTGACAATCTCCTCCGTGGGGCAGCAGTTTCTGTTGATGAGGATCGTCATCGGGGCAACCTTCACCAGCTTCAAAGAACCGCTCTCGTCCCGCAGGCGGACCGTGGCCTCGTCAAAATAGATGCGGCCCTGGACCCCCTTGTCCTCCGCAAAACGAACGAGCCTGGCATGCAGATTCATCCGTGCGCAAAGCTCCCAGCCGTCCACCGCCGTGGGCGCCTCCAGTGCCTCGGGGTAATAGACCTCCAGTATCTTCCGCGCGACGCGGGCATAATCCTCGGTATACAGAATCGGCAGCAGATAGGCATTGATACGATTCTCTCTCTGCTCCGTAATCCTGTCCGGCGGGAAGCCCCCTTCCGGCATGACCACCGGTGCGCTGCACCGCCTGCTCAGCATGTCAAGGGTATACCGCATCCGGAATTTCATTCCGAAACGTTTTCCCGTTTCCCCTCTCTCAGACGGAACGGCCGCCTCCACCACTGTGGGAAACACCAGGTCCACCGCATAGCTGCAAATCCTCTGCCGCAGGGTACTCTCCGTCCTCGGTTCGGAAAGCCGGACCAGATGAAACGCCTTCGCCTCTCTCTGCCCGACGGCCTCTGCCGCCCGACTCGGATGGACATCCAGAAAATCCTGAATGATTTTCGCAAAATCCTGCCGGAAGACATCCCGCAGGATCTCCGGCACAGTGTAAGGCCTCACCCCGCACTCAAGGGCATTCTCCTCCTCCGCAGCGGAACACGGCAGCAGCACCGGCACACCAAATCCAATTCCACACATGGTGCCCGCATCCCCGGTCAGCATCGACCATTCCTCCTCTCACATTTTCTCTTCTGCTTGAATGTGAGCCCCATTATAACCACTCTGAAACCAATTTGCAAGAGAAAAATAGTAATTATTTTTACATTTTCTTCTTGCAATGTTAAGTAAACTTGTGCTAAAATAACCCTGCAGGTTTTTACCCTGCCCTCATGCAAGTAATTTTTCATTTTTATTGCTCGGAGCAACATGTCTCTGCGAAGTACAACGTTCCCTTCCGAGCATCCTGACGCGCGACCTGACGTGCGACGAACCTTGCCTTGCACAGCAGAGCACTACGTGAGAACACCTCATTCCCCGCCGCAGCGGTCTATTCTGTATAGTTTCACCACATCGGTAAGTAGAAAATGTCAGCACTTCGGTAAGTAAAAGATTCAGCACATCGGTAAGCCGCGGTATAATCTCCGCTGAAAGAGGTGGGAAATATGCCGTGGAAGGAAACCAA
>JBGUNA010000047.1:0-225535 GCA_045117135.1 Candidatus Limivicinus sp. | reverse complement strand
TCCGGTTTTTATACCTTTTTTGTATCTATTACCAATTCACAACTTTTTTCATTTTGGGCATTGACTTTTAATAGTTAGTCTCCTTTTAAAATATTAATGAATTTTATAACGATTGATCTATCAAGCCATGCTCCCAAAGTAATTTTAACAGTAAAATAGAATGTGCTATAATTGTACCTTCTGGCAAAGCATCCAGAATATCGTATCCGGTGTATGTTCCTTCCCGGAGCAGTGCGAGCATCCGATCCAGGGTATCCTGCCTTATTGCAGTGTCCATTAGTGCCAGACCTATCGCATGGCCGTAAACCCAGATTCTTCCTTCCTTTTCTTCAAGGCGGAAATCACAGGCGGCTTTGCAACAGCAGTTGAGCTCCAGACTTTTTGTCATATACTGCGACATCATTCGGCGTACTTGCTCCTCCAGGTCTTCAGCAGAAGTGAAAGAGCATTTCTCAAGGATCCATTCTCCGGTTGGATGTTTTTGGTCCGAGACAAAGGGTGTCATCAGACGAAGGCTCTTTTCCTGCATGTTGACAATAAAACCGCTGGCACACGCAATGGTTCCGCCCACGGCATCCGTCTGTTCATCATTTCGGTTTCTGCCGACCTTCGTCAACTTACAGCAGGGAGCTTCAGGAAACTGAGGTAGCAGTTCCACCATAAGAAGCTCCTCCGGGCTGAAAGAAGAAAACAACTGATCCCTCATGGCAGTGCTTAGCACAGAAAATCGGTCGGTATGAGGGTCATTTTCTTTTCCAAACCGCAGCAGTGCTTTTGTACGCTCGATATTACGGGTAGAGGCAGCAGTAGTGGTCTGCGGCACAACACCGAATTCGTCAAAGTAGTCTTTGATGAACCTCTCGTAGTCGGGATTATCCAGGCCCTCACAGGCGTAATAGCATGTGCCGCGTCCAGCTGCATCACCGATCAGCCGATGCAGACGGCTGAGGACGTCCTGCCAAAGCTGTGCATGTTCCTCGCTGTAGCGGAATATGCCACAGAGTCCTTTGGCAGCTACACCGCAGAACGGGCAACCGACTGAGCATCCCTCTGACAGTTCAAACATCAAAGGTGCCTGCACCATGCTACGTGCAGATGGGCCCATTTCCAGCCAGCAACGCCGTTCCTGCCGTTCTCGCCATGCATTGAAGAGAGAGTCCTTCGGAGCACAGAGATCAATGCGCAATTTTTCCCGAAAACTGAGTTTTTCCTGTATGAAGGCACGATACAGTACGTAACTTTCCGGCAGATCTTTCCAGGTGAGGCTCTTTTCCGTAAGAGCTTTCTGGAGATTTCTTGCCTTTTCCTCATCCAGCATCAGTTTGATGGCTTCCGGTTCCACATCCAGACCGGAGTCTGCGATCGCCTTTTCGCTGTTCTGTTCGTAAACTTCCCGAAAATCTGCATCCAATGACCATTTTTCAAGAAATCTTTTAAAGTTTGCTATAATGCGAATATATTCCGGGTCATCAAAACCTTTCACAAAAACACTTTTGGGCTCTCTCATTTTCTTCATCCCTTCCGTTTATCTGTCAAACTGTCCTTTTAGATCAGTTCATTCTCGTAATAGTTCATCCCGGCATATCCTCCCTGAGATTCTTCAGAGTAATCCGGCTCATTTTCGTAATAGTTGCTGCCGGCCCATCCCCCCTGATCCTCATCAGGAATAATCAGACCCATATTGCCGTAGATATCCACCCGATAGATATTGGCCGTGCTGGGATAATCGACATAATAGACAACTGCAGAGCAGCCATTGTAAAATTTTCCTTCCACATTGCAGTTCCAGCTGTCGATGAACACCTCAGTGCCGTTTTGCAGCCAGATGGCAAATCCGCCACCGCCTTCGTATGCTAACCCGCTCATGGAACCATAGGTTGGCTGTGGAGGAGGCGTGGGTCTCGGCGGATTGCTGGTGACATACATGTAAGCTGTGCTGGTACGGGCTGTCTGACCTTTGTAATAGAAGGTGCAGTAGGCGCCCCACCCATTCATCCAGGATTCCAGATTATTAACAGTGATGGTCGTGCTGTATTCTCCGCTGATATAAGCGCCGGAGCCGCCAACAAAGTTTGCAGGTGTGTATTCTCCACCGTCCGGGGAAACGAAGGTCCACATCAGGGAGTCGTATACGTTTGCGCAGGAAACAAAGATTGCGTTCTCACCGGCGCGTCTGTTCTCATTGGTGGGATTTTTCGTGATGCTGAGATAGGTTGGCTGGACAGGTGTGGGTGCGGGAGCAGGTGGATTCACAGGCACAGGAGTCGGTGCAGGAGGAGTCTGTTTTCCTGTTCCTCCCAGTGCCACAGGCTTCGGAACCGGGAAAATCTCCGTCGGTTCTCTGGTGCCCAGAAAGACTTCATAGCTCTCCGTCAGGCGATTCAGATCCCCGGCTTTATCAGCGGTAAGCCACTCAAAGGCTGTATTGCTTCTCTCTGCTCCGGCAAAAGCATCGGTACCGGAGGCATTGTATTGAGCATCCGAGATAACAAATCCGTTGGCATCCGTGTGTGAGACAGTCCTTGCTCCGTTCTGCAGGATGGTATGTTCAACGGCATAGGCCTGATAGGAGATCATATCGTCCTTCAGGTTGACAGCCGTCTTGACCGTATATACCTCAGAGTCTGAGATCACAATGTTGTCATAGACCATGTAATACCAGGTGTCAGTATCTTTGACATGGTAAGTATCGACTGTATCGGTCATGATATCCGGGAAGGATTCTCCCGCATCCTTAGCCAGGGGGCATTCAACCAGACTGGCAGCATCTTTGCTGACCGTCCAGATTTTCAGGTTGGTTGAACGATCCACCGGGTGCAGCGAAGCAGCGATAAACTCCAGGCGGCCGTCGTGGTTCAGATCAGCAACGGTGTAGTACCAGGTGTTCATGCTGTCGTTCTGCTTCAAAACGGCATATTGAGAAGCAATCAGTTTCAGCTGATCCTTGGGTGTTGCGGCAGCCCCGTCGGCAAATGCTTCTGCACCGGCACAGAGTGTCAGTGAGAGCAGCAGCGTCAGGGCAAGCAGAATGCTCAGATAGTTTTTTCTTTTCATTTCTTTCTCCTTTTTTACTTATTTTATAAGGTCATTGACCTCTCTTTTTAGCGGATGCAGTGTAGCACACCAACTGTCACAGAAGTGTCACAGAACTGTCACAAAAAAAGAAAAAGCCGCCTGAGCATTGGCGGCTTCTTCCTTATGGAGATACACGAGAGGAGATGGAGAAGGAGATATCAGTAAAGCAATCTACCTGTCATCAACGGTTTTATTTTGCTTACTAAAGTTAGTATACTTTAATTGTCTCCATCTGTCAACCATTTTTTATTTTTAATTTGTTAATCGCAACACAGAAATAAGAGTGCTCGAGCTTCTTTGATACTCTGCCTCAGAAATAGCATGGTGCTCATACATTGTTTTCAGCATATCCAGCTGCTTCTGCAACAATTCCCTGGTAGAATTGATCACTCTCGGTGCTGCTTTCGCTTCGGCAATGATATTCATGAAATCTTCCTCCTGCGGGGCATTAATATTTCAGCGAATTCATTATACCGAAAACCAAAAACAAATGAAAGATGGCAGGGTTTACAAGAAAGAGTTTACATAAAATTTGTTTTTCGTCAAATCTTCAGATTGACAATGACAGAATGTTATGCTCTGCCGTGAATTGGAAACAGAGAGGTTAACAAAGAATACCGAACAGGAAAAACAGCAGAATGAGGAAAAGAAAATGCCCTCCGCTTTACAACGGAGGGTAGGGAGAAATTGGATGGAAAAGAAGTGCCGTCAGCTTACGAAGGTCTATGTTTATCGTAAGCGATCCGGCCGAGAAGCGATGCATTTAAATCTCTTCTCTGGAGGACGGAACGTATTGTAGCAGAAAAACAGTCGAAAAGCAAGCTTTGTGAGGATGAATTAACAGAATAGTCATAAAATAGTCCGAAAAACAGCAGAAAAAGAGTCAGATGGTCACTCTACTGAAGGTAGAATTAACGGAAATGCCCTCTCTACGATTTGTGGAATACTTGATAGAGATCCCCGAAACAGGAATAGATTGAAGAATTTCCGTTCTATCGATACAATGATTGCATCATCTGAAAGGGAGGCTCCAGTTAAACATGAGCTTTGTCGTAATGACCGATACCTCTTCGAATCTGCCTTCTTCAAAGATTCGGGAACGTGACATTATGGAAATTGCATTTCCCTATTTTATAAAGGGCAAGACCTATCATTGCACCGATACCGGCAGTTTTGACGGGGAAACATTTTACAACGCCATCAAACAGCGTGGCGTTGAGGTTACAACCTCACAGATCACACCGCAGCAGTATATGGATTTTTATGAACCATTACTGAAGGACGGAAAGGATATACTATACATTTGTATGTCTTCAGGGATTTCAGGTTCCTGCTCTTCCTCGCAAATCGCAGCGAAAGAACTTCTGCAGCAGTACCCGGAGCGACGCATCGAAATAATAGATTCTCTTGGTGCTTCCCTTGGGGAAGGGTTGCTTGCACTTCAGGCTTCTGATCTTCGGGATCACAACACGCCTCTTGAAACTGCTTCGGCAGAGCTGCGGGAATCTGCGAGACGTATGTGCAACGTGTTTACCGTGGACGATCTGATGTATCTTAAACGGGGCGGGAGACTCTCCAATCTGTCCGCTGCCATCGGGATGGTATTGAACATCAAGCCTATTCTGAAGGGAAATGAAGAAGGAAAAATCGTCGCATTTGCAAAGGTCAGAGGCAGGATGCAGTCTATCAGGACTCTCGCCCAGCTCTACGAAAAGATGGTCGTTTCCCCTGAAAATCAGATTGTCGGGATTGCACAGGCTGCCTGCCGGGAGGATGCGGAAACGCTTGCATCCATGATTCGAGAATGCAGACCACCGAAAGAAATTCTGATTGCAGATTATGAGCCTGTCACAGGATCCCATGTCGGGCCGGGGGCTCTGGCACTTTTCTTTACCAGTTACCGCAACATCAGAAGCTACAACGGTGAAAGCCTGCCGACAGTCATGCGGCAGGCGGTCAGCAGAGCAGGAGAAAAGATACAGAAGCTGAAAGGAAAATAGTTCTCCCCTGTCAACCGGTTCGGAAAACACAGAGATAAAGTCAACCCGCAGATGAGGACATTCTCCCTACTGCGGGTTGTAAATATATATTTCCTTTATAGAAGTGTATCAGCATGCGATGCCATATAACAGCAACTGCTTGTCTTTGTTTCTTTCGCGTTCAACCGCTGCACCAGCCAACACGACGGGAATAGCCACACTTACAATAAAGCTCAATCCGAAATGGATGCCAAGCAGCGGGAAAATAACAAAGATGACAAAATTCACAAGTAAGAGATTTGCGATCAGTTTAAATACGAAAAATTCAAGGTATTTCATTCGGGTAATCCTCCGTTTTTTATTTTGTGTATACAGCATAACACACCTGTCATCACAGAACTGTCACACAAAATAAATAATTCATGGAAAACACGAATATTGGCATTCAGGAACTGCTTTTTCGGCTGAACAGCAGGATAGAAAGAAGAACCAGCAGAATACCAACGATTTTCACAGCATTCATGCTTTCATCAAAGGCAAAAACTCCAATTACAGTAGCGACTACCAGCTCAACAGAGGCTACAACAGGAACTTTGCTTGTCTGAGTGATTCCTGAAAGACCATTAAAATAGAAACTGTAAGCCAGTGCCGTCGGAATCAGGCCAAAGAGGAGACCAAGCAGAAGAAGTTTCGTATTGAACGGATTTTCCACAGTTACCCACGGCCGGCTGAAGAGTGCCACAAAAAGGCACCCGAACAACACGTTGTATGTGGCCACTGCAAACGGTGAAGAATCTTCCTGCATGGCAATTCTGCCAAAGACGGCTGTCATCGCATAAGTGAAACCGGAACCTATACCGATCAGAATTCCAAGAGGCGCAAGAGCTGCAGCGCTGAAGTTCCCGCCGGTTGCCGTGAGAGAACATCCTGCCACATTGACCAGCAAAGCGCTCCATTTCAGAAGACTCAGTTTTTCTTTAAAAAGCACCATGGAAGTGATGCTCGTAAAAATCGGAGCGGTATACAACAGCACAGAACCGACCGACATCCCATTCATGCTGATTGATCTGCTGTACAGGATATTAAAGATGCCCTGACAGACAATCCCCAGCAAGATACAGGAAAGCAGTGTTCTGCGGCCGATCAGGAATGCTTTCGGCCCTTCAAAAAACAAGGTCAGAAGCACCAAAAGACAAAAGCCGAAAAACAGCCTGAGAAAACTCGTATAGGATGATGAAGAGCCCTGGGCTTCCATCAGTTTGACAAACAGCCCGATTGTTCCCCAGAGACAGCCGGTGATAAATATCTTGATAAAACTTTTCAGTTCGGAGTCCATACCCATATGCCTTTCAATGAACAATCCGGTTTTTCGGGACCATTTTACCATATCACATCATCCTGTCAAGAAAAGACGGAGCCGATTCTGATCGGCTCCGCAGGAGAACTTCAGCTATTAAACTCTATTGCCGTTTCTTCATCATTCTAAAACGAACAGTTTATTCTTTATGGTTTTTTGAGTGCCAATCTTTTGGTTCTGAGATCTTCTCCATAAAAACTGGCAAGAGCACAGAGTACAGGCACAACCAAATTACCGATCAATGTCAGATCAAAATCCACATGAAACATGGCACAAAGCATATACAGGATACCGTTCATCACCACGATGTACATAAAGCTTCTGAAAATATATTCACTAAAAGTTCTTTTCATAGTTTTTTCCTCCAGTTGAGAGACTGTTAATACCAGTCAAGAGTATTGTCATACTGGCTATCGAACAAGTAATTGTTCAAATCATCATTTGCGCCTTCCTCATAAAGCGCATCCTGAGCGAATTGTGATGCAATAAGCCCCAGCACCAGCAATAATTCAATTCCCAAAGCAAAAAAGATATTCATTTTCACACTCTCCTATTCTCACGGCTGTATCACCGGGTATTGTTTTTTCTTTACACGAAGATCATACCATCGGGAATCTCACAGAACTGTCACACAGAAACAGAAAAAGCCGCCTGAATAAGGCGACTTTTCTTAGAGAGGATTACAAGAGAAAAGGAGAAGATACTATTATTTGTTAAGAAAGAGAGACGCTTCAGATCCCTGAAGGTCTAGGGTTATCAGGGATCTGGAAGCGAAAAGAGAGGTGCATTTAAACCTGCTCTTTGGATGGTATAATTATAACACAGCACAAAAAGGAATACAATATATCGATTCCGGATTAACAATTATTTTACAAAAGAAACTAATAGTGCATTGGAAAACAGTAGTTTAATTCTGCTTCTATTCTGAACCAATTACCGTACAGTAGCGATATAGTGCACGCTATCAGGAACAGAAATTCCGGGATCCTGTACTACGACATCCGGTTTCTTTCCCTGCGACTCCATGCCGGAAACAAAGTGACAAAGTGCAATACCGACATCGACCTTCTGGAGATCGCCGGTCTTCTCACTGACATAGCCCTTGTCCTGTTTTTCATAAAAGTGGAAGCTGCCGTCCGCGGCAATGATCCGCCAGGGCTGTTTGTTGACAGCAGAAGGCGCCCATCGTACCATTTCCATCAAATCACAGAGCTCATCAGAACCTTCCGCATTCAGAGGGACACTCCAGGTCCTGTCAAAGAACAGCTTATCCGTGCTCAGGCGGGAATCTGCTCCGACGCCTTTCCGCATCAGAGTCTCTTTAACAGAATGCTTTTTTGCGGGATAACCGAGAGGGCTCATGCATGGCATCATCTCATCATCCGAAACTCCGGCAGCCTGTTCAAAGAGCTCGCGTTTCATGGTACCGCCAATCCAGGTCGTTCCGATTCCCAGTGACCAGGCATAGAGCACAAGCTTCTCAAGAGAAAAGCCGAACGCCACATCTGCATAGTTCCCTTTTTTTACTATTCCGGCAACGTACATCGTCTCTCCGGTCAGCACTGGGCTTGAAAGGCCATTTTCTTTAGCATCGAGCAATACAAAGCGGACAGGGACACCAAACGGGTTGGCAATCGTCTCCATATACTGCTCCAACTTGTTCCGATCCTCCGCACTGAGCGGTTTACCGTCAAAACTACGGACGCTTTTTCTGCTTTTGATGATATTCAACAATTCAGACATTGTTTTTCTCCTTTCCGGCAATCACCGGATGCATAAGGCTCACTTCCCTATTGCACCAGATTTGCAAAAGATGTAGTAATTATCCTTCCATAATTCTTTTTGCAAAATCTGCCGCCGATTATCAAACATTCTGCAGTGCTGCAGATACGGCTTTTCTTACTTCCTCCATGTCGGCAGTGGGCTCAAATCTGGCAATCACATTTCCTTCGCGGTCGATCAGAAACTTTGTAAAATTCCACTTGATATCCGGTTTCTTGTCCCAATCCGGATCGGCTTCGGAAAACATTTTTTCAAGCAGATCTTTGTAGGGATGCTCATTAAATCCCTCGAAGCCTTTCTGGGATTTTAACCAGGTATACAGCGGAAGTTCATTCTCGCCGTTAACGTCAGCTTTTTTCATCTGCGGAAAAGTGGTATTAAAGTGCATCGTGCAGAATTCATGGATCTCGTCATCGCTTCCCGGTGCCTGCCCGCCAAACTGGTTGCAGGGGATATCCAGGATTTCAAGGCCCTGTTCATGATAGTCCCTGTACAGCTGCTCAATCGGCTCGTACTGAGGCGTAAAGCCGCAGCCGGTAGCTGTGTTAACAACCAGGATAACCTTTCCCTTATAGTCTGCAAGATTCAGCTTTTCACCTTTGCCGGTAAGAATTGTGTAATCGTAAATCATTCTTTTATCCTCCTAATTTTAATTAATGCTTTATCCAATAGTGTCTTCAGCTCCCAAAGCTCCTCATCCGGAAGATCTATGCAGCCTTTCATGGAATCGGGAATATTGACGGCTTCTTCTTTCAGTGTCTCTCCTGCCTCAGTCAGACTGATGAACAGGACACGCTCATCTTCCTTCGGACGCTCGCGCCTGACGTAGCCCTGTTTTTCCAGCCTTTTGAGAAGAGGAGTCAGTGTTCCGGAATCAAGACAGACCTTCTCACCCAGTTCCTTCTCCGACATCCCGCCGAATTCCCAAAAAGCCATCATCACGACATATTGCGTATAGGTCAGGCCAAGCTTATCCAGCGGTTCTCTATACTGGCGCAAGACTTCCTTGGCACACGCATAGAGTGGGAAACAAAGCTGATTTTTCAAACGGATACGCTCATATTTATCTTCCGGATTCACTGATGTCATTTCTTCTGGCTTCCTTTCAGCTTTCGCGGTCTTTACACCATACATGCCACTTCGGGGCTTTCGGCAAAGATTCATGCCTGATCAGTGCTCTGATAACCCGGCGGTGAACATAAACGCAGCATACAGCAAGAGCACAAACGATAATCCAAATAAGAGTTCTTTTTTTCATATCAGAGAACCTCCTTATATATTGTGTACTATTTAATTGTGCACAACTTTTATTGGCACTATACACCATCTACACAGTTTTGTCAAGCTTCTGAATTTCCAAAAGACGTATTAGACCAAAAAAGAAAAGGAATATGACCTGCTGGACAACTGTAGGGTGATATGATATTATAAAAACAGTTTCAGAAGCAGGAGTTGTCATTTTTACAGACACTCTATGGATATTCTATTTTTACCTTATCGGGACTCAAGCATTGTGTGACAGTTGTGTGACATTTCATGTATTATACTGGTTCCATAAAGAAGGAAGCCCATATTTGAACAATCTTATTAAAAGAAAGGAAACAACATGGATATGGAAAAAGTATTACTCGAGAATGAAGAACTCAACAACGTTCAGGGAGGAACACAGCTCCCCTACATTATCAAGGGCGGAGATACCCTCGGCGCTCTTGCAAAGAAATACGGCTGCACGGTGGAACAGATCTGCCAGTGGAACAATATCAAGAATGCTGACCAGATTGAAATCGGCCAGAAGCTCGTTATCAAGTTCTAAAAAGATTTTTGAACAAGAGGCCGGATATTCATCCGGTCTCTTCCCATGAAGGAAGGAGACAATCTTATGAAAAAACTAATTTCTGTTCTTCTTGTTGTGCTGCTGTGCTTTAGCACGCCTGTTGCGTTTGCAGATACTGCTGATGCAGGTATCGATCCGGAGATGCCTGCGGCAGATGTCAGTATTGATCCCGGCACATCGGAGCTGTATAGCGTAAAAGACAGGCTTGCTGCAATGGTCCGAATCCTGGAACAGTTTGACACCTGGGAGGGATGCGAAATGCACAGCATCCGTTATGCAGGCGATGCTTGCTACAGCGAAGAAAATCTCCAGTGGATGAACGACCTTGGCAACGGAGATGCCTTTTCCCAGTGCATTGAATTTGTGAGTGACTTCCATTCGCCGAAAGAAGCATACGGAGCATGGAAAGCTGATTCTGAATATACCGAATGGCAGTGGTGGCTTGCCCGCAGTGAAGGCGGAGACTGGGAACTGATGACCTGGGGTTATTGAGTTTTTGTATGCATTCCCGCTGATCTAAACCAGAGCTCATCCAAATTTCATACGGAATAGTAAAAAGCTGTCTTTCGAGGCAGCTTTTTACAGATACGGAAAACCCGAAGCGTGGTAACATGTCACGCTTCGGGCCTGCTATCTTTGTCTTTATCGTTTGATCAGATTCTTTACCAGACAAGATCTCTTCCAAACAGATTTTTGTATTCTTCCTTACTGACTACCCTGGTGCTCTCACCATAGGCCTTTGCAAATTCTTCAGCCTTTTCCAGGCCGGGAACCGGAGAGATTACGGTTCCGTTCTGACGTACAAGCCAGTACTTCTTCCCGTCACCATCATCCACAATCATTCCGCCGGAAACCGCACTGAGCTCTTCATCAAAAAGCGATTTTTTGTTTTCCATATTCTTTTCTCCTTTTCTGAGGCACTTAGTGCCTCTATTTTCTTTTGATGGCATAATGATATCACGACAACTGTCACAGAACTGTCACACAAAGGAAAAACTATCGGATGTCTTTAGGATAGGAATTCTCACACTAAAGAGTTATTTTTTTCTCCAGTATAGACTATTTTACCATATAGTATCCGGATGTCAATAAAACATCGTGGATAAATACAGGATCAAAGACGATATTCATACAACTGAAACTCTGTCCAGCCTGTGTCTTCATAAAACATCGGCAGAGTATGCAGATATTGAAACCCCATCCCGGTATACAGCTTTTCTGCACGGAGATTTCCTTTCAGCACATCCAGACGAATGACTTTTTGCTGATTCGCCCTTGCAAAATCTACTGCAAACTCAACCATTTGCTTAGCAATACCTTTTCCCGTGTGAGCAGGATGCACTCCCAGAGCATGAATTACGGTAATTTCTGCATCTTCAGCTTTTGTAGGCCACTGAACTGTTCTGTACTCGCTGTTATACTGATGATTCAGCACAAACGCTCCGACTATCGTTTCTCCTTCAGCAGCAATATAAAGCTCACCGTTACCGATAGAGTTCTTTAAAAAGTCAGGTGAAGGATAGATATCTTTCTTCCAGCCTACGCTATCAGTGGAATCACCGACTCCGTCAATGACAGCATGATAAAACGCTCTGACAGGCTGAAACTGTTTTGAATTGGCCCTCTGAATTCTCATGGCACAGCCTCTTAACAAATATTACTCGGTCTTTCTGTTAATATACTCTGCTTTGAGTTTGGAATAGACAATCTTCTGCTCCGAATAGAGGCCGGAATAACCGGACAACATATAGCAGATAAAGCAGACGATGGCAAAATAGATAATACTCTCTGAACCGAAGAGCTCAACGGATAGGATTATGGATGCAAGCGGACAGTTGACCGCTCCGCAGAAAGTGCCGACCAGGCCGACACACGCTGCAAACTCAGGCGGAATCCCCAGCAGAGGGCCAAGCAAACAGCCGAATGTTGAACCGATGAAAAAGGTTGGGACGATTTCACCGCCCTTAAAACCGGCAGAAAGTGTCACAGCGGTGAACAGGATCTTCAGGAGGAATGCAAACGGTTTCGTTTTGCCTTCATAGATTGCCATTGCAATGATATTTACTCCACCGCCGTTATAATCATAGGAACCGACCAGAAAGGTCAGACCAATCAGAAGGATTCCTCCGAGGAGGGCACGCAGGTAATCATTTTTTACCATCTTTTCCGCAAGCCGGCCGGATGCGTGCATCACCTCACAGAATATAACACTCAGGATCGCGCAGAGTGCAGCCAGAACACAGACACGAATCAGCATCACGGGATGAACGTCAAGAGCGCTGATAACAAAATGCGTCGGTGCAATGCGGAAAATGGTTGTAACCCAGTAAGCTGAAAGAGCTGCAATGCCGCACGGAACCAGGCCCGAATAATGGATAATGCCGACACTGCATACTTCCAATGCAAAAACGGTTGCTGTAACCGGTGTGCCAAACAGGGCAGAAAACACAGCGCTCATCCCGCTGAGTATGGCAATTCGCTCTTCTTTTTCATCCAGCTTCAGGAGCCGTCCGGTATTATATCCGAGACTGCCTCCGATCTGCAGGGCTGCACCTTCCCGCCCGGCACTTCCCCCGAGAAGATGCGTAATGACCGTGCTGATGAAGATAACCGGGAGAAGGAGAATGTCGACCCGGCTTCCGAGCAGGATAGAATCAATAATATCATTCGTGCTCTCCCCTTTTGTATGAGTAATCTGGTAGAGAGCAACTATAGCTATACCGCCGATCGGGAGGAGCCAGATCAACCAGGTATTTGCTTCACGCAAAGTAGTTACGGCTGCAATACTTTTATAGAAAATACAGCCGATCAGCCCGCCCACGAGTCCGATCAGGACGGAGATCCAGAGCCATTTGAGAAAAGTGCGGGAGAAAATATACGCTTCTTTGAGTTTTGACCTGAGAATATCCAAGATTATTTGCCTCCGGGAAAGTTCCGTAAAATGCACCGGCTATTTGAGCCGGTGCGTATCATGGTTGGTTTTTTCAGAATGATTGCGTTATGCCTGACCGCAGAGGGATTTAAACTCCGTCCAGATTTCACTCAGGAGAGATTCTGCCTCACCGCCGATATTGCCGATCATTTCCATATCTTCCATCTTGAATTCTTCCGGCAGAACGAGGAATTCCCGGAATTCTTCGGAAATCAGATCATCCGCAGCTTTATTGGTGCAGTAGTAGCCCAACCACTCATAACACTGTGCACTGACTTCCGGACGAAGAATATAGTCGATAAAGGCATGGGCACCTTCCGCATTGGGAGCCTTAGACGGAACAAACATACCCATGATTCCGAAACCGATCCCTTCCTGCGGATAAACAATCTCTATCGAAGGATCTGCCAGCTTTGCCATCGTAACCTGAGAGGTATACATGACAGCTGCAGAAACCTCACCGGATACCAGGTCATCCTGAATAAAGTCATCTTTAATCAGGCGGACATTGGGAGCAAGTTTATAAAGCAGATTTCCGGCTTCCTCAATTTCGCCAAGATCATTGGTGTTGTAGCTGTAGCCGAGGATCTTGAGCGCCATGCCTACCATAACCCGGAAATTATCCGTAAGGGCGATATCATCCTGAAATGCCTCGTCCCAGAGATCCGCATAGCCGTTGACAGGAACAGAAACCGTGGCTGGGTTGTAGGTAATCGTCTGAACACCTGCACCATAGGGAACCGTATATTCATCCTGCGGGTCATAGAACTGCCCCTGATATATCGGATTGATATTATCAAAGTTTGTGATTTTTTCTTTATCCAGTTTCTGCAGGAGTCCTTCGGCAACAGCGCGTTCAATGATATAGTCATCTGCTATGATGACATCATAATCTCCGCCGCCTGCAGCTTCCAGTTTTGAGAGCATTACTTCATCATAATCAAAATTCACATAGTTAATTTTGTATCCGGTTTCTTCTTCAAAGGCATTGAGTACTTCCGGCGGAAACATCTCAGCCCAGGTATAGACTGTTACTACCTTGTCTTCGGCAAACGCAGAAAGTGAAAGTGCAGGAAGGGAAAGGCAGAGGACAAGCGTGAGAAACAGGGCAATGAATTTTTTCATGGTGTCGGTTCCTTTCTTTTTTTATGATTTCCTAATCTTCCAATCACAGAAGAGAAAAGGACAAGAAGCATGGTCGCCGCAAACATCAGCGTGCAAAGCGCATTGATTTTCGGCGTTAGACCTGTTTTCAGCCGGGTATAAATCAGAATCGGGAGAGTATTGACATTGGCACCCGTCACAAAAACACTGATAATCACATCGTCAAAGCTCATGGCGAAAGAGAGCAATACACCGGAGAGAATACCGGGGAAAATCAAGGGAAAAGTAATATCAAAGAATACTCTTGCAGGCCTTGCGCCGAGATCCCGTGCGGCCTCCTCATAACTCTTATCCATTCCGGCAAGCCGTGCCTTTACCTGCATAAAAACATAGGGAATGCAGAAAGCCGTATGGCTGATGACAAGCGTCACCATACCGAAAGGCAGACCGAGCAGTGAGAAAAATGCCAGGAACAGCATGCCGAGAATGATTTCCGGCGTCATCATCGGGAGAGTTGCAATATATTCCATCACGCCTTTTCCGCGAAAACCTGTTCTCTGGTGGCCGATAGCCCCTAGCGTCCCGATCACGGCAGCTGCAAGCGAAGAGAGCACACCAAGAATCAGACTGTTGATCAGTGCAGAGGCAATATCACGATCGCGGAAAAGATCGTCATACCATTTCAGAGAGAGTCCGGACCAGACAGAGCTGAGCTTGCTCTCGTTGAAGGAATAAACCATGACGACAACGATTGGCAGGTACATAAGAACAGTGAGGAAAACGAGATAGCATTCCGAAAACAGAGGACGCTTTTTCATATCATGCCCTCCATTTCCTTGCTGCCGGTGATTCGGTGGTAAAGCCAGATCATGACTGTCATCATCACCATCAGGACAACGGACAGAGCCGCAGCAAACGGCCAGTCATGCACCTTAAGGAGCTGTTCCTGAATCACGTTTCCGACCAGCACAATTTTATTACCGCCCAGAATATCCGCCACGAAAAACAAGCCCATAGAAGGGATAAAACTCAGGATCACGCCCGTCATCAAGCCCGGCATCGTTAAAGGAAGGGTGATAGTAAAAAAAGCTTTTCGGGGTGATGCCCCCATATCCCGTGCTGCCTCCACAAGACTCCAGTCCATCTTCTCAACGCTGGAATACACCGAGAGCATCATAAACGGCAACAGAGCATACACCATGCCGATCACAACTGCCGGATAGGTATATAACATCTTCAGCGGACGTTCAATCACATGGAGGGCAAGAAGGAACTTGTCCAGAAGCCCGTTCGCGCGGAAAATGATAATCCAGCCATACATACGCATCAGAGAGCTGGTATAAAACGGAATCATTACCAGCATCAGCAGCCTTGCCCTCCTCTTCGGAGGTAGTTTTGCCATATAGTACCCAAAAGGGTAGCCGGTCAGTGCAATGAGGACTGTTACCTCAAGGGCAAGCTTCAGCGAGCGCCCGAAAGTGCTGAGGTAAAGCGGTTTGAGAATTTTGGCATAATTGTCCAGCGTAAACTCATGTACCACGCCCCAGGTTTCTGCTCGGGTGAGGAAACTGAGCACGATCATATACACAAACGGGCCGATGAGAAAGATCACTGTAAACAGATAGAGTGGGGCAAGAAATGCCGCGTTCCCACCGGAACGTTTACGGTTTTTCATCTTCCGCCTCCACAATAGCAGCAGCCTCAGGGGAAAACCGGATCACAACAGAATCTCCCGGTGCAACGGCAGCATCTATTCCGTGACGGCTGGCAATAATCTCTTCCCCATTTTCCGTCTGTAAGGCAATGCGTAGCATTCCGGCGGAAAAGCTTTTCTCCTTAACCAGAGCCGGGATTCCCGCTTCGCCCGTCGGGAGAAGATCGATCACCTCACTGCGGACAGCCGCCGTCAGCGGGGCACCATCTTCGATCTCACGTGCTTCGGGAAGCACTTCTGCAAGACCACCGCCGTATTGCAGGAATACACTGCCATTCTTTACAACAGCCGTGCCGCTGAGAATATTCGCCGAGCCGACAAAATGCGCAACATAGGCATTTTTCGGTCTGTCATAGATCTCGGAAGGCGTGCCGATCTGCTGGAAGATTCCGTTTTTCATTACGGCAATCCTGTCAGACATGTTCAGAGCTTCTTCCTGGTCGTGCGTGATGTAGATGAAAGTAATCCCAAGCTGTTTTTGGAGCCGTTTGAGCTCAATCTGCATCTGGCGGCGAAGTTGGAGATCCAGCGCGCCAAGCGGTTCATCAAGGAGCAAAACCTTCGGCTCATTGACCAGAGCGCGCGCTATGGCAACCCGCTGACGCTGACCTCCGGAAAGTTCAGACGGTCGGCGGGATTCAAAACCAGGCAGCTGGACTAGAGAAAGAGCATCTGAAACAGATTTTTCAATCTCGCGGCGGGATTTGTGCTTCAGGCGCAGAGAATATCCTACGTTTTCCGCAACACTCATATGTGGGAAAAGCGCATAATTCTGAAAAACCATGTTTACATTGCGCTTCTCCGGAGGATCATCCGTTACATTCCGCCCTTCCAGAATCACTTCCCCGCTGTCGCAAAACTCCAGCCCTGCAATGATTCGCAGCAGGCTCGTTTTCCCGCAGCCCGATGACCCGAGAAGTGTAATAAATTCGCCGCGCTCCACACTGAGATCTATCCCGCAGAGGACCTGATTATCCCCAAAGCGTTTTCTGATCTGATTCAGCTGCAGCATTGCATCACCCATGCACCCGGTGCTCCTTTTCCTTGCATCAAATATAAATTATGGTCATTGTATCACAAATCCCTGATTTTGCAAGGAGAACATATAAAACCTATATAAATCATAGGAAAGAGAATGTCCTGTTCTGTCAGTCTGGTATAAAGTGTTTCTTTCCCAGCTGCCAGAAGGCAACAGCGCTTGCTGCGGCAACATTCAGAGAATCAACTCCATGGGACATGGGAATACGTACGGTATAATCACAGGAAGCGATAGTAGTGGATGCAAGTCCATCCCCCTCTGTGCCAAGAATGATGGCAAGCCTTTCCTCGGCAGCAAGACGTGGGTCGTCAATGGATACGGAATCGTCCTTCAATGCCATGGCAGCCGTTGCAAAGCCGAGAGATTGCAGGAAGGAGAGGCCAGGTTCCGGCCAGTCGGAAACCTCTTCCCCGAGATACGTCCACGGAATCTGGAAGACTGTGCCCATACTTACGCGTACAGATCGGCGGTAAAGCGGATCACAACAGGCGGGAGTGAGGAGAACAGCATCCATGCCCAGAGCTGCAGCCGAGCGAAAAATCGCACCGATGTTAGTCGGGTTCATCACGTTTTCCAACACTGTGATGCGTCGTGCAGAGGCGCAGATTTCCTCAGCGGCCGGAAGTGAACGGCGCTGCATGGCGCATAGTATGCCCCGGGTAAGAGCAAAACCGGTGAGCTGAGTAAGCACCGGGAGTGGTGCCGTAAAAACGGGAATGTCGCCACAACGGGCAATGACGTGAGCAGCCTGACCATCTATATGTTTTTTCTCCATGAGCAAAGAGACAGGGGTAAAACCTGCATCCAGGGCACGCTCAATGACATTCGGGCTCTCGGCTATAAAAAGGCCGGTGCCTTTTTGCGGGTGACGCAGCTCACGCTCGGTAAGGCGTGCGTAAACATCCAGCTCGGAAGAATGAAAGTCGGTGATATCTATGATGTTCATTGTTTTTCCTTTTTGAAAGAAAACCCCCGGTAAAACCGGGGGTTTCGTGAACAGTTTTTAAGGAAAGCTTTTAGGATCAGCCGTGAAGGAAAGCGATAATTTCTTCGTAGGATTTGCCGCTGTCTTTCAAGGCTTCGATAAGCTCTGCCTTGCGAGACTCATCTTTAATGGCAGCCTGTGCTGCAGCAAGGCGGGCGATAGGAACGCGGAACGGGCTGCAGGACACATAGTCCAGACCGACTTTGTGGAAGAACTCAACAGAGGACGGATCGCCACCATGCTCACCGCAAACACCGAGATGGATGTTCGGGCGGGTTTCACGGCCGAGCTTGCAGGCCATGGCAACCAGCTTGCCAACACCCTTCTGGTCGACACGGGCAAACGGATCGTTCTCATAGATCTTGGTGTCGTAGTAGGAGTTAAGGAACTTGCCGGCATCGTCACGGGAGAAGCCGAATGTCATCTGGGTCAGGTCGTTCGTACCGAAGGAGAAGAATTCGGCCTCAGTTGCCATCTCATCCGCTGTGAGGGCAGCACGCGGAATTTCGATCATGGTGCCGACGAGATAGCGGAGGCTGGAGTTTTTGCGGCTGATGAGCCTGTCAGCAGTTCTGACAACTACTTCTTTCACATACTTAAGCTCTTTGACTTCGCCGGTAAGCGGAATCATGATCTCGGGTACGATATCCCAATCGGGGTGACGTGCATTGACAGCCATAGCTGCCTTGATGACGGCACGAGTCTGCATCTCGGCAATTTCAGGATAAGTGACAGCGAGACGGCAGCCACGATGACCCATCATCGGGTTGAATTCATGCAGGGAGGCAATGATTTCCTTGATCCGCTCCACAGATTTACCCTGTGCTTTGGCGAGAGCTTTGATGTCTTCCTCTTCGGTGGGAACGAACTCATGGAGAGGAGGATCGAGGAAGCGGATAGTAACAGGCATGCCGTGCATGGCTTCGTAGATACCTTCAAAGTCAGCCTGCTGCATCGGCTCGAGCTTTGCAAGAGCAGCAACACGCTCTTCAACGGTATCAGAGCAGATCATCTCACGGAATACCGGGATACGATCTTCATTGAAGAACATATGCTCGGTTCTGGTAAGGCCAATGCCTTCTGCGCCAAGTTCAACAGCCTTGCGTGCATCGCGCGGCGTGTCAGCATTGGTGCGAACTCTCAGACGGCGATACTTGTCAGCCCAGCTCATAATCCGGCTGAATTCACCTGCGATGGTTGCATCCACAGTCGGGATGATGCCGTCATAAATGTTGCCTGTGGAACCGTCAATAGAGAGGTAATCGCCCTCGTGGAAGACTTTTCCGCCGAGTTCGAACTTCTTGTTCTCTTCATCCATTTTAATGTCGCCGCAGCCGGAAACGCAGCAGGAACCCATGCCACGCGCAACAACCGCTGCGTGAGAGGTCATGCCGCCGCGAACCGTCAGAATACCCTGAGCGGCTTTCATGCCTTCGATGTCTTCCGGAGAAGTTTCCAGACGGACAAGGACGACCTTTTCTTTCCGTGCAGCCCATTCCTTAGCCTCTTCAGCAGAGAAGACGATCTTGCCGCATGCAGCACCGGGAGAAGCACCGAGGCCCTTGCCCAAAGGCTTTGCACGCTTGAGAGCTACAGCATCAAACTGCGGGTGAAGCAGTGTGTCGAGGTTACGCGGGTCGATCATCAAAACAGCCTGCTTTTCATCAATCATACCCTCGTCAACAAGGTCGCAGGCAATCTTAAGAGCAGCCTGAGCGGTACGCTTGCCGTTGCGGCACTGGAGCATGTAGAGCTTGCCGTTTTCGACAGTGAACTCCATGTCCTGCATGTCGTGGTAATGGTTTTCGAGAATGCGGCAGACCTGGGTGAACTGACGGAATGCTTCGGGGAATTTCTGCTCCATCTGGGAGATGGGCATCGGAGTGCGGATACCCGCCACAACGTCTTCGCCCTGGGCGTTGGTGAGGAACTCACCCATCAGCTTCTTTTCACCGGTTGCAGGATCACGCGTGAAAGCAACACCGGTACCGGAGTTGTCATTCAGGTTACCGAAGACCATCGGCATAACAGAGACCGCAGTGCCCCAGGAATACGGAATATCATTATCACGGCGATAAACATTGGCACGCGGGTTGTCCCAGGAACGGAAAACAGCCTTGATGGCTTCCTTGAGCTGGATAATCGGATCGGTCGGGAAGTCATCCCCGATCTGGGCTTTGTACTCGGCCTTGAACTGCTGAGCAAGTGTCTTAAGGTCTTCTGCGGTAAGCTCAACGTCATAGGTGACGCCCTTTGCGGCCTTCATCTCATCGATGAGCTTTTCAAAATACTTCTTGCCGACTTCCATTACGACGTCAGAGAACATCTGGATGAATCTTCTATAGGAGTCGTACACGAAACGCTCAAACTCGGGAGAGGGGTTGCGGCTGATCATGGCTTTTACAACATCGTCATTCAGGCCGAGGTTGAGGATTGTGTCCATCATGCCGGGCATGGAGGCGCGTGCACCGGAACGGACAGAGACGAGGAGCGGATTTTCGAGGTCGCCGAACTTCTTGTCGTTCAGGAGCTCAATGCGCTCGACATATTCCATGACCTGGCTCATGATTTCATCGTTGATCTGGCGGCCATCCTCATAGTAACGGTTGCAGGCTTCTGTGGTGATGGTAAAGCCCTGGGGCACGGGAAGACCGATATTGGTCATCTCTGCCAGATTCGCGCCTTTTCCACCCAAAAGCTCACGCATGTTTGCATTGCCTTCGGAGAACAGATAGACATACTTTTTGCTCATTGATACTGATCCTTTCTTTATCCATAATATTGGGTTTACAAGAAAAAACGGCATAAATCATGCCTCTACAGGGACATTTATGCTTTGTATTAGCTTACCACATAAGAGAGGGTTATGGCAACAGTTTTTTTCAACAGATGTGGATTTTTTGATCGGTTCAGGAGGAAACAGCATCGGATAGACGGGCGAAGTCGGTGATAGACAATGCCTCACCACGGATCCGGGGATCAAACCCGCAGGATAGGACCGCAGCTTCCGCTTCTTCCCTGCTCAGCCAGGACAAACCGGAAGAGAGTGCATTGACAAGTGTTTTGCGACGCTGGTTGAACGCTGCGCGCACCAGAGAAAACATTCTCTGCTCGTCGTGCACCTGGACCGGGTGGTAAGGACGACGTGTGAGGCGGATAACGCTGGAAGTAACCTTCGGTTGCGGAACGAAACATCCGGGAGAAACGTCAAAAAGGATCTCCGGCTCGGTATACCACTGGAGCAGAATTCCGAACGCACTATAGTCGCTTTCGCCCGGCCCAGCACAGATTCTGCGCGCAACTTCACGCTGGATCATAACGGTAATACTGTCAAACAGTTCTGAGGTGACCAGTTTTGTCAGAACGGGAGAGGTAATGTTATAAGGCAGGTTGGCACAAACAACCGGGCGGAGAGGTGCAAATTCCTTCTGTACAACAGAAGTGAGGTCCGTTTTTAGGACATCAGCAAAGAGCACCTCTGTATTATCGCACCCGGAAAGGGTTTCAGCCAGGACCGGCATAAGGGAACGGTCCAACTCGACAGAGAGAACCTTCCCGGCACGTCGACTCAGCTCCACTGTAAGGCAGCCGATGCCCGGTCCGATTTCCAGGACGGCGGTAGATTGATCAATCCCGGCACTTTCCGCTATTCTTTCCGGAACCCAGGAGGCCGTGAGAAAATTCTGCCCTAAGGATTTGGAAAAACGAAAACCGTGGCGAGTAAGCAGGTCTCTGATCTGATTGTAGTCGGTTAAGTTCATTTCAGTATCTTTTCAAATGCCTGGCGGGCAGCGTCATGGCCGGATTCAACCAGAACCACTATATTCCCGCGGTACCGATAGCCGGATTCGCTTAAAATCCGTTTCATAGACTTGTTCTTTTTATGGGTATCCACGCGTATACTGCGCACACCAAGCGATCGGGCGATCTCCTCCATACATTGGAACAGATATGCTGCAACGGCCGTGCCTCTGTACTTTGCGGAGACAGCTACCCGATGAAGCACGCAGAAAGAGAGATCCGGCGTCCACTTCCCGTCGGTTATTTCATCATAGCCTGGGGCGTTTTCGAGCGTCAACGTAAACATTCCTGCCGGTTCTTCTCCATGGAAAGCAATCCAGCACTCCCCTCTCCCGATGTCATATAGGAAAGCCTTTGCATTGGGATATTCTCCCTGCCACTGGTCAATGCCGTGCTTTTTCAGCAAAGCGCGGGCATCGGCTGCAATAGAGAGAAGCGCAGGCACATCTTCCGGAACAGCTTGGCGGAAAGTAAGCGGCTGATCGAGCACAGGACGCTTCATATCTTTTCTGATTTCATCGAGGAGCTGAAGATCCTCCGGATCGGTCAGAGACAGCTTTTCAAAGAGATCGGGACGCTTCCGCATGGTTCGAAGGAGCTGCTGTTTCCTGCGCCAGCGCAGGATTTTTGCATGATCTCCTCCGCGCAGAACCTCCGGCACTTCAAGGCCTTCCCACTCGTCCGGCCGGGTATACTGGGGATATTCCAGAAGCCCGTCCCAATGGCTCTCGCCGGTATAGCATTCCTCATCAGAAAGGACGCCCGGAACCAGGCGGCAGACGGAATCGGTTATCGCCATTGCAGCAATCTCTCCCCCAGTCAGCACAAAATCGCCGAGAGAGAGCTCTTCATCGACACATTTTTCAATAAAACGCTCGTCAACGCCCTCATAGTGCCCGCAGACAAGAACAAGATGGTCATAGTCACGGCGGAGACGCTTGGCTGTCTCCTGGGTGAAGGTTTTTCCCTGAGGTGAAAGATAGATTACACGTGTTTTCCTGTCTTGTGCGCTCTCCAGAACCGCATCCAGACAGGATTTGAGAGGCTGAGCCATCATCACACAGCCCCAGCCACCGCCGTAGGGATAGTCATCTACCTGGCACTGTTTGTTCTCGGTATAATCGCGGATCTGGACACAGTTTATTTCGAGGATTCCCTTCTTTGCTGCCCTACCGAGAATGCTCTCATGGAGGACGGCCGAGACAGTGTCCGGGAAGAGCGTCAGAATATCAATACGCAAGAGGAAACGTCACATCCCTTCAATCAGGTGAGCCGTGATCACGCCGTTTTCCACATCTACGGACCTGATAAATTCCGGCACGGCGGGGATCAGATGCTCCCGCTCACCACGTACGGTATAAAGCGGTGCGGAAGGCGTCTCTTCGATTTCTTCAAGTGTACCGATCTCTCTCCCTTCTTCATCCATCACGCGCGAACCGATGATATCGGAGAGGAAATAGGCGCCATCCGAAAGGTGGGCATCCTCTCGGGCAATGGAGATGTCTGTTCCCTTCAGCGCCATGGCGGCATTCATATCGTCAATACCTTCCAGACGGGCAATTACGAACCCCTTATGTACCCGTGCAGACAAGACTTTCATTTCCTTTCCACGCACAAACAGACGACGGAATGAACGGAGAAATTCCGGAGTATCGAGCCAGGATTCTATTTTGACCTCACCGCCTACGCCGTGGGTATTGATTATTTTTCCTGCTTCCAGGAACGGTTTTTTCTGCATTGTTTCCTCTTTCTTCAGCCATAGATATCATTGGTATCCATGAGGGTAATAGATATTTCAAGTGACCCCTCCGGGCGCCAGATCGAGAAAGTCATCTGATCTCCTACCTGATGGGCGTCCTTCATGGCAACAACTTCTCCGGTCGTTGTGACGCTTTGCCCATCTACCGCAGTGATCACATCCCCGACGCGGATCCCCTGCTTTTCAGCATCGGACCCTTCCGAAACGGCTGCAACGTAAAGGCCTTCCGGCATGCTGTAGTGCTCGAGCGCATTGGCTGGGATCTCTCCGACCGTAATGCCGATAGATGGCCTGCCCTTCACTTCACCAAATTCCACCAGGGAGGCAACTACCTTCTTCACCGTGGAAGAAGGGATGGCAAAGCCGATCCCCTCGATGCTGGAGAAAGAGGACATCATTTTCATATTGGTGATGCCTACCACCTGACCGTGCATGTTGAACAATGCACCGCCGGAGTTTCCCTCGTTCAGGGCAGCATTAGTCTGAATGAGTGCCATGTTGCGGCCATTGTAAGAAATGTCCCTGTCGATAGCAGAGACAATACCGTCGGTCAGGGTGCGGGTAAACTCATCTCCGAGAGGGTTGCCGATCGCTGCCACTTTGTCTCCCACAGAAAGATGAGTACTGTCTCCGAATTCGGCAGGTGTGAGACCGTCCTTCTCAATTTTCAGAACGGCAAGGTCGCTGATGGTATCAGCCCCAACGAGAACGGCGTCATACCGATCCTCTCCCTGCAGAACGACTTCCGCACTGTCACAGTCACCGATGACATGGGTGTTGGTAAGAACCAGACCGTCAGAAGAAAGCACAACCCCGGTGCCCCAGTTATAGCCTGTCATCCCATCGGTATAACCGGCAATGGCAACGATGGAGGATGCGCACTTCTGATAGAGCTTCTGCAAGGTGAGCTCCTCCCCGGAATCCGGCTCCAATGTCAGGTCAAACGAAAGCTTTTTTTCCCCACCCGGAATGCGGACTTCTACCTTCTCATTTTCCGTTGCAGTATAGTACTGGCTGAAGAAATCACCGAATTCTTCCGGAAACTCCGCCGGTTCGGAACCCTCGTTCCAGTCCCCCGCGCCGATCACGGGTCTCACCCTTCCTGTATGCGGAAGAATAGAATAGGAAACTGCGGAGGCAATCAGCGCTAAAATCAGAATAAATGCAAGCACCCGTATAACACGCCTGCGCCCCTGAGAGGAAGGTACTTCGGTTTTTGAAACAGAAAGGGCGGGATGCAGAGGCGCATACCACCCGGAAGCGTCGGAAGAGTTGGGAGCATACCAGTTGTTCATAAATCAGATTTCCTTTATTGTTCTGACAGGGGAAGCGTGAAGACAAATTCAGTTACCCCGTCCTCGCTTTTGACAGCAATGTCTTCATCATGACTGTTGAGAATGGTTTTAACGAGGTAAAGGCCGAGGCCGACCCCATCCTTATCAAGACTGCGGGACCGGTCGGACTTGTGGAAACGGTCAAAGATATAAGGCAGATCATCAGGAGGGATCGTTTCTCCTTCATCTTTCACAGAAACAAACGCTTTGTTATCTTCTCTGTAAAGACGAACAGTAATGCAGCTGCCCGGCTTGGCAAACTTGACCGCATTGTCCAGAAGATTGTATATCACCTGGGTAATTCCGTCCTTATCTGCGCGGACCATCAGCCGATTATCCGGGAACTGCGGATCGACATCCAGGTTTTTCTCCGTAGCACGCGTTTCAAAGCTGAGAAGCGTCTGAAGGACAAGCTCTGTGAGGTCGAAAGTTGAACGGCGCTTGGGATCGGACGCCATGGATTTCATCCTCGAAGCATCCAGCATGCTGCGCACCAGGCGGGAAAGACGCCTCGTCTCATCCCGTATCGAGCGAAGATATTTGTCCTGCTCTTCTTTGGGAATCGTGCCGTCCAGAATACCGTCGGCAAAGCCGGAAATAGTCGTCATAGGAGTACGCAGCTCATGGGAAATATTGGAGATGAACTCGGTACGCCTCTTCTCGGCATTTTCCAGAGAATCCGCCATTTTGTTGAAAGAATCGATCAGCGCACCCATCTCGTAGGAGGTATCGGAATTCTGCGGAACACGGACGGAGAAATCGCCCCTTGCAAAAGAACGCGATGCCTCGGCGATTTTGTCCAGAGGCTCCGCCATCCGTTTGGAATAGAGGTAGGCGAAGAACAGAATAGCTGCAAAAACAACCGCAGCCGTCACTAACGTCGTAACGAGAAGTGTTTTCCAGGGCGAGAAGATATTTTTTTGCAGCACGCTGACGCCTACATAACCGAGAGTTTCGGCTCCCGAAAGGACAGGAACCGCAACCAGAATACGCTCCTCGGGATAGAAGCCGGAGAGCAGCGTCTTCCCTTGAAAGGCGCTGTTATGCTGAACGGCGGAGAGAATGTCTTCCGGGATCGTCTTCCCGAGGTGGCTGCACATGGGAAGCTCATCACAGCAGCTGACCACGACACCATTTCCGTCGGTAACGAAAATATGGTTTCCGGTTGCTTTGGAAATGGACGAAAGATTCATCCCGAGCATCCAGCTGTTGAGAGAATCGTCCTCAGCAACCGCGGACGCCAGATGCGCCACCTCGTTTGCACTGCCGCGCATGCTGGCGATATAATCCTCCACGATGTAATTTCGCCCGAGCAGAAAAATAGAGACAGCCACGAGCAGGAGACTGAGGCCGATCATCGCTGCCGTGGCGATAAAATTCCGTAAATAAATGCTTTTCATGCGGAGAGTATTATTCCGTCACCTCGAATTTGTATCCTACACCCCAAACAGTTTTAAGGCTCCACTGTTCGGAAACACCTTCCAGCTTTTCTCTCAGGCGTTTGACGTGGACATCAACCGTGCGGGAATCGCCAAAGTAATCAAACCCCCAGACCTCGTCAAGAAGCTGGTTGCGCGTGAACACACGGTTGGGCGAGGAAGCGAGATGATAGAGCAGTTCCATCTCTTTGGGAGGGCAGTCGATCTTCTTACCGTCCACAATCAGCTCATAGGAATCGAGATTGATAGTGAGCTTGTCGAAGCTGAGCTTCTTCTCCATCGGGCCATCTGCATCGGCACGACGCATCACGGCATGAATCCTCGCAAGAAGCTCTTTCACATCAAAGGGCTTAGTGACATAGTCATCAGCGCCGAGATCAAGACCGTTGATCTTGTCGGCGGTCTCCCCTTTTGCCGTAAGCATAATGATCGGTACGGCAGACTTCTTGCGGAGATCCCGGCAGATCTGCCAGCCGTCTTTTCCCGGAAGCATAACATCCAGCAGAACCACATCCGGCGAAAACAGGTCGAAGGAAGACTCCGCCCTGGCTCCGTCACCGGTGATCATGACTTCAAATCCGTCCTTGCCAAGATAGAGCCGAAGAAGTTCGGCAATATTGGCATCATCTTCAACAATCAGTGCTCTTTTGCTCATAATCCGTTTACTCCTTTTAAAGCAGAGTGATGCCTGCCTTTTCGCAGGCCTGTTCTGTTTCCGCATCCCAGACCGAGGCCTGAACCTCTCCGATATGCGCTTTGCCGAGAAGCAGCATGGATACGCGGGACTGGCCTACGCCTCCTCCGATCGTCAGTGGAAGTTCACCGGCAAGAAGTGCCTTGTGGTAAGGCAGTTCCCTGCGGCTGTCACAGCCGGCAAGGGTGAGCTGACGGTCAAGAGATTCCGGATCCACACGAATACCCATCGAGGAAATTTCCATGGCACAGCCGAGGACATCATACCAGAACAGAATGTCTCCGTTCAGATCCCAGTCATCATAGTCAGGAGCACGGCCGTCGTGCGGCTTTCCGGATTTCAGTTTTCCGCCGATGCCGATGATAAACACAGTCTTATGCTCTTTGGTAAAAGCGTTCTCCCGTTCCTTCGGGGTCAGGCCGGGATACATATCCTCCAGCTCCTGAGCGGTAACAAACGTCACCTGTCGCTCCAGTTTTGGAAGCGTGCGCAGCTGCGGATAGATTGATTCCATGGTATCCTGGGTATCACAGATTGCCGTCACGATATCCATCACGGTGGATTTGAGGTAATCCAGATTTCTGTTTTCCGGCAGGATAATCTTCTCCCAGTCCCACTGGTCAACATAGACGGAATGAAGATTGTCGAGCACATCCTCATCCCTTCTGATGGCATCCATATCCGTATAAATGCCACGACCGGGATAGAAGCCGTAGCGCTTGAGAGCCAGGCGTTTCCACTTGGCGAGGGAATGCACAACCTCCGCTTTCGTTTCTGCATGCAGGATATCAAAGGAGACCGGCCGCTCATAACCGTTCAGGTTATCGTTCAGACCCGAATTATCCGCCACAAAAAGAGGAGCTGACACACGATACAGATTCAGAAGAGCAGCGAGCCTGTCCTCAAACAGGCGCTTGAGGAGGCCGATTGCCTTCTGTGTGTCATAAATGGAGAGACGGCTTTTGTAACCGTCGGGAATCACTGTTTTCATACGATTTCCTCTTTTCTTTAACGTTTCTCACTGAGGGCTGCAAAGAATTCCTGATAATACTGTTCGGCATAACGCCGGAAGTTCTTTCTGATCAGACGAGCTTTATCCCCGTCACCGCAGTAAATCTTCATATCCAGAAGGGAGCATTCTCCATCCGACACTGCGAGATGCATCGTGCATCCGTTCTTATCCTCCAGTTTTTCGGTGGTGATCAGTGCGGCACGGCTGAGCATTTCGGATGCAGGCACAATAAGCTTATCCGCAGCATTCCTCACGGAAAAGGGCAGGCTTGTACAGACAGCATCCGCATTTCGAATACCCTTTTCGGTAATGACGTATTCATCATCTTCCTCCGCGACATGACCGGAGTCGACCAGATCCTGCAGCGACTGGGAGTAATCAAAATATTGCAGACCGTTATCACACAGGCACACCTCATACAAAAGCTCGGAATCAATCGGAGCAGGCAACCTGCGCAGCACATACAGGATGAGTATTTTGCGGTCCAGCTCATCCCGAACAAGCCCTGGATTTTCCATTGAAATTTCCTCAGAACGATTTAAAATGTTTTTGAACAATACTGTCTTTATTCTTGTAGATGCTGTTTGCAGGAATGAAGCCACGAACGCAGGAAACAGGATAAATCTGCGCATTACGCCCGACCACAGTACCCGGATTCAGAACGCTGTTGCAGCCGATTTCCGCACAGTCACCTACCATCGCGCCGACTTTTTTGCGACCGGTTTCCAACGGAGCACCGGGCTGCTTGATCACGACAAGGGATTTATCACTCTTGACATTGCTGGTAATCGAGCCTGCACCCATATGGGCCTTATAACCCAGAACCGAATCTCCGACATAATTGTAGTGCGGGACCTGAACGGAATCAAACAGGACAACATTTTTCAGCTCCACCGAGTTGCCGACAACCGCATTTTTACCCACGATTGCACTCTCCCGTATAAAGGCGCAGTGGCGCACTTCAGCCCCATGATCAATAATACAGGGCGAACCGATATAGGCTGAGGGAAATACTTTTGCATCCTTTGCAATCCAGACGCCCTCTTCCGGATGGTCGTATTCGTCTGCCGGCAGGATCTCCCCCAGCTTCAGAATATAGGCCTTAATTTCGGAGAGCACTTCCCAAGGATAGGTCTTCCCCTCGAAGAGCCCTGACGCAATAGTTTTGGTGAGATCAAACAGCTCTGCAATCTCTGTCATAGTTTCCCCGGCTCCATCATCAGCCGCTTCAGCTCATCCATGAAGGAGTTGATGTCCTTAAAGCTTCTGTAAACAGACGCGAAGCGGACATATGCGACCTCGTCTACGTCCTTCAGGCGGACCATAACCATCTCCCCGATGTCAGACGAACTGATCTCACGCTCGACACCGCTCTGCAGATCCTGCTCAATTGAATCGGCAATGGCTTCAAGCTGGGAGAGTGTAACCGGCCGCTTTTCGCATGCTCGTACCATGCCGTTGATCAGCTTGATCTTGTCAAAGGACTGCCGGCTCCCGTCCCGCTTAATGACAACAAGGGGCATCCGTTCAATGACTTCATAAGTCGTAAAGCGCTTTTTGCAGGCAAGGCATTCTCTTCTGCGGCGGATGGTTGTGCCTTCTTCTGCAGGTCTGGAATCAATAACCTTGGAATCATTCGTACCACAATACGGACATTTCATAATGGATCATTTCTCCCCGATTCTATATAAATTTTAAGAATATTCCCTTTTGTCTGTTTATACAATGTGACCTTTGGCGCGGATCACGTCAATCACTTCATCCACATACTTCTCGCACAGCTCCTTCGAGCCGGCTTCCACCATAACACGGATCACAGGTTCGGTACCGGATTCTCTGACAAGGATTCTCCCCTGGTCTCCCAGCGCGTCCGCCACAGCCTTCACGGCATCCTGAACATCCGGGTCATTCTGGGCTTCGCTCTTGCTTTTCACTCGTACGTTTTTGAGTACCTGCGGATAAAAGACGACAGGCGCTGCCAGCTCGCTCATCGGCTTTTCCCTGGCAAGCATGACTTCCATCATCTTCAGGCTGGTGAGAATCCCATCCCCGGTTGTGGCATATTTGGTGAAGATAATATGGCCGGATTGTTCCCCGCCGATGCGATGACCATTGGTGATCATGTTTTCATACACATACTTGTCGCCGACCTTTGTCTTCTCATAGCCGATCCCTACAGCGTCCAATGCCTTGTACAAACCGAAGTTTGACATCACCGTCGTCACGACAGTGTTGTTGAGGAGCTTACCGCGCTCCTTCATGTACAAGCCGTAAATATAAAGAATATGATCCCCGGTGACAACGTTGCCCTTTTCATCCACACAAAGGCAGCGGTCGGCATCTCCGTCATAGGCAAAGCCGATGTCCAGACCCTTTTCCACAACAAGTTTCTGCAGCTGCTCGATATGCGTGCTGCCGCAATCGGTATTGATATTATAACCGTCCGGGTCGGCATTGATCACCGTAGTCTTCGCGCCGAGGGCATCAAACACAGCTTTTGCTATCGACCAGGCTGCTCCGTTTGCACAGTCCAACCCTACTTTGATGCCTTTAAAGCTGAATTTGGACATGGAAATCAGATACCCGATGTAGCGGTTCCGGCCTGCAACATAGTCGACCGTTCTCCCGATATCATGCCGCTCGGCGATGGGGACTTCTGTCTTTCCGTCCAGATAGTCCTCAATTTTCAGGATGGTTTCTTCATCCATTTTTTCGCCGTTTGCATTGATCAGTTTGATGCCGTTGTCGTAATACGGGTTATGGGAAGCTGAAATCATTATCCCGCAGTCAAAATCATCCACCCGAGCAATGTAGGAGACGGAAGGTGTTGTTGTGACATGCATAATATAGGCATCAGCCCCTGAGGCCATCAGGCCGGTGCATAGGGCATATTCAAACATATAGGAAGAGCGCCTTGTGTCCTTCCCTATGACAACCTTTGCCTTTTTATTAACGCGGGCACCGAAATACCAGCCCAGAAAACGGCCGATGCTGATAGCATGGCCGTAATTCAGCCCCTTATTGGCTTCGCCGCGAAATCCGTCAGTCCCAAAATATTTTCCCATAGTTTCCTACCTTTTCGAAATATAACCACTCTGAATATTATACAAAATACCACCCTGCTTGGCAAGAAAGAATTGCACTGAAATCAGAAAAGTTTGCCAAAAGAATACCGGTAATTGATTTTTCCCGCATGGATGTGCTATCATGTGAAAAAGCTTTCTGACACGGAGGAAAATAACCTTGGCTGTAAAAGCATTGCTGATCCTTCTGCTCATCCCCGCGGCATTTATTGCCGTTACGTTGGCCTTTCTGCTTCTCATGGCCGTCAGTACACTGTTTGTTGACCCCAACAAGCTGTACAACGAGCTCAGCCCATACTATCGCTTTCTTGCCGACGGGACTGACCTGATCTTTATGATCTATTCCCGCATCCGCATCCACCTGTCCGGACAGGAAAAGCTTCCCGGCGACGGAAAGTATCTGCTGGTGTCAAACCATCGATCCGGTTACGATCCCCTCTGCACGATGCATGCACTGCGCAAGGAAAAACTGGTCTTTATTTCCAAACCGGAAAACTTCACAATCCCGTTTATCGGCAGGCTCGCCCGTGTAAACTGCTTTCGCCCAATTGACCGTGAAAACGCGCGCAATGCCCTTGTCACAATCAAGAACTGTGCGGATCTTCTGAAAAAGGGCATCGCTCCGGTCGTTGTCTATCCGGAGGGAACCCGCAGCAGAACCGGTGAACTGCAGCCTTTTCACAACAGTGTGTTTAAAATCGCCCAGGAAGCAAATGTGCCTATCGTCGTAATGACGGCAAAAGGAACAGAAAATATCAAAGCCAATTTGCCCTGGCACAAAACAGACGTTACCCTCACCATTCTGGACGTACTGCCTGCTGATCATGTAAAAGCGGAGCGAACCGCAAAGCTTGGAGAGGAAATCCGGGAAATCATGGAACGCGACCTCAAAGAATCATAAGGATTCCCCAACCATTCCCAATCTACGCTCAATACATAATAAATAATCTGAGCTTTTTCCGCTTTATATATCAAACGGAGGAAGCTCTTTTTGGAAACGGCAGAAAAATTTTACACCTGTATTTAAATTATGTCAACCTAAATCGTTCTGTTTTTTTTATTTTTCTAAAACATATTTCCAGTGATATCCTTAGATATTCTTGTAGCTTCTGAAATACATATATCGAATACTCTCATACACAGCTTCTTTTGCGTCAAGTCAGTTTCTCCTAAGAAAACCCCCTCGGGAAATGAACCCGAGGGGTTGGTTTTATGTGCCGAGGTAGGCTTTTTTGACGTCCTCATCGACGAGGAGTTCTTTGCCGGGACCGGACATCGTAATCTTGCCGGTTTCAAGAACATAGGCAAAGTCAGCCGTTTTGAGGGCCATGTTAGCATTCTGCTCGATGAGGAGAACAGTAACACCCTGCCTGTTGATCTCACGGATGATATCAAAGATGCCTTTGACAATGATTGGAGCAAGACCAAGGGACGGCTCGTCCATCATGATCATCTTCGGGCGGCTCATCAGAGCACGACCGACTGCCAGCATCTGCTGCTCGCCGCCGGACAGAGTGCCTCCTGCCTGCCAGGAACGTTCCTTCAGACGAGGGAAGAGCTCATAAACCCACTGAAGATCACCGGAAATATCGTCATTGCGGAGATAAGCGCCCATTTTTAGGTTTTCGAGGACAGATAGATCCGGAAAAATCCTTCTCCCCTCCGGGACAAGGGTAACACCCTTTTTTACGATAGAGGTAGGGTCGAGGCCAGTGATGTCATCCCCTCGGAAGATGATTTTGCCGGAAACCGGTTTTACAAGACCGGCAATGGTGCGAAGCGTGGAGCTTTTGCCTGCGCCGTTGGAGCCGATGAGCGTAATGATGCTCCCCTCCGGGACTTCAAAGCTGATGCCTTTGACTGCTTCAATGCCGCCATAGTTGACTTTCAGGTCGTTAATGGTAAGAATGGGTTCACTCATCGTCTGCCACCCCCAGATATGCCTCGATTACTTTCGGGTTCGCCTGGATTTCAGCAGGAGTGCCCTGGGCAATCAGTTTGCCGAAATCAATGACATAGATACGGTCTGAGAACTTCATAACAAGATCCATATGGTGCTCAATCATCAGAATGGTCAGATTATGCTTATCCTTAATGTCCACGATGAAGCGGCCGAGGTCTTCGGTCTCCTGCGGGTTCATGCCTGCAGCGGGTTCGTCAAGCAGGAGAAGCTTCGGCTCGGTAGCCAGAGCACGGGCGATCTCGAGACGGCGCTGGAGTCCGTACGGCAGGGAGACCGCAAGGTCATCGCTGTACTGCGCAAGATCCTGCTCTTCAAGGAAAGCGAGGGTTTCTTCACGCATCTTCTTCTCGTCCGCCTGGTTTGTGCGGAAAGTTGCCGAAAAGACATTCTGCTTTGAGCGCATATGCTTGGCGGTAAGAACATTGTCAAAAACTGTCATAGACTTCCACAGACGGATATTCTGGAAGGTACGGGCGATGCCGAGCTTGGTGATTTGGTCCGGTGTGGGAGAGATGGGCTTGACGGAGAGATACTTGTCGCCAAAGAAGCCCTGATAGTCCTTCTTCATTTTGCCGGTGGGATGGTTGGCAACGATGGGATTTCCTTCAAAGGAAATGATACCGTTGGTAGGCTCATAGACACCCGTGATGCAGTTAAAGGCTGTGGTTTTGCCCGCGCCATTCGGGCCGATGAGAGCGACAATTTCACCCTCATTCACCTCGAGCGAGAGATTGTTGACAGCAACAACACCACCAAACTGCATGGTGACGTTTTCCAGCCGGAGGACATTTTTCAGTTCACTCATCTTCCTGCCTCCTTTGCCGGGGATTTGCTCTTTTTGCGGAAAAGGTCGGTTATCTCGCGGTCGCCCATGATGCCCTTGCGGAAGAAGAGAACGACAATCATGATAATAATGGAGAAGACAACCAGACGGAAGCCGTTGCGGAAGATATTTGGTGCTTCAATACCGAGGAATGTGCCGGAATCGAGGCCGCGCAGCCACCACTCAGATGCAGCGACAAACAGAAGCGACCCGATAACCGAGCCGGAAATGGAGCCGATTCCGCCAAGGACCACCATGAGGAGGATTTCATACGTCATGGCACTTTTGAAGTTGCTGGCCTGCGCAATGGAGAGCACCATTGCCATCACAGCGCCCGCCACCCCTGCGAAAAAGGAGCTTGTGACAAAGCTGATCATTTTGTGCTTTGCAAGGTTGATACCCATAGCCTCAGCGGCAATTTCATCATCCCGTATGGCCTTGAAGGAACGGCCGTAGGTAGAATTGACCAGAAGGACAATCAGGGCAATACAGATGGTTGCTATCAGCACAGGGACAAAGGTAGAGAGTTTGATGGTCTCTCCTGCGAGCTTGAACTTGAAAGTGCTGGTCCGCGGGAAGCTCTTGAGGATGTTGGAGCCATTGGTGACAGGACCGAGCTTGCTCCACTGAAAGACTGCACGGATAATCTCCGCAAAACCGAGAGTTGCAATGGCAAGGTAGTCACTTTTCAGCTTCAGAACTGGAAGGCCGATCAGATAAGCGAAGAGAGCTGCTGCGAGGCCGGCCACCAGGACTGCTAGGATAATGCCGAGAACGGTTCCCGTGGGTCCAAGCGCTGCACTGAACACCTCCGGGAAGGAAATCCGGACTGCCGCATCATAATACTGATAAACCGTATCACGGGAGGCAGCAGGAATGGTGAAAATGGCATAGGCATAGGCACCGATGAGCATAAAACCAGCATGGCCGAGGGAGAAGAGGCCGGTATAACCGTTGAGAAGGTTCATGGAAACTGCTGCGAGTGCATAGACTGAACCTTTCTGCAGAACCGTCATCAGCATGTACATGGAGTTGGTGGGCTTGATCTTCTGGTCTAGGAAGAGGACAAGCGCAAGGAAGAGAAAAACGATGAGAACCGCAAGCCAGTTCTTCTTATGGTTTGTTTTCGTCATGCCACACCCCTCCTTAAACCTTGTCCGTCTGCTTCTCACCGAAGAGCCCCGTCGGTTTGAAGACAAGAATGATGATAAGCAGAACAAAAGTAAAGGCATCCGAGAAGGTTGCAAGGCCGATCTGTTCGCTGATGACACCGTTGACGATGAGGATGGTATCGAGCCCCTTGATCAGGCTTTCGCAGATGCCGATGATAAACGCACCGATTACCGCGCCCGGGATCGAGCCGATCCCGCCGAAGACAGCGGCCACAAACGCCTTCAGACCTGGCATACCGCCGGAAGTAGGTACAACACCGGGATAGTTGGTGAAGTAGAGCATGGAGCCGACAGCCGCCAGGAATGTGCCGATGATAAACGTTGCGGAAATGACGGAGTTGATTTTGATGCCCATGAGCTGGCTGGTTTCAAAATCCTTGGAGACAGCACGCATCGCCATACCAAGCTTGGTATGGTTGATAAGCATCACAAGGGCAAACACCAGAATGATGGTGAGAAACGGCGTAATAACCGTGACGCGGGTGGTTTCCAGGCCAAAAACGGAAATACGGTCGGAAATCCATGGGATAGGCGGGTAGTTCTTGTTCAAACCGCCGGTGATGTAGAGAGCGAGGTTCTGCAGCAGGTAGCTGACACCGATGGCCGAAATCATAACGGACATTCTCGGTGCACTGCGCAGAGGGCGGTAAGCCACACGCTCAATGGTGAAGCCGAGAAGAACCGTCAGGATAATGACAGCAGGAATGGCTACATAGAGCGGAAAGGACGCCGCAATATAAACCATCAACAGGCCGGCTACCATAAACACATCGCCATGCGCAAAGTTAATCAGCCTCAGGATGCCGTAAACCATCGTGTAGCCGATGGCAATCAGGGCATACTGGCCGCCTACGGAGACGCCGGAAATGACGTACGGCAGGGCGACTTTCAAAAAATTCATACAAGAATCCTCATTTCGGATAGAGTGGAAAAAACGCAAAGACGGGAGGGCGCATGGCCCTCCCCTTTTGCTTACAGTTCAGACAGGAAATCAGGCAGCTTTTGCAACAGTGACGAAGTCCCAAACGCCGGTTTCGGTGTTGCAGCTCTTAACGAATGCGCTGTCACGGATTGCATCGCCGATGTCATCAAGAGCGATAGCGCCTGTAACGCCTTCATAAGTGACGGAAGGAATGACTTCGAGAACAGCTTCCGGATCAACGGAGCCTGCTGCCTTGAGAGCCTCGAGTGCAAAGAAGTATGCATCGTAGCCCATGACTGTAACAGCTGCCAGCTCATCGTTGCCGCCGTTGTTTGCGAGGTTAACGGAGTCACCGGAGATCCATGCCTTGATGCCGGCATCGAACTCGGCATCTGCGCCTTCCTGATAGAAGGTGGTGACGTTAATGCTCAGGTCAGTACCCTTTGCAGCCTGGAGGATGACGTTGGAGTCCCAAGTATCGCCGGCGAGGATGGGCATACCAAGAGCCTGGGTGTCAGCCTTGGCAATGATCTGTGCAGCAGCTTCGGTAGATACCGGGCTGAAGAAGACATCGCAACCCTGATTCTGAGCGTTGGTGATGTAAGTGGAGAAGTCCTGCGTACCTTCGGGGAACTGCTCGTAGACACAGTTGTCTTTGCCGAATGCATCGATGAAGTAGTTGCAGAGACCGCCGGAGTAGTCATCGCCCATCTTGGAGAGGCAGTATGCCTTGGAAGCACCGAGGGTGTCCTTCGCAAAGCCAGCGAGCACTGTGCCCTGGAACGGATCGAGGAAGCAGATGCGGAAGTAAACGTCGCACTCAGAAGTGACCTGCGGGTTGGTGCAGGTAACACCGATGGCCGGAACCATTGCATTAGCAAACGTGTCGCCAGCAGCGATCGAAACGCCCGAACCATATGACCCAAGAACCACGGAAACACCGTTGGAAACGAGGTTCTGAGCTGCGGAAGGAGCCTTATCGTTGGAAGATGCGTTGTCAGCATAGACAAGCTCTACTTTGTAGGTCTCGCCACCGATTTCGACTTCAGGGCAGACAGAATTTGCATACTGCATACCGAGAACTTCCTGCTTGCCGCCGGCACCGTTATCACCGGACATCGGCTCAAATACGCCGATTTTTACGACATTGTCTGCATAGCCGACTGCGCAGAGAGCAAGAACCATGCACAGGGCAAGCGCCATTGCGAGAAACTTTTTCATTTTCTTTCCTCCATGAAATATAAAAATACAAATGTCCGCCAGAGAAAAACACTTGTTTTCACCCGACGATATTTGCATTATAAACTAAAAGATGTTTGACCGCAAGATACTACTTTGTCAAAAATCGGAAAGGCAGATTTCAAATATTTGGTCAATTTATACAATCGCAGGACCGGTGCGAAAATCTTCCCCACATTTTGTGTCTGCAAGGGGAGGAAAGGCAAGCGTATAGATGTCATGTGCGGATGCGCCGACAGCGAACACCCGCCTTGCACGCAAGGAGCCGCGCTCTTCCAGTTCCTTCGGCAGAGTGATAAAGGGTATGGTAACAGAACCCTTAACGGAAGAAAGGAATTGCCTGCCGCATCCATTCATGGCAAGAAGGCGGGCATAGGGCGGAGCGCCAATATTGTCTCCGCTTTTTAGGCCGAGCACGGCACACATCACGGCGCGACGCACGCGGGAATGGGTATAGCGGCGCGTTTTGGCTATGTCACAGATCTGCTGCAGGGACGATCCTTCGCGCACTGCATTCCAGATGCGGCTGCCGAGACCGTCAGCACAGTCGGGCAGGGAGAGGAAGGCATCTTTGTCCATCTGACGCAGGCGCGAAAGGCAGGCAACTTCCATGACAGAAGGAGAAACATGAGGCACAGAGATACTGCCGGAAACAATCCGGCTGCGCAGTTCCGAGGCAGAGGGGCAGATGCTCTCCCCTGCTTCATCATGGCCGCTGCCGAAGCGTTTGACCGGAAGCGGGACGACGCTCGTTCCTCTCAAGGCTAGGAGATACTCCACGGCAAGGAGATCATTAGGCGAAGACACGGAATCCTCCCCGAGGACGAAAGCGCGCGCCTGCGGGTAAGTAAGATTCGGGCGGGTGCGTAAGCAGGCTTTGACATCCTCTTCAAATCCCGGTGCAGAGATGCGGGAAGCGGTTGCAGAAAGCTGATCCAGATCCGCTGATTCGCTGCCGAAGCTTAAATGCGTGATGCCGAGTGAGAGCAGCAGAGAAACAGCACCGCGGGCAAACCCCTCCGCCGAGGAAAGACACCAGGGCAGAGGCAGCTCAAACACGGCGTCAACTCCTCCGCGGCAGGCAGCTTCGGCACGCATGGTTTTGGGTTGGATTGCCCAATCGCCCCGCTGCACAAAATCCCCCGACATGACAGCGATGACCGTGCACTTCTCCCCTGCCATCTGACGCGCTTTTTCGATCTGATAAGCGTGACCGGCATGAAAAGGGTTATATTCTGCAACAATTCCGATGATTTTTCCCATTGCACATTATCTCCAAATGTATTAAAATGATTGTAGCGCAAGATTTTATTATTGACAATAGGAAAGGAAACACACTTTATGAAAATTCTTGTCATCAACGCAGGCAGCTCATCCCTGAAGTACCAGCTCATCGATATGGAGACGGAATCCGTCATGGCGAAAGGCCTTTGCGAGAGAATTGGCATCGGCGGCCATCTCAAGCACACCCCGCTCGTCGGCGGAAAGCCTGTTTATAATGAAGACATCGACCTCCCGACCCATGCAGAAGCCATTGCAGCCGTCATTGACAAGCTGACAAGCGCAGAGTACGGCGTTGTGGGTTCCATGAAGGAAATTGACGCTGTCGGTCACCGTGTGGTCCACGGCGGCGAGAAGTTTGCTTCTTCCGTACTGATTGACAGCGCTGTCATGGAAGCCATCAACCAGTGCACGCCGTTTGCCCCCCTGCACAACCCCGCAAATATCACCGGCATCCTAGCATGCCGTGAGGTTATGGGCAACGATGTACCGATGGTCGCCGTGTTCGACACCGCTTTCCACCAGACCATGCCGAAAAAGGCTTACATGTACGCTCTTCCCTACAGCTACTACAAGGAAGACGGTATCCGCCGTTACGGCTTCCACGGCACCAGCCACAAGTATGTCACTTCCCGCTGTGCGGAGATCATGGGAAAGCCGATTGAAGAACTGAAGCTCGTCTCCTGCCATCTCGGCAACGGATCCTCCATCTGTGCAGTATGCGGCGGAAAGAGCGTTGACACTTCGATGGGCTTCACACCTCTGGCCGGCCTGCCGATGGGCACCCGCAGCGGTGACCTGGACCCGGGTGCTATGCAGTTCATCATGAACAAGCACCACCTCGCTATCGACGAAATGCTCAACGTGCTGAACAAGAAGTCCGGAGTAGACGGTGTATCCGGCGTTTCCTCTGACTTCCGTGATCTTGACAATGCTGCCGGTGAAGGCAATGACCGTGCACGCCTTGCTCTTGACATGTTTGCTTACTGGGTAGCAAAGACCGCCGGCTCTTATGTAACTGCCATGAATGGCGCCGATGCCATTATCTTCACGGCAGGTGTAGGCGAAAACAGCGCTGACACCAGAAAGGCCATCTGCGATTACTTTGGCTATCTGGGCGTAACGGTTGACCCTGAGGCTAACAAAAAGCGTGGCGAAGATGTGATGATTTCCACGCCCGATTCCAAGGTAAAGGTATACGTCATCCCGACGAATGAAGAGCTCGTCATTGCACGCGACACGCGTGACATCGTCTGCGGCAAGTAATCCGCCGGCCTGCTAAAACTGATTATGGCCGTATTCACTGATTTTACCTTTGAATCTTCCACAGGTGTAAATACCATCCATGCGCGCAAGTGCGTTCCGGAAGGCAGTGTGCGGGGTGTAGTGCAGATTGCCCACGGAATTGCGGAACACGTCGGCCGCTATGAAGACTTTATGGCTTTCCTGGCGGAGAACGGCTTTGTGGCAGTTGCAAACGACCACCTCGGGCACGGACTGTCCTCCCGCAACAATGCAGAAAAAGGCCTCTTTGCCCGTACAAACGGATGGAAATTTGCCGTAAACGACATGGCACGGCTGCATGACATCATGCAGGCTGAAGTTCCCGGTGTGCCGTATATCCTGTTCGGGCATTCAATGGGATCCTTCCTTACACGCACCTACATCATCCGTTATCCGGATAAATACGATCTTGTTATTCTCAGCGGTACAGGTCACCAGAGCAAAGCGCTCGTATTCGGCGGCTGCCTGATGGCAGATACGCTGTGCCGGGTGAAAGGGGCAGAAGCCTGGGGTGACACGCTCAACAAGGTTGCTTTCGGTTCCTACTGTGACCGGATTGTAAACCCACGCACCCCGTGTGACTGGCTCAGTCGCGATGAAGCAGTTGTTGACCGCTATATGGCAGATGAAAACTGCGGGTTTGTATGTAAAAACGGCCTCTATCGTGACATGATGCACGGAATCCGCTTTATCATGGACCCGAAAAACCTCGATTGTATGGATCTGACAAAGCCTGTCTATTTCATGTCAGGCGAGGAAGATCCCGTTGGGGATTACGGGAAAGGCGTTGATCGCGCCTACAAGTCATTCTGCGATGCGGGATGCACCGATGTAAAGATGAAGCTCTATCCTGGCGGTCGCCACGAAATGCTTAACGAGATTAACAAAGACGAAGTTTACCAGGATATCCTGGATTGGATCAACAGCAAACTCAGCTAAACCAGCATGCCTGCTCCGGCAGATTTTCCGCTGAAGCAGGCAATCCTTATTTTACATTTTGTCCGATTTTTCGCAAAGGAGGTGAATTGCATGAAGCAGCGCGTTATTTCCGCAGTGGTTCTTATCGCGGTGTGCGCAGCCTGTTTTCCTTTTGAAATAAGCCGCGTGCTGCTCGTCGGAGTGGTAGGCATCCTGTGTGCATATGAATACCTCAGCAACATGAAAAAAATCGGAATCAATTGCACTGGATGGGTACTCTATATGTATCTGGCAGTGGAGCTGTTTCTCACCCTGACTCACAGCGGACTCATGGCATATATCGCATGGTTCACGATTGCCATTTATCTAGCCCTTTTCTCTGGTGTCCTGCATCATGAGGTTTCCGGGAAAGGCGCCCTCTATACCGTGGCTGGGCTCTCGTACCCGTGCTTCCCCTACGCGCTGATGATGATCATCTCCATCCGTGAGCGCTGGCTGACGACCTTTTCGCTCGGCTGCCTCTCCTGCTGGACCTGCGATTCCTTTGCCCTTTTCGGCGGGATGCTGTTCGGCAAACACAAACTCGCGCCGGCTGTTTCACCGAAGAAAACAGTGGAAGGATGCATCTGCGGAACTGCCTTCTCAGTTCTGGCGGGCGTGATCATTCATTTTATTTCGCTGCAGCTGCAGCCAATTGCACTTCTCCCCTGTGTGGTAACGGCTTTTGCGTGCTCCATTGCCGGACAGGTTGGGGACCTGGCCGAATCACTCCTGAAACGGTATATCGGCGTAAAAGACTTTTCCAACCTCATCCCAGGACACGGCGGATTTTTTGACAGGACTGACAGCCTGATGTTTTCCGTCCCGACTGCATATTTGTGTTTGTACCTGTTTGGTTTATAACGGCTGGAAGTGGTACTTCGTGATTGGTTCACAGCAGCTTCTCGCGAAAGCAAAACAGTACCTCGATTTTGGTGCTCCGTCGCGAGAATTAAGTGTGGATAAATCCCTATAGAAATTAAATTACCTATTGAAAAAAAACCGGGAAACATCCCGGTTTTTCTGATTCTATTCGGTTTTCAATGGAACAGGTCCTTCACATGGGAAAACCACACGACGACCTCGTGAAATGACCGCCTTACCGTGCGGAGAAATCGTGCAGCATTTGAAGCAGTTTCCGTGACTTTTGTGACCGTATCCTGCAGCCCTTCCAGTTTGGATGCGAGGGACTGTTCTTTTTCCTTTTCCTCTCCGGCAGACCGGAAGAAAGACAGGAGTGTACTGAGCTGCCCGTCATTCATCGACAGGCCGTACTTCGATATCGTCGAACGGATGAGAGGGGCGAGAGTTTCGTCCGTCAGGTTCTGAGCTACATCCAGCAGACTTTTGATCTGACCGGCAAGCTCAGTCAGTTTTTCTTCACTGACGGGATTGCCGTTTGCATCCTTGATGCCGAGCATTTTCATTGCGCCGGCGATCCATGCCGTTGTGACTGTAGACTGCGGCACCACAGCTTCCTCCTGCATGGCAGAAGCCTCGGCAGGAAAGAAAACCCCTCCAAAGAGGAAAAGTGCCAGAAGAAACGAAAGTGCTCTTTTCATATTCCGCTTCTTTCGCGGGAAAAGTCTCTATCAGAACAGGCCCGGGAGACTGATGCCGGACTGCAGCTTTGCCATAGAGGCGTTGCTCTTCTCCTCGCAGAGTTTCAAGGCGCCGTTCACAGCTGCAACGATCATGTCCTGCAGCATTTCTACATCATCGGGATCAACCGCTTCAGGATCAATCTCAATGGATTTAACCTGTCTGGAGCCCATCACGGTCGCCTTGACGACACCGCCACCTGCCGTGAACTCGAATTCGGATGCCTCCAGCTCCTGCTGCATTTTGAGAATCTCCTGCTGCATTTTCTGAGCCTGGCGCATCATATTTGCCTGACTGCCTCCGGAGAAGCCTCCACGATAACCACCTTTTGCCATACGATCAACCTCTTTCTTAATTCAATATAATACAGAATAGTATTCTTTATACAAAACGCACTTCCGGAAACCTGCGAAGCTCATCAAGGCTTCGTGTCGGCCCCTTAGGGCGTTTTTCTCTGACCTTTGCCGTAACCGGTTTTGCAAGAAGCTCCGAGGCAGCTCTGCCGAGTTCCTCCAGAACATCCGCACGGTTGAATCGGTTGAAATAGAAACCGGGTTCGGCTTCAATAAACAGAATCTCACCTTCCATAACTCCGTCTGCCGTGCCAAGAATCGCTTCGATATCCCGCGGGATAAGCCCTTTCGCCTTTTCACGCACAGCTGACCATAGATCTCCTTCAAACGCTGCCGCCTGAGCAGGCTCCGCCGCAGCTTTGGGAACAGGCTCTTCTGATGCGGCGATAACATCTGCAGACTCTTCTTTTTCCGCTGTGAAAGAAACCACAGGCTCTGCCTGTGCTTCAGATTTCGACAAGATTCCAGAGTTTGCCGGATTTTCCGGCATCTTAGTCTCTTCAGGCTTTTCCTGCTTGTTCACCGGTGACAAAACTTCCTCAGCAGTGGATTCAGGAACTACATAAGGAACTACAACGCCGTTTTTCAGAGCTTCCTCCAGGGAAGCCACCTTCAGGCGAAGGCCTTCCACTGTGTTCCCAGCCACCTCATCACAGAGAGAAATCAGGCAGAGCTCTGCCGTCATCTTCGGGTCAAGCCTGTCCTTCATACTGCCTAGGGAAGCCTGCAGTGTCTCCAGCGTTCCGGAAAGCTGCCTTGCGGAAAAACGGGCAGCATATGCCTCCAGCATCCTCTTTTCATAACCACCATAAACAAGTTCAGATGCATGCATCGGAGCAAGCTTCATCATCAGAATATCCCGCACCAGCCTGCTAAGCTCCTTCAGGAGAGAGGAAGGATCCTTCCCTTCCATCCAGAGGCTGTGAAACAGCGCAACTGCCGCTGCAGCGTCATGCGAGCAGATTTTATCAAACAGCTCCAGCGTCCTCCGGTTTCCTGCAAGGCCGACGGCTGCATAAATCTCGTCCACTCCGATTTTTCCGTAGGAAGAACACTGATCCAGCATGCTGAGCGCATCGCGCACACCGCCTTCAGCAAGGCCTGCGAGAAGCGAGGCTGCATCGGACGTCAGGTCAAACTGCTCCTGTTGAGCAACCTTCAGCAGATAATCCCCCAGTTCCTTTGCCTCAATTCGCCTGAAGCTGTGCCTCTGGCAGCGGGAAAGAATCGTGGCGGGAACTTTTTGCAGCTCCGTCGTAGCCAGGATAAAAAGCAGGTGCTCTGGCGGCTCCTCCAGGATCTTCAAAAGGGCATTGAAAGCGCTGGTAGAGAGCATATGAACTTCGTCAATAATATAAACGCGTTTTTTCACCATGGCGGGTGAAAAAACTGCCTCTTCGCGAAGGGCTCTCACATTGTCAACGCCGTTATTGGATGCGGCATCGAGCTCCACAATGTCCATCACGGAGCCCTCTGCAATAGCACGGCAGGAAGCGCATTCACAGCAGGGATTCCCGTCCTTCGGGTGTTCACAGTTTACGGCTTTTGCCAAAATGCGAGCGCAGGATGTTTTGCCCGTGCCGCGAATCCCTGTGAAGAGATAAGCATGGGAAAGACGCCCTGAAACAATCTGATTGCGGAGAGAATCGGTAATATGCTTCTGGCCGATTACGTCATCAAACGTCTGCGGACGCCACTTGCGATACAGTGCCTGATACATCTCCGTTCTCCCTTCCTCTATAAGACAAGGCCCTTGACAAGACTGCACACCCACGCTCGAATAGTGCTGTATACCCGCCTCGCCGGCAGCTTGCTCGGTTCCGGCTACCCTACGGCACACGAAAAGCACCGCTTAATGCTGCTTGATTCCTCACCTGACACGGTTCACGGGTTTCCGTTGCGCAAGACCGAAACGTCATCACTGCTCACCGGCAGCTGACAGCACATAACACATCCTCATCATGGGAATTCATCCCTGCTGTAGCGGATTGCAGGTTACAGGGCACCGCTGGCTCCCCGACTAGTGCAGCCTTGTCAAAAGCCTTGCGCTTATCATACTACAAACCGACATGAATGGCAATGAAAATTTTGTAAACTCAAAATTTTTCTTTACATTCCGTAAATTTATGATATAATAATCAAGCTGTCAAAAAATGAATGTATGGGCTTGTAGCTCAGCTGGGAGAGCGCACGGTTCGCATCCGTGAGGTTCGAGGGTTCGATCCCCTTCAAGTCCACTTCTTAAAAAGCTTTGAAACGGTATCGTTTCAGAGCTTTTTTGTTCTTTATCCTGCTTCACCATAAATACAGTGCCTTTCATTTGTAAAAAATCTGAAAAAACACAAAATCTGCTACTTGCCTGGAAACGGAAAGAATGCTAAGATAAATCAAAAAGACTTCCTCTTTTATGCCAGAAAGGAGGCATCGATGAACAGAAAGGTTCTTGCGGCGGTACTGGCTGTCATACTCTGTATGACACTGGCAGTTTCAGTCTTTGCCGTGACTTTTCCGACCATCTATGAGAAGGACGGGAACATCTACTGGGTAGACTACAACTATAAAACCGGAAAGCTGGAATGGACCCTTCTTTACGGGCACCACCACAAGTTCACGCAATGGGTTGTCACACGGATGCCGACGTGCACGTACACAGGCCTTCGCTATCACACCTGCCTGACCTGCGGAAAGACCTTCTGGGAAGATATGGACCGGCTTCCGCACTCCTGGGGCGGCTGGACCATTATCCGCGAGACGACGGATCACTCTGCCGGCGAACGGCAACACACCTGTCGTGTGTGCGGAACGGTAGAATCGGAGACTTTCTATCCCCCAGGCACGCTGAAGTTGTATGATTTTGGGGAAGAAGTGAAAGCGGTGCAGATGCAGCTGCATGAACAGGGTTTCCTCGACAGCGGATATGTGGATGGGCAGTTTGGGGCGAAAACGAAGGAAGCAGTTGAGGCTTTCCAGACCAGGATCGGCCTTACGGCAAACGGTATTGCCTGGCCGCAGACCATCGACCTACTTCGCCATGTCTTTGGGGAATGGGAAATTACCAAAGAACCGACATATTATGAACCCGGCATCCGGACGCGCAGCTGCACGCGCTGCAGCTTTACAGAGACGCATGCCTACGGCACTAAGCTTCAGCAGGGTATGTACGGGGAAGAAGTCAGGCAGTTGCAGATCCGGCTGAAAGAACTCGGCTATGCAATCGGCACGCCGGATGGTTCCTATGGCGACGTGACAAGGCGCGCTGTAAGAAGCTTCCAGACCGACCAGGGTTTTGACCCGGACGGAATCGCCTGGCCGGGTGTGTGGGCGGCTCTTTTCCCAGTCTCAGGTGAAGCAAAACCTACTCCATGAATCCTGTAACTCTTTTATTATCATGTTATATAAAACAGCAGCCGCCCATCCAGAGCGGCTGTTGCGTTTTTTTTAGAAAGAATTATTTTGCCAGGCAGGCTGCCGTTTTTGCAGCAACCATAGCATTATTGAGCACGAGTTTGATGTTGCTTTCAAGGCTGTCTCCACCGGTGAGCTCCACAACCTTAGCAAGGAGGAACGGTGTCGTCTCTTTGCCGTGGATCCCCTGCTCCTTTGCTTCTGCAAGAGCCTTTTCAATAGCTGCATCGATGACTGCCTTGTCCATAGCAAATTCTTCAGGGATCGGGTTGGTGACAAGCATGCCTCCCTTATAGTCGAGGTCACGCTGTGCTTTGAAAATAGCTGCCAGTTCTTCCGGAGTGTCAACTCGATAGTCAACAGAGAAGCCGCTTTTCCGTGTGTAGAATGCAGGGAGCTCTTCGGTACCGAAACCGATTACGGGAACACCCTTCGTCTCAAGATACTCGAGCGTCAGGCCCAAGTCCAGAATGGACTTTGCCCCAGCGCAGACAACCATCACCGGTGTCTGTGCGAGCTCTTCGAGATCAGCGGAGATATCCATAGTGACTTCTGCACCGCGGTGGACGCCGCCGATCCCGCCGGTTGCAAAAATCTTAATCCCTGCCATGTGGGCAATGATCATTGTCGTCGTAACCGTCGTCGCGCCGTCTGCTTTACGGGCAACGAGCACAGGCAGATCGCGGCGGCTGGCCTTTGCCACATTGCGCCCGGCTTTGCCGAGATGCTCAATTTCATCATGGCTCAAGCCTGCTTTCAGCCTGCCGCCGATGATGGCTATGGTAGCAGGCACTGCCCCGTTCTCACGGATGGTTTTCTCCACGAGAAGAGCCGTCTCCACATTTTTGGGATACGGCATACCGTGGGAGATAATCGTGCTCTCCAGGGCTACAACCGGTTTCCCGTCCGCAAGTGCCTGTTCAACTTCCGGTGCTACATCAAGATACTGATTCATTTTCGTCATTTTTTTATTCCTCCAATAGTTTCTTTTCAAGCAATTTGATTCTGCCCTGCAGGGCATCCACCCCCATCTCAGGGTTGATGGTCTCGGCACCTGCCATTGCGATGGATGCAGCAGCCACCCCAGCCAGGGAACTGCCTCTGAGGTCCGTGCCCTGTAAATATGCCCAGGCAAGGGCAGCCATAAAAGCGTCTCCGCATCCGGTGGTATTGACGACATCGCCCTTCAGAACCGGTAAGCGGATTTTCTCAGTCCCATTGGCAGCCAGCACCCCATTCGCTCCCAGGGAAATAAACACGCGGTGAAGCCCGGTGGCAAGCAGTGCGTCTGCCGCCTGTTCGAGTGATTTTTCATCCGTGATCCGGATGCCGGAGAGGAGCTCCGCTTCCAGCCGGTTCGGCTTCAGGGTATTCAGAGTACCAAGCACAGATCTGAACTTATCTGCCTTTGAGACGGAAACGGGATCCGCAAAAATCGGAACTTCCACATGTTCCCCGATCCAGGCAATCGTCTCCTCCGGGAGATTGGCATCGATCACGACCAGCTGTGCATTGTTGATCCACGACATGCGTGATGTCAGCACAGCAGGCGTCAGATGCCGGTAAATATCCATATCCGATATGGCAAGATTCATATCCCCGCCCTCATCGGAAATGAAGAGGTAGGTGGACGTTGCCGCATCCGGAACGTGGAGAGATTTGCTCAGGTCAATCCCCAGCTCGCCGCAGGAGGCTTCAATCTTCTGTGCATAGAAATCATCCCCGAGAACGGTGATCATCCTCACATCCATACCGAGAAGAGCCATGTTGTGAGAAATATTTCTGCCCACCCCTCCGAGGCTGAGGCGTACCCGGCCCGGATTGGAATCAGCCGGAATAAGCTTTCGGTAGGAAATGCCGCCGATGTCTACATTGACACCGCCGATCACAACTACATAGGTCGGTGATGAGAGAACATAACCCTTTCCGGCAATCGCACCCTTTTTCATCAGGTTGGAGATGTGCACCGCAACGGAAGACCGAGTAATCCCCGCTTTTTCAGCCAGCTCCTGCTGGGAGATCATGGGGTTTTCTTCAATCCAGTGAAGAATCTGCCTTTCCCGCTGGGTCATGCCATCCACCTCCTAAGCAAAAATATAGTTCTCTAAACACATGCTGATTATACTGTCTTTTTCTTCTCCTGTCAAGCGATTCTCCCCTGTTTTCTCAGCAAAATACAGGATTGCAAGTCCGCCTTTTCTATGATATAAAGAACATATAAAACAACAAAAAATTGACAGGAGAATCGAGATGAATAAAGACTGTATTGAATACCGGAAGTATATCTCCATCCTCAAAGAAGAACTCATTCCTGCCATGGGCTGCACGGAACCGATTGCGGTTGCCTACTGTGCGGCCGTAGCCCGTGAAACCCTCGGGGCGGTGCCCGAGAAAGTGGAAATCTTTGCAAGCGGCAACATCATAAAAAACGTAAAAAGCGTGGTTGTGCCGAATACGGGCGGGCTGCGTGGGATTGCAGCCGCTGCCGCTGCAGGTATCCTTGCAGGCAAACCGGAAAAACAGCTGCAGGTCATCTCTGAAGTCGCGGAGGAACAGAAACTTGAGATTGATGCTTTTGTTCAGAACACCCCCATCCGGATCTCCACCACGGACTCCGATCTTGTTTTTGACCTGATCGTTGCACTGAGCGGAAATGGTCATAGTGCCCGGGTTCGCATTGCAAACTATCACACCAATATCGTTCTGATTGAGAAGGATGGTACGGTACTACACTCCGCCAAAGTAGAGGAGGATACTGACGATGACCTGACGGACCGGACCTTCATGAAAGCCGAATCCATTCTGACTTTTGCCGAAACCGTCGACCTTTCGGATGTACAGTTCCTGCTTGATCTGCAGATCAAATACAACATGGCTATTGCCGAAGAGGGCCTGCGCAGAGATTATGGAGCCAATATCGGCAATGTGCTGCTCAAGTCTTATGAAGACCTTGCATCCCTTCATGACGAAAACAGCATTCTGCTTAAATGCCGGGCCTATGCAGCAGCCGGTTCCGACGCCAGAATGAGCGGCTGCGAGCTGCCTGTCATCATCAATTCCGGCAGCGGCAATCAAGGTATCACGGCTTCTGTGCCGGTGATCGTCTATGCAAGGGAAGCAGGCATCAGCGAAGAGCGGATGTACAGGGCTTTGGTGCTGTCCAACCTGCTTGCTGTCTACCAGAAAACGCCGATCGGCAGGCTCTCCGCCTATTGCGGAGTTATCAATGCAGGGACTGCCGCCGCCTGTGGTATTGCCTACCTGAAAGGCGGAGACTTTAATGTGATTGCCCATACACTCGTAAACTCACTTGCCATATCCTCGGGAGTCATCTGCGACGGGGCAAAGGCCTCCTGTGCGGCAAAAATCGCCCTTGCACTGGATAATGCCTTTCTCGGATATCGTATGTATGAAAACGGGCAGCAGTTCTACGGCGGTGATGGCATTGTGAAAAAGGGTGTAGACAAAATGGTCTCCGGTGTCGGTCGACTCGGTCGTGAAGGCATGCGAGGGACCGATAAAGAGATTCTCCGCATCATGCTGGCGGATTAAAGCGAAATTTTATTTACCTGGAAAGGAAAAGCTATGAACAGATTCATCGGTGTTTTACAAACAGTGCTGCCGGTTCTGGTAATGCTCGGCATCGGGATGCTCTGCCGCAGGAAAGCGCTGATCTCCCGCGAAGGGGTCAATGCGCTGAAAAACGTGGTGGTGAATATCACACTCCCGGCTGTGTTGCTGAGCGCTTTTGCTACGACGCGGTATACCCTGATGGATCTTTTGATCCCCCTACTGATGTTTCTGGTATGCCTTGCGGGCTGGGCACTCGGAAAGCTCGGTATGAAGCTGTTCCGGATGCCGTCACGTTTTGTGCCTTTCCTCACAACGGGGTTTGAAGCCGGCATGCTCGGCTACGCATTGTTCGGCATGCTGTACGGCAGCGCCAGAACAGCGGATTTTGCCCGGATCGATCTGGGACAAGTCCTGTTTGTCTTTACCCTGTATAAAATCCTGTTGGGGCTGGAGAGCAGCAAAAAAGCGGATCCGAAGGAACTGATCCGCGAGATGGTCTTCTCCCCCATCATCATCGCTATCGTAGCTGGCGTTTTGATCGGGGCTACTGGACTTTATCGGGCTCTGGAACCATTAGGAATCAGCGCTGTTTTTGACGCCTGCACGGACTTCGTTTCCGCGCCGACAGGTGCCATCATTCTGCTGACTATCGGCTATGACCTTGTGCTGACGGATGTACCCTGGGTTTCCACCGGAAAGGTTGTGGCACTGCGGTTCGGCATCATGATGATCCTGCGCTTTGCCTTTCTTCTGGTGCTTCGTGTGATTCTGCCTTCGGCTGATCTCCGGGGAGCCATCAACGTGATGTTTATTCTGCCACCGCCTTTTGTGCTTCCCGTCTTTGCGGACGATGCCGACCAGCGGGTTTATGTATCTTCCGCCCTATCGGTTTCCACCATGGTTGCCATCGCTGGTTTTGCAATTCTGGCAGCAGCCGGCTGACCGCATTTCCCGGAGGAACCCATGAATATTTACGTCTCTATCGCTCTGTTTATTCTGATCGTTATGCTTTACATGGTGATTTCTGAGCTGTTCACCATTCTGTTCCGCTTCACAGGGTTGCCGGATGAGAAGGCAAGGTTTCAGGTTTTGTCTCTGCTGACGGGATGCGGCTTCACCACTCGTGAGAGTGAAATGGTGCTCTCTACCAGGTCGCGGCGCAGGCTGGCCAGAATCATGATGCTGTTCGGTTATGTGTTCAACATCACCATTGTTTCCGCCCTTGTCAACCTCTTTTTCTCCCTGCACAAATGGCAGATTGAACGCTATTCCCTGCTTTTCCTGGTTCCGGTGACCGCCCTCGCTGCCCTGCTTGTTCTGAGTCGCCTCCCCGCCGTGAGAGGTCGAATCAACACCCGCCTGGAAAGGCTGGCCGAAAGAGTCATTGTAAAAGGGTCTGCCAACAGCGTGATGATCCTGGATTATATCGGGCAAGACTCTATTGCACTGGTCTCCCTGAGGACAATACCGAAGGAACTGGAGGGCAAGACGCTTTCGGAGATGGGCCTGCGAGCTAAGGAGAACATCCTGGTAATGCTTCTCGAGCGTGGGAACAGCAAAGCCGTCCCAGCCGGACCAGAGACTTCTTTTCTCTCAGGTGATAAACTGACCGTTTTCGGGTCATACAAATCGATCTGCCGGGTGTTTGAGGTTTCTGAAGCATTTGATATCCGGTAAAAAACGTTCTTTCCGTTCTGGTTTTCTTATACAATCATCTGAAAGAAGGACTGTATTGATGGCTTACGATCTTTCACGTTTTCACAAAGCTCAGCAGGGCTCATACGAAACAGCATTGGCTGAAATACGCTCCGGCAGGAAGCGTTCGCACTGGATCTGGTATATCTTCCCGCAGATACAGGGGCTAGGATTTTCTTCCACGGCACAGTATTATGCTATTGAGAATCTCGAGGAAGCGAAAGCCTATCTGGCTGATCCCGTGCTGCGGGAAAGACTGCTGGAAATCTCGAACGCACTTCTCGCGCTGGACAGCTGTGACCCATCGGAAGTGATGGGTTATCCGGACGATCTGAAGCTCAGAAGCTCCATGACGCTCTTTTCCCTGGCTGAACCGGAATGCACTGTCTTCCGCGATGTGCTGGATAAATTCTACGGTGGGCGGGAAGATGAACGCACTATCGACCTCTGCCGAATTTAACTACAAAAAACTCCCGGGTGTCCGGGAGTTTTTTCGTAGTTACTGCTGTTTGCGGCTCAGAACGTATTCAAACCAGGCAAGATACTCCGGCCCGAGGCGCGTAACGAGCGCGCGGGCTTCATCCGCCTTTGCGGCAGCCAGGTACAGGCACTGCTGTGCCAGCTGGTATTTACGGGCGACGCTGAAGCGTTTGAGCTCTTCATCGGTATAGGTATCGAGGGCAGCAAGCTGCTGCTGGGCACGGAAGAAACGGACAAAGGCATCGGCTGTATCACGCCCGATGATAGGGGCAAGGAGAGAAAAGTCATTCCCCGAAGCATCGAGCACCTTGGAAACCATCTCCCAGCGGCGCGGGTCGGCATTGCCTTCGGTGCCGGTATACGGCGTGCGGAGATACAGGTCGTTATTGGCAAGAAATTCCAGCACAAACGGGTTGATGTTATGCTGAATAGCCCAAGGCATCCAGTTTTCCACCGTGGTGCGGATATAGAGATGAGCGAACCGGCCGAAGAGCGGCTCAGCGAGATCGTGCGCAGCGGTGGATTCACTGCGGTCATTGCCGGCAGCAATGATGCGCGCATTCTTCGGCAGCGGCCAGCGGTTGTTGACATACCGCTCCAGCACGATTTTGAAGATGACCGACTGCGTCTGTTTGGTGGCGTTGGTGAGTTCGTCAAAGAACAGGATGTGGAGCTGCCCGTCCTCACAGAGGCGTTCCAACTTGACAAGCCAGACGGGTTTGATATCCACGATCTCGTCCTTCGCCTCGTTATAGACAGCACGGCCGTTGATGGTCTCCGGATTTTCGTTGACAAGCTCGATATCCAGTACATCTGGGTCCACCTGGCGGACGCGGTCGCTCTTTCCGTCTCCCGCCAGGCCATGGAGGAACAGAGGGATGTCCGCCTGCACATAGGCGCGGATCAGGCTGAGCTCATCATGCTGCTGCAGACGAAAAGGTGCGTTTTCCGGGATCTCGGCATTGTCCTGCCAGGAGAGCTCTTTGAGGAAATCATTTTTGAGATAGGTTGCAGCTTCTTCGCGATCCAGCCCGGCAAAAAGCGCAAGACCGGAGACCAGAAGGCGGCGGGATGCATCATACAGCCAGCGGACGGGGCGCAGCTCCAGGAAGACGGACTCCCCTTCGGTAACAGCCGTCTGATCCGACAACTGCACGAAACCGTTGATCCCTCCAGGCCCTGCCTCTACGCGAATCATGCGCTTGGCACCGAACTGCCAAACTATCAACGGCTTTCCGCCAACGTGGATGGACTGCCCGGTCTGCCGCAGCGAGCCGCGCAGGAATTCCCGCTCCGCCATCTCCCGCAGGGAGGAATCGAGAATCACCGTCGGCCAGAAGCCGAATTCCACCGTGACGACGTTGCCCTCTTCCTTTCTGCGCCGGAGCAGGTTCTCCTCCCCCTCTTCCAGAAGAAGCACAGGGCGCACCGCGCATACCTTGCAGAGAGCGAGGCGGCCGAACCTGTCGACTGAGGCGTCCTCCCCGATATAGTAATTGATGGAACTGCCTTCAAGCAGAAAGCCGTCATCCGGGGCGGTAAGCACAGCAAGATCGGATGCACGTGCCTCCGTGCCGACGGTGGTAAACATGGGCAGTGGTTTATCAAACAACTGCTCAGGTGATAAGAAAATCGATTTCATGCTTTTCCTTCTCCTCTCCGGGTTTGCTGTATAGAACACGGCCGCCGTTCGGGTGGATAATGGTATTCCCGTAAACGACCCAGATCGCGTCGCAGCGCTGTTCGGGCATCTCCGCAAAGCCGTCGGTAAAGATGATGCGGTTTTCCGCATCGCCGGTAAACGCATTCACAGCAGCATGAAAATCCGTGCCGCCGGAACCGCTGAAAACCAGATTGCGAATGTCCTCCTCATTGGTGACGTCCTGAAACCCGTAGAACCGGGTGTCAAAACAGCCAACCCGGATCACTGCATCCTGCCGCATCAGCCCCTTGACGCCGCGCACGAAAGCGCGCAGCAGGTCAGCATCCACTGAGGCGCTTGTATCCAGCAGGATCTCCGCATGGGCAACCGGATACGGGCGGAACTCGTAGCCGAGAACGCCGTCACGGATGGTGGTCCCGGGAAACCAGTCATAGTCGATCTGCATGCTGGGCTCCAGCATTTCCGCCAGGCCAGAGACAATGGCAGCAAGACCGGGGTCTTCAATTTCACGTGCCCGCCCTTCGCTCTCCTTGCCGGCCTGTTTTCCCTTCCGATCAGGATCGGGCTCCCTGCCCTTCTCCTCCTCTGCCGCGTCGTCCGGCTTTTCCTGCTCCTGCGCCAGAGCAGCGAGCACGGTATACATCTCTTCAGCGCTGTGTTCCAGTGCATCCGGAACCTGTACCGCATCCTCGGGAAGAACAAACCCGTCGGCATGCAGCATGGCATTGACAACGGCGTCGCTCGCACGCTTCCAGACGAGGGGATCCTTCCCCGCGCCGCGGGCATAATGGTTCAGCTGGATGTGCAACACCTGCTGAGCCGCGTAGAAAAGCTGTGTGTCATGGGTCAAGTACTTCATGAGGCGGCTGTTATAGTAGATAGTCTGCCCGTCGTTTTCAACGGGATGCACCCCGACGGCGTCCTTCAGGCGCAGCAGATGAATCCGTTCGATCCACTGGGGATAGCGGTCGGCCAGATCATTGAAGACATCTTTAAAATCCATAGGCAACCCTTTTCAATGTCAAAGGAAAATCTCAGACAAGGATCCCGCGCTTTCTGGCAGCAAAGGTAAGCTCATCCCGGAAGTTCGGGTGGGCAATGGCGATCAACTGTTTTGCCCGGCTGGCAAGGCTCTGCCCACGGAGGTGGGCAATGCCGTACTCGGTGACGATATAGTCCACGTCGTTTTTGCTGGTGGTGACGACCGCCCCTTCCGTCAGGCAGGACTTGATCTTGCTGATGGTGCCGCCCTTAGCGGTGGATTCAAAGGCAATGAAGCTCTTGCCTCCCCTGCTCTGACAAGCCCCGCGCACGTAATCCACCTGGCCGCCGGTACCTGAAAGATGCTTAGTGCCGACGGATTCGGCACACACCTGGCCCCAGAGGTCCACTTCCACCGCGGCATTGATAGAGATCATGTTGTCATTTTTGCAGATGACATTCGGATCATTGACATAGTCCACCGGCAGAATCATGATGGCCGGGTTGTCATCGATATAGTCATAGATCCGCTGGGAACCGAAAGCAAAGGTCGTGACCGTTTTGAACGGGTGGATCTGCTTTTTGCTGTTGTTGACGGCGCCGCACTCGATCAGCTCCACCATGGAATCTGTAAACATCTCGGTATGGATACCCAGGTCATGCTTGGTCTTCAACGCCATGCCGACCGCATCCGGAATTGCCCCGATGCCGAGCTGAATGCAGGCCCCGTCAGGGATCTGCTCGGCAATCAGATTGCCGATGGTGATGCTGGTCTCATCCAGCTTCGTGGACGGCAGGACAGGTAACGGATGGGAATTTTCCACAATGGCATCGATCTGGCTGATATGGAGCTGCGTGTTGCAGAGGGATCTGGGCTGGAAGTCATTGACTTCCACAAAAATCCGCTTTGCTTTGGAAATCATCCCCTCCGAGTAGGAGCTCGTGGTGGCAAGGCTGAAATACCCGTGTTTGTCCATCGGGGAGACGGCGATGCAGAAAGCGTCATACTCATAGTTCTCACGGATAAGCTTTATGGTATCGCGGTAATAATTCGGGATATAGTCGGCGAATCCGCCAGCCACTGCTTTTCGTGCACCTCCGCTTGAAAACCAGGATACCCCGTTTACCTTCCCATCAAGCGCATTGTCAGCATAGAAAGCAAGGGGATAGACATCCAACATCGTATGTACTTTTACATTCTGCAACCCGCCGTTCTTTGCGCGCTCGCAGACGGCATCCATAATGGCGTCGGTCTGAGTCGGCCCGTCATCCATACCAAGAAGCCAGCCGCTCTCAACACGGGAAGCCACATCCTGCGCAGAAACCAGCTTAGCAGCATATAGTTCTTTCAGATCCATAAGAAAACCTCCATTATAACCGCAGTTTTTTTCTTATTATACAGCAATTGCAGAAAGAAAGAAACACTCTTTCTATATGATTTTCATAGGGAAAAACAGTGATTGACAACCACAGGGCAAAAAGATATAGTGATTTTAAAAATCGGTCTTCCCTGAAGGCTGTTTAACACTTAATAAATCTTTAGAAAGAGGTGCACCATGAGATCTTTTTCCGGTTTTCAGAAAGGTGTCAATCTGGGAGGATGGATTTCCCAGTTTGCAAAATTCGATGAGCAGCATTTTGACCGGTTTATCACCGCGGATGATATTGCTTTTATCGCAGGCCTCGGGTTTGACCATGTGAGAGTGCCGGTCGATTATAATGTGCTGGAAGATGAACAGGGCAATATCCGCGAGAAGGGTTTTCGCCGTCTGGAAGAATGTCGAGCCTGGTGTGCGGGTAACGGTCTCAATATGCTGATTGACCTGCACGAGTGCTACGGCTATTCATTCGATCCCCTGAAGAAGGATATGGACCGCAGGAAGTTCTTTTACGATGAAGCCCTCCAGGAACGGTTTCTGAATCTCTGGCGTGAGATCGCGAAACGATTCAGAGAATATCCGGATCAGGTTGCTTTCGAGCCACTTAACGAGGTGGTGCTTGCAGAAGTATCCGATGCCTGGAATGCTCTTGCTACCCGCTATATCCGCATGATGCGAAGCATCGCTCCAGATAACTGGCTTGTGGTCGGGGGTGTATGCTACAACAATGTGCTGAGTGTTCCGCTGCTCAACCTTCCGTCCGACAAAAAGCTGGTATATAACTTCCATTGCTATGAGCCGATGATCTTCACCCATCAGGGTGCCTACTGGGTAGAAGGCATGCCACTGGACTTCCGTATCAGTTACCCGAAGAGCCTGCAGGAATACAGAGAAACCGCAAAAACCCTGGATGCGGATCTGGGCGGGGCTGTCATGAAAGAAGGCATCCGCGAGATCGGGCCAGGCTTTTTTGAAGACATCTTTGCTCCAGCTCTCGAAAAAGCGGAGAAGGATGATGTCCCCCTCTATTGCGGAGAATACGGCGTTATTGATCTTGCAGCTGGAGAGGACAAACTACGCTGGCTGAAGGATATCCACTCGGTATTCCGCAAATACGGAATAGGCCATGCACTCTGGAACTATAAAGAAAAGGATTTCGGCATGCAGGATGAGCGGTTTTCCGACATCCGGGAACGGTTTATCAAAATCCTCTGAAAAGGAGGAGTTCCTCGTAAAGCAGCGGGAGAGTTTTGCAAAAAAAGCACCCCTCTCGGGATGCTAAAAAGTGTATATGTTTTTTGTCCTTGTTGTTACACTGCGGCAGCATCGGCATCAGCAGCCTGGAACCTGGCCTTACCCAGGCCGAGGATCAGGCGGCCGATCTCTTTGAACACGGGGAGGGCCAGCAGCACACCAAAAACCTTGCCCTTTCCAAAGGCTTTTGCCAGCTTGAGGCTTTCCGGGATGCTGATCAGAAAGCCCACAACAAGCAGAACATGATAAAAGGTAACAGGCAGTTTGACCATGTTGCAAATCATGCCAATCGGTAAGCACAGAGCGGCGAGAACGCCGAACCAGCCATTCCAGACCGTGGAGTACTCCTTGTAGACATTCAGCAGTGGGATCAGGCTGTGCCAGCCCTTCTTGCCAGCCTTACGGAGGATGCCCCATCTGCCGACGATCATTAAAAGGCCGCTAATCAGAATCCAACCGTAGAGATACAGAGTGATGCTGACGGCTTTTTCAGTCTTCAAAGGTTTCCCATCGTAATCCGGGGAGAGAAAATGGCTGACCTTGCTCTCAAAGTCTGCCTTATCGGAAAAGGCGCCAACCTTGATCAATCCCACTGTCCTGTTGCGGTCGATGAGAAGAGTCGTCGGGAAACCGGGAAGCTCCAGAAAGTCCAGTGCGTCCCCTGCCAGCCCCATCGGGAAAGTCAGGTTATGGCTGGCTTTGTATTCGTCGATGACTTCCATCGTGTCATCAGGGTAGCCGGATACGGAGACGATCACCATCCGTTCACTGTTTGCCTGGAAAACCTCTTCCATATCGGGAAACTCTTTCTCGCAAGGGCCGCACCAACTGGCGAAAATGTTGAGCACAACCAGATCCTTCTCCTTGAGCAGCTCAGAAAGAGTGGCTGTTGTCCCGTCTGTCAAGGAAACCGTGAAGTCCGGCATGGGCTGACCCGGCTCAATGCCGATGCCCGAATCCGCGCAGGCTGCAGTGCTAAATGCAGCCGTCAAAAGCACGACCAGCAGGATCATGCTCAGAAGTTTTTTCATAACAGTCTTTTCCATTACCTTAAACATTTTTATTTTCTCCTTTGTTTTTTGATTGTGGCACAAGTATAACATGGCAATTATCACACAACTGTCACACAAAAAACGGAAAAATAAAAGTCTTCTCCCTCCGGCAGTTTTGAGAGTTACAGTTCTCCTGACAGAATGGCATCGATCACGATCTGTCCCACGTCAAACAGGTTTTCCATGCCGGGCATAAAGATATCCACTGTCTCGCTGTTTTCTTCCGTTACCCTGCTGCCGTAATCTGTTCCGGTGAGCCAGAGTCTCTCCGGATTTTCCCCTTTCAGGAAAGTATCCATATTCACAATGACACGTAAGGAAATTACCCGATCCTTCAGGCCAAAGCATTCAGCTGCATTCATGATACTGATCTCTTCCATTTCAGAAACGGCATATTGATCAGGGCACTCATAGTATTCTGCAATAAAGCTGGCATTCCCGTGATCTTCCCTGCCTTTCCAGTAGCTGTCACCCGTTACGGCAGTTCCTTTCGTGACAAAAGGATCTCTGGCAGCCCACTCTTCATCAGGAAAGTTTTTGGCAAGTACACGTTTTGTAGCTTCCGTTGTGCGCAAAGGGCAATCCCTGATCATCGGAAAGGCTTTGTCATAGAGCTCTGAATTCAATTGTTCGATGGAATAATCTCTGAGTGAATCAAGTGGGAACCAGGTGAACTCTGAATCAGGATTTTCAAGCTCGCTCCTGTCTGTGCGATAACCAAGCTCATAATCGCATGCTGCAGTGACTAACACAACATCACCAAAGATAAACGATCCGGTACTTGCACCGCCGCACCCCACGGAAACGATCATGATGTCAGAAAAATCATAGGCATCCCAGGAAAGCAGTGACATCAGTGACAGCCCGGCCGCCGTTTTTCCGGAACCGGTTATCAGCAATCCCACGCTGTTTTCACCATTAAAATAGAAATGAGATGTTGGTGTAGTATTCGGGATAATGATCTCCTCACAGCCTGTGCTGTAGTGTTCATAAAAGAGCTGTGCTTCGCCGGGATCATCCCCGCTTATCTCACCGATCTCAAATTTCGGAACTATCAAAACGTTGACTTTGGTCTTTTCTGCTTCCTCAGCGAAGGCACATGAGAGGAAAAAAGATGCCAGGACTAAAATGCATATAACTATATGAATGGTTTTTCGTTTCATTACTTGCCTCCTCCGCAACAAACTAAAACTATACCGGTCACAGGTCTGTTCTAATCCGGATTACTTTCCTTTGGTACCCATTTGCTGAACCTCTCTGCGTCCGGAAAAATATCAGCATCTTGTCTCTTTTCAATGCTTTTATAAAAATATAACATAAACAACTTTGCAAATCAATAAACAGCCTTTTCAATTGGCTTGATATGCTATCTCGCAATCATACCGTTAAGGCTGTGGCCGCGATTGTGGAAGCCAGAGATCCGCCGTCAGCGAATTCTGTGCAGGCTGTACAAAAACAATTCAATGTTTTTGTATACTTTAACTATAAGAAAAGAATTGTAATTCTTGTAAAAAATCATATATAATTATAATTTAGAATATCTGCGAAATAAAACAATATGCAGCTATTGTACATATTAGGGGATAAAGCGTTCAGCCAAAAGAAAACAGCAACAAACTCCGTCCCTACGTCTTGAGAAGAAAAGGAGCAAATCGCAACGTGAAGCAATACAAGAAACTCGTGATTGGCGGCATCGAAACCAAAATCTTCAATCTGATTCTGCTGACAGTTATAATCCTGGCCGCTACCTTTCTGGTGCTGACCTTGAGCCAGAGTAAGATGCTGGCTGCTCTGACTACTGAAACCAGTGCACGCCAGCAGGAGACCACCTCCTCTATTATCTCCGACACTATGAGCCAGGTGACCCGTAAGAGCATGGAGCGCACCACTGAGATGGAAGCAAAGTTCGTGGATGAAATGTTCCGGGATATTCAAGCGCGCGTCATGCTGGTCAACGACTATGCAACGAAACTTTTTGCCAATCCGGAAAACTATCCCGGCAGGCCATATTCCGGTCCGGATGCATCTCTGGACGGGCAATTGTCGGCACAGATTCTCTGGGCTGACGGAGTTGACTCTGAGGATCCGGCTATCAAGGAACGGGCCGGGCTGATATCAAATCTTTCGGAGATGATGATCTCTCTTTGCGAGGCTACCGGATCAGATGATATCTATATTGGCCTGCCGGAGGGCATCTTTCTTTCGGTTGAGAGCACTTCCGGGGACTGGTTTGATGAAAACGGGGTTCTTCTCAGTTATGATGCCCGCACCCGCTTCTGGTATAAACAGGCCGCAGAGGCCGGATGCCTTGTGTTCTCAGACCTGGAAGTGGACGTCAACACCGGGGAGATGAGCGTGGTTTGTGCCATGCCGGTCTATGACCCGGAAGGGGCACTCGTGTCTGTAGTGGGCTCTGACCTCTTCCTCCATGCAATGGAGAAGGAAGTACAGGGTCTCGTATCGGACGGAGGGTACAGCTGGATCGTCAATCGCAACGGTCATGTGATCTATTCCCCCAACCCCGAACTGATGCAGATGAATGAAAGTGCGAATGCCGTAGATCTTCGTACATCAGAAAACAAGGAACTGGCTGATCTTCTGAAAGACGCCATGTCAGGAGGCACAGATGTGCGGGTCGTTACGGTCAACGGCGAGGCGTACTATATGCAGGGCATTCCCATCGATACCGTAGGATGGACGCTTTTCTCAGCTTTCCCCAAGAAAACAGTGGATCAGGTAGAAACCACCCTGTTGAACAGTTACAATCAGATCACAGACGAAGCTCGAGCTTCCTATCAGGAGAACATCAGGCTGAGAAGCCACTCCACGATGATTCTGCTTGGACTGATGGCTTTGGCAGCCGCCAGTGCAGCTCTTCTGGTCGGAAAGCGGATCGTGAAACCGCTGAATACCATAACCGCGCACATTGTCTCGATCAATGAGCAAAATCCGGAATTTAAGATGGAGAGCAGCTACCGCACCGGTGATGAGATCGAGGTTCTGGCAGAATCCTTTGCCAGCCTCTCGCACAAGACGGTGCAGTATGTGGAGGAGGTCAAGCGGGTAACAGCTGAAAAAGAAAGGATCAGCACAGAACTGCAAATGGCCAAGCAGATCCAGGAAGGCATGCTGCCCAGCATTTTCCCTGCGTTCCCTGAAAGATCCGAGTTCGATCTGTATGCCTCTATGGATCCGGCCAAGGAGGTTGGCGGTGATTTTTATGACTTCTTCCTGATTGACGATGACCATCTGGCGCTGATAATGGCTGATGTGAGTGGAAAGGGTGTCCCCGGTGCATTATTCATGATGGCTTCCAAGATCATTATGAACAGCAGCGCCATGATGGGCGGATCACCTGCAGAGATTCTGGCACAGGCTAATAAGACGATCTGTGCCAACAATCCTATGGAAATGTTCGTTACTGTCTGGCTGGGCATTCTGGAGATTTCAACAGGCAGACTGGCAGCCGCCAACGCAGGTCACGAATACCCGATCATCAAACGCTCTGACGGGTCTTTCGAACTGTTCAAAGATAAACATGGTCTCATCGTCGGCGGTATAGATGGTGCCACATACAAAGGCTACGATCTTGTGCTCCGGCCCGGTGACAAACTGTTTCTTTATACAGACGGTGTGCCGGAGGCAACAGATCAGGACATGGAGATGTTCGGCACGGAACGGATGCTGACCGCGCTGAATAAATTCCAGAGCGAAGCCCCCGAAGAGATTCTGACGAATATGCGCGAGACAGTAGACAGCTTTGTCGGCAATGCCGACCAGTTTGATGATCTGACCATGCTGTGTCTGGAATATAAGGGTAAGAAAGCCTAAGGAAATACCGAGTAAAAACATCGACACCCTTCGGCGACATACAGAAGGTAGAATCATAGCGAAAAACGTTCCCGGTCACCGGCAGTAAACCGATGATCGGGAGCGTTGTATTTACACATATTTTTTTTGTCAATCTGTCACCAGTTCCATAAACTCATCAATTGCCTTAAGCACCGGTGCTGTATACTGCTCTCCACCGAAAAGCCACTGCTCGTGTTGCATGTCAAATTCCCGGATGTCCGGATCCCGGAAATACTTTTTATAGCGGTTCAGATATTTTTGTCCCATTTTCTTCGCATAGATGAAATGAACCTTCGTGTTCTCCACATAGATATCTTCCCTGAGCCAGGTGAGCAGGTCTGTATAATACTCATTTTTGATAGACACCGGACTGAATCCGGCAAAGCAGTCCATAAAGCGATCCGCCGTCTCATCACTCATTTCAAAAAAACCTTTAAGCTTTTCTCTTGTTTTTGCCTTCTTCTTTTCGTTTTTGGTAAAACCGGTAAGAAGCGGAACCACCAGCTTCGACTGCAGCCAGGCGCTGAATTTCCCACTCTGATCCAGGTCCGGACTTCCAAAGATACCATGATCGATATGGACGTTTTCCCGCTGAATCAGCTGTCCCACAAAGCTGCTGCCCAAAGAGGAGCCGATCGCGCCATCCAGGCATCCTCCATGTTTTTCTTTTATGTACTTTTCTATCTTCTCCGTGACTGTAATCATATCGGGGAAAATAGTATCGCTTCCGTCAAATCCGTCGTAATTAACACAGATCAGGTGATACTTTTCTCCCAGTCGATCCAGTACGGTGCCGAAGTTTGTCTGATAATCGCAGGCTGTCCCCGGCAGCAGCATCAGGGTCTTTCCGCTTTTCAGCCCCATTTCCGTAAATTCCATCTGTAGCGCCCCCTTATCGTTCAGCCATAGTATTTAGTCTCTCATCAAAACAGCGTGCATATCCAGGCTGCAAGTGCTGATACTGCCGGAAATATTACAAGCAGTTTCAGCAGCTGACTTTTTATGTTATACCCGTATTTTCTACCGCTGTACACACTTTCCACCTCAGGATAGTAGTGCTGGAAAAAGTGGAATTTACAGAGTAGAAACCAGTCGAAGAAGATCATGTCATAAGCTTTGTAGACCGTAAATATCGTTACAAAGCGCAGAAAGAACTGGATAAAGGAAAAACTGCTTCGGAAACCATCCCAGATGGAGACCGCCCCCACACCCAATATCATCAATATGCTAATGATCATCAGTACCCATCCCGTTGTCCTGGCGCCATAGAACAGCTCTTCATTTCTGGGCTTTAAGACCTCCAGAGCTTCTTTCGGGGCAGACGAGAAAAATCTTTTGTCCTGAACGAACGCCACCGCTGAAATCAGCAGGAGCGTGATTGCTGCACAGAATACAACCGCTAAAAATACCGTTAAAAACACCATGTCCTCCTCATAATCGTTTATCGATTTTCTATCTGGAACTAGATCGATCAGCGTAAAGCTTTGGCTTCACTTCCATTGAAATTCAAGTGATAAATTATTTTAATAAATGTTAGCATTTTCTAACTATTGATTATTATATTCCTATCACGGATGAAAAGCAAGGGAAAATACCACGATTCCGCCAGCTTGTCAGCTTCAAACCAGAGGAATTTCATCGTTCTATCGCCGTCAGACGCTGACGGAATTAAGGCTCCAAAAAAATCTCTGCCGAAACCAGCAGAGATTTTTGTGTTTTTATTCTGACTTATCGTCCGAAGCGGGAGGCGTTTCTTCCTCGGTTGCCGGAGATTCGGGTGATTCAGGCTGATGTACAGATCCATCCTTTTCTTCCGGTGCCGGTTCAGAACCGTCGAACATGGCAATCTTACGGGCAGGACGCTCAATGGTCTTATCATTGACAGCCTGCTTTGCCTGCTTCATAAACTCAGGCATAAATTCGCCGTGCTCGAAGAAATAATGGAATTCATCGGCAGAGATCGTTTCGTGCTCGAGGAGGTATTCCGCGATGGCAATCAGCTGCTCGCGGTGATCCGTGAGAATCTGACGGCACTGGGCAGAAGCCTTGTCGATGATAGCTTTTATTTCTTCATCGATGACGCCGGCGGTTTCTTCGGAATAGCTCTTGGTTGTGCCGAAGTCACGTCCGATAAAAATGCTGTGATCGGAAGAGTCAAAGAGGATGGGGCCGAGGCGCTCACTCATACCGTAACGCATGACCATATCTTTTGCGATGGCAGTTGCCTGCTGAATGTCCCCCGAGGCGCCGGTTGAAATATCATCCAGGAAAAGTTCCTCTGCGATACGCCCGCCGAGGGCCATCACAATACTCTCATACATCTCAGCGCGGGACTTGAAGTTTTCCAGATCCTCCTGTGGACGGAAGAGGGTAAATCCACCTGCAGCGCCGCGCGGGATAATGGTGATGTAGTGGACCGGATCCACATTCTTGAGGAATTTTCCTGCAATGGCGTGGCCGGACTCGTGGTAAGCCGTCAGGCGGCGAGCCTTGTCGGACATCTTGCGGGATTTCTTTTCCGGGCCCATCTGAACTTTCAGGATTGCTTCATCAATATCGTCCTGGGTGATGAAACGCTCGCGCTTGCGTACAGCAAGGATGGCAGCCTCATTCATGAGGTTTTCAAGGTCAGCACCGGAGAACCCAGGTGTTCCCTTCGCGATATTGTTGAGATCAACATTGTCGGCAAGCTGTTTGTCGCGGGCATGGATTTTAAGGATCGCTTCTCTGCCCTTAATATCCGGCAGCCCGACATAGATCTGACGGTCAAACCGGCCGGGACGCAGAAGCGCATTATCCAGGATATCGGCACGGTTGGTCGCAGCCATGACGATAACGCCTTCGTTGTTTCCGAAACCGTCCATCTCCACGAGGAGCTGGTTGAGCGTCTGTTCACGTTCGTCATGCCCACCGCCAAGACCGGAACCTCTCTGACGGCCAACGGCATCGATCTCGTCAATAAAGATGATCGCCGGAGATACCTTCTTGGCCTGTTCAAACAGGTCACGCACACGGCCGGCACCGACACCCACGTACAGCTCAACAAAGTCAGAACCGGAAATGGAGAGGAACTGCACATTAGCCTCCCCTGCCACCGCTTTGGCAAGCAACGTTTTACCCGTGCCCGGAGGACCTACGAGGAGAATGCCTTTCGGAATCCGAGCACCCATATCAGTATAGCGCTTCGGATCCTTCAGAAAGTCAACCACTTCAGCAAGTTCGGCTTTTTCTTCGTCACAGCCGGCAACGTCCTTAAACGTCTTTTTGTCTTTCTCATCGGAACCGAGCCTGGTACGCGCCTTGCTGAAACGAGCAAAGCCGCCCGCTCCGCCGCCTCCGGCACGGTTCATCATGAAATACCAGAGGCCCATGGCGCCAAACATGATAATCAGGTACGGGACAAAGCTTGCCCACCAGGGAAGCGTAAAGCCTTCGGTATAATCATACTTTTCGATAATGCCGGATTTGTATTGTTCCAGAATCAGATCATGAAAGTCTTCATAAAAAACGGAAAAACTGTAGAGATCGTAGGATTTTTCTTCCGGCTCATCGGGATCACCAGACCGGATCTCCAGAATAATGGTGTTTCCTTCCGTTTTGAAAGACTGGATTTTTTCCTTTTCAAAAAGATCAACGAGCTCGGAATAGGAATCAAGCTGATCTTTCCTGGTATCGGAATTGATGGTATAGACGACGGCTATGATAATAATGGCAAGAAGCACATAAAAACCGATGTCTCTGGCTTTGTTGCGGTCAGGTTTCAAAAAAGAATCACATCCTTTGGTTCAGGCAAAAATAATGCGATGGGAAAGGGAATCGTTTCAAATCAGGAATAGATCTCCGGTTTTAGAACGCCGATATAAGGCAGGTTGCGGTATTTTTCATTGTAATCCAGCCCATATCCAACGACGAATTCATCCGGAACATTAAAGCAGAAATAGTCTGCATAAATGGGCGCTTTTCTGCGAGCCGGCTTATCCAGCAGTGTTGCAATCGAAATAGAAGCGGGTTCGCGGACTTTGAGATAATTCTTCAGGTAATTAAGTGTCACACCGGAATCCAGGATATCCTCAACAAGAATGATATGCCTGCCGTTGATATCTCCTTTAAGGTCCTTGTTGATTCGCACGGCACCTGTGGAATTTGTACCGCTGTAAGAAGAAACAGCCATGAATTCAATTTCAGAGCTGATATTGACACAACGGATCAGGTCTGCCATAAACATGAAACAGCCTTTCAGCACACCGACAAAGACAGGTTCCTTTCCGTCAAAATCATCCGCGATCTTACGGCCAATCTCATGAACTTTGTCATAAATCTCCTGCTGAGAAATCAGGGTATAGGCAATGTCTTCTTCGACTCTTTTCAAAAGATGCCTCTCTTTCTTATTCTGTGGAAACTGTATTGTTTAATCAATAGTAATCTGCAGGACGGTGTCCCCTTCCCGTGGGAATGCCCGCTCGGAAACACCGAAACCATACACTGCAAGGACTCCTGCATCGTCACGCAGCACGGGTGTAAGGGCACGTTGCCGCTGCGTTAATCCAGCCTCAGCAAACAGCTTCCGGACGGATTTCGTGCAACCTCTGCCGTGGAGGCGAATCTCATCGCCGGGTCGACGGGAGGTCAGAAACACGCGCCCGTATATTTCATCACATTTAAGGCAAAAAGGTTTGAACAAGCCGTTAACTTTTTCCCTATAAGCAGAAAATTCTGAACGGATGCGAAGCCCGGCTTCCGGAAGTTCTATGGTTTGCCAGGGGAGGATCTCGGTATCCGGTAAATCCGGGATTTCCTGTTCCTGAAAGAACAGTCTCCCCTGCTCCACCGTGATGCGAAGGCCCGGCACATCCGCAAAGGTCCGCTCGGAGCTCTCTGCCGCTTTGAGCACCGAATCCACGTGGTTTTTGGACAGGGAGCACGGGGACAGCCGGCGAATTACACGTGAAGCGACCGCCCTGTGCAGGGAAAGGAGTTCCTTCGCCGGAAGTGAAGACCCGTCATAAAAGCGGCGGATAAACTCTTCCGCAAGAGCATTCAGACAGTCATCATCCTGACGGAGTAACTCACCTGTGCGGAGCACCGCTTCCCCGAAAGCAGCATTAATGGAGGTAAGAACCGGCATCACCTGATGGCGGAGACGGTTGCGGACATAGGCATCCGAGAGATTGGAGCTGTCCGTCACATAAGGAATGTTTTGCTGTGCAAGGTATGCTTCGATCTCCGCGCGGGAAACTCCGATCAGCGGACGAATCAGATTACCCCGAGACGGAGGAATCCCGGCAAGACCGGCAACCGAACTGCCTCGCAGTAGATGGAAGAGCACGGTCTCGGCATTGTCCTCCAGATTATGGGCAGTTGCTATGACCGTACAACCGAAAGCTGCAGCTGCCTCCTCCAGAAAAGCATACCGCAAAGTCCTGGCCGCTTCCTCGATCCCGACAGCATGAGAGTCGGCAAATGCTGCAACATCTCCTTTCCCGACACGCAACGGAATGCCGTGTTCCCGGCAGTAATCCGAGACAAAAGCACAGTCACGCTCAGATTCCTCTCCCCGCAGGGAGTGATTATAGTGTGCAGCATAAACGGAAATGCCGTATGCTTCCCGGTTGGAAAAGAGAACGTGGAGAAGGCACATGGAATCCGCCCCGCCGGAAACCGCGCAGAGGATGCTGCTCCCCGGACAGATCAGGCCGGAACGGAAGACAGCATCAATAATCGTCTTCGTCACGGTTGGCCTCATAAGAGGTAAAGGATGTATATTCTGCCATCCAGTTCAAATAGACAGTTCCGGTAGAGCCACGCCTGTTTTTCAGGATCAGGGCTTCGGCAAGGTTCGGATTTTCCGCTTCCTTGACGTAATAGCCTTCCCGGTACAGCGCGATGACAGCATCGGCATCCTGTTCGATGGAGCCGGATTCACGCAGGTCGGAGAGCAGGGGGTGTTTATCCTGCCGCGATTCCACAGCGCGGTTCAGCTGGGAAAGGCAGATAATCGGCACATTCAGTTCCTTTGCCATAATCTTCAGCATCCGGCTGATTTCGCTGACGATCTGCTGGCGGTTATCCGCCCAGGAGGGATTTTTCGTACCGGCGGAAGACATGAGCTGCAGATAGTCGATACACACGAGGCCAAGATCCTTGATCCGACGGCAAGCCGCCTTCATATCCGACACTGTGATGGACGGATTGTCATCAATCCGGATGTCGGAAGCACTCATCTGCTGGGCAGCTTCCGCAATCGAACGCCACTGGCTGTCGGTCAGCTGACCCGTCATCAGATTCTGGGACGGCACCATCGCCGCCTTGGAGAGAAGGCGCGTAACAAGCTGCTCCCTTGACATTTCAAGGGAGAAAAATGCGACCGTTTTCTTCAGGACCAGGGCGACATAGAGCGCAATGTTAAGGGCAATACTAGTCTTGCCCATACCGGGCCTGGCGGCGATCAGGATAAAGTCAGACTTGTTAAGGCCGAGGATCATCCTGTCAAGATCCGGCAGACCGGTGGAGAGGCCCGGAATCCTGCTTCCGGATTTCGCATATTCCGAAAGTGTATCAAAAACAGAGTTGATGACCGAAGAAACCGGAAGCAGCCCACCGACATTTCTGCCCTGGCGAAGCAGATAAATCTTCTGCTCGGCGGCTTCCAGCACAGAATCCGCTTCTCCCGCACCTTCGTAAACCATGGTATTGATTTCATCCGCCGCCTCTCCGAGATGGCGGAGCATTGCCCTGTCTCGCACGATGGCAGCGTATTCCAGCACATTGGCGGCAGTCGGCGTCAGGCGCATAACTTCGGCGAGGTAACTCTCCGTATTGTCATCATGGACACCGCGCACCTTCATCTCGTTGACAACGGTAACAGGGTCAATCGTACGGGAATAGGCGAACATCTGATAAATGGTCTCAAAAACATCTTTATTCTGTTTCAGATAGAAATCTTCCGCGCTCACCTTCTCAATGACATCAGGGACACACCGTGGGTCAATGAGCATGGAGCCAATCACCGCCTGCTCTGCGACCGCGGAATAGGGGACCTTTCTTCCGAGGAGTTCATCCATAACAGCGGATCATCCCTCGACGACGAGCACGCTGATATCTCCGGAGATCTCGTAACCGAGCTTTGCCTTGACCGTATAGGTACCATAGCTCTTGATCGGATCCCCCTGGACGATTTTGTTCTTGTCAATTTCTATACCATGCTGTGCCTTGAGAGAATCGGAAATCTCCTGGGAAGTCACGGCACCGAAAAGCTTTCCGCTTCCGCCGGACTTTGCACGGATCGTAACCTGTACGGAAGAGAGCTTTTCGGCAATCTCCCGTGCCTGGGCCTTTTCCCGCTCGATCTGGGCCTTTTTGGCCTTTTCCTGGAGCTTCATGGTGTTAATATTGTCGGCAGTAGCTTCCGTAGCGATGCCGCGCGGAATGAGGTAATTCCTGGCGTATCCGTCAGAGACCTCTTTCATCTCGCCTTTTTTAGCCTTGCCTTTGACATCCTGATTGAAAATAACTTTCATTTTGGTTCCTCCTGAATAGAACTGATTATTTGCCACGTATTGTCGTGCGTCTCGATGCTCGCTGGGACATCGTTAACCTTTGGTTTTGGCATTCCGTCGCGAGCAAAGAACGGTGGGAAAGATAAAACTAAAATCAGCTATGTGCTGTGTATGGTGAGAAGGGCAGAACTGAACGCTAAAAATGAGTTCATCGGGTTGCACTCTCGTTCAGCCGAGATATTCGTCTATCGCCTTAAGAACCATCTCACGTGCCGCGGGAGCATCCACGTCACGAAGCTGTGCCGCTGCTGCACTGCGGTTTCCGCCGCCGCCGAGCTTTTCCATGATAATCTGCATATTCATATCACCGATGGAGCGGGCAGAGGCGATACACCCGCCGCCAGGTGCGGGTGCAATAACCACAGAAGCTTCCACACCGGAAATATTCAGGAGCTCATCGGCAGCCTTGGCAGCAATGATCCGCCCCGTTACTTCCGTCGGCACGGCAATGGCAACGCCCCGGTACAGCTGTGCTCCCTGGAGGATGCGGTATTTGGCAAGGGTATCTTCCAGGTCGCTCTGGAGCAGCTTCTTCACTTCAGCAGTGTCGGCGCCTGCGCGACGCAGGTAAGCACCGGCATCAAAGGTACGTTCACCCGTACGAATGGTGAAGTTTTTCGTATCGAGCACGATACCGGAGAGCAGTGCCTCCGCTTCGCACTTGAGAATGCTGTTGATGTCGACAAGCTCCTGGATAATCTCCGTCAGAAGCTCGCAGGCTGAAGAGGCGTACGGCTCGATAAAGCCGAGGGCTGCATTGTGGATATATGTCGCCGCAACCCGGTGATGGTCAATAACGGCAACCCGATTGCAGGCATCGAGAAGATCCTGCTCCTCAACCTGCTCCGGACGGTTGGTATCCACAACTACGAGAAGAGTCTTCCCGTCGGCATGGATAACGGCATCCTGTGGAGAGGCAAAGGCGTTGCGATATTCCGGAACAGCCTTTAACTTGTCGATCAGCGGTTTGGCTGCGGAAGTATTTTCATCAACAATAACATGGTATTTGACCCCACTGAGGCGGCAAATGCAGCACACGCCGATAGCAGCTCCGACGGCATCCAGATCACTGTAACGGTGGCCCATCACATAGACCTTTGAAGAGTCTTTGATCAGAGTCTGAAGCGTATTGGCCATTACTCTGGATTTCACCTTGGTGCGCCGCTCCACTTCCCCGCCTCGCCCGCCGAAGAATTCAAAACTCAGGCGATTTTTGATGACGACCTGATCACCGCCGCGGGAAATCGCCAGCTCAGCCGCCATATCGGCAAACTGCAGTGCTTCAGAAAAGTTTGCGGCATCTTCTCCGAATCCGAGGCTGACAGAGGCTTCAATGCCAGCAGCGCTTTCCACGCTGTGGATCAGCTCAACAATCGGAAACTTCTTTTCCTTCATGTCGGCGAGATCGCGCTTTTCCAGGAGGGCAAGATAGCGGTCACGATCCAGGCGGCGGACAAAACCTTTGCAGTTTTCCGCCCAGCTCATGAGCTTTTCCTCAATGCTGTCCCGCATGCGGTTTCGCTCTTTGTCAGGCTGGTTCCGGATCAGTTCCTCGTAGTTGTCAATGAGGATAACACCGGCAACCGGACGGGATTCCTCATACTCAATGCGGACATCGTCATAATCCGTAACATCAAGCCAGTAAGTGATGCCCATGAAGGTGACGTTTTCATTCTCGTAATCATGCCGGATTACGTTGCCGTGCACACGGTATCGCCTGTCGTTCAAGGGAAGAAGTGTCGGATACTGCGTCTTGCCTTCCGTCAGCCATTTACTGTTGAAGTCTGGCAGAAAGTCAGCCATACGGGCATCGTAGCGCGTGCCCTTAGTACCGCAGATCCGGAAAAACTCTTCATTAGCCCAAACGATGCGCGTATCATCCAATTGAAAAACCGCAATCGGGAGTGGAAAATTCATCAGGGTTCTGCTTCTGGCATTCTCGGAATCATACATGACCGTTTCCAGATATGTTTCCAGCTGTGTCTGCCGTTTTCTTGTAGTTACAGAATAGACTACAAGCAACACCATCACGGCGACGGCCTCCACCGCGGAAAGGATCTCAAGCAGTTGGCCTGCCCGCGTCCCCTCAAGGACAAAATAGCCGAGCACAAACGTAGCTGCAGTAAAGCAACTCATTGTGATCAGATAGATGCCCGCGTTGATATCGACCAGGGCTCGAAGATTCTTATTCACAGCCATAACCTCTCAAAACAGATTGCCGAAATAATTATTCATAGTATTATAACAAATTGAACGATTCTTTACAACTATTCTTTTCTTGCCAGAACGGTTTTCGCAAGGTATAATACAGAAAAACAACGGAAAGATGGTACTTTGAGATGAAAATTCTGCTGAAAAAGCTGCGGGAGAACGCCATTATGCCGACACGCGGATCTGCGTATGCCGCCGGATATGACCTTTATGCCTGCCTCGAGAAAAATGTTGTCATCCACCCCGGTGAGACGGTAAAAGTCGGCACCGGTCTTTCCGCCGCAATCCCGGAAGGGTGGTTCGGCGCTGTTTTTGCCAGGAGCGGACTCTCCCTCAAGGAAGGGCTTCGTCCGGCAAACTGCGTGGGAGTGTGCGACAGCGATTACCGCGGAGAATACATTGTGGCTCTCCACAACGACTCACAAACGGAACGGATCGTCGTTCACGGGGAACGTATCGCGCAGCTTGTAATCCTCCCCTTTCTGGAAGCAGAATTTGACTTTGCAGAGGAACTGCCTGACACGGAACGCGGAAAAGGTGGTTTCGGCTCTACCGGCAAGTAGATTTCTGCAGGATAATCTGACGAAAAACGATCGTAATCAGAAGGGATTCTCGTATAATAATCACAAAATTCCGAACCGCGGTAAAAACGGAATTGACATCCGCGATTTAGCGTGCTAAAATGCGGCCAAACCGATGAGGAAGAGGAAGTAGGCTTTAAGCGACTTTCCAGCAGCGAGTTGCCGGCGGTGTGAGGGCAGCGGAAAGCATAGAGCTGAATGGGCTTCCAAGGGCAACCGGAAAGGGTCTTATCCCGAGTATGTGCGCCGGGGCGGGAATCCCCGTTAACAACGTTCAGCGTATGATAGTACGCGTAAAGTGGGTGTGGTTATCACATCAAGCCGGGTGGCACCACGGGATTGACTTTCATTCCCGTCCCAGCAATCAAAATTGCGGGGACGGGATTTTTGCTTTTCTTTCCGTCCTTCATCCAAAAAAGCAAAAAACATTAAATGAAAGGAAACTAAAACCATGAAAAAGCTGCTCTCTGTACTTCTCACCCTGGTTCTTGTCTTCTCCCTTACCGCATTCGGCTCAGCTTCCGCTGAAGGCGAAAGTTACAAGGTAGGCATCTGCAATTTTGTGGATGATGCCTCTCTCAACCAGATCATTGCCAACATCCGCAGCCAGCTCGAAAGCATCAGCGCAGAAAAAGGCGTGACTTTTGAAATTCTGGAGGACAACTGCAACACCGACGCAAACGTCATGAACCAGATCATTGCAAACTTTATCGCAGATGATGTTGATCTGATGGTTGCCATTGCAACCCCGGTTGCCATGGGCATGCAGGCTGCAACCGAAGACAACCAGATTCCAGTAGTATTTGCCGCCGTCTCCGACCCTGTGGGCGCAGGAGTTGTCGAGTCACTCAAGGCACCGGGTGCGAACCTGACGGGAACTTCCGACTATCTTGACACCAACGCTGTTATGAACCTGATCTTCGCAGCAAATCCTGAGGCCGACCTGGTCGGACTGCTGTATAATGTCAGCGAAGATGCTTCTACTGCTGCAATTGCTGCCGCCAAAACTTATCTTGAAGAAAAAGGCGTCAAATATGTGGAGCGCACCGGAACCACAGTGGATGAAGTAATGCTCGCTGCCGAAGCTCTTGTGAGCGATAAGGTCGACGCTGTCTTCACCCCGACGGACAATACTATTATGACAGCTGAACTTGCTATCTATGAGACGTTTGCGGAAGCAGGTATCCCCCACTACACCGGAGCTGACAGCTTTGCTCTCAACGGAGCCTTCCTCGGCTATGGGGTAGACTATGCAAACCTCGGTGTGGAAACCGGAAATATGGTAGCAGACATTCTGATGAACAGCAAGAATCCTGCCGAAGTACCTGTGATGACGTTTGATAACGGCACTGCCACCGTCAACACGGAAACCTGCGAAGCCATCGGATTTGACTATGACGTGATTTCCGAAGCCTTTGCACCTTTCTGCACAAAGGTCCAGCCGATCACAACCGCAGACAGCTTTGACGACCTGGCATAACAAGCAATACAACTGTTCAGCCTCTTCCCTGTTGGTGCATAATCTGTTTTACGCGAAGACGGCACGGCACCATTAATAAAACAGAAATCGGAGAAACCATAAAAATGGCATCCATCCTTCAGACAGCGCTGGAACTGGGGTTGATCAGTTCTCTCACGGTGCTGGCATTGTTCCTCAGCTATTCCATGCTGAATGTATGTGATCTTTCTACCGACGGCTGCTTCACTTTAGGGGCAGTCGTCGGCGCGGTTGTAGCACTGAGTGGCCACCCGTACCTCTCTCCTCCGGCAGCTATGCTTGCCGGGGTACTATCGGGCTTCACGACAGCTATCCTGCAGACGAAGATGGGCATTGACAGCCTGCTTTCGGGTATTATCGTGAATACAGGGCTCTATTCCATCAACATTGGCATTATGGGAGGGGCTTCCCTTCTGAATATGAATAAAACCGAGACAGTATTTACAAAACTGAAGACCCTTCTCAAAGAAACGGCTTTCTCGGGAATGTACAAAACTGTAGTTGCTGCGATTGCCGTAGTGATGGTGATTCTTTTCCTCTCCTGGTTTCTGCGCACCAGGCTCGGTCTTGCCATCCGTGCAACCGGGAACAACCCGGATATGGTGCGCTCTTCTTCCATTAATCCCGCTTTTACCACCATTGTGGGGCTTTGCATCTCCAACTCGTTCACCGCACTTTCCGGCTGCCTGCTTGCGCAGAGCCAGAAATCGGTTAACATCGACATCGGGTCGGGAATGGTCACCATCGCACTCGCTTCGCTGCTGATCGGCAGGGCTTTTGCCGGAAGAGGAGGTATTCCCCGCAGAGCCTGCGGGGCGGTGATCGGTGCCATTATTTTCCGGCTTGTCTATGCCGCGGCGCTGCGATTCCATATGCCGGCCTTCATGCTGAAGCTTGTCTCTTCCGTGATTGTCATTATCGCGATTGCCGGGCCATATCTCAAATCGCGCTATCCGGAATTCCACAGAAGAATGACCCACAAAGCCGGGAAGGAGGAGCTGTAACATGCTGGAATTAAAGCACATCTCCAAAACCTTCAATCCCGGTACAGCCAATGAGCGCAAAGCCATTTCCGATCTCTCCCTGACCGTCCCGGATTGTGACTTTGTTTCCATCATCGGGAGCAATGGAGCCGGAAAAAGCTCCGTTTTCAATGCAATCGCAGGATCCTTCTTCACGGACAGCGGAAGCATTCTGCTTGACGGGGAAGATATTACACTGCAGCCGGAATACATCCGGGCAAAAGTGATCGGCAGGCTTTTTCAGGATCCGATGCGCGGCAGTGCACCGGGCATGACGATTGAAGAGAACCTGTCACTCGCCGCCTCAGCAGGACGGAAAAGCTGGTTTTCCCATTTGACAAGAAAAGACCGGGAAGCATTCCGCGAAAGGCTTTCCCGGCTGGAAATGGGGCTGGAAGATCGGCTTCAGCAGCCAGTAGGCCTACTCTCCGGAGGACAGCGGCAGGCTCTCACCCTGATGATGGCAACGTTCAACCCGCCAAAGCTGCTTCTTCTAGACGAGCATACAGCAGCACTCGATCCTGCCACAGCAGACAAAGTGCTTGCCCTGACAAATGAGATCGTTGAAACCAACCATCTTACCTGTCTGATGGTAACGCACAACATGCAGACAGCGCTTGATCTCGGAACCAGAACTCTGATGATGGACCGCGGCAGAATCGTTTATGATGTGCGCGGAGAAGAACGGGCAAAGCTGACGGTTGAGGATCTGCTGGTGCTCTTCCGTGAAGCCGTCGGGAAGAACCTGGACAATGACAGAATGATGCTCGGATGACGGGTTTCAATAAACAGAAAAAATGTAGAAAAGCCGCCGTGGAAACCGGCGACTTTTTCTTTTGGGAGCCGTTTTATCATGAAACGACTGCCGTATTACTCAAATGTAAAGGGAGCAGAAACCATCAGATAGACAGCACGGAGATTTCGATCACCTCTGCATTGCCTGCCAAAACTGCACTGACATCATCAGAAGTGATTGTTTTTTTTGTCTTCAGGGTAGCATTATACCGGATTCCGTTTACCTCTCTTGTGATACGAAACTCCACAAGCGTCGCCCCGTATTGCTTCATCAGGTCTCTGAACTTCTCGTCAAAATCAAAGAGATTTTCCACGAGAATATCAAGATTACAGTGTTTGTAAGCATCCGCACCGACGGTGACAATATGCATGAGCATCTGAATAGAGGCAATGGCGATCGTCACCAGGATACCGACTACGTACATACCGGATCCGATGGCAAGCCCGATGCCTGCTGCCGCCCAGATCCCCGCTGCCGTTGTAAGCCCCGTGACACTGCCGCCGTTTTTGAAGATCATACCCGCGCCCAGAAAACCGACGCCGCTGACAACCTGTGCAGCAAGACGGGCAGGATCCGCTCCACGCGTCCCGTTGTACATCTCTTTTGACGCTGAGGTCAGATCGGCAAAACCATATTTGGAAACAATCATGATCAAAGCTGCTCCGGCGCACACAATCATGTGCGTCCGAACACCGGCCTCTTTAAAACGCCTGCTTCGTTCAACCCCGAGTACAAATCCGCACAGACACGCTACGATAATCCGTATCACAAAGTCAAGATTCTGCATCAGCGAAAACTGACTGTTCAGGTATACGGAAAGCATAAAAACCAACTCCTTTTCAAACAATATCGTGTAAAAATATAAACGATATTCTACTCTTCGGTTACGCAAATGTCAAGCTTGCAAATTCAGTTTCATATGTTAAAATAGATCTCATATTACAATGAATGGTTCAGGAAGATGACGAACTTACAAAAAACAGATTTGCACATGCATTCCACGATCTCCGATGGGACAAACACCCCGGAGGAGCTTCTTGCACTGGTGAGGGATGCCGGAATCCCGCTCTTTGCGGTAACGGACCATGATGCTATTAAAGCATACGGAATCATCAGGGAGATCCGTTCGGCTGAGGACCCGTATCTGATCTCCGGTGTTGAATTTTCATGCCGGGATGAATTGGGGCATTATCACATCCTCGGTTACGGTTATGATCCGGACAGCACCCCCGTACAGAATGTTGTGAAGCATGGGCATCAGCTCCGGATGAAAAAGGTCAAAGGACGGCTCGAGTTCATTCAGGACAAATTTGGTTTTACTTTCCCGGAGGAGGAAATCCAGCATCTGCTTGCTCTGGACAATCCCGGAAAGCCCCATATCGGAAACCTGATGGTGAAATACGGTTATGCCGAAACGAAAGAGGAAGCTATTAAGGATTTCATCAACCAGGCTCATTTTCGCAATGCATTTATCCCCCCGGAAGAAGCAATCCAGGGGATCCTTCAGAGCGGAGGTATTCCTGTACTGGCGCATCCCCCCTTTGGCAGCGGAGAACAGCTGATTCTGGGTGACGAACTGGAGGAACGGATTCGCCGTCTGATCGACTTCGGTGTGCAGGGTGTGGAAGCATTTTATTCCGGCTTTACCCCTAAACTGCAGGCCGACATGCTGGCGCTTGCGGAAAAATACAACCTTTATATCACTGCCGGCAGCGACTATCATGGAAAAAACAAGCTGGTGCGCCTCGGAATCACAGGGCTCCAGAAAGCCGATGCGGTACCCCATGGAATGATGCGTTTTCTGGAAGCAGTCCACTACGAAAAATAGAAAACGGAACAGAAAATCGCCCTGCGCTGAAATTTCTCAGAACGCAGGACGATTTTTTCTTGTTTTTTCTGCCGGAATCAGCAGTGCCGGATCAGGTTCAGTCAGAGTCCTGTTCCTCAGGAATCAAAAAAGACAGCACGGAATCATTTTCATCCACGGGGAAAAGGCACGGGATTTCATGCCCCAATACATGCACAGTACGGAAATACTCAGAATCCATCACGATTCCTCCGGAACGGGAACTGAGCCACAGGACAACCCCTTCATCGTCATGCCAGAGGCCGTGAAGCGTCAGAGATCCATACCGCTCACTGTAGAGCTTTGCTTCCACTGGAAAATGGTCTTCCCGGATGATGAAGCCAAGCCTCCTGGTGAGAAGAGTACGAATCGCATCAAGCTGGGTAACATCATAAGCGAGCTCGTACCGAGCGGACTGCGCATAATAGCGCCTTACAGAGAGGTTCAACGCCCAGCTTCCGTACAGGCAGTAATAGATGCCGGACTGCCGCAATCGCCGGTTGATATCGACAACGTCAATAATGGTAACAACTTCCTTCTCTTCACAGCTGAAGGCGCTGTCGGCATAAAACATAATCGCCAGGAAGTAACAGGGAACGTCAAAATAAGGGGTTTCGGGCAAAACCGAGATGATCCGAAATGCCGCAAGAACATCGGAAGCCGTAAAGAGAAAAGCGCTGGCGCGGTAAAACCGGTTATGCAGAGAAAACGAGAGTTTTGACCAGAGGATCCACATATAAAAGAGCCAAACCAGGATGATGAGGAATTTTACGCCCTTCTGAACCGTAAACTGGCTCTCGATCACAGCATTGATCGGCTTCTGGAAAATCACCAGAAGGAGAACACCCGCGGCCATCAGACAGAGGACGAGCATATGCTGTTTTCTGTCGATCCTTCCGGTCTGGGCAAGGTTAAAGATCAGGACCAAATGCCCTGCCACGTAAAACGGAGCGCTGAAAACGACATTGTAAGCAGCAATGCTGTCGGCAAGCGCATATAAAATCATAGTGACTACCAGCAGCATATTCCGCTTTCTGCGATTGTTTCTGCTTGCATAAACCGTACAGCCGATGAGAAAAAGGTCGAGAATGCCCTTAACCAGAACATCACACCACTTGCCGACCGAAATGATCCTCTCGTAATTGAATACGTAAATCAGGATCAGCCCGACAGTTAAAGCAGCTATATTGAGTATGGTTTTTTCCGTCTCCGAATAGCTGTTTTTTCTCATCTCTTTCTCCACAACGGACATTTACCGTCCTACGCTATACTACTTTCGATAAGGAAGCATGCCGCGAAGTTTATAAAAACGCTCCCGGATGATTTCACAAAGCCTGTCGGCATTCTGCTCACTGTATCCGCCTTCAAAACAATCGCCGGTTTTAATCGGCTCCCCAATAACCGCGTGATTCAAACGAAACGGTTTGAGTTTCCCGTCAATATAGACCGGAACAAGATCCATCTTCTGACGCAGAGCCAGAAGTGCTACCCCTTTTTCCACCTTTTCCATCAGGTGTTCGAGATGCCTTGTACCCTCCGGAAAAATACAGAGGACTTTTCCTTCTTTCAGGGTTTTGATACAGGCACGCATAGCCTGCAGGTCAAAACTGTGCCGTGCAACCGGGATCATATGAAGCTGCTTTTCCAGAAGCCAGGAGAAAAACGGCTTTGAGACCAGCTCTTTCTTTCCGAGGCACCAGAGTTCATCAGGACAGAGAAGGCCGAGGATGCCGGGATCGATCGCGTTATTGTGATTGGCAATCAGGATGTAAGGGGCTTTCAGATGCTGAAGACCGGATCGATTGACGACCTTCAGAGGATACACGACAGAAAAAGTAATCCACCCGATCGGACGCAGAAGCGAATACAGAAACGTTTTCGGCTTCCTGATCACTGCGGCTTTTTCAAGAGAGGTATTCATAATCGCCTCAGAGTTCACTTTCTATGAATTCGACCAGATCCCGGATAGTTTTGATCGTTTTAACCGCATCATCCGGAATTTCAATGTCAAACGCATCTTCCAGATCAAAAACGATGGCAAAATAACTGACCGAGTTCAAGCCCAGATCATCCACGAGCAGCATATCCGGGGTCATTTCTTCTTTTCTGACTTCAGTATAACCATCCAGTATTTCGGTAACTTTATCAAACATGATCCAGCTCCTTTCTGACTTCATGGCGCAGGATTTTTTTCGACGTACTCTTCGGGAATTCATCACTGCGAAGCCTGACGGTTTTGATTCTCTGTGTGGGTGGGAGGGTATCGTTAAAGTGTTTGATCTGCTCATCAAACCACTCCTGACGATTCATATGCTCTTCATCCGGATAAATCATGACAGAGATGGATCCGTTGTCTTCGTACACCATCGCCTCGGAAACGCCTTCGATCCGTTCAATTCCGGCTTCCAGCTTTTCGGGAGAGACATTTTCACCGTCACTGAGGATAATAAGGTTCTTTTTCCGACCTGTCAGGAAGAGGAATCCGTCCTCATCGAGGTATCCGATGTCCCCGGAAGCATACCAGCCGTCACGGAGAGCTTCCGCAGTTGCCGCTTCATCGTGATAGTAGCCCATCATAACGTTTTCGCCGCGAATCATGACCTCGCCGTCGTCCGCTATGCGAAGCTCGCAGCATTCGATCGCACGCCCGGCGGAACCCTCGCGATGATAGAAGTTGCGGTTGGCCGCGATGCCGGGAGAGCACTCGGTAGCGCCGTATGCGGTGATCAGTTCAATTCCCCAGGCACGAAATTCCTTTTCATAGAAAGGATCAAGTGCAGCACCGCCGATGAAGATATATTTCAGATCGCCGCCGAAGGGGTCTCTCACTTCATGCATCAGTGAAGAACGTACATCAATACCGAGGGAATAAAGAAACAGGCTCAGTTTCATGGCCGTGCGCAGTTTTCTGTATTTTCCGGTTTTCTTTGCATTTTCCATAATCATCCGGTGGAAGGTCTGGATGTGCAGAGGAACCAGCATTGCAGTAACGGGCCTGCCATCCTTGAAGTCAGCCATCAGATAGCGTATGCCGGTGTTGATAAAAACCGTAACCCCCCAGCAGATATACATCAGCATCGACACAACCAGTCCAAATGTATGATGGAACGGCAGAACGGAGAGAGACTGGCCTTCCGGATTGAAGAAATGGCAGCCGCTGTTAATATCCGCTACGAGATTCGCCTGGCTGAGCATAACTCCCCTGCTTGCTCCGGTCGTCCCTGAGGTGTAGACAATCATGGCAAGCTTTTCCAGATCCTGCGGAACATCCAGAAAGGAATGATCCCCAGATAGGAGAAGAGAATCTCCCTCAGCGATCATCGCATCCAGATCAGCAATGAGATGGAAAGAAACGTCGGCTGCCGTTTCAGCAAGGGAAGAGGCAAGCTTTTTGCCAGTAAACACATGAGAGCTTTCGCTGTGCCGCAAAAGGCGGATAAGTTCTTCCTGAGAAAGATCCTTATCAATGGAAACGATGACGTTGCCACTGAGAATTACCGCAAAATAAACTACAAGCCAGGGATAGGAATTGCCATCAATCAGAGCGACATGCTTTTCCTGAATGCCATGGTGAAGGAGCCACGTGCCCAGAGCACACACATCCCGGAAAAAGCCGGAAGCTGTCTTCTCCGCAATCTCTTTCCCCTTTCGGAAACGAAAAGAAATTCTGTCGGGATCGTCATGCGCCTGCATTTCAAGCATATGCCTGAGACTTTCGATTCTCGGGAGTTCATACAGCGGGTAAGGACGATTGGGATGAACCATAGCGATCATCACTCTCCTTATTCATCCAACTTGAGGACTGCGAGGAATGCTTCGGTAGGGATCTGAACCGTACCGAGCTGACGCATCTTCTTTTTGCCTTCTTTCTGCTTTTCAAGGAGCTTTTTCTTACGTGTGATATCACCGCCGTAGCACTTGGCAAGAACGTCCTTGCGGAGAGCCTTCACTGTTTCGCGGGCAATGATCTTTCCGCCGATCGCTGCCTGAATCGGCACTTCAAACAGCTGGCGCGGGATATTGTCTTTCAGTTTTTCGCAGAGCTTGCGGGCTCGACCGTAGGCCTTATCCTTGTGGGCAATGAAGCTCAGTGCATCAACCTGATCGCCGTTGAGGAGCATATCAACCTTGACCAGTTCGCTGGGCTTGTACTCACTCAGTTCATAGTCGAGCGAGGCATAGCCTTTGGTACGGGCTTTGAGCGTGTCGAAGAAATCATAAATGATTTCATTGAGAGGCATCTCATAATGGAGCTCCACAAGGCGCTGATCCAGGTACTGCATGTTTTTATATTCCCCGCGACGTTCCTGGCAGAGTGGCATGATATTACCCACAAAGTCATTCGGAGTGATGATGCTGACTTTCATGTACGGCTCATGCGCCTCGGCAATGCTAGCAGGTTCGGGATAGTTGTGCGGGTTGTCCACATAGGCAACAGACCCGTCCGTTTTGATAATTTTATAGATGACAGAAGGGAGGGTCGTGACAAGATCAAGATCAAACTCGCGCTCCAGGCGCTCCTGAATAACTTCCATATGGAGCATGCCAAGAAAACCGCACCGGAATCCGAAACCAAGGGCAATGGAGCTTTCCGGCTCGAAGGACAGGGAGGCATCGTTGAGCTTCAGCTTCTCAAGCGCATCGCGCAGATCAGGATATTTTGAACCGTCTTCCGTATAAATTCCACAATAGACCATGGGGCGGGCAGGGCGATAGCCAGGTAAAGCCTCTTTTGTGGGATTTGCAGCAATCGTGACTGTATCACCGACTGTGGTATCCGCCACATTCTTGATGCTGGCCGTAAAATAACCTACTTCACCGGCGGAGAGCTCAGAGCAGGGATCAAACCCGATGGGCCGCAAATGCCCGACCTCAACAACCTTGTAGATCGCACCGGTAGACATCATTTTTACTTCAGCGTCCCGGCGGATCACACCGTCGAATACACGGATAAAAACGATAACGCCGCGATAACTGTCATACTGGCTGTCGAAAATAAGGGCTTTGAGAGGCGCAGAAGGATCGCCTGACGGGGCAGGAACACCCTTGACGATCTCATCAAGAACCGCATCGATATTGATGCCGGCTTTTGCACTGATTTCAGGGGAATCCTGAGCGGGAATGCCGATAATTTCCTCAATCTCATCCTTGACGCGCTGCGGGTCGGCTGCGGGAAGATCAATCTTGTTGATTACAGGAAGAATCTCAAGGTTGTTGTCCATCGCAAGGTAGGTGTTGGAGAGCGTCTGCGCTTCCACGCCCTGGGAAGCGTCAACAACAAGAAGAGCCCCTTCACAGGCGGCGAGGGAGCGGCTGACTTCATAATTAAAGTCAACATGGCCCGGGGTATCAATCAGGTTAAGCGTATAGGAATTGCCGTCAGGAGCAGGATAGGTCAGGCCGACAGCGCGAGCTTTGATAGTGATGCCTCTTTCCCGCTCCAGATCCATGTCATCAAGGATCTGGTCTTCCATGATACGCTGCTCTACGGCACCGCACTTTTCAATCAGGCGGTCGGAGAGTGTGGACTTGCCATGGTCGATATGGGCAATGATGGAAAAATTACGAATTGAATTTTGTGGAATCATGGTATATCTCTTTTCTGTGTCGGGAAAAATTCATCGATTTGAATACATGGCTTGGTAATAGTTCTGGTATTCGCCGGAGATGATTTCCGACCACCAGTCTTCATGACTGAGATACCAGGAAATCGTTTGTCGGATGCCGTTTTCAAACTTTGTCTCCGGGAGCCATCCGAGCTCATTATGGATTTTTGTCGGATCGATGGCATAGCGCATGTCATGGCCTTTTCGGTCAGTCACATGGGTAATGAGGCTCTCGGGTTTATGGAGCTCAGCACAAATCAGGCGGACAATGTCGATGTTGCGCATTTCATTGTGCCCGCCGATGTTATAAACTTCCCCGATTCTCCCCTTATGTAAAACCAGGTCGATGGCTTTGCAGTGATCCTCGACATAGAGCCAGTCACGTACATTGAGCCCCTCGCCGTAGACAGGCAGCGGTTTGTCGTGCAGGCAGTTGATAATCATAAGAGGAATCAGCTTTTCCGGAAAATGATACGGCCCGTAATTGTTGGAACAGCGGGAGATCGTGACGGGAAGACCATAGGTGCGTTTATAAGCCAGCACCAGCAGGTCAGCCCCGGCTTTGGAACTGCTGTAGGGAGAGCTGGTATGGATCGGAGTATCCTCGGTGAAGAAGAGATCCGGCCGGTCAAGAGGCAGATCTCCGTACACCTCATCCGTGGAGACCTGATGGTAACGGATATTGCCGAATGTGCGGCAGGCATCCATAAGAACGGAAGTACCGATAATATTGGTCTCCAGAAAGATCGATGGGTTTTCAATGCTCCTGTCGACATGGCTCTCGGCAGCAAAGTTGATGACAGCGTCAGGCTTTTCCTCTTCAAAGAGCGCATACACCCCCTGCCTGTCACAGATGTCGAGCTTCACAAAGCGGAAGTTCGGATCATCCATCACAGACTTCAGTGTGCTGAGGTTGCCGGCATACGTCAGTTTATCAAGGCAGATGATTCTGGCATCCGGATAGGCTTTCCGCATATAAAATATGAAATTGCTTCCGATAAAACCGGCCCCGCCGGTGATAATATAGGTCATTGGAATACTCCTTTAATTCAGGTAACCTCATCCGTCTGTTCTTTATAAAACGATTCTGTCTTCAAGAACAGCGCGCAGATGCTCGCCGTAAGGGCTTTTGCCGTAACGCTCGGCACTTTGGGCAAGTTTATCCTTTGTAATCCACCCGAAGCGGTAGGCAATCTCTTCCGGAGCTGAAATGGACATACCCTGATTCTGCTCAATCATATAGACAAAATCCGTAGCACGACGCAGGCTGTCAAATGTGCCGGCATCAATCCATGTAAAGCCGCGCCCGAGGAGTTGGGCACGGAGCTTTCCTTCACGCAGATAAAGCTCGTTGAGAGAGGTGATTTCCAGTTCTCCGCGAGCAGAAGGCTGCACCTGATCCGCCATGGCACTTACGCCTGCGGGATAGAAATAGAGGCCGACAATGGCATAGTTGCTCTTCGGAACAGGCGGTTTTTCTTCCACTGAGAGAACCTTCACATTCTTCTCGTCTCCGTCGATCCCCTTTTCAAGTTCCATAACCCCGAAACGGTGCGGATCTTCCACATAGTAGCCAAAAACCGTTGCACTGCCCTGCTCGGCATTTTCCGCAGCATGCGCAAGCTTATGATAGAGGCCGTTGCCGTAGAAGATATTATCTCCGAGGATCATGGCACAGGGTTCATCCCCGATAAAGCTCCGCCCGATGGTAAAGGCCTGTGCCAGGCCTTCCGGCTTTTCCTGCACAGCATAGGAGAGATGCATACCGAGAGATTCACCATCACCGAAGAGTTCGCGGATGCGGGGCGTATCCACCGGTGTACTGATGATCAGCACATCCCGGATACGTGCAAGCATGAGCGTGCTAAGCGGATAATAGATCATTGGTTTGTTGTAAACCGGCAGAAGCTGCTTGCTTGTAACAAGTGTGAGGGGATAAAGACGCGTCCCGGCACCGCCGGCAAGAAGAATCCCTTTCATGCGAGCTCTCCTTTTGATTGATACTTCATTATAATCGATAAAAGTTTGCTTGTCTATACTGCGAATGGAGAGAATTTACAGGTTTTTCTTTGACTTTTACGGAATGGAGGGTATAATGGAAATGTTAATCAGGAAGGATGATTCGTTAATGAATACAAGAAGATACAAATGTCCGAGTTGCGGCGCAGGGCTGGAATTTGACAGCACACTGCAGGAGATGAAGTGTCCCTACTGCCAGTCTGTCTTTCCGGTAGAAGATTTCATGGATGACACTCTATCGGAAGGCACACAGCAGGCACCGGGAACGGATCAGTTTGGAATGTATCACTGTGAAACCTGCGGAGCGGAAATCATCGCGGAGGAATCTACCGCCGCAACAAACTGCCCCTACTGCTCCAACCCTGTCATTCTGACAGGAAAAGTGTCGGGTGACCTGATGCCGGACTATATTATCCCCTTCAAGCTTGACAAGGAAGCTGCCAAGGCAGCCCTGCGAAAGCATCTCAAAGGCAGGAAACTTCTGCCGAAAGTCTTTACCTCGGAACATCATCTCGATGAAGTGAAAGGGGTCTATGTCCCCTTCTGGCTGTTTGACACGACAGCAGAAGCAAGCGCCTCCTATGCCATGACGAGAACGCGCACCTGGAGTGACGGCTCCTACCAGTACACGGAAACAAGCAGCTATGAGGCTTTACGCTCCGGCAGGATCAATTTTGAAAACGTCCCAGCAGACGGAGCACGCAAAATGGCCGATGACCTGATGGAATCCCTGGAGACATTTGATTTTCAGTCTGCCGTACCGTTTGACCCGGTCTATCTGTCCGGTTATTTTGCCGACAAATATGATGTCAGTGCAGAGGAAAGCTACGACCGCATCGCAAAACGGATCGACACCTCCGCATTTGATGCACTGCTGGATACCGTACAGGGTTATGAAACCGTCAGAAAGACGGGAGGTGACGTTACCCTGCATAATACAAATATCAAATATGCCATGTATCCGGTGTGGGTTCTCAACACAACCTGGCGGGGACAGAATTATCGATTCGCCATGAACGGACAAACCGGTAAATTTGTCGGTGACCTGCCGATAGATAATCTTGCCTACTGGAAATGGCGCCTGCTCTATGGGCTTGGCTTTGCAGGTGTGTTGTACGGTGCCATGTGGGCACTGGGTATCCTGTGAGGGGGTGGGCGTGATGAAACGAAATTTTCCCGTTACACTGCTCTCCCTGATTCTTCTGCTGGCAGCCGCTTTTCTCCTTCCTAAAGCTGCGTTTGCGGAAAGCCGATCCGGAAAGATGCCTCTGATCGTAGACAATGCAGGAGTACTCTCCTCTTCCGAGATTTCTGCCCTGACAGAAAAGGCTCAGGAAATCAGCCGGACCTATGCCTGCGACACCGCAGTGGTGTTTGTCCGAGGTCTGGGCGGATACTCCTCCATTATTTCTTTCACGGATGACTTTTTTGATTACAACGGTTACGGCTACAACGGTACGAAAGACGGTGTAATGCTGCTAGTGGATGTAAAGGGAAGAGAGTACTGGATTTCAACCTCCGGGTTCGGAATTGACGCTTTTACGGACGCAGGCCAGCTCTATCTCAAAGATCAGTTTGTTTCCTATCTCAGTGATGGAGACTGGAGCGGAGCTGCAGACTCATTCTTATCAGGGTGCGATCTCTTTCTGCGACAGGCAAGATCCGGCCAGCCTTATGACGTCGGCAATATGCCAAGAAACAATTTCAATCTGGCACTTCTTCTCGGAGATGCGGGGCTCGGTATTCTACTGGGCGGGCTGCCGCTGCACAAGGCAAGAAAAGAAATGAAGAATGTGAAGGAACAGCGTGATGCGGAAGCATATATTTATGGGAAAGCCCCTGTCCTCACCCGGTGCGACGACCGTCTTCTCGGAAGAAATGTAACAAGGGTCCCCATTCCACGGGACACCGGATCCGGAAGCGGCGGTGGAGGTGGAAGCACCATTCATGTCGGATCCTCCGGGAATACTCACGGCGGCAGCGGAGGGCGCTTCTGAGAAGACCTTTTCCACACGTTACTGACCATAAACAGATAAAATGAACGGGAGAGCAGATGCTCTCCCGTTCGATTTATACTGGAGGAAATTAAGTTGTCGGTGCTTCGTCTTTGCTGCGCTCGGTGAGCAGAACAGACGCTGTATTTTTGACGCCGTATGCGTCGGAAACCTGGCAGCGATAAGTACCATAGGCTGCACTTGTTACACCGTGTGCAGAAAGCTCGGAATAGCCTTTCGAAGCATCCGTGTACACATGCAGGCCATAAGTCGCGTTGTTGCTCTCTCTGTCCAGAGCCACTTCAATCCATTCGCCGCTCACATCATCATACTTCTGCCATGCAAACTTCAGTTCAAAGCCCTGTGCATAGACTGTGAAGATCGGAACGTTCTGGGCATCATCATCATCGCCGCCGCGCCCCACATAGGTTGCAACACTCGTGGGATCCTTAGTGATCGTGATGTTCTTGCTGGTGGTCTGTTCGGTAATCGTGGTACTGACATTGCCGATCGATCTTTCCAGTGCATCAACCTGTTTCTGCAGTTTGTCGGTGCTATTCTGGATCTGGTAGAAAAGACTCAGCATTTCCTGGTTCATATTTTCAAGGTCTTTTTTCATGCCTGCTACGGAAATAATAGAGATCAGGCAGAGCAGAAGACAGGCAATAAGGCCGATTGCAATTAGGCCGTTTCCGGAAACCGGCGACTTGCCGTTCCTTGCAGCACTGCTTTTTGCACCTGTTTTATTACCGGAAGTTCCGGATTTTGCCTTGTTGATGCCGTTGGATAATGCAGAGCCGATGGATCCAAGTGCTTTTCCGCGCTTGGAAGACGTTTTTGCGGATTTTGCATCGTTTTTATCCTGTGACTCCTGGGCAGCAAACTGTTCCGTCATCTCAGCTGCAGGATCTGCAGGCGCTGAAACGCCCGTTTTGTGCCCACAATAGGGGCATTCAACCAAATTGTCATCGATCGTACTGCCGCAGAATTTGCAAATCATAAAAAACACCTCTTTCAGCTTGCGATTGTATCCGCATTGTAACTCATTTGTTCAATTGTGTCAACACTTTTTTGCAAAAAATATTCAAAAAGGAGAAAAAATTCCCCACCAGCACCCAATTGTCTGGGCAATTTGCCTGAAAAAAAGCTTCGCCCGGCATTTTTAGGCGAAGCTTCGATACACAAGATATAGATTTTAAACTCTCTCGCGGTTTTCGAACATCGTGTCTGTAGCGGTCCTGATTGCTGCAGTAACTTCCTCTACAAGGACCGGATCCCATTTATCGGGTGTCTCGCGAAGAAAAGAGGTTTTGTCCACACGGTTATCGAATATGCCGATAGGCAGATGGTAGGTTTTTCCGTGTGCGCATACTGTAAGGGTGTTTTTCTTTTCAGAGTGCTGCACGAGGTATTCCATATCATCACAGCCATAATCTCCCAGCATAACAGCCATCGGGACGCCGTGATGCAGGTTGGAACCCGGATCATTCGGATCGGCACGGTCAGCGTTCTTTCTTCTGGATTCCTCCGGGGTAACCCACAGATAGAGCACAACAGCTTTTTCAAGAATCTCCGGGCAGAAGATCGGCAGAGAATACTGGTACCCGAATGTATCGGTGAGCGGCATAGATGAACCGTCCGGCCCGCCGCGTGCACATTCGATAACAATGGTCTTGTTTTCAAAGCTGTCCGGATACTGGGCGTGCTTCTCCTCAAGCATGGCACGTGCCTCTTCCTCCAGTATAGAAGCGAGTTTGCTTCGTACGGATTCCGGCAAAAGGCCGAGACGCGGAGCGATCCCCACCTGGCCGCCGGCACGGTCGATGCGCTCAAACAGGAGCATTGCAGCAGAGTCAGGTTTAGAAACATTCCGGTTTATAAGATCATGGTAGTCTTCATTCAGGAGGCAGCATAGGGTACCCCAGTCACGCCCGTCGCAAAACGGCTCTTCCCCGGGATAAAAGATACGGCTCTCCCCCATTGCTTCAAGCTCATTGTCGATACGACGCATCATATGTACATACGGGAAATCGTCAAGCTGAAGGTTAGCCCCGATGTGGAACTCTCTGAGAAGACGTTCCGGAGCAAGGTTGGCCATGAAGTTTCTTACTTCTGATTTTCCGGATGCCGGCAACGCAACAAGCAAGACAATATCAAACGAATTTTTACCCATTGAAACAGTTTCCTTTCTTTTTCAGCTGAGAACAGTCAGCCACTTTGTTTTATCAATCGTGATCCTCTCATGAGAACCGACGTAATCCATAATGATCTCAACGATCTCCTTGTTCTGTTCCGAGACAACCGGACATGAAGCATAAAGCGGGTAACCCCCTGCTCCTGAAGCGCGGTAGCTGTTCATGCAGAGCGTCAGCTTCCGGGAAGGATCCAGTTCCTGCTCCTCCCAGAGGATGGAAATAACCCGTTCCCCAACCGGTTTCCGCAGGTCAAACACTGCCCGGATCCCCAAAAAATAATCATAGTTATAATGCTGAGGGATCGGATAAAGGAAAGCACTGCCGATACAGGGTTTTCCGTGTTCATCCAGCTCAAAATATTCGGCACACCGCTCCAGGGCAGCGGTAAGTATACGGCGGTCGACTTCAATCACCTTCAGCGTGTTGGAGAAAATATAGTTGGAAACAACGTCCCGGATACTGACATTCTCCGGGAAACCCGGAACGGAATTGGCAAGGCTTGTTGCGGATAGATCGGCTCCCGTTGCTTCCAGCTGAATCTGATTGAAGAAATTGGCAATCAGAGACCCGTGAAGTGCCATGGAAAGATGGTCTTCCGTCGGGAGCGGAACATCCAGATGCCCGACAGGGCGATCCAGCCACAGCGCAGCCTGCTCTTCCTCGGATGCAAGAACCTCCCATATAGCTTCCTCCCTTTTTTCTCCGGCAGGTACAAAGCGGGAGACAGCTTTAACGCTCTCACCGGAATCCGGATCGGGAACAGTGACTTCAAGTTTCATAAAGCCGCGGGCTTTGTCCGGAGGTTGGCAGATATGCGTGCCGAAAAGGTCACTGCTATCAATCTGAAGATGCTGATGGCCTGTCAGCAAAACATCATACCCGAGCTCGCTGCTCATTTTCCACCCCTGGTTTTCATCGGTATGGAAAATCTCCTGCCCGGTAGAAATATCGTTTTCAAATCCACCGTGATAGATGCAGACCGTGACATCCGCACCCGCTGCAACCAGGGTATCATACGCTTCCGCCGCCGCGTCAAAAGCATTCCGCACCGTTACGCCTCTGAGGTTTTCCGGGGGCTCCCACTGGGTAACAAAGTGGCTTGTTACACCCGTAATGCCGACGCGCAGCCCGTTTTCCATCGTAACGACAGCTGTTTTCTCTACACCGCGGATCCCCTCTATATTGGCACAGAGGCAGCGGGCATCCAGCTGTGCAAGATATTCCTCAATCTGCTCGACACCGAAATCGAAGTCATGATTGCCGAGTGTGATAAACCGATACCCTGCGGCATTCATCACCTGAGCCGGAAGATAATCTCCCATATTTCGACTCTTTTGATAATAACAGGTAAAGGGGCTTCCCTGCAGCGTATCTCCACCGTCGATGATCAGAGTATTCTCTCCGTGCACAAAAAGGCCTGCGCAATTACACAGGCCGGATGCGTGTTCTTTTCCCGACGCGTAGTCGAGATTCGAGAAAAAGCCGTGAATATCGCTGGTATACGTTATTGTAAAAGAGCGATTATGCACCATGCGCAAGCTTTTTCCGGATTCTGGTAGAAACCAGCTCAATGATCATGACAAGTATCATCAGCCCCCAGACAAAGGAACCGACCATAGCCCAGCGGCGGCTGTTCAGGCACTGCACAAGCGAAGCTCCGATTCCGCCTGCACCGACAATACCGAGAGTCGTTGCATCTTTCAGGTTGATATCAAACCGATAGATTGCCGTGGAAATAAAACTTGCCGTCAGCTGGGGAATAACCCCGTAACGGATCTTCTGGAAAGGTGTGCAGCCCATAGCATCAAGACTCTCGAGGATTTTTGTATCAAGATCCTCAATGGCCGTGATATACATTTTCGAGATCATGCCGATGGAGCAAACCGCCTGTGTAATGACACCGCACTGGGGGCCCGGCCCCGTCACGCGAATCCACATCAGCGCCCACACCAGGCTCGGGATCGTACGGATCAGAAGAATCAGCACACGGAACAGATAGGCGATCGGCTTGGGCATAATGTTTTCGGATGCCAAAAAAGCAAACGGGATGGCAAGGATTGCACCGAAAACCGTACCCAGGACGGCAATTGCCATCGTCTGCAGGAGGAGATACGGCACGTCCGTTTCAGAGGTACCAAACAGTAGATTTTTATCCGGTTTAAAAATGCCGTAGAAAACACCTTTGGCGACTTCAGCTCCGACCGAAGTAACACCATTGAAGTTCACCCCGGAGGATGACCAGCCGACTAATACTGCGATAATCAGCACAATGGCTGTATACAGAATCCATTTTCTCGGGCGGGCTGCATAGACCTCAGCTGCAGTAAGCTGCCGATCGGCACTCTGCTCAAGATTTTTTAACAATTCACTCATGGCTACTCCCTTCTCAGCTCAGCTTCTTACGCAGATACTCACTGAAAAACTCAATGGATACCACGACGACGAAAAGGGTAAGCAGCACCATGCCGAGCCCGTTGTAATCACGCCAGCCGACACGTTCATTGATCGTGATGCCAAGTCCGCCTGCACCAACGTAACCGAGGATAGCGGAGGCACGGATATTCATTTCAAAACAGTAGAGGGAGTGGCTGAGATAGACAGGGAGAATCTGAGGCACACAGGCAGACCAGAACGCCTGAAACTTGTCGGCGCCGAGTGCTTCCATGGCTTCAAAGGGTCCCATGTCAATGGTTTCGATGCTCTCAAAGAGCATTTTCGCCACAATGCCGAAGGTAAAGATCGAGATCGCAACCGTACCTGCAAACGTTCCGAGTGAGAAAATCAACGCGCAGACCTGTGCCAGAATCAGCGTCGGCAGAGTTCGGATCAGACCGAGAATAAAACGGAAGAACGAAACGATTGCCACATTCTTATTGATGTTGCTGGAGGAAAGGATGGCCACCGGTAATGCCAGAAGACAGCCTATTACCGTTCCGAGAATGGACATTTTGATCGTATCGAGCAAAGGATTGATGACCTTGGGGAAAAAGCTCCAGTCCGGCTGAAAGATCTTTTTCAGCAGGTCGAGCATCTTTCCAAAACGGGTAGTAATCACGGAAAGATCAAAGCCCGTCATCCGGAGTGCCCAGTAAAGCACCAGCACAAGAGCAAGAAGAATCAGCGGCATACGGCTGCGGGGCCGATTCACCGTCTTCCCGTTGGGAAGCGTGATGACCTGCGGCTTAAAGATTCTGTCAAAAAGCTTGACTTTAAGCTGTTCCTCTTCTCCGTGTATTTCTTTCTGCTTCATACGCTTATTCCTCACCGAGGGTGGGAACTTTCGTCCCGTTATAAACCTCGTCAATCTGATCCTGGGTAATCGTCCCGGCAGGGCCGTCAAAAACGATCTGGCCTTCCCGGACCCCGATCACACGGTCACAGTACTGCAGGGCAAGGTCAACATGATGGATATTGAGCAGAATGGTGATGTTATAATCCTTATTGATCCGGACAAAGTCCTTCATTACCTGGCGGGCCATAATAGGGTCAAGCGAGGCAACCGGTTCATCGGCCAGGATGATCTGCGGATTCTGGTTGAGCGTACGGGCAAGCGCAACACGCTGCTGCTGACCGCCGGACAGCTGGTCGCAGCGGGTATAGGCCTTGCTGAGAATGCCGACCTTATCAAGGCTTTCCAGGGCATGCATCTTCTGTTCCTTGTTGAAAATTCCAAAAAGAACCTTAAAGAAATTCATCTCCGGCACTTCAGCCGTCAGAACATTCTTGATAGCCGTAGAGCGGGAAACCAGATTAAAGCTCTGGAAAATCATGCCGACCTTGCGGCGGAATTTTCTCAGTTCTTTCCCTTTCAGTGTGTTGACATCTACCCCGTCAACCGTCAGCGTCCCGCTTGTCACATCGTGCATGCGGTTGATGCAGCGCAGGATCGTGCTCTTCCCCGCGCCTGACAAACCGATAACAGCTACGAACTCTCCCTGCTCAATCTGCAGGTTGATGTCCTTCAGTGCCGTGAAACCGTTTGGATATGTTTTATAGACATTTTTGAATTCAATCATGCTGTGACTCTTTTCTTTCTCCGTAATACTTGGAAACAATCATTCAAAATACGCCCTGCATTACAGGAATACAGGGCGTATAAAACCGTTTTATAAAAGCTTACTTTGCGAATGCGAGAGCTGCGCGGGCACCGTCATAATCGGAATCAACTGCTTTTGCATAGCCGGTGTGGCTGTACACATCAAAGATGGCCTTGCCTTCCTCGGTGCTGATGATGTTGATGAAGCAGTTCTGGAGTGCTTCCACGATCTCGGGAGTGTAGTAGGGGCTTTCCTTGGAGATTGCAACGGTGTCATTGTAAATACCGTCGGTCACGCCGATAACATTGAGCTCTTCCCAGATGGATGCACTGCGACCCATGCCCTGCTTACCGGTCGGATCCTGCTGATCGGTCGGGAGGTTCCAGGAAGCTTCATAGTCATTACGGCCGTCTGCGTAGCAGACAATGATGTCAACCTGCTCGGCTGCTGCCATGGAAAATGCTGTGCCGTAGCCGGAATCAAGCGGGGTAACCTTGGAGAGGTCGGAAATCTTTTTGCCGTCATAGTTCTGCATGAGCCAGAGAGCAGGATAGATGTAGCCGGCAGAAGAGGAGGTCTTCTGGACAGCCCATGTTGCGCCGTCGAGATCTTCCCAGGTAAGGGCTTCACCGGCATTGACCTTTTCAGCAAGCTTCTTGCCGTACTCGGTGGGAGCTGCATAGATCAGAGCGCGGTAGAAAGTGACCTGCGGGCCATTCTTCAGGGTCTTGTTTGCTTCGCCGTTCCAGTCAGCAGGATTCGTGCTGTCATTGGAGAGGCCGTTACGGGTTGCGGTAAGAATAACGTCAGTATCATCGGAATAAAGTGCGTAGGTTCCACCCGGAAGCCAGCCGATATCGATGGCGCCGGCAGACATCGCTTCGCCTGTTGCGTCGTAGCTGGTACCGACGGTGATGTCTACTTCGTCAATGTCATAACCGAGCTTTGCCATTTCAGCCTGAACGAGCTCCGGAAGGTTTGCCGTGCCGGCGATGATAACGTCAGCATCCTTGGAAGGGACGAACTCGAGCGTGAGCTTGTCGAAATGCTGGTTGTCAGCAAATGCGGCAGAGGAGAGCGTGCAGAGCGCGCAAAGAGCGAGGACGATTGCGAGGAATTTCTTCATGATATTCTCCTTAAAGAAATATTTATTATAAGCGGATCAGCCGCGTATAATAGCACAGGAACAGACTTCGTGAGATCTTCCGCTCCGGGGCAAACTGCCAAACCGGCATGACAATACTTCCTACAAGATATGCACCCGGAACAGAATTAACTATACTATATCTTTCCTTTTTTGTAAATGTATTTGTTCGACTTTTTTTGTTTTTTTGTGACTTCAGACAAAAGCAAACCGCTTCAGCCGTTCAAACGCCTCTCGCTCAAGTGAAAACGGCAAGGCAAGATTCATGCGGATGGAATCCTTCCGGAAGAAAGCTTCTCCGTTCTGCCAGATTACACCCTTTCGCACGCCCCGCTTCTGCAATTCCTCAATGGAAACACCATGTTCAGCGCACCACTGCGCGCAGTCCAGGAAGAGCATATACGTCCCCTGAGGCTGCATGACCTGTACACCCGGGAAATTCTCCCCGATAAAGCTGCAAGCATAAGAGAGGTTTCCATCGATCACGGAAATCATCTCATCCGCCCAGCGGGCACCTGCTTCGCTGTAGGCGCCAAGCAGAGCATGCATGGAAAGCACATTCATGTCGTTATAGTGTGTGGAAGCCCCTTCAAAACGCACCCGGTCACGGAGAGCCGGATTGTGAATCACATGATAGGAACCGACAAGCCCCGCGAGGCTGAACGTCTTACTGGGGGCATAAAAAGCGATTGTCCGGTTTTTTGCATCTTCCGAAACCGTCTGCGTAGGGATATGCCGGTAACCGGGCATAATAATATCACTCCAGATTTCGTCGGAGATCACGAGGCAGTCATTGGCCGCATATATTTCCATGGCTTTCTCGATTTCCCATCTTTCCCAGACGCGCCCGCACGGATTGTGCGGAGAACAGAATATGGCAAGATGAATATGGTTCTCTCGAAGCTGCCGATCCATATCCTCATAGTCCATGCGCCAGATTCCTGACTCATCCCGCTTCAACTCACTGAATACCATTTTCCTGCCAAGACCGTTGAGGGTCCCGGTAAAGCCCACATAGGTCGGAGAATGGACCAGAATACTCTCACCCGGAGACGAGAAAGCGCAAACTGCCGAACGCACTCCGCCGAGCACCCCGTTTTCGTATCCGATGACTTCCTTTGTAAGGCTGTCATCTCCTTTTCTCTCCCTGTGCCAGCGGATAATGGCATCATAATACTCCTCAGGAGGAGCAAAGTAACCGAAATTCGGCATTTCAAGCCGATTTCGGATCGCATCCACAACAAAAGGCCCCGCAGGAAAGCTCATATCGGCAACCCACATGGGGATCGTGGAAAACCCCTCTTCCACCGAAACACCTTCAAATGGAATTTTATCAGCAGCAAGAGAATCTCTTCCATGACGGTCCAGAATCGTGGTAAAATCAAACTCCATAGCTTTTCTCTCCTCCCAGATTTACTGACAGTGAGTATAAAACAAAAAACAAAAGAAGTAAAGAGAAGTTGATTGCACTCTTTACGGAAATGTGCTATATTATTGGCATCATAAAAGAAAGGACTCTTTCAACCATGAAAAAATTCATTTCCGAGTTTAAAGAATTCATCAGCAAGGGCAATGTGATGGATCTGGCCGTCGGCGTTATCATCGGCGGTGCGTTTCAGGCAATAGTCAACTCCCTTGTAAATGACATTATCATGCCGATCCTTGGCGCTATCTTCGGCGGTCTGGATTTCTCCCACTGGGTCCTTACGCTCGGCAAAGGCGAGAATGCGGCACAGCTTACCTACGGCAGCTTTATCTCCGCGGTAATCAATTTCCTGCTGATGGCTTTTGTACTATTCTCTGTTATTAAGGCAATTAACAAGGCAAAGAATACAGTTAAAAAACCCGCAGAGGAAGCTCCCGCAGCCCCCACCACCAAAAAGTGCCCTTACTGCTTCAGCGAGATCGATATCAACGCCACCCGCTGCCCGCACTGCACCAGCGAACTCAAGTAATTCTTTTATTGCATTTCAATGGGATGCGCGAACAATTTTTCGCTGCATCCCTTTTTGTATTTCGAAAACCACAGGCCTTGCCTGTGGTTTTCGGAGTACAAAAAATACCAGTCCGTTGTTATGCCACGGACTGGTATTCATTACTCAAAGACTGTTGCGATATTCATTGGCACTCATGCCTGCGATCTTTCGGAAAACCCTGGCAAAATGAGCAGGATCAGCATAGCCGATCATCTCTCCGATGTCGCCGATCCGAAGGCTCGGGTCTGCCAGCAACTCTTTTGCGGCCCGGATACGGCGGTTATTGAGAAGATCATAAAAATTCTTCTTTGTATACCGGTTAAGAAGTTTGGAGAGGTGCCACTGTGAAACATAGCAGGCGTCTGCCACCTCCTGCAGGGTAAGCTTCTCCGCATAATGCTCTTCCAGATAGTCAAGTGCCCGATTAACAAGAAAACTGCCGGCATTTTCTCTTTCTTCCGGCTCTTCCTGTTCCGTCGACTGTTCCATGTGTTTCTTTTCCAGCCGGGCGGTCATACAGGCAAGGGCTTCGCGGATTTCATCCATCTTGGAAGGCTTGAGCAGGAACCTCGCTACGCCGAGGCGAATCGCCTCCTGTGCATAGGCAAAGTCACGAAAACCGGTAAGGACCGTGACCTGCAGATCCGGGAATTCGCTTCGAAGGCCTGCAAGCATGGTCAGCCCGTCAACACCGGGCATGCGAATATCGGTAAAGAGAATATCCGGTTGAAGGGTGCGGATCAGTTCCGCGCCTTTTTCCGCATCTTCCGCCGTAGCAACAACCGTGCATTGATACTCTTCCCAGCGGACAACCTTTTTCAGGCCCTCAACGATCAGCGGTTCATCATCAATCAGAATAACACGGAACATTCTGCCACCTCCCTTCTTCCCGAAAGAATTCTATCCCTTGACAGCCCCTGCCGTCAAGCCCTTAATGATATGCTTCTGCAGGCAGACGTATACCACCAGGACCGGGATCACCACCAGCACGACGGATGCCGCCATCAGCCCGTAATTTACGCCTGCCTGGGAACTGATTTCGTTGAGAAGGCCGGTGATGGCACGCTCCTGCGGATAACGCAGGAAGAAGGACTGGGTAAAGAGGTCATTGTAACTCCAGAGGAATGCAAAGATTGCCACCGTTGCAAAAGAGGATTTGGCTGCAGGAATAATGATATGGAAATAGATCTGGAAGACATTGCAGCCGTCGAGATAGGCGCTCTCCTCCAGTTCAATCGGAACCGACTGAATGAACCCCATCAGGATCACTATGGCAAAACAGAGGTTGCCCGCCACCTGTGGCAAAATCACAGCCACAAGGCTCAGCCAGCGATTCCCCGTTCCTGCAAGGCCGAGCACGGCCTCCATCCGAAAAACGGGGATGATCGTGGAAAACACGGGGAACATCATCCCGGCCATAATCAGGCTGTAGAGCAGCGATCTGCCGCGGAAACGGTAACGCACAAGGCCGTAGGCTGCAAGGCCGGCTATCAGAACAACACAGATAGTAACCGTACCGGAGATGAGAAAACTGTTGAGATAGGCGTTTTTAAAATCCGCACGGTGCCATGCTGTGAGATAATTGTCCCAAGTGAACGCCTCTCCGAGCGGGAGAGAAAAAGAGTCCGACATGATGAGGCCCTTCTGCCGGAAGGAATTGAGGATAACCCAGATAAAGGGATAGATCGTAGTGAGTGCCCAGAGGCTGAGCACCAGATAAGTGACGCCCTGAGAAGCTTTTTTACGTCCGGTATTCATCCTTTGCTTCCTTTCTACAGATCATCCGAAGGCTGGAAAATCCGGTTTGCCACATTGGAGAGAACTACGCCCAGCACCACGATCAGCACTGCTATGGTTGAACCGTAATCCACATTCATCTTGTTGAAGGTCTGGTCATACATATAGGTGCCGGTCAGCCAGCCCATGTTCTCCGGCATACCCGCGCCGAACATCACCCAGGGCAGATCGAACACTTTCAGTGCACCGGTAATGGCAAGCACCAGACAGGTACAAAGGACATTGCGCAGCAGCGGAAGCGTAATGTAGCGGGTACGCTTCCAGCCGTCCGCTCCGTCGAGAGCAGCGGCTTCATAGACGTCCTGCGGAATATTGTTGAGCCCCGTAACGAGAATGACAAAATAAAACCCCACATACTGCCACATGACCGGCAGAAACATCGTAAAGAGGAAGTGTGCCTGATCCTTCCAGTCGAGCCACTGGACAATCACTTTACCGCTGGGTTTGACTTCATACGGCAGCTTCCCGAGGCTCAAAAGCAGCTGATTGACCATTCCTCCCTTATAGAGGAAAATCAGGTTAAACATCAGGCCGAGTGCCGTAGCCGAGATGACAATCGGGAAGAAATAAACCGTACGGAAAAACTGAGCTCCTACACGAATGGTATCCACCAGGAGAGCCAGGATCAATGCGATGCCCACCTGAAAGACGATCGTACAGAGGATCAGAACAAGGGTATTTTTTAATGCCACACGCATATAAGGATCTTCCAGAAGGCGCTGGTAATTCTCATACCACGGTGTGTTCAGGCCTTCCGGCGCTCTCCCCAGGCCTCCGATCTTCAGAACCGTGTTGATGATATTCTGGAAAAAGGGATAGTAGAGAAAGACGATCAGAAATGCAAATGCCGGGATCAGAAAGATCAGCAGAGGCGATTTCTTTTTATAGATCATAGAATTCATAATGATACCGCCTTATGGGAAAAGATAAGGGAGGGCGTGAGGCCCTCCCCTTTCCGGTACAATTCTTCAGAGCCTCCGGAGCAATTCTCCAGAGAGGATCAGTTCAGTGCAATTGCAGAAGCGACAGCATCCTCAGCGGTCATTTTTCCGGTGACAACATTCTGCACATTGGCAAAGAGGTCGCCGCGGGCTTCAGCCGTCAGGAGATCCTGTACAGCGCCGGCAATGGCTGTGATCTTTCCGTTTGCTTCCGCAGCGGACTGCTGGAGCTCATTGAGGCCTGCCGGGCTTGCGCCGTTGGCAAGAGCGGTAACTTCCGTTGTGACGAAGGTGCTGAGCACTTCATCGGACGTGAGCTGGGAAACGAAAGCAACAGCGGCTTCGCGCTTTGCAGGATCGTCCCATGCCTTGCGGGTGATGAAGTAACCCATGGAGATGCCGCCGATCGCTTCAGACGCGCTGCGCTCGCCCTTGCCGGGAACAAAAGCGATGGCAAAGTCATTCAGGTCTGCAGCATTTGCAGTGAAGTAACCGACCTTCCAGGAACCGTCGATCAGGAAAGCAGCTTCGCCGGAATTGAAGAGTTCAACAGTTTCCGCATCGGAAGCGGTGAGGGTGTTGGCCGGGAAGAATCCTGCCTCATAGAGGGCCTTGATGTCGTTGAGGCCTGCTGCCCACTTGGCTGCAACAGCATCATCGGCAGCCTGCGGCAGATCGAGGTGATTGGCAACCGTGCCGTTATTCATAACCATGAACTCAAACCAGTAATGAGGAACTTCGACCAGTGAGCAGGCAATGGGGGTGTAGCCGGCTTCCTTGATGACAGCGCAGTCTGCAAGGAACTGATCCCAGGTATAGTCCGGGCCGGGAACTGCTACACCACAGTCTTCCAGGACAGCCTTGTTGACAAACATATTCTCCCAGTAACCGGAGGAAGGTACGGAATACTGTTTCCCGTCAGAAGCGACAGCCATCATGCTGCTCTTCATGTTGGTTGCATAATCGGGATACTCTGCGCGGATCTCATCGATGGAAACAACCTTGCCGGCAGAAATAAACGGCTCGGCATCGGCATTGGTGAAGTAGAAAAGAACATCAGGCTCGGAACCCGTTTCAAAGTCGGTCAGGACTTTGGCTTTCCACTCTTCATTGGAGGTGGCGGAGCCGTCGTTCACCTTGTTGCCGGTGGATGCTTCATACGCTTTTACAGCCGCTTCAAAATTACCGCGGTTGCCGTCATCGCCGCCGTAAGAGGTGACAACATTGAGTGTTACAGAGTCTGCAAAGGCAAAGGAACCAAGGCTCAGAACCATGACAAGAGCCAGCAGCAGTGCGAATGCTTTTTTCATTTTTGTTTCTCCTTCAAAAATTTTTTATTTGATATCTGCTGATCGGATATCGTTGTGCTTATTATACCGAAAAGGAAGAGCAAGCTGAAGATTTCTGCTTGCTCTTTCTTGTCTCTTGTTGGGAAGATGCACAGAATCCGTCAATCCGTGAGCGGAAAGCAGACCCTGGCAAGAATCTTATCCGGTCCTGACTGGGTCAGACTCAGCGTACCCTTTTCTCCATAGAGCAGGTTCAGCCTCTGCCTGACATTCCTCAGCCCGATCTGGCCGGAGATCTCTGTATCAGATGCAGGAGAAGCCAGCATGGCTTGAACGGAAATGATGTCTTCTTCGCTCATCGTTCCGTCGTGCTCCACTTCTATCACGGCATCCGAGCCGCATTTCTGCACGCGCATACAGAGAGTTCCCCCGTGGCGGGGTGTAAGGTCATGCTCCACGGCATTCTCCGCCAACGGCTGAAGAATCAGGCGGGGAACCATGACATCCATCATATCCTCGTCAATTTCGCGAACAACTTTAAGGCGTTCTCCCAGCCTTTCCCGGATGATGTAGAGATAGGCATCCACATAGCGGAGCTCTTCCCGCAGCGGAATACGGCTGCGGCCGTCCCGTGCGAGGGCACCGTCCATCATTACGGACAGGGCTTCAATCATCGCACTGACCCGATCGTTTTCCGCGAGGCGCGCTTCCCAGTTGATAATCTCAAGCGTATTGTTGAGAAAATGAGGGTTGATCTGTGACTGCAATGCTTTCATCCGCGCCTGCTGCAGAGCCTGCTGTTCCTGGTAGGAACGCTCAAACTGATTTTTCAGTTCTGCAGACATGGTGTTGAAATGGTCAAAAAGTGTTTCAAACTCGCTGCTTTCTGCCTTTTCCCCGATGGTATAGCCCCGTTCACCATTCTGAAGGTGCTTGCTGGCTGCCACCAGTGTTTCGATCGGATTTGTGATATGGCGGCGAAACAGCAGGAGCACGACTGACAGCAACGGGATCGCCAGCAGTGCCACGAAAAGACCCGCTATGCGGATTTCCGGCGCTTCCCGCCAGAAATCAAAAGGAGCAATTTCCGCCGTAAGACAGAGGTTATGGCCGGAAACCATGTCTGTAAAAGAATATCCGTCCGTCAGGGCCGGCCTTTCGGTGCTTGTGTGAAGATCTCCACGCCCGGACAGGACGAGCATATCATCGATACACAATGTGACGGCGTCGCTGATCTGCCACACCGGCTCAAGAGCCTGGAAAAGGACCTCCCTGTCACAGAGCAGAACCACGGTGGCATATGGCCGGAAATGGCTGTCAAGGAGATTCCTGGCAAGATAAAGTTCTCCGTTGTATTCCAGAAGGAGTATTCCCGTATCGATCCCGCTCATTTTTCCCAGAAGATCCTGTTCAATCCTGTCCCGATATTCCCGCTGGGCACTGTAACCATAGTCTGCCCGAGAAGCGGCATAGGGACGTACATCAGGTTCCTCCCAGAATGAGAGAAAAGCAGCCAGAACCCGTTCATTTCGGGCAAAGTTCTGATTCAGATAGTCGTTTACGGTGCGGTAGAAGGCAGCTTTGTCCCCGTCTTTCTGATAAAGGCGGTAAGAATTGCGCACCACTCCGTCATAGGAAACTTCCTTGGAGTCTTCAAAAACCGTGTCAAGGCGTAGTGCAGTCTGTTCCAAAGCGCTGACTGCCCGTGCCTCCAGATCCAGCCGGGAGGATTTTTCGTAGTTCCTGCCAATCAGAATACCGGCGAGTGCCATGACGCCCAATACCGGAAGTACCCAGCACAGCAGCACAGCCGTCATCAGGCGGTCATGAAGAGAATGCGGACGTTTTGAATGATTCATTTTCTTTTCCCAGACAACTCCGGAGGAGAGGCGCGATGCCTCCCCTCTCATTTTCATATTTGTTACAGACTCAGAAATTCGCGCCAGGTTTCAATATAGTGCTGGGCCTGTTCCCCGCTTGCAGCCTCGGCTGCCATGCGGAGCAGCGGCTCCGTACCGGAAAAGCGGCAGATCACCCAGCTTCCATCCCGGAACCAGAGCTTTACACCGTCCGACCGGTCAATTTTTTCGATCTGCTCAAAGTCCGGCATCTGCTCCCGGACAAACAGCAGCTCCTGCAGAGCAAGCTTGTGCTCCGGCGTCATACGGAAGTCCGCCTCCCGATAATAGAGTGCCCCGAACTGTTCCGTAATCTCATGATAGAGCTCGGTAATGGATTTGCCCGTAACTGCTATCATTTCCGCCAGCAGTGCCGCGGCATATATTCCGTCCTTCCCGGAGATATGGCCCCGCACCGAAAGGCCGCCGGAACTCTCCCCTCCGATAATGGCACCGGTTTCAGCCATTTTAGCGGACACATATTTGAACCCGACCGGCACCTCATAGCAGTGCTGGCCAAGCCCTTCCGCTACACGGTCCAGCAGATGGGTAGTGGAGTTGTTGCGCACGCAGGGCCCTTCCCAGCCTCGAATCTTGACAAGATAATAGTACAGCAGCACAAGCAGATGGTTGGGATGGAGAAAACCGCCTTTCTCATCGATTACCCCGAGGCGGTCGGCATCACCGTCCGTTGCAATGCCGAAATTGCAGTGGCTGTCCTTGACAACATAGGAAAGTGATGAGAGCGTCACAGCATTCGGAGCCGGCAGCTTTCCGCCGAAGAGCGTGTCATGCCTGTCGTGAATCACTTCCAGATCACAACGGCAGGTTGCAAGAATCGTACGAAGGCTGGTCTGGCTTACACCGTACATCGGATCCAGTGCAATCTTCAGGTGTGCATCGCGGATTGCCCGGGTATTGATCAGGTCAAGAATACTATCTATATATTCGTTGACCGGGTTCTCCTCCCGGACAAGCCCCTGCTGCAAAGCTGAATCATAATCGATGCTCCGGATCTCTTCCGGAGAAATGGCTGAAATTTCCGCCTCGATCCTGTCCGTCACTGTGCGATCAGCATCCCGCCCGCCGGCAATAAAGACTTTTACACCGTTGTAAATGGCCGGATTGTGGCTTGCCGTAACCATGAGGCCACATGGCATATTTCTCGTCTTTACCGTGTACATCAGAAGCGGTGTGGGAGAGGAACGGTTTACCATCAACACCCGGAAACCGTTTGCTGTAAGCACTTCCGCCAGCCAGTGTGCCGATTCCTTGGCAAGGAAACGCCTGTCATATCCCACTGCGATCTCCGCACCGGACTGTCCGTCCTGCTCCAGCATGCGGCAGATCCCTGCTGCCAGCAGCCGCAGGTTTTCTTTGGTAAAACCATCGGCAATTACCGCCCGCCAGCCGCCTGTTCCGAATTTTATCATGATCTAACCCTTCCTTTCAGCCCATCGTCACTTCCGCGCGGCAGATGCTGCCTGCCGGAAGAATCGGAAGAACATCGGTTTCTTTCCCGTCTGCCAGGATCTGCCTGACACCCTTCTGTACCCCGTTTGGATTTGACACATGGATGATGTATTCGCTTCCCCGCCATTTGCGTGTGACCGTGAACTCCTTCCAGTCCGCCGGAATGCAGGGATCAATCCGCAGCCCGTCAAAACCGGGCTGAATCCCAAGGATATACTGTGTTGCTGCGTAATATGCCCAGCCCGAAGAACCGGTCATAAACGGATGCCGTGCCCGGCCAAAGGCGGGATGGTCTTTCCCTACTACAAACTGGCAGTAACTGTAAGGCTCAGACTGTCGGATTTCAATCCGGTCATTCTGCAGCGGAGGACACAGAGCGTTATAAAACTTCATGGCACGGTCACCCCTGCCGAGAATTGCCTCTGCACACCATGCCCACGGGTTCGGGTGACTGAAAATGGAGCCGTTCTCCTTCAGGCCCGGATAGACACGCGTAACGAAACCGATTCCGTCGTCAGGCTTCGTATAGCAGGGGGCGTTGAGCATCAGGCCGTATTCCGTAAAGAGATATTTGTCCACGCTGTCCATGGCAGAAAGTCCCTGCTCCCGATTCGCAGCACCGGAAATCACCGCCCAGGTGTTTGACTCCATATGAACTTTGCCTTCCTGATCCGTCCGGGTGCCGATCTTCCGGTTATCCGCCGTAATACCGCGGAGGAACCACTCACCGTCCCACAAAACATCGCTGCAGCGTGCTCTGACCTCTTCGGCAAGGGCTCTGTAGTGTTCGGCATCGTCAGCTCGCCCCAGGGCATCCGCCAGCTCACAGAAGCGGTGCAGAGCCCAGAGATGCAGGAAGCTGACCATTGCGCTCTCTCCCCCGCCGAGATTCAGGCAATCATTCCAGTCCGCCCGCAAACCCTTGCAAATGCCGTTCTGTCCGACCTCTCTGGCGGAAAAATCAAGGATGCGCGTCAGATGTTCATAGACGCTGCCCTCCCCTCCGTCGGCATAAGTGACCGGAAGATCGACAAAGGACATCTCGCCTGTCTCTTTGATATATTGTACCACGGCAGAAACCAGCCATAAGGCATCGTCGGCACAGGCGTCCTTTATTCCGTGAACAATCTGAGCCTTGTCCGGCGTCGGGATCACTGTGGGGGATCGGAAAGACTGTTTCTCCTGTTCCGGTTCAAACCAGCGCGGCTCAAACAGGTGGAGCCCGTAACCTGCCCGGGTGAGAGCACGAAGCAGCTCAACCAGCCGCCTGCGGCATGCACCGGGATCCGCGTGAGGCACCATCATGGCATCCTGGGCAGTGTCACGGTATCCGAGGCCTACCCGCCCTCCCACTTCGATGAAGGAGGTGAAACGGGAAAACAGAACGTTGATCTCACTCTGGTAGAGATTCCAGATGTTGAGCTCGGTATTCATTCCTTCATTGGGTGTACTCACCTGCAGACAGGAGAGCTTTTCATCCCAGAAAGCGGCAAGCCGCCGGAAATCCTGATCAACCCGCTCCGCCGTATATTTTCTGCGGAGACGTTTTCCCTCTTCCAGATTTCCTTCTCCCAGAAGGAAAATCAGACGGGCCTCTTCACCCGGTTTCAAAACCAGCTTTTTCTTCAGGCAGCCGCAGTGGTTCCCGCCCTTTTCGAAGCTCCCGCGGCACTTTCCGCTTTCTACCGTAAGCGGGTTGCGCTCCGTACGGTAAGGGCCGATAAAGACATCGCGCAGACAGTCAAAACCGTCAGGCGTAAAATCGGATGTGAAAAACTGATAGCCTTTTTCTTCATAATAGAGGTCGTGCTCTATCACACCGTCTTCACAGCGGCTTCCCGCCGCATAAAGGCTCATCTGGAAGTTGCGGTTGTCCATATCAACCTGGTGGAAGCTGAATTCCAGATAGGAGAATACAGAAAGGGAACGGGTTTTTGTTCCGTCGTTGCGGAGATGGACGTCCCAGATTTCCACCGGATCATCCATTGCGACGAACAGCGTCTGGCTTGCAGTAATCTCACTGTAGTCACTGCAGTACTTCACATAGCTCAGGCCGTGGCGGCAGGAGTAATGCTCCTTCGGCTTGCCCACCGGCTGCCAGGAGACAGACCAGAAATCTCCCGACTCCTCATCCCTGAGATACACATAGTGCCCCGGGCCATCCATCGGCACGCCGTTCGGCCGGAAGCGCGTAATGCGGTGATATTCCGGGCTTTTGTACAGGAGATATCCCCCTGCGGTGTGGTTGAACACACCGTACAGATCCCCGACACCGATATAATTTGTCCAGGAGACGGGAAGATCGATACGATCGATCACATATTCCCTGTTTTTATTGTCAAAATAGCCATATCTCAAAGGGCGCACTCTCCTTTATCCGGTTATGCCTTTATTATACAGAACCCTTCCGCAGTTTTGAAGATCTTCAAATGTCTCTTTTTGACTAATTTTGTCCAATCAAAAAGGCAGCGTCCGTTTACCGGGCACTGCCGAAAACCGTCACTCCGAAATCGCGGCAATTGCCGTGCCCTTCAGAACAGCATCGGGAACATGCTGCAGCATATAGAAAAGCCCGTATTTCCTTCCGGCTTCTGCCAGATCCCGTTCCAGCAGTTCCCGAAACCCTTTCTGCTTCAGGTAGGTCGACCCCTCCGCTGTGATGAAAACCGGGGCATCCGGCGAGCGGCCGATGCTCGAGCGCAGCATGGCCCCGGTGAGTGTTACGCTGCAAAGGAGAGCACTTCTCTCCGTAACAGCGTCAAAGATATTGCAGAGGATTGCGCGTTCCCGGTCATCTTCACAGGCCGCGGCAATCCGGTTTTCCCCGGACGGATTTCTGGAAAAGGCGCTGATGTCAGCCGCTGTAAGAGGAGCTTCCCCCGGGGCAAACAGCCTCTCAGCAAATGAATGGGAGAGCAGTGATTCTTCCGCGGCTGTTTGCAGAATGCACGTCATCAGCCCGCCCTGATACCCTCCGGCAACCATTTTTTCAAACCGATCAGATCCGGCATCAATCAGCATTGCGTCATAACGGTCATCGATGTCACCGGTTGGAAAGGCGCAGTAAGCCCCCGATTCGATATTCACGATCTCCCCGGTCGGTTCCGGATAAGCGATGTTGGTGCCGGTTCCGTAAATGAACCCGATAAACCCGCTGCATCTGCCAGCATGGTTTTCACTCCATCCCCCGAGCGCTGCAGCCACGGTATCATTGATCACGGTAATCTCCTGATCGTTCGGAAGGCCAAGCGAAGCAGCTGCCTCACGGAAACACTGTCCTACTCTCTGCCCAAGCAGATCCGGCACATTGACCTGTTTTGCACCGGCAGCGACAACCGCATCTCTGTCCTTCTGCGGGATATTGGCAAGCGAAAAACAGATGCAGATTTTACCTGTCTGAAGGTGCGGCTCAACCCCGCTCACAATTCTCCGGAAGAACTCCCGTGTGGGGAGTTCCTCCCCGACCCCGGGCGTCGGAAATGCCGGTAAACGGTCCAGGCTTTTTATCCCCTGATCGTCCATCGTTACAACGGTGGAACGCACATTCGTCCCTCCGATGTCTATTGCCGTCACGGAAACCGGCTTTCGGATCGACACAGGATGCCCGATCCAAGCAGGAATCATCTTAACGGATCCGGCTCCGCCGTTGCGGACGGTCTCCATCTCGCTCAGAAAGCGGTCAAGCAGCTCTTCCCTGCAAAAACTATCCGCATCGAGCTGATGCCGTTTCAGAAAGTCTCTGACCGCAGAATTCACTCTGTCAGGCTGCATGATTTCTCTCTTTCCCTATGCTGTTCATTCCTTGACTCCGCCGGCAGTCATCCCAAGCACGATATACTTCTGGAAAATCACCGTGATCAGAACCGGGATCAGAGAGCCAAGGATACCGGCTACGCTGATCATTCCATAGTCAATGGTAAACTTTCCATTGAACTCCGCTATGGCAACCGGCATCGTTTTGGAAGCCAGGCTGGAAGTGAAAATCAGCGAGTAGAAAAACTCGTCCCAGCTCATCAGGAAAGCCAGAATTCCCGTTGCAATGGCTCCCGGCCGTGCTATCGGGAGAAAGATATAAAGCAGCGTCTGCAGCCTGGTCGCTCCGTCGACCTGTGCCGCCTCTTCGAATGAACGGGAAATAGACCCGAAAAAGTCCTGCATGACCCATATGATAAACGGTACGATGAAGGACAGATACAGAATCACCAGCGGCCATCGCTTATCCAGCCAGCCGAGCTGATTGTAAATCCGGTAGAGCGGTATAATCATGGCAGCGGGCGGAAGCATGTAGGTAAAGAGAATCAGCAGCATGAGTGCATTTTTCCCGCGGAAGCGGACATGTGCAAAGGCATAGGCAGCTAACGTGCCTACCACAAGGCTCAGTATGGTTACAGAAACCGCGATCAGGAAGCTGTTTTTCAGAGCGATCCGGAAGACATACGCCGGGTCGCTGGCAGAAGCACTGGCAAAGATCTGCCGAAAGCGTTCAAACGTGATGGTCTGCGGGATCAGCCGGAGAGGCTTTGCCGTGAGATCAACCTGGCGCATCACACTCGTCAGGAACATCCAGACCACCGGGCCAAGCACCACGACAGCCAACAGCAGGCCGAAGAACATCTGCAGTGCCATGATGCGCCTTTTCCGGGCAGAGAGACCGTGTTTCATACAGTATCCCCCCGTTTCATCAGCCGGATGTAAACCAGCGTCATCAAGGCAACAGCCAGTGCGATCAGATAGGCATAGGTTGCAGCATCCGAATAATTGAGATTGGTGAACGCCTGCAGGTAGGTATCATACATCAGGGTCTTCGTTGAATTTGCCGGGCCGCCGCGCGTCATCAGATAGAAGATATCGAACGCCTTGAACTTTTCTACCGTACGCATGACCACAATGACCATAATGGTCGGTTTCAGAGCAGGAAGTGTAATCGCCCGAAAACTCTGGAACGGATTTGCTCCGTCTACCCTTGCCGCCTCATAGACCGTCTGGTCGATGCCCTGCAGTGCAGCGAGGAAAAAAATCACAGCCAGAGGCGTCATCTTCCAGGCATCGGCAATCACAATGCACATCATGGCCGTCTTCGGGTTTCCCAGCCAGGACTGATAGCTGCTGATCAGATGGAACCTCTCCAGAAGTGCATTGATCACGCCGTATTCCCCGTTGAGCATCAGCTTCCACAGGCTGCCGTTTACAACCGTAGGGATGGCCCAGGGTATGATGATAATCGAGCGAAGCAGCCCTACCCCGGGAAATTTCTGGTTCAGCAGCAACGCGATCAGCAGGCCGAAAACCGTTTCGATTGCAGTAGAGGCAACCGTAAAATAAAGCGTCCGTCCGAAATCATCCCAAAAGGTTTTGGAGGAAAGTGTTTTGATATAAAAACTGAATCCCGCAAATTCTCCCTTATGGGAAGAAAGCGGGTTGATATTGACGAAACTGTAGACCAGAGTTGTCACGATCGGGACAATAATCACGCCGAACACCACAATCATCGAAGGGGTGATCAGCGCTGCGGCATATCGTTCCTCCTCATTTCTTAAACGCACGAAATCTCCTCCCCAGTACTGTACTTGACAAGTTCAGGGCTGCCGCACAGCGGCAGCCCTGAAAGAAGAAGGTTTGTTTTATCTGTCTGCCAGTTCCAGTGCAACAGCCTGGAGGCCGTCAAGCGCTTCCTGAGCGGTCTTCTGGCCGAGGAGAACCAGCTGGATCTCCGTCTGCATGGAGGTGGACAGTTCGCTGTAGTACGGCACCATCGGGCGGTTCACAATAAAGTCAAACTGGATCTGAGAAGCCGCGACGACTTCCTCGCCGGCTGTCTCAATCACCTGGGGATCGGTGTAGAGGCTCTTCCAGATCGGCAGTGCATTTGCACAGTATTTTGCCTGCATCTCCTTGGAAGCGAGGAAGAGCATATAGTCCCATGCCTCGTCCACATGCTTGCAGCCTGCCGTGATCATCAGAGGCATACCGCCGTTGACTGTTGCGCTCTGAGCCTTGTCCGTCCCGGGGATCGGCGTGATGACTCCCTGCCCAACCACGGAGGACTGGGCCTCATCATTCATTGCGGCAAACTGATACGTCCAGTTAATAGCGAAGACGGCATTGCCCGCGGCAAAGGTGGAGAGGACATCGTCTTCAATCATTTCAAGGCTCTTCGGGTTGCAAAGACCGTCTTTCAGGGCCTGTGCCATAGCATCCAGTGCGGTAACATTCTCTGCACTGTTCAGCGTCGGGTTATTGTTCTCGTCTACAAATGCACCACCGAAAGCTCCGGCAACGCAGGTATAGTCACAGACAAGACATTCCGCCTGAGCATAGCAGCCGACAATCGGATATTCGCAGATTCCCTGCTCCTTGCAGAGCTTTGCATCGGCAATCAGTTCTTCCCAGGTCGCGGGAGCAGATTCCACGCCGACTTTCTTCAGCATTTCCATGTTGACAAACATATACTTTACGTCGTTCAGCCATGGCATGCCGTAGTATTTGCCCTCGTATTTGGTGGCATCCAGAGCGCCCTGGTAAATATCATCCAAATCCAGCGCATTGACGCGGTCAGTCACATCCAGGACGAGCCCGGCTTTTGCAAACTGTGCCGGCCAGATGCAGTCCCCCAGGATGACATCATAACCGCCGCTTGCGGCAGAAGTCAGAATTTTCGGAGCGAGCTCTTCATACGCAACAAACGTGGGGTTGACCTGAATTCCCGTGCTTTCGGTAAAAGCCTGCGTCATTGCCGTTACGTCATCTTCGCTGTAACCTGCCTGCTTCATAAACAGGGCGTTGAGCGTCACGCCTTCCGCGAATACCGGAACAGCACAGATAGATAACAGCAGAACCATTACCAGTGCGAATGCCAAAGTTCTTTTCATCTGATAATACCTCCTTTATTTCATTTTGTCAGAAGAATGGCATATTCATTATAGTACGTTCCTCTTTGGGATTCAATAAAAAAATACTGAATTTTCTTCTTGACAAAGCCACTTCCGGCTACTATAATGATAAAGCTTTCGGGGTGTAGCGCAGCTGGTAGCGCGCTTGGTTCGGGACCAAGAGGCCCGGAGTTCAAATCTCCGCACTCCGACTTTTAAGAAATCGCTTAAATCATCTATTTTAAATGATTGATTTAAGCGATTTTCTTTTGTTTTCAAGCCTTTTTATCTATTATTGTTCTGATTTAGACCCATTTTTCATTCATCTTGCTTGCCTTAAATTGGCTTATTTTTACCTTTTTTTACCTTTAGATGTCGTAAAAATGTCGTAAATCTCTTTTCAAGTAATTGCTCAAAATAGTTCATAATTCCATTCTTATCTTTTTCTATCATATTGAAATGAATATCAAAAATATCATAGAATTCAATCGCTTTTCTAAATGGAGTTGTCTGAATATTGTTTCAGTTCTCTTGATTTTTCCCTTCCGCATCTACAAGGCCTTCTCCAATAATATAAGCCACAGCAGAAGCAGCCGCCATAATAATACCGGAGACGTTTTCAATCGTGTCAGCATCAACCTTAAAAGCAAGCAGCAATCCGCTCACCAGTCCGGTTATGGCAATCCAGAATTTACGAGAAGTCAGTTTCCTTACAAAATCAATCTTTTCCATTGCTTTTCCTTTCCAGGGTTTCAACCCTTTTCGTCAGCTCTTCCAGATGCACTTCCAGAACAGGCATCCTCTGAGCAAAATTGTTGTGTCTCTTTACTTCTTCAGTCAGGTGCTTTATCTCGTTATTAATGACAGCCAGCGATTTGCTGTTTGCCAGGATAACTCCCAGAATAGTGACTGCGCTTGATATTAGAGCCACTACGATAGAATTGTCCATAATCAACCCTCCTTTATTCCAGCAGCTTCTGCCATACAGTCTGGTCCGCACTTCCGTCTTTTTCGAGCCCAAGTTCACTTTTCAGCTCATTCAGTGCCATCAATGTCAGTGGTCCGAAGTCACCATCCGGCATACCGCAGTTGAATCCCATATCAGTCAGGCCACACTGTAGCAGGAAGACGTCTCTTCCTTTGGCACCCATTCCGAGTACCTTCACTGTTACCTCACAGCTCCCGGTTTGGCAGTGGCCTTCGTTTTCGATCAGCAAGCCATCATAAGTCAGTGTGGCACCTTCCGTTGTAACAAGGTCTATATAGCACTTCTGAGCAATCTTGTACCGGTCATTTACATTGTTGACTGCCGGCTGCTCGTATTCCCTGCAGCAGCGATCAGTGGCTTCGTAAAGGTTATCTGTCGTGCAGAGGTATTCGAACAATTTCGGATAGTCTCTCGTCAGCTCCGTCAGCAGCCAGTCGAGCTGTACGTTCTCATCTGATATACTTACGCCTCTGCTCTTTGCCAGATCGTAAAGCCCTGCTTTCCGGCTCCAAAAAGTCCATTGTGCCAGCCCATATCCATAGGCGTCCCGGATGAACTGTTCCCGCCAGATAAATCCCTGGTCAACATTGTAAGTGTAATCCTCATCGCTCATGCTGCAGCGATCTTCCACGTTATTGCAAAGAAAACATGATTCTGCTCCAATGTTTCCCATGAGCCCGCAGGCACCGGCAGGCGTCAGACCGTTGATCCGCAGGAACATATACAGTTTCTGTCTGTCCATACAGTTATCTCCTGTTCAGAGGCTTCAGGCAAACTTTATAACCCGTTCGCCGAGTGCTTTCATGTTGCGCTGCGTTTCAGCGACCTTCAGGTATTTCAGATCCTCAGCGATGGCGCTGCTGTAAATCCCGCCTTCCATCGCCTTCTCCAGATTGGCAAGCGTAATCTCAAATACGTTATCATCGATTACCCTCATTCTGTTGTTGGAAACAGCCGCACTTGTTGGGGAAAGGACAATTCCACCGTACCAAGGAGAAGCGGGAGTTGTTATATCGATAGCGGCATTGGCTGCGCATTGCGGCATGTAGTAGCTGCTGGTAGAGTCTGTAAAGATGAGTATCCAGTTGTTTTTGGTCCCATTATAGGCACTGTCGTATGTGCCGTCTTTCGGAGTATTCATCGTGATGATGAGCTTTCCCGTGTCTCCCGGTTCAACCGTTACGTCAAGGGGTCTGAGCCAGGTCTGAGCTCCGTGGTAATACAGGCCGTCTGCATTGGCGGCAAGCATTTCCGAGATGGCAGCGTCATCGTTGATCAGTCCTGCAGCGTTCAGTTCATTCAGGGCTTTTACGACTTTGCCGCTCAGGATCAGGAAAGCCGCTCCGGAAGGCATGTGTTTTTCGAAAACTTCCTGTACGGCGCAGCCGTTGATTCCCGTTATTTTTCCGTTTTTTACGGTTATAAACTGGTTCAGCCTTGTCTCCGTGAGCTCGTAGCTCAGGTAATTCAGGAAATGTTCTCCCGCATAGGCAATCCGTCCGCTGTCACTTTCATCATAATTGGAAAGAGTCTTCATGCCCTCCAGGAAAGCGAGGTAGGGCCAGCCGCCTAATGAAGTGTTCATGGGATAGAATTTATGGATTTCTGTACTGCTGTAATGCCCTATCTGGAATGCCTCTTTGCAGAGTCTGGCAATCGTTCCGTCCGGCAGGCTGGGGATTTTATTCTTTCCGGTGTCTGCCGCAGCACCCTGCTTTTCAAGGGCAACGGCAATGCGCTGCCCTGTTTTGTCTGTCATAGATCGGATAGCCATACTGTATTCCTCCTGTCAGCTCGTGACTTATGCCCCAACGGCAATAGGTTTTGCACGATAGGCATAAGGCTTCATGTTTCTCTTCACCTCAACGATTTTGATTGCTTCATGTCCCGTAGTCGGAGTAATCTCCCAGGTGTTGTCACCCAGATAATTTGGGTTTGTTGTACCGAGCTCTATTGCTGAGTACCAAGGTGAACTGGAAGTGGTAACGTCTATAGAAGTTCCGTAGGTTACGGCAGGGAGTGACGCCATATCAGCTGCCGTAATATAAAACCACTTGTCGGTTTCGATGTTTTTCTCCCTGTCGATCTTTACGATTACTTTCCCGGCACTTCCCGGAGTGACTGTCACGGGCAGCGTCTCGAGTTCAAATGTGCCGCTGTGCACGTAAAGCTGATCGGAGAAAGCGTTAAGCAGTGCGTTCAGGGCCTCCGCATCGTCCAGCTTCCCCTGCGCTTCCAGTTCGTTCAGTCCGTTGACCATGCCGGAACCGAGGATCAGAAACGAGAAGTCAAAAGGCAGGTTTTCGTTGTCCACCGGTTTGATGCAGCAGTTGTCAATCTTCGTGACGATTCCGTCTTTCGTTTTCACAATGGCGTTGTGGTTGAAGCGTGATGCTTCAAAAAGCAGCATCTTCATAAAGCTGTAGCTGATATATGCCACACGGCCTTCATCAGCAGTGTCAAAATTCGAAAGGGTGGATAGTCCAGCAAGGAAGTTCAGAAGCGGAGATCCGGCAGCGCTTGTAGAGCCCAGTGTCTGTACTGTAATCTCCTGGGTGGAAACATGGCCATAGTTGCTCGCAAAGTTGTCGAGCGTTACAAAATCGAAGAAATCTATGTGCGGGATCTTTACTTCGGGAGTATTGTCTACACCGGCTATGCCTTCCATAGCGGTTGCCATACGCTTGCCGGTCGCGTCAGTTAAGAGTCTGATTCCCATTATATGTTCTCCTTTTCTTTTATTCGTCTTTCAGGTAGAGGATCACCGCTCCGCCCGTGTAGGCTTGGGTGATAGCCTCTGAAGAACCATTTCTGTAATAGAGGTTCAGCTTCCCGTCGCTCACGAAACAGGAGGACGAAGACAGCGAAGTGTGGTTGAGATTGAACCCTCCTTGGGCAAAAGGCTGATAACCAGCTATAACGGGAAGTGTTATCTGCTGTGTCGCAACTGCCCCTGCCTCAAGAGGCTGTGTCGTGATTCCGATTTTCCTGTAGATGATCGGTGCATCCGGCAGGTTTATAAGGTCGTTATAGTCTCCTGAGAATGCCACCTCCGCAAGGTCATCGTGGAGCAGATAATCGTCCCCGTCTGTCCGCGGTGAGTACGGGTCATGCGTCGTATCCGGTTCCCGTCCGTAGACGCCTTCAATCTGCACTTCCAGAAGCTGCGTCTCTGTGGTGATCCGCTGTGTCAGTTCCTCATTTTCGTACAGGGTTCCGACTACATACACTTCCCAGGTGCCTCTCGTGAGGTTCATCCTGGCTTCTTCCCGGATTATGTTGTCCGTCATGGCGAAGGTCAGATGCTGGTCTCCCATGATGAAGTGCACATATTTGCTCAGGCCCTCCCAGTCCGGAGTGAAGCTGGCGCTAAGCGTCAGATATTCATCCGTCCCCGCAACTACAACGGGAGTGACAACTGATAAAGCCTGCTGATTGATTAAGAGTTTGATCATTCGGTGTCCTCCATGTACAGGACTGGGAAGGTTGCGGTTGCACCCGTAACAACAGCAGAAGTGTTGTTTCTCAGGGAGTATACAAGGATGTCCTGCTGGTTAGCACGCATGATATAGCAGCTGTTGATGGAAAGCGCGGAGTTGGAAAATTCATATTGCATTATTCCAAGCGGTCTGTATCCCTGCAGCGTAATGGTTATATTGCCGGCGGTGTTGGCATTGCCGTTCACAATTATGTTTGATCTGGACCACTGCTGTGCCAGCAGATTTGTCCCGCCGGCGGGCAGGTTTGCCAGGGCTTCCGCCACAGCCCGGTTCTGGATCGGGTTGGTGGATTCCAGGGAGAGCTCCGCATCCACTGTAATTTGTTCTGCCGGCTGCAGGCTGTCGCTGCTGCTGTTGCCCTGTTCCTCATTGCTGCTGGCATATCCTGCATCTTCCGTGCTGTATTCCTGCACGAAGCGGATCAGGTATTCACGCAGCCGTTGTATATCCTGGGAATTATTTCCTGTAAGGATTGGCGGCAGTTCCGGAATCTTCGGCATCAGTAGTCACTTCCCATCTCGAGGACTCTGACAATGGAGTAGATCTTCACATTGCCCATGCCTTCTATTCTCATTCTCAGGTGGTCGCATCGTCTCGGCCGGATCGGAAGCGTCACTGTTCTAAGGTTTTCGGCGATGATCTCTCCGTGTTTTACCCACTTTCCACCACTATCATAGTCGAGATATACACGTATTCTGCTTCCGCCCTCCATGTCCAGCCGGATGTTGTACCGGCTGACATATTTTTTATCCGGGTATTCGTAATACATCACGCCTGTCTCACCATACCAGCGGACGGTGTCTTCCAGGACGCCTCTGTTCCCGTTCAGGGAGAGCATTCGGTTTTCTCCGTCTATACCGAGGATCTCGTTGTCCTGCACAGCAAAGAATTTGAACTGTGTGTCATCTTCCCTGATCCAGAGTCCGTGCCGACTGTCATAGGCGAAGGTGTCGTAGCCGCCCTTCGGGTTCTTCATGGAGATGCAGTAGCAGTCATCCTCTGCACAGGCTACGGCATTGCTGTACTTTATATCCCCGAGTTTTTCGGAAATACTCTCCGGGGTAATACCGCCCTGGTAGATGCAGATGTTGTTCGGTCCCTTGTAATAAAGCAGGCCGTTAAGGATAGCAATACTCTTGTGGCTGCCTTTCTGCACGCCTTCGCAGACGGTTTCTGAAATCTCATGGGCGCCCTTGGAGCTGACGGCCACACGGTAGATCCTGTTCTCCTTGAAGAAGGTCGGATAACCCAGATAGTTGACCGCTCCCGTAAATGGTCCGTCAGATCCGACTGAGGCAGCATAGGGGTCGGTGCTGATCCCTTCAAACACCTTCCAGTCCTGGAAATCCCCGAGGGCACTTCCGTAGATCTCATTCACCGGTTCGTTGTCCACCATGCCGTACCTGCATCCCCAGAGACGGTTCTTTGCTTCAATCACAAAGTCCATCTCCGGGATGCAGTCGGCGGTGAGGGAGGTATAGGGATGGGGGTCTGCAACGGTCTTTTTCGGTACGGAGCAGAGGAATCCACACAAAGCGGAAGGGATCGCATCAACAGGGTTTGATGCGTCCGCTAAGTTATACTCGGCACAGAGTGTGACTTTCACCTGAGGTCCGGGCTGGTTGTACTGGTTATTTGCCTGCGGTGCAATCTGGAAGATTACGCTCCCGCTCATGCGGTCATAGCTGTATCCGGATTCCAGGCGCACACCATCTACATAAACGCCGTAGACCCTGCTGGCAACATGTGGCAGCCGATAGGTTCTTGATCCGTTCACGGAGTCATATTCAAATACATATCTTCGGTAGAGGGGAAAGTGATGTCCTGTCCATTCTCCGAGACCTGTTGACGGCACACAGTGGATATAGTCCGGGACGGTTTCGTCCGGAACCCTGTTGTACCAGTCGTAATAGACGAGTTTCTTCAGCAGTGTTACGGGGTTCCGCTTCAGCCACTCAATGTTGAAATCATTGGAATTGTCGTGAAATGTGACATCCGTTTCAATGTCAGACACCTTATCCATCGGGATAAAAAACTGTTCCCCGATATGGAATTTACTGAGCAGTTTATCCACGCCAAGCCCGTCAAAAACATTCCAGTGCGGGTTAAAGCACAGGAAGAAGTAGAAGGTGTCCTCCGTCTGTGCCGGATGTTCAAAATAGGCATCATCCCAGAATCCGGTTCCCGGATCACAGCAGAGATGATAGAGTGTATTGTCAGTCTCATGAATAAGATTGTCCTCCTCCAGCTCAAAGTTGATGTTCCCCTTGTCCGCCGGGTCTTTGGTGTTGTAATAGATCCGGTCAGGGAAAACGAGGATGTATGCTCCGAAGGACACGATTTGCTTTTCGCCTTCTGTCAGTCCTTCATAGACAATGGCGTTGTCATAGTAGAGCTTTCCGTCATCTACAAAGGCGAGTTTTTCCTTTGCCAGCATCCCGCCGGGGTTCTGCATGTGCCGGACGAGCCCGCGCTTCTCCCGGTTCTCAAAGAGCGGAAAATCCTTTGTGGAAAGATTCATCGTGTCGTAGAATTCCCCGTCTTTGATTTTCAGGTTGTGGTTGTAGCCGGAAAACGTGTCCGTCACAAGCCTTTTCGTATTCACTTCTTTCAGAGACGGATAGTATGGCATAATATTTCCTTATTCAGTAACGAAACAGAGGGATTGACTAAGCTCCTGATTATGGTAGAATGTTCCAGACTAATCAGAATTTCATGGAGGAAAACGATGGATAAAAAGAACAGGATATTGTGGGGTTTAAGTCTTTTTATTATTTCTATCGTATCCGTTATTTGGGTAGTTTGTGCTTTGGTCGGTATAGAAATATCCGATGTAGCGATTAGAATCATGGGTGTATTAGATCTCTGTGCAATACCTGTTTTGATATATACGTCCTTAAAGGATAAATAAATCCAGTTTGCAGCACTCCTCCCCGGTGAGAAATCGCCGGGGATTCTCATTTCCTGAACAGGTACTTAGAACTTCAGCCTGTTCCTGGTCTTACCATATCCCGTCAGCGGCCTGTGCGTCCGGTTGAAGTAGTCATAGAATTCCTGCTGTTTTGCCAGGAAGACAGCCCGCTCATCATTGTAGCGTGCCCGTTCGGAGTTCTCCTTTGCAATCATCATCTGCAGGTAGCTGCTGTAGAGCTCTACTCCGTAGCGGTCAGCCAGCAGCAGGGTGGAATCCGGATGTTTGTACGGGGGCAGCGGGCAGGTGCCGAGCATCAGTTCCAGTTCCCGCCCGGTCTTGTCCAGCTTATGCGTCAGGATGCATTCGTCCAGCAGCTCGTCATCGAGGTTGCTGAGCCACTGCATCTTCTGTTCCGTGCCGTACTGGTTCGGCTCCAGCTCGTCTACCCGTGCAATGATCTCTGCGCAGGTCATGAGATTACAGTGGGATTCGCCAGTGCAGCTCGTGTCTCCTCCAGCTTTTCAGAAATGTGCATATACTGAATCTGTTTTGCCATCAGCGAATCCTCATAAATTTTCGCAAGAAACCGTTTCATCCGGTGGTTTTTTCCCCGCTCGAAAAGATATGCTCTTCCGTTATGGATCAAAAGCAGCGGTTCTTTGCTTCCGGAGTCATTCATGGGCACATAAACATTTACATATTCATTGTAATAATCGTCCCAGTGGCTTTCCTTCGCCTTTTTCCCGGTCTTTTTTCTGGTAGTAGTATCAGCCATAAGCGGCTCCTTTCTTTAATCGGGTCAGAGGTTTTCTGTCCCCTGACCCTTGTATCTTGTTGCCTTAATTGGCTTTGTCCTCGCTTGAGAAGTAGCTCAGTGTCTCAACTCTCATGACGCGTTCCTCATAGAGGATGGTGGCGCCGTTGGTCTCGAACTTGTAGCCGATGGTGCTGAACTGGTTCAGCGGTCCGCCGTATTCCTTCCCTTTTACAATCATTTCCATCGTGCCGGATTTACCGTTCGGGTCAACCATCGCAAATCCTTCTTTGCCGAAAACGTAGCTCAGATAGACATGCTGGCCGTTGCCTGCTGCGGTTGCAGAAAGGATTTCAGTGCCGTTGGGATAGGTTCTGGCTTCGCCGTCTAGGGTAATTGTAGTTGTAGTGTTGCTGATAACGGTTCTGGGCTCTGTTTCGGTGCCGACATAAACCTGCTTCCCTTTCAGACAGTTGTCTTCCTTCAGCTCGTTTCCATCCGTCAAGGTGACGGTATTGCCGGCTGTGGCAAGCGCCTGGATCGTAACCTTGCAGGGCGTATCACCGTCAGAGAGGTCATCACCGACTACAGGAGCGTCCGGGTTTGCAATGATTCGGATACCATGCAGCATGCCGACTTCAGCATCGCAGATTTTTTTGTACCCCTGCTCGGTGTATCTGGTTACATTCAACCAGTCCTCGTTTTCGCGGAGGTCATAGATCACGGACGGATGGCAGACCATCCCGTAATGCTGGGTTCCATCCAGAAATGGCACATGGTTCTTCCTCATAGCAGTGAAGATCCTGTTGATCATATTCGGTGTCAGCAGGTATTCGCATTCGTTGTCCGCACCAAGCCCCAGGCGTGAGGTCACTGGTGTGACAGTTCCGTCTTCTGCTACTGCATCTGCAAAGATCACGTTCGTTCCGGATGCCAGTGCATCACGGATCAGCGTCTCATGGGTTGTGGCAGCGGATTCCGCCATTTCTTCAATACAGTTTCCGATTGTGTCATCATATGCATGCATCTCAAGCACATCGGAAACAGCCACATACGTGCCATACTGGTTGATGCTGGCATTGAGGGCTTCCACACCGAGCTTCTGGCCGGCAGGGATGACACCTTCCTGCAGTTTGTCACCGTTTTTAAAGCGAAGGAATTTACGGAATTCTACTGTTCTCCCGTGGTTGGACGGTAGAACTACGTTCTTTCCGAATTTTGCATAGATCAGAAATGTGCGGTACTGTTTCAGAAGCTCCCTGTTGTAATAGATCTTCATCTCTGGGGCAAGGTTGTTGTCGGGACTGACTGGTCCCGCCTGCCCGGTAATACCGTTCACATTATAGCTGCCCGGTACTCCGCTGTCCGTGACGTTGATCACGTCCGTTGCAGCGAAAAACTGTAGGTTCAGCTTTTTTATTTTCTCGTCAGTATGAATCATTTTCATAACTCCTTTAATTGAATCTGTATTTTCCCGAAATCACCAGTTTCCTTACCTCGTCGAATTCCTCATCGGTCATTTCGTCAAAGCTTTTATTCGGGATTCCGGAGTTGTTTTCCCTTGCATTCTGGTTTTCCATTGGGAATCCCCTGTTGCTGGCAGCGGCACCGGCATAAGCTTTCGCCACATTTCCTGCAGCAGCCTGGATCACATCGTTGCCATACAGAGCAAGATATGCCTGTTCCACGGTCATGCCGTGTCCGTTCTGGAATGCTTGCGGGCTGATGTAATATTTGAAAGCCTTGTTTTCTATCGCTTTGCCGAAGTCAAAAGCGGGGTATTTCTGCTTTAGCGCTTCAGCCTGCTTCCGGATTTCATTTACATGCCGCTCCGTGTTGATCCTTTGGATGATTTCATCCGCTTCTGCTTCCTTTCGTCGTGCCTGTTCCTGGATCATGGCAATCTGCTGTGCTATGGCAGGATCTGCAATCCCGCTTGTTCCGGCAGTCTTGTCATAGTAGGCAGGGTCATTGGTCACAGCCTTGATGATATCGTTTTCGTTAAAGTGGCCTTCCGCATCGGCAGTAATCCCGTGATGGGAGGCAAGCGTTTCCATCATTGGCTTGTAACGTTTCCGGATGTCACCGACACGCTGGGAAATGATTTCCGAGATATGCTGTTTCATGTCATCCCTTGCCAGCACATCTTCCCAGGTAAAAGCAGTGGTGGTTTCCTGTGTTGCAGGGGCTTCTGTCCCCTGTTCATTCTGCCCGGCGGCGGCAGGTTCTACGCCCGCGGCTCCTTCATTTTCGGATGCGCCTTCCGCAAAGAACTGAAGCCAGTATTTCATATCTTTCATTGTGTCTCCTTCAGGCAGTTTTGAGAGTTGCAGTGCTCTTATGGTAGCAGTTTAGCATGGATCAGAAAAAAAATTCTCCCCCCCTACAGCAGTTTTTATAGCAGAAGGGTATAAAAAACGCTTCTGTTTTTTCACAGAAGCATTTTGACCCATTGTTATATGCAATTGTTTGAAATAAAAAAGATTGTGATATTAGTTGCCTGCTTTTGAGTATTTAATCGTAACTGTATCTGCCGCAGAATTTACCCTGATCATCATACACGTCAACTGTATGCCATTTAAGGATAGTATTTGCAGCTTCCGCAGCACTTTCCGCATCCAAACCATAGGCAGACATGTAACCTGTGCCATCTACTTCATGGCAGTCCCAATCTCTCATGGATTTGCTTTGAATTTCAATGATTTCATTGAAATTGATTATGTCATTCATTTGATTCCCGTTCATAGATTTTCTCAAAGAATTCTTTTCCTATATCGTCTTTTTCGAGTATAAGAGCCCTCATTGTTTTTTCAATTAACTGTGCCTCATCACTGGTTAATTCGAAATAGGAATATAGTTTTTCATCTGTCCAAGGTTGTGTAAAATCCATCATTGGTACATATACGAAGTTGGCCTTGGATATATGGACTGATGAATAGGTAGTCCTCATCATAAATCGAGGCAATTTACATGTCATAAAATTCCTGAAGTTTATCGCCTCAATCTCTGTATCAAAAAAGCCTATGTTAAGATATGAAAATGAATCTACCGTTCCTGGATATAAAATTTGCGGGCTGGAAATTGAGCGATACCCTTTTTCAGCGTCAACACCAACTTCACCATTTTGAGGTACTAAAATAGAAATCTTGATCTTGTATTTATCAATAAGTTGCGTATTTTTGCTTACTACATTTCTATTGATATAGTCGGTTCCCTGGTTATTTGCTCCAACACTGTGTAGGAGCATAATATCTCCTTCTTCGTAAACCTCATGTCCCTTTTCCTTAGAGGGAATACCAAAAGTATCAATAGCGGAAACCATATTGGAAACGAAGGTGTCGGTCTTTTGTTTTATTTTATCAATTATCGAAATAGCGGAATTTGAGCGAATAAAGATATCTCCATAATTATCTAGTTTTCTTCTTAGTTCTGTTTTTCCTCCATCAAAGCAATTGACTACATTGCAATCACCGTGATAAGAAGCATCCCATAGGAAATAACAAATTCCACCTGCTATATCCACTGTTGGAAACAGCATTTTTGAGTTACTGTAGTCTATTAATTCAACGATTCGTTTATCAGCAAGCATCTCAGCGCGGAAATCAGTTAACCCAATACCTCCATTATACCATCTGGCAGGGATAATCATGGATAAGTATTGAGGAGAGAGGTCTTTTCCCTGCTGAACGAATAACTGGAATATAGGCTTTGCCTGTGATGCAGCAGCTTCAGATCCACCACCAGTTGTAGTTTGATATGGTGGATTGCCAACAACAGCGTCGAATTTCATTTTCTCACCTTCTTTTCCCCAAGTAGCGGGATTACGGAGTTTATTGGAGAGGCGTGGCATATTCTCCATCCGTTCCATTAGCTTTGTCAGGTAAATGGCGTTAACAGGCCATTTTTGGTAGCCTATAAGCGTACGCATGGTAATCAGACGCGCCATTTTTGTCTTGCACAGAACATAAATATTTTGTTCGACTGTTTCTTTCCAAATTTGTTGTGTCTCTTCCAATGGGATTGTATCTTCATTTCCGGTAAGTTTCATAGCATAAATGCTATAGGTCATGTAGAGAGGATACAGACCACTTTTTGAATTCATTTCCAGAATCTTGGCATCCGGATTTAACAGCACTGCATCGCTTACATCTCCCCTGTCAACAAGCCGTGGCTCATCTATCAGGCCATCTGGGTGTTTGAATGTCTTATCATAGAAACAGTAGCCACCCAATATATCGGATAGATGCATATTGACTACTCGCCAAGGTGTTAATACGGTCTCTTTGTCAGGATTGCGGAACAGGCTGAAGATTTCTGCTATGCGGAGAACCCGTTGTGTTGGTGGCATTTCATCAGCGGCGCGAGCCATACGTCTGATTCGCAAGCCGGCACCAGCAATCACATCTTCATCATAGTATTTGAGCAGTTGTTGAAATAGATCCTTCGTCACATCTTTTGGCATAAATTCCGTCCATGACTCATCATCCACAAGAGTGATAAAGTCTTTCATATGGATAGATTCTGTCAGATCAACAGCGGCTCCATAAATCAGCAAAGGCAGCCGGATTGAAATGTTACGCAATAATTGGATGACTTTATCACGTTCCTTGCGTTGCTCCTGCTCCTTCTTAAGTAATGCTTCTTCTTCCGGCGTACGATAACGTTTGGGTTTGTTCTTAGCTTTTTCAACTATTTCATATTCTTCACCTGTCAAGCCTTGGTTGTTAAGTTTGACATTCTTTGGCGTCTTTGTTTGCTTTTGGCCGCTAAGAATACCACCAAGTCTTTGGAATAATTTCACATCATTATCATCCATGATAATTCCAGTGTCACTCTTGTACACAGAATCATCGTCGAAACCGTTCTTGATTGCTTTATCCACAGTCAGGCGTTTAATCTGCCGCATTAGTTTCGGTACATCATAAGAATGCATACCAGTGCCGTCCACGGCCAGAACCGGGCAGAAGTTCAGGAATTCTCCCAAAGCAACACGTCCGCTCTCATCGCCAGCTTTGCCCTTTTTACCGATAGCATGTACATCTGATAGGACTTTGATAGCCCGATCAGGTGCAAAGTCAAAAGCATAGCAGACTTCCTTTTGCCTCCCGTCAATACTACCGGCTGATTGTACGCGGAAAATAGTTTGCATATATCCGGCAGCTGCTGTGTTTGGTGAGCCCGTGAGCATCATAACCGCTGTCCATTCAGGCACAGTAACTCCGGTTGTTAGCCTGCCGCATGAAATCGTAATCGTATACGGGTTTTCTTTAATGGCAGCTCTGACTTCTTTCAGAGCATCGTCATAGGCTTTCTCTTCATCACCAGCCCCAGCAACATTGGCAACTTTGTAATGCATGAACACTGAATGGTTACGCAGCAACTCTGCTAATGCCGCTGCTGCTTTCACACCCGGAACCATCCAGAACGTGTGCTTGAACATCTCCCGATTTTCTTTTGTGGAGAAAGGATAAAAACTGTCTTCGCTGTCTGTTGTAATAAGATTAAGAAAAGCTTCTACATCCTGTTCATGTACAAAACCGCCTATCTTAGCACCTGTCGGGAGTGGCCTGAAATCCTGTTTTGGGTCTCCTGTCCAAGTACGAAAGAATTCTCGGAAATTAAATGCCATATCGGCGGTTTCATATCGGTAGGACTCCGGTATGCTGTCACGAAGGTCAAAGGTAAGTATACGCAGTTCAGGCAAATCAGCATAGGGGTTTGGTGTGCCCGGGTATTTATCGTCCCACTCTCTTTTCCTTTTTTGCTCCATGACATAGTCCCAGGAGTAAACATTATCTTCATATTTCCCAATGATATTATATGGTGTCCCGGAAAGAGATAGTACTTTTGGCTTTTTGCCGTTTTTGGGAGTTTCCAACAAAGCTTGCACTTTTAGTCCCAGATCTGTCTGCGTGCCTTCATGAGCTTCATCATATATAATGAAATCCCAGTCCATGTCAAAAACAGCATCATTTTTCTTGTAACCGCTATCCTTGACCCGCGCAGACTCACGTAAATCCTGCATGGAGGCAAAATACATAAAGTGTTTTCCGGATCTGGCAAGATTTCGAAGAACATGTGCATTTTCAGCATCAATGTGTTCGTCGAAGTCGATTTCCTGTCCTCCCCTGATCTTGGTCTGGAAGATATGTTCATCACTGTCCCCAAAGATGAGGTGATAATCCTTCTGCCACCCATCTGCCACGACAGGCCTGTGCGTAACAACAATCGTTTTTTGGAAACCGCATTCTTTCACAAGAGAGCATGCGGAGATGGTTTTTCCAAAACGCATCTTACAGTCCCAAAGCATTTCATCGTCCTTTTTGAAAATTGTTTTGGTTCTGTCTACTGCGTCCTTCTGCTCATCCCGTAAGACGATACCTGGGCGGTCAGTTTCATTTGGGGTGTTTATGTCTGTTTTTTCTGCTTCAGTTTTCTCTGCTTCTGTAAGAACTATCCGTCCTTCTTTGACTGCTTTAATAGCGTTTTTTGCAGTCTGAAGGGCAACAGGATACCACTCACTTGGCCGTCCTGTATCATAGAATTTTCTGGATGGGTATCCACTGCGAGAGAGAACTTCATTCACCTCAAAATCCCTGAAAGGAACCGGCATTATGCTGCCATCGTCCAGAAGAACATTTTTAATTGCAATTTCCGTATATAGCAGTTCATATTGAGTTCGGGCAGTCCGGGTCTCCTGTTTGATGCGTTTGTGCGCAGCATTATTTAGCAGCTCACAGTCAGGAGCAAGCTGTGCCGCACTGGCGGATGTCTTAACCGTAGCATCCCCTATTTTTAGCAATCCGGCGTGGTCATCATAGGGCATGCTGAACACATAAATTAGCTTATATGATACAGGAGATTCATAAGCACCCATCTCTTTTCGCCCCTTTCATCAGATCTATATAGCGAAAACTTTGTTTATCCCGCCAGTCCATCACTTTGCAATAGACACCCGTATGTCTTGTATAGTCGTCGTTTTTACATCCTGGGCATTGTTCTTCATGTATTATGTTCCCGAATAGAGACATTTCTTCCCATGTAGTGGATTTGCAGCTGTATGGTGCCACAAATTTCAGTCCATCCATTTGCCAGAGATTCCAAGATACGATTTTTGCAATCTGTATCTGAATTTTTATATCAGGCAGTTCTTGATATCGTTCAAAATAGTATTCCAGAAAAGTGATAAAAACATTTTCCCGAGCCAACAGCAGGCTGTCTCCCTGAAATTCAAAGCCATAGACGCTCTGAATTGCACGTACAGCCCACACAATCCATTCCTCTTTATTTTGTGAGTTTTCGTTTATTACACGGAATTTCCGGTCTAATAGTCCAATGCGGTCAGGTAGAGGAATTATCTTTCCTGTTGCAGCATCATATCGGCTTACCAGATAAGGCGCTTCCCCGCAGGAAATCTCCATCCGTTTCGCATCTACATATCGTTTCCATGTATGATGCCCTTTTTGCGGGAAAGGAATCATCTCTTTGTTTGTTGTCCATGCTTTGTCGTCAAGGGTATTAAAGACATTTTTCCTGCTGAACCATGCTTCATCAACCAGATTATTTTGCTCATTACAGACCCAGGATGGTGTAAAAACCTCTGCTTTATCTTTAATACGGCTTTGCTGATTTTCCACAGACTTCGCCGTTCGTGGCTGAATAAGAAGTGTATGTTCACCGGTAATCAATTCTGGGAGTATTTCACATTTCCTTTGGTATTCCTTACCAAGTGTTGCGTAATCATCAGTTGCCCAAATAATATTCTTCCGTGTGCTTCGATCAAAGAGCAGAATGCTGAGCAATCTGCGGTCCATCTGCATTATTTCGTTCTCAATGATATCCGAAGGGAACTGCCCAAACATCTTCTCACAACCTTCTGTATCAACCCAGTTTTGTTTTTTCGTGTTTTTTTACATTTTTTTGTCTAAATTTTATATTATCATAAAAATGGGAGTTCGACAACATGAATTCAGAGATGGCTTTTCTCACTGATTCCTAAAGGTTAAATTTGGTTATAAAAAAAACAGGGTCAGATGATTCTGCCCTGTCGTTCCTGGTCATCTCAGGATGTGATCATCGATCCATTGGATGGCAAGGTCGAGTAAAGTGCAAATCGTTGCAAGAGCAGGAGTTCTTGCATTGTTTACACATCCGCTTGCATACACTTTCCAAGGGCTCAAGAGCTCGCTTTTAAGGGAAGTGCCTCTGGTTTCGGTGATCTCGTCATTTTTCTTCATTTTCATTTCGGAAAAACCTTTCTTAAAATATGGACCGGACGACCGTCCGATCTATATCAATCCATATTTTAAGAATCAACATCCCGGAGATTACCGTATTTAGAATACCACAGTATGTCTCTGTGTGCAAGTTACCAAATTGTGAATTTTTATTTTTGGAAGAATTTGTCTATAGAGCATTTATATTCATAAAGATATGTATATCCTCTGTCTTTCAACAAATTATATATTTTTTCTGCAACTGGATGTATCTTTCCTACTCCGTCAAATATATATTGTATAAAGTTGTCTATACTATATGTGGGTTCATAAACTCCTGTAAGTGTTTTCCCTTCATTCATGTACTCATGATTTACCAGAAAAGTATATTTTGCTGTGCTATTATCCCAATAAATCAATTCAAAGAGTTCTTTTAATGGTTTTTCTATAAATGGATAGTAAGCCATTTCTAAATTTCGCTCATGCATTACATCAATTTCTTTTTGAGCTTTCTCAATAACAACTTTTAAGTTTAGAAAAGGCATGTTTTCAAATCTTGTTGATTCTTCCTTTTCTATTTGTTTGATCCTGTTAAATAAATATCCTGCACTATCCAGATTTTTCTTTTTTGCCTTTTTTTCACTTTCGTTTTCTATATCGCTAATCATTTTTTTAATATCTTCAATTCGTTTTTCCTGTATTTTTTTCATCTCATTAAGATCGATGTAACAAGTCCCTGTTTTTTTGAGCATTTCTCTTGCTATAATGCCTTGATGAATTGCACTATTCCGGAAATTGCATAGGAACCAGTACCATTGCTTATTCTTATAAAAACTATTTGATATCTTTTTGATCGGTGAATCTTTATCATCTACAAATTCTTTATAAAAGTAAACAGCATTTAGATAATTCAAAAGATATTTATTGATTTTCCAGAATTCAACCTTGTCTTTTTTCTTTTCTGGATATTGTAAAAAATCATCGTAGCAGGACTTTATTATTTTGTATGCATCCATCAAGAAAATATAACTATCAAGATTTCTGATTATATTTTCATATTGTTCTGAAAGGCTATCCTCATATGTTTTTCCAGATTGAACAATTTCACCATATTGAGGTTCGTCACAATATTCTTGAAAATACATAGTGTTCTCCAGTCTTATTTTTTTCAACAAGTAAGAGCCGTCCTATTGGGCGGCTTTTTTGTTGGTTTGGTAATCATAAAATGTTTTCTGACTCTAAGAGCATCATCTCAGAATTCATCTCTGATAACAATATCGTTCGGAAACGTATTATCAAGATCTGATAAGATAAATCTAATAGATTCTTCATATTTTGATACTCATATTGTTTTAATAATAACATGAAAAGAAAAAGAAAACAATAAAAAACCACCCATTTTCGGGCGGTTTTACTGTTTTTCCAAAGGTTCAAGGATCTGCCAGGGCTTCAGAATGGGTTTTCTAGCTTCTGCTTCTTCTTTTTCAGTCCATTCTTCATAGACGCAGTCTGTGAGTGCATGAGGAAGGATTTCTTTTGCGCTGTATTTCGGGTTGATCCAGTCGTTGATCATTTCCTCCGGCATGATCAGAGGCATGCGGTCATGGATGAAGGCGATTTCCTCTCCCGGTTCCCGTGTGAGGATGACAAAATGCGGATAGTTGTTTTCAAGCCGGTAGAGCCCACAGAGCCAGGTAAGCTCCTGCCCTTTCGGCATGATGGCATATTTCTTGCCTGTCTCTATTTTCCCGTCCGTCCGTTTGTGATGAGTCCATTCAAAGTACCAGGATGCTGGGACGATACAGCGGTGCTCCAGCCAGGAATCCGCAAAAGTCTTTTTCGCCATCGCTGTTTCGGTTCTTGCATTCAGGAGCGGACGATTCATACCCGTCACCTGATAGCCCCAGAGCATGGGAAAGACTTTCTTCTTCTCGCTTCTGCCGGTAGCGATGACAGGAACAAGGGAATCCGGAAACACTTCTCCTTGTGTAATCAGTGGCTTTGCAAGCCAGTTCAGATTGTTTGCTCTTAGTTTCGAGCGCTCCGCCGCCTCGACGATAGGCCGCAGGTCAGACGACATTTCCATATAGTATCTGCAGCACATAGCTATTCAGCAAGAATAAATTAAGCTATTTTTTTCTCACTTTTAACCAATGTAATGGTAAATACAAGTGAATTCATAACCCAAAGCTCAACGGAATTCTCGTTTCGAACGAACATACACTGGTTAGCACCGGCATAGAGTTCTATTAAGTTTGTCATTTCCATATACATAGAGTCGTTTTCTGTAACAATATTGACAGTATTAAATCCAATACTCCGGAAGGTTTCTAAGTCGGAACGTAGGATACACAGCTCCTGTCTGCCTATAAGGTTAATGATGAGTACCATTGCGCTGTAGTCAGGGGAAAGAACATAGGCAGGGTCCCAGCTTCTATATAGTTGGCCATTGTTGGCAGGTATATTGGAGATGTTGGAAGTGTTTGCTACCCAAGGATTATTCCCGTTTCCATTTTGTCCAGGGTTTTCTGGCCTATCGGGTTTCCCAGGGATAATAGGCTTGTAAGGATTATCTGGTTTATCGGGTTTGTGCGGGTTGCTCGGGTTGGTAGGATTGCTCGGGTTGTTCGGGTTGCTCGGATTATCAGGATTGCTCGGGTTATCCGGATTGGTTGGATTATCAGGATTGCTCGGGTTGTCTGGATTGCTCGGGTTGTCCGGATTGCTCGGGTTGTCCGGATTGCTCGGGTTGTCCGGATTGCTCGGGTTGTCCGGGTTGCTCGGGTTATCCGGGTTGCTCGGGTTATCCGGATTGCTCGGGTTGTCCGGGTTGCTCGGGTTATCCGGGTTGCCCTGATTCCCTGGATTAACAGGGGTATTTGGATCTTCTGCTACTTTTTCAGTAACAGAAGCTTTTAGGACAAGATCTCCGCCTCTTTCAACCGTGATACTATAAGAACCGTCTTCGTTTTCTGTAATTGTTGCGTAGTTGCCTGCTTCAACCTGACAAACGATATAACCTTCCTGTGTGCTTTTGAGAGTAATAGTCGAAGACTCTTTTGCAACTATATATCCGTCAATTTCTTCTGTGCCGTAAACAGAAATTGTCTGCTGATCAATTGCTGAAGTATCAACAATGTAGTGAATATTATCAATTAAGGCATCTGTTATAGATTTTTGCTCTTCTTCAGTGGCATTTGGTGCCGTAACGACGACAAGGTCACTTTCAGTTTCAAGGCTTTGTACAATAATCTGAGGAAGGGCAGAGATAACAGTGTTTACATCAACTTCTTCTCCGACAGTAAGTTCAATGGCTTTGTTTTCTCCATCTACAGTTCCGCAGACAGTGACAAAGCTTTGTCTATCATCTGCACTATTGATTGTAACTTCAATTCCAACATTTTCAGAAGTTATATCGCCTTGAGCAAGGAGTGTCGCACCGTCTTCAATAAGTGCTCCTCTTTCTCCAGCATTTACATCTCCTTTTATCTCCATTTTCGCCCCATTATATACGTCAAGCGCTGTTGTACCTGCTTTAACGTCTTCTCCAACAATGAGGTTTGAGTTTTCACCTGTTGAATAAACACCACGTTTAAATTCACTTGTTACACTACCGTCAATAATAACAGAAGCTCCGTCATGTGCCTGGCTTGCTTCAGGAGTTCTTGAATCAGTAATATTTATATCTCCATCAACTTTTACGGTTGCTGTTTTCCCTGTAGCTAAGACGGCTCCATTAGCATCACCATCTATAGTCATTTTTCCATCTTGTACTGATGAAGTACAATTGGTATTTCCGTGTACTGTTAATTTCGAATCTTGTTCATAAACAGTTGCTGCTCTATTTATATCGCCATCGATGTCAATGGTTGCGCCAGTCATTGTTGCAACAAAATCTGCATCTCCTTTGATATGGACATATGCTCCATCTAAGCCAGATATTACGCTATTTGCATCACCATCAATTATCAATGATGCCTGTTCTCCGTATGTTGCTATTTGTGAAGTTGAATCTTTTCCATTAACATTTCCAGAGACATTGATATTTCCGTAATTATATATATACGTGTCAATATCAATATTCATATCTCCGCCTATGTTTAGTTCTGAGCTTTCTCCAATCTTCGCATTACCGTTTAAATCCTCTCCAACATTGACTGTAGAATCACCATTGATAGTTACATTACCTTCAACATTTCCCTCAACATCAATAATTCCACCTTCGTCAGCGATAATATTAGCTTCAACATCTTTCTTTACAGTTACTGAAGAATTATCGTTTCTTGCAATGATCCATCCTGTATGATCTGGATCTGAGTTAACATTTCCTTCTACAATAACTTCAGCACCGTCACGTACTAAAAGTGTAGATGCATCATCAAGGTACATGTAGAAACTGCCCATTGCAATTTGAGGATTGTCAATATCACTTTCGCCGAGATTAACATTTCCATATATTATAGCTTTTGACCCATTAGCTGCAGTGATGCCACCAGTAATGTTTTCTCCTATAGTTACAAGTGTATTTTCATCATAAGCTGTTACTGCATTCTTTAATTCATTATTAACACTCCCACCAACGTTGACAGTTGACCCAGAAGAAGCTGAAATAGCTGCTCCATTTTCCGTCTTGGCATTTAAATCACCGTCAATGAGAATAGAACCATTGTTCTCTGTTGTAATTGCAGCTCCAAGGTAATCTCCAGCATTTATAGTATTTACATTTCCCGCAATATGTAAAGTACTATCGTCTCCCGTAACATATGCTCTATCGTTTAAATTTTCGTTAATCTCAACAGAAGCCCCAGAGGATATACTAACATAAGTATTTGCTTCTTTTCCGATTTTTACAGTTGTTCCTTCTCCAGCAGCATAAATTTCGTCAGTGAACCCTTTATTTGCTGCTCCATTTACTGTAATAGTTGCACCTTCGGTTGCCCAAATTGATTCAGAGTCCCCAGCAACGGTTACTGTAGTATTATTTCCTGAAAGACGAGCTGTTCCATTTAAATCGCCCCCAATATCAACTTTGGCACCATTTAATATTGAAATTGGAACGTTTACATCATTTCCCACAATTAACGAAGAATTACCACTGGCATATATAACAGAAGTTTCAGAATTCTCTGTTTGGTAGCTTTCTATAGGTGCATTAATATCACCATCAACTTCTAATGCGCTATCCGTGATAAAACTATTTGGGTTACTGTCGTTAAGATTGTTATCTCCTTTTATTATAATACTCGATCCATCATATGCTCTTACATTACCGTTCACGTCATGTTGTACAATGACTTCTGTTCCTGTGTTTCCTGCCTGGATAGCGGTCTCTGTTTGACTGTTCACATTTCCACCAACGAGAACACTACCTCCTTTAAGTGCGTTAATAGCTTGTTTTTCATTTTCATCAGTGTTATTTACATCACCCTTGATATCTACGGTTGCTCCACCATAGGCACTGATGGTTTCTGCATCTTTTCCAACACTTACAATTGTATCCGGTCCATTTGCATCAATTTTACCTTTTGCCTCACCGTCTATAATTATATCAGCGCCTCCAGAAAACAGTTCGCCTTCGTAATCTCCTTTTATATAAATTACAGTGTCATTAAAAGCATCTATATTTGAATTAGTATTTTTTCCTATAGAGATAGTAACATCATCCGCATATATATAGCCAGTAACATTTCCACCGACAGTAATCTCACTTCCGTTTTGTGCATTAATAGCACCTCTTTCTGATGTAACATCACCGCCAACAATCACATTGGAAAAATCATCAGTTCCTATCGCAGTACGTTTTCCGCTGATGACATCTCCAGTTACTTGAACACTTGAATTGTCATATGCATCAACTGCGTCATAATTGTAATCTTCAACTACTTCGCCACCTCCATCAGGTGTTTCCGCTGTTATTTCTGGAGGGATAACATTTCCCTGTATTGTAACGTCTGCCCCATTAACGGCAAATACTTGTGCTACATCTCTGGGAATGACCAAAACGGTTTCGTCCCCATTCGCATAGATTCTTTCTTCTTCGGCCCATGTTATTGGGACAGTAATTAGACTGAAAACCATGCAGAATATCAGCAATAAAGCAATTTTCTTCATTTATCTCTCCTCATATGTCAACAACATTAGAATCTATTAATTTCAAATTAAATTATTATATCATGCAGTTAATAAATTGCCAAGCACAAATCAATAATAGAGACCGCTTTTTTGGAGAATTTTATATAAATTAGGGCTGCATATTCGTTCTATTTATTTGTTTCATATCAAAAAATGCCCCACCGGAGAGAAACCCCAGCAGAGCATTATCCAAAAGACAGATGTAGTATACTACAAATTGTTTAGGAAGTCAAATTTGATTTTATGCGTATGCATATTGTAGCTGCGCTTTCAACAGAGCAAGCTGGTTTTCCCAGTTCTGCTGCATAGCGGAGGCGTTGGCTTTATCCACGGCGAGGACGTTGCCGGCGTTGGTTGTGTCAGCTTTCAGCTTGCGATCTGCGTTCTGCTGGCGCTCATCCTCCCAGTACTGGAATACATCGTTCCGTTCCTGATCCTGCTTGAGGGCCATCTGCTTGCCGAAGCTCCATTCGTCGAAGAGTTCATCGTAGTAATCACGCACACGGTCACGGTTATCGTTATAGTCCTCCACGTCATCACGGTAGCGCTCATAATAATTCTTATAGTTCTGGTTGGTCAGGTTGAAGTTCCGGGCGAGCTCGTCACCGTAATCCATCCAGCGGTCATAGGCACGCTCTTCCATCTGCGGCAGCTGCAGCATCAGATCCGCCATATACTCGTTAAGCGCATTTTGTCCGACAGCCTGTCCGTAGCTGGTACCATAACCGCCGGTCAGGCCCGCAGCCTGTCCCATTGCGTCCTTCATGGCCCTCTGCCCGAGCTGGGTATAACGGTCCTTGTACAGGCTCCAGAATTTGTCGTCCTCCGGGCGGTAGGCATAGCGTTCCCGGTTGACAAGGGCGCTGAGAGCCTGGTCGAGCTCATGTTCCTTCTGGTTGTTGTACTGGGGAGCCGGGTTGCCCTGCAGTTCCAATGCAAGAGCGTTCATGGCACGGTCGTAATAGTTCCCGGTCGCACCGCGTTCTTTAGAGAACATCCCGAAGCTCTGGTAATTTCCGGAATCAATCAGCGGATTCCACGCACTGACCGGAGCTTCTGCTTCCACCTGTGTTCCGAGGAGCGAAGTGAGCGGATTGGTCACTCCATTCCCTGCAGAAGCTTTGAAACTATTTACAGCATCCAGAGCATAGGGGTTGTATCCGAGCATATCCACAATGCTGCCGTATCCGGCATTTGCTCCGCTGCCGCTGTTGCCGCTTCCGCCGGAACCGGAGCTTTTACTGGAAGTGCTGGTGCTCGTTTTCGTACTGGTGCTCGTTTTGGTAGAGCCGGAAGATGTGGTTTTGCTCGTCCCCGTAGTTCCGCTTCCTGCATTGTTGCTCGCATAATAGGTGGGATATCTTTCCTCATCAGTCGTTGCGGCCTGAATTCCGGCAACCGCCTGGTTACCCGGCCTGCTTGCTTTCGCCATAGTCGTTTTCTCCTTTCTCTTCCAGAATCAGGATGTTTTCCGGATAGGCCGCCTGCAGCATCCGCAGGCCTTCCATCACAAACTCAAAATACGGCCTGTACCGCTTTTTCACTCCCTCGTTCGGGACAATTGCCCGGAATGCACTCAGCTCCGGTTCAAAGCAGCTTTCAAATTCATTCCTTGCAAGCATGAAAGCAAGTGTCGCCGTCAGGATGCTCACGGCGGAGCAGACAATGTCCTTTCCGGGCTCTGCATACCCCGCATGTCCCTGTACGGTTAGGTCAAGGTTTTTTCTGTCATAGTATACTGAAATCATAATAGTCTCCTTATGCCGGTACCGCTCCCGGATCGGGCGGTATATTTATCTTATCCTGTTCCGTCAGGTTGGCTCCGTTTGGCATGGCAGTCCGTTGGTTTGCCTGCTGTGCCTGTCCAGCAGCCAATACCGCAAGCTGCTGTGCGAGATCCGGATTGTTCTGGTTGGCAATCGCAATCGCCACGTTCTGCCATTTGGCAAGCTGGGCCGCCAGCGTCTGGCTTTTGTTGATCTTCTGGATGATCTCGTCCCGTCCCTTGAAGTCCATGCTTTCCAGGGCGATCAGGCTTTCCTCCGCATTCATCGGGTTGAGCATTCCCATCTTGAATAGGGTTAGCCCCAGTTCATTCATGGCTGCTTTGGTGTCGGCGGATTGTTTTTCAGCAGTCACGTCAATGTCGAATTCCGGCCTTCTGGGCGGAACCGGCACGCCTATCACGGTCATGCCTTCGATTGGCTTGATGTTCGCATTGGAATAGAAAATATACTGCGGTACCCCGTTTTCCCCGATAATCCGGAACTGCCTTGGCGCATCATAGAATTGCCGGATATCCTCGATGATCATATACACTATTTTACGGAAAGCACGGTAGGTTCCGGCATTTGCAGCACGGGAAGTCCGCATCGAAGCTTCCTGCAGAGCCTGTACGCCTGCAGCGGAGGTAACGCCCCCGGAAGAAGAACCGGCACTTGTTTCCGTGTTCGTGGTAGTCTCACGTAATTCCTGAATCAGCGATTCCTGGTAGCTAAGATGAGCAGAATTCATCACCGGCGGAACAATCGGGATGATATCGTCCTTGTTCATGGCTCCCGTGTAGTGGACGATGGTGTTCTCCACATTCAGGAATTCCTCTTCATTGATGCCGCCATTGCTCCTCGCAAAGTATCGAGGGTTGGAACCGTTGATGCTGTTCCGGGTCAGACCTGTGTTCAGCAGGTCAATCCTTGTCTGGCAGTTGGCGCCGATATCCACATATCCGTACCCAGCCGGAGAGCCTTCCACGGGAAACAGCGTGTCGAACACATACGGGTAAAGTCCGTGGTCATACAATCCTCTGTCCGCCCTCGTCGGATCGTTTTCCGTGGCATAGATGACCTGTTCGCCCACATATTTCACGAAGTGCAGGACGCCGTGACGCTTATAATAGCAGTCGATCACAGCGCATTTGTTCTCGTAATAGACCTGATCCTCTACCGGCATCTTCTCCGGCACAAAGGTGGTTTTGAGTTCATCTGGCTTCAGCACATCAGGATACTTCTCCAAAAGTTCTTCCCGATCCATCATCTCCACATCAAAGAGATACCGGCTGTCCTGGATATCAGCAATGCCCGGTTCCCAGTAGAGAGTGAGGATGTCCTTGCGCAGTACCACAATCTCACCGAGCCCGCCATGTTCCTTCCCGTCCCAGATCACTTTATAGATGGCGGTTCCCATTTTTGCCTTCTGCCATTCATTTGCACTGAAGATGGATTCAAAGTCACCCAGCTTGAGGATCACGGGAATGATCTTGGAAAGCGCCCAGGCTTCAGCCTCATCTCCCTGCTCATGCGGGTAGATGGTTGCCTCTGGGTAGGCTTCCATAGCGGCAGCCTGCTTCTGGGCAATGGTGTTGTGCAGCCATGCCGTGGCAGCACGGAAACCGGAGTTCTTGGGGTCGGTGGTCTTCTGTTCCTCGAACAGGTTCCGCATCTTCCACCAGTTTTCGGCGGATTTGACCCTGCTGTCCAATCTGGCTTTCCCGGCCTTGTACTTGCCGAGGATTGTATTCAGTTCTTCCAGCCGTAGCCTGTCAACCGGCTGGGGAAATAGAGTGATTTCATCCATAAAAGTTGCTCCTTTATTATCAATCAGCCTTGCGTAGAAAGTATAAAGCCGTTATAATAAAATTAACTTTGTTCCTCAGTTTAGAGGAGGTGTTGTGAAATGTCGATGAACATAGAGAAAGAGAAATATCATGGTTTTGATCCAGGCGATGAATTCCGTCAAAGCTTGATAGAAGTGTTTGGAAAAGCCACTTTCGATGAAGATGAGTTAACCCAGGAGTTTTACACAGATTTGCGTATCGGACTCAGTGATTATTTTCGTACACCTGATGGCTTGGTAGATCTGGATTATTTTTGGTCACCTGTTTTAAGAGAATGGCTTTTACATGGCGATCAGAGTGTTGACTTACCGCTTTATAATCTTATGAGTCGATTGCCCCCAGATCTGGATGCTATCCGGTCTTTTCTCGCCGAGTCAGACCTTTCCTCTGATAAAATAACAGTTACGGCTATTCGTTTCATATACGAGGAATGTCAATACGAGTATTCTGAAGAAAAACAGCCTGAAGAACTTCATAGCACTTATTTGAAAGATATGCTTGAAGTGCTCCTGGAATATGGCCTTAATCCAAATGGAGTCTATTATTGTGGCAACTTAATGCATTCTCTGTCTTTGGTTGATACAGGTTATGTAGCTGCTGATACAATGGCATTACTCCTCGAACATGGAGGAGACCTGTACGTTAAGTGCGAAGATGAGATATTATTTGATTATATCGAATTTCGCGTGATTTTTGATGCCCACAATCAGGAAGATCGTACAATATATGATCAGTTAATTCACGAATGGCTTGTTATGATAGGCTGTGGTGCGCAAAGCCTTTCAGCTGATGGTGTCCGTAAAGAAATGGTTCAGTTTTTTGAACCCCCCTATTATGATGATCCTCATGAGAATTTCACCATTGAGAATTTTAAGAACCACAGGAATTTCTATTGGGCATTAACTCATGTTCCAAGAAACGGGGAAAGCTGGTCGTTACATATAATTGATAAGAATACTGGATGGGAGGTGTTAAGGTTATGAGCGATGGGATTCCAAATTATTTACCAGGTATGGAACCGGAAAATATACAGAATTTGTTGAACTCCTTTTTCGGTGAAATAGATGAACTCTTCACAGATAAGATTATTGTGTGGTCAGAATGGAATCATGACAGATGGGATAAAGCAGCTGGTTATTTGTGTAAAACATTGGGTTATTCTCGGGGTAAAGACTTTCTGGAGGCTTATGGTTACAAGATTGTTCAGGAAAGAGATTTGTATATAGGTTCGAAGAAAAGCGGTGAACTTATTGAGAATAGTGAAGATGAATCTTTTCCTGTTCCAGATCAACCTTCTCCAGGAAAAAAGAATTCAACTACTATAAAAAAGCCTTCGACTGGAAAAAAAACCAATAATTCCTCAAAGAATAAAACATGGCTTTTAATACTTATACTTGCAATAATAGTGCTGGGAGTTACCCGTGCAATCCATTTTGCTTCATCTGTTAGTCCTGCTCAGTCGTCTTATACGGCTGTAAGTCCTTCACAGTCATCTTATACCGAATATGAGCAGAATGCTATAGATGCATTCAAAGCAATAAGTGAATACATTCAGACAAATCCGACTGACTTTTCTAAGATTCCAGATTCTGTGCATGATTCGATCCTTAAGCTTGAAAAACTATACAAATCTCACAGTAGCAATACTATTATCAAACAATTGTACTATGTAGCAGAAGCTATATCCGGAATGAACGTAGCTGTTATGGCCGGGTCATCATATTATGATCAGGCACAAGTCTATTTAAATCAGATAGATTCGCACTATAAAGGTCCATATTCAACAGAAATATTAAAATTTCGCAATCAAAATCTTGTGAAGGTTGAAACGACATCAACACCAAAAATCAAGAATGCATTGACGATGTCATCTTCGGAAAAAGCATCCGTGAAGAAGTATATAGAAGAGCGTTATGAATACTATGATTCAATAGCCGGAAAGTATTCTGGCGATAAATATAAAGATCAAGTTTGGTCAGATACAGCAAAGAAGTTTGGAATTTCTGAAACAGATGTCACAATGATCTGGCAAGAACACTGATTTTGTTCGTCCGTCCGTACCACACTCATCTTTATTAATGGAATGTATGAAGCCATGTTATCAACAGAGAGACTTGACGTTTCCTATACTATCGAGATACTTAATTCAAAGCTCGCAACAGAATTTGAGCAAATAAATATAAATCGCCTTAATTGTTTTCTTCTGCCTTCGGGTGTGATTATTAATCTGTTTTCAAGTAAAGATTGGAAAGCAGTTGGTGTACAATATGCAGACAATCTTAAAGAGGCGAAAAAAAACCTCTTTGAAGATGGAGATCTGTTCTATTTGGAGGATATGACAGAAGAGGAATTATATTTGGCATTGCTTAAAGAGATTAAAGAAAACTGCTAAAACATTAGCTTTGAACTCCGCTCGCCCGCCTGCGCCACAGCCTGCCTGTTGGTGCGGGCTTTTTGTTGTCATAACTAAGTTTCCATATTATAGTTACTCTTATAATCTTAACAGCTTCTTGACAGGCTACGGCTTTCGGCAGGGCTCGCTCCTGCGTCAGTGATCTTCACCCTTCAGCCACGATCCCACTGCAGACGGGAGTGTCCTAAACTTCCACATTAACATTCTTTCGTCGGCTGGCCCTCCGGGCTCCTGTGCCGGGCAGTTGACACCGCCCGTCCCATCCGCCCTGCAGGACAGCCTCGGCCCGCGCTAATTTCAGTGCTCAGCATAGCGTTTTCTTTCCATTCAGCTTCTTTTCCACATTTCTGTGGCCCGCGGCCCTCATCTCCGGTCAGCGCCATTGGCGCTTCCCTCCGTGCGGGACGCTACCCGGCGCGGCATTTTTTTCTTTTCTTTCAACAGCCAGTCCCGATTTCTACATCTCCGGATCTCCGCTCCGCCGCCTACGCCCCAGCCCTCCTCGCGTGGGATCGTCGGGCGCAGGCTCCGGCAGCTCCGCTGCTGCGTTGCAGACTTTCCATAATCCAGCTTCTCATTCACTGCAGTCGTGTGGCGTTGTCTGGGTCTGCCTCTTCCTTGTCGGGCGGCCTTCCTCGTTCGTTCCGCCTTCCGCCCGCCTCAGCGGCATGGCTCCAGCCAAAGCACCACCGCTGGCGTTCCTGTGTGGCTGTCGCCTGCCACTTCCCGGCGGGCTACAGGCTTCACTCTCTTCGTCAGGACGCCCTCGCTTCAGCAAAATCCGGGTGCACGCATCCTTCACTCAGCTGCAGTCTCTCTTACCCACAAGTCCTGCGGGACGCTGCGCGACCCGCGGTCCGGGCGCCTGCGGCACCCTGCTGCCGGCGAACGGGAGTTTGTTTAGACTCGCGCGGCGGCTGCCCCTGGCAAGCAAGGTAAGGCCAGCTCGCCGCGCTCCTTTATCCCACTGCCTACCTGTCAACAAGGTTCAGCGGGTCAACGAAGGCCGTATACTCGGCGGGCTTGACAGCCCGCAGGGGGGCGACCGGCCGATCCATACAAGCATAACGTGTTTCGTCGGCGATATGATCTTCCAAATCAGAATCCAGATCTTCCACACGGTTGTTATCGTACTGCATGAGCGGAATAGTCCGAATAAAGTCCTTGCAGTTGCGAAAAACATACATGCGGGGAAACCCATTGCTGTCGAACTGAAAACGGTAGTGAACCTGCATCCAGCCGGGAATACGGTCATTGATTCCCTTGCGGAAATAGATCTGATGACGGCAGGCGGTATCGTAAATACTCTCACCACGGCTGCCATCCCAGATAGCAGGATCGGCGACACCGTCAATGATGCGCCCTCTGAGCCAGGGATGCTCATTTTCGATCCTCGCAATGCGTTCGAACTGCTGATCGGGTGTCATTTTCGTCCCTTCATTGGGAGTACCGGTGCATCCGTAGTCCTCCAGAATCCGATACATGATTCCATCGTAGTCTATTGCCCACCAGGCGCAGGAATACGGCTTTCCGTACCCAAAATCGTATGATCGGAGGATGCTCCACCCCTGTTTTTCCCCCTGATTGAGGTCAAACGGGTCGATTACATGGACGAATCGTCTCTGCCGGAGCAATTCTGCTCTTGTAAGATCGAATCCGGCCTCTTTTGCGGCTCTTTCGTCCGGCTCGATGCGGAAATCTTCGAAGAATTGTCCCTCGAATACGTCCCAGTTACCGTACAGCCACGCATCTCTCAGTTTTGGCGGAAGATTTTCGAGGTCTTCCCTGTATTCCGGCTGCGTCTCCATCAGGATTCTGTTATCTGTGAGCAGCGCCTGGATGAAAGAAAAGCGTTCAGGCTTCTCTTTGCCTTCAAATCGCCGATCAATGAACAGCCGCTTGAAGTATCCGTGGGATGGACCTCCTGGATTGAGCCCGTAGTAGGTTCTTTTCGGGAAGGAATTGACGCCACGGACTGATGCGTTGATCTTTTTCAGCCAGTCTTCCTGTAATTGTGTCGCTTCGTCGATGAAGACGACGTCGTACTGCGCTCCCTGGTATTGATCCAGATCGCCTTCGTTGGCACAGTACCCGAATGTGATGGTGCTGCCGTTCGGGAAATAGAAGATTTTTTCCCCTTTATTGTAGACGGCTATGCCGTATAGATCGGAAACCATGTCACTTATGTAATTGTTCAACAGTTCCCGATATGTTTTTCGGACGATCAAGATTTTGATCCCAGGATAGCGCATGGCAAGCATCTCAGATTTTTTCTGGAAGGACCAGGACTTCCCTCCTCCCCTTGCGCCGCCATATGCGATGTATCGATGCTTGTCCTGGAATAAGAGGAATTGTTTCGGATTGGGGACTCCGAAGGTCAGCGTTCTCATTCAGCCAAGGATTCCATGCCTTCCGGCATTTTGAATTCGACAGAAACGACAGGATTCTCTTCGGATGCTGCTCTCTCCAGATTTTTGATCTTTGCTTCCTGCTCCCGAATATCAGCATCGGTGTTCTTCACATCCTTGATGTCTTTCAGTGCGGCGGATAGAACACGTACGTCCTTTGGCTCCAGATCGGGATTCAGCATCAAGATCTTGTTCACCTGATCTAGGAGGGTATCTGCTGTCTCCATCAGACTCCTTCGGCGCTCGGTTTCCTGCTCATTGTAGGCATCTACAATCTTTGCCGTCAGTTTGTCGTCATTATTTTTTCTGCGATCCGCCCACCCCTCTCTTTTTGCCCTTTTCGACAGGGTGTTAAAACTGACACCGTATTTCTTTGACAGATCCCTGTAGGAAGCAGATGTGGTAATGTATTCATAACGGATTTTGGTCCAGTTCGGTTTCAAGACAGATTCCTCCTTTCCCTGGTATTCTTTTTGCTTCGAGTTTACCACAGAAATCCGAAGATTTTCTCCCCCCCTAGAACAGGTTTTGAATACCCGTCCTTAGTTTTCCCATAAAAATATACTTCCGTATTATTTCTTTTATTTCTTTATTCTTCTTTTGGTACTTTTCTTCTTTTTCTTTCTTTTCTTATTGCTATCTATTTATTCTTTCATACTTTTTTGTCTTGTTTCTTTCTTGCATGACAGTTTTATACTTATTTTGTGAACTTTTCTGATGTTTTATCTTCCTTGTCTGCCAGTCTGTCTGTCTTTCTGTCTGACTCATAGTCTTCCAATTGTTTATTGTCTAACAGTTAAGCTGCTGTTTTTTTCTTGTCTTTCTTGACATTGTATTTTGTTTCTGCTATGGTTCTAATTCCGATGTTTTCTTGAAAGGGGAAAGTATCTTTTTATGGCACAGCAAATTGAGGAAATGAATAACCAAAGCATAAATGATGCTGCTGCGGAAGTATATAAACAGCATCATCAGGCAACAATTCAAATTGGCCAGCTTGTTACCGAAATAAGAAAAGGGATTCTTAGCGGTGAGAATGTATATGAACTTCTTATTAAAGCTCTTAAGGCGATTGAGCTGACTACCGGAGAAATTGGACTTGCAACTCATGCAGAAGAAGATATTTTAGCAATTTATGGCTATGCTTTTGGTGAATCTCAGCCACTTCAGATGGAACTAACAAATGTGGAACGAAGATTACAGAATCTCACCTTAGCAGCATCATCTGGCCAAGTATCAGATGCTGATAGCATAAGACGAGCAATAAGCGAACACGAACGTCTTCGTGACAATTTGAAGAAAAGAATTCAACAAGAAGGTTAGGCCTGTCGCTTCGCTCCAGGAATGGTTGACAAAGGTGTTGCAGTGCAAATCTATGGTGCATGCACGCCCCGCGCAGCGGTCTGGCGGTGGTTGCCCCTGGTCCCCGCGGGCGGTCGCAGCCGGCTGGCGCCGGTTGCTAAAGCTGCGGTAGTAGCCATGCCGGCCGCTTCGCTCCGGCATATCATAGTTTTTACATGCAGCAAAAAGCCCGCCGGACTGGCGGGCGTGTTCTTTAAAAGCCTATTTCTTCTCGTATGGATATCAGTTCTTCTTCCAGGGCGTCGAGTTCCGCGGTGTAGGCTTTGCTCTGGTCCTTCGGCATCAGCATGCCCAGGTCGTTCAAATAGAGCCGGCCGCAGGTCACAATCTGGCGGGCGGACCAGTAGAAGCTGAGTTTCTGTTCCAGGTCCAGGGTATCGGCGCAGGTGGTCATTTCACAGGCCAGGTCCCGCGCCATCTCAAGCTGGCTTTCAATCGGGCGGGTCAGGTTAATGGCGGCTCCCTTCAGTAGTGCACGATGTACACATCCAGAATCTCAAGCCCTCTGTAGAAAAAGAGTTCACTATAGCGGTCGCGGACATATTCGGCATCAGAGCGGGAGTAGCATATTTCTGCTGTTACGCTGCCGCCGGGCACGTCCAGCACTATATGGTACATCTCACATCACCTTTCCGTAGCGGATCACAACGAGGATGCCGTCTTCCGTCCAGCCGGCAACATAGCTCCAGTTGGCTTCTGCCGGTGTGAAAGTGCCGAAAACTTCCCGGATATAACTGCTGCCGGGGCAGGTGCCCTTCAGCTCTGCGGGCGTGCGCTTTATAATCTGCTGAATCTGTTTCTTTGTAAGTCTGCTCATTTTCTTTTCCTTTCTTGTTGTAAAATGGGCAGGTGTATGATAAAATCAGCCTGTCATCGAATGGCTGTTTCCACCTGCCATAATGACGAACCTTTCTGTGTGCCCATGTGAGAGCTGGTCCCTCTCACATGGGCTTTTTCTTACTTGCAGAGGCTTTTGTCGAGCTGGTCCAGTAATGCCTGCCAGGTGGTCACGTAAATTTCAGCTCGCTTTATGCTCTCTTCCTTGTCGGGCAGCTGCCAGGAGGAGAGCTCCTCTTTCCGTGTCAGCATTTCTTGCAGTTCGTTCTGCTCATCGTTCAGCAGCTCCTGGGCGCGGTTCAGTCTGCTGATCAGGGTTTCGGCTACGTCCTCGATGACGCTGGCCTTGATGCGGTTGATCTGATACTTGTTGAGTTCCATTTTTAGGTCCTCCCTTTCTTAATTTCTGTACTTATTATACCATAATTTTATTGATTTATCAAGCTTTTTATTGATTTTAATCGCAAAAAATTAAATCTTTCTATTGATTTTTATTTTCTTTCATGATAGGATATCAATAAAGGAGTTGATTGAATGACAGCCAGGCAGTTTATTACAATGGGTGTAACCTATGCAGGGATTACAAAGCAGGAACTCGCCGAGAAACTTGGTTGGTCCCCCCAGCGTCTTGATATGAGGCTAAGAGCCGGCAAGTTCACGATAGAGGAATGGGAAACCATCGCAAAGGCAATGGGCGCCGAACTGAAAATGAATTTCAAATTCCCGGATGGCCGGGAAGTCTGATATTGCCAATGAAAAAACCGCGGAAATGTAATCCGCGGCTTTTTTGTTATGTATTTACTTTTTATTGTCTGAGCTATCCTGCTGCATTTCCAGCAGCATATCAATACGCTCTTCAATTTTGGCCCGGTTCTCCGCAGTCAGCTGCCGGAACTTATCTATCATTATAAATTCCCGCCTGCTACTATAGGAAAGGACGAAGTCGGATGGTAATAAAGAATTTATTTGCTTCTTGTTGTTTGTGATAACAGGAATTGTGATCTCCTGTAGTTCTCTTTCTTTTTCTTCTATCTTTTTACTGTATTCCATTAACATCTTTGTTGCTGAAATAGTACCGCTTCTTTCGTCTTCTCCTTCTCCGTAAAATGCATCCTTTAAATTACTATATGTAATTCTACTTCCCCCATCCGCTATTTTGTCATTTGCAGATAAAGTCATGAGCTTGAATATGTCTTCATTATAGAACCCCGCCAGCAAAGTAAGCTTTTCCGTATTTGGGTTACGAATACCCTTTTCATAATTGGCTAATGAACTTCTCGAAATTATAAAATAATCTGGGAATCCGTTTACTTTACGATATTCTTCTATTTTTTCAGCTGCTTCATCCTGCGTAAGTCTCAATTTTTTGCGTAATTGGATCAAATGATCCCCCAGTGCTTTTCCCATTTTATCCTCCAAAATATTATTTTGTAGTAATAATACCACGCTGTGTGGCATTTGTCAACAATTTTCTACACATTTTGTGACATTTCCTCTTGCAAATGTATTCGCAATGTGGTATGATGCAGTCGTCTCGAGGCAAATTGAATATTTCTTATTTAGGAGGATTACTCTCATGATTGATCGTTCTGAAATTGGAAATCGGTTGCGCAGGCTCAGAAAAGGCCTTGATAAGTCTCTTGTCGAAGCCAGCAAAGCAATTGGTATCTCCCGGTCTGCTTTGCAGATGTATGAAACTGGGTGCCGTATCCCAAAAGATGACATCAAAATCAAACTCGCTGAGTATTATGGTCTATCCGTCCAGGATCTCTTTTTTTCTCCTTCTTTGTCACAAAACGAAACTTTGCCACGTTTCGTGAGTTCCAAGGAGGCATCCTAATGGCTAGAGAGTTAAACGGTTATCGGGAGGAACTTGAAATGATACTAAATCATTTTGGAGATCGTCGAGTTCTAACCGAAAAAGATGTTGTTAATTACACTGGCAGGAGCAGAAACTGGGTTCGGGCGCATATTGGTAACTGTAAAGATATTACCGTTACGGCTTTAGCTCGTTATCTTGCAAGCCTTAGCAGTGGGGTAAGGTGATGAACAGTCGTAACAAGGGAAAACGTGGCGAGCTTGAGCTTGCCGGAAAGCTCCGGGAATATGGGTATGGCTGTCGGCGTGGCCAGCAATTCTGCGGGAATAATGGTGATGCTGATGTCGTTGGTCTTCTGGGTATTCACATAGAATGTAAGAGAAATGAACGCTTGAACATCTATGATGCAATTGACCAAGCAAAGCGTGACGCCAGAGATATTGACCTTCCTGCTGTCTTCCACAGAAAGAATCATTCTGATTGGCTTGTGACGATGCGGCTTTCTGACTGGATTCTGCTGTATAGGGAATATCATTCCGGGGTGATTCTGCAATGAAAGGCAATAAATATGTCGGTAGCCGTCCCTTCTACCCCTGTTATAAGCATCATAACAGGAGTGCTATCTACTGCCTGCCTATTGAGGATGCATCAAATTCCTCACACACTTTCGATAATCCCGCTCTTCGCAAACGGTTTATGAAACGGCATTGTTATCCTAAAGAAGAAGCTTCACGCTGTTCCTTTTATCCCATCCTCATCAGGATGTTGCAAGGCACAAATGATGGCAAAAAATAGGTGTTTCTCCTTTGACGTTCTGCAGGAAAAGCAATTCTGTTCTCTCTCCTTTCGAGCACGATGGTTATATATCCTGCTGAATTATGAAGCAGATAATGATGGCTTCATCCGGTCTGTTGACTATGTTCTTCGTATCTGCTCGGCAGGCATTGAAGATTTAGAGGCTCTTGTTTCTATCGGTTATCTGATTCGCTTTGACACCGGCGTTCTGCTGATATCGCATTGGAATAAGCATCATTCAATTCGTCCTGATCGCAGAGGAAAGACCGCATTCCAGGAAGAGCTTTCTCAGATAGTTTCAGATTCTTCGGGCATCTATCGGTTGAAATCAGATGCACATGAAGATAACACCGTATTGGAGCCTGGCAGTAAACCTGAAATAACAAAGCCGAAATCTTCCATCAGAAAATCGCAGCCTGAAAAATCAAGGGTAACAGAAAAGAAAACCTTGCCGCGATTCACTCCTCCTTCCCTTGATGAGGTCAAAGCCTTCATTGAGGAGAATCAATATCATGTCGATCCGCAAAAATGGTTCTCTTATTATGAAGCGAATGGCTGGATGGTAGGAAAAAACAAAATGAAGTCCTGGGAAGCGTCAATTCGCTACTGGGAACAAAATAATAAGTCAGGAGGTAGAAATGACAGTAGAAGCACTTCTGGAAAAAGTCAGAAACGGGACTATTCCGACGACGGATTCCAGTATTACGACTCATGATAATACACTCGTTCTTCAGGGTCTTGATAATTATGACTGTGATATTTGTGGAAATCGCGGCTACATTCCCCATAAAGACGGTCCTTGTGGAATCATCTATGAAGAATGCAGCTGTATGAAAAAACGCAAATCATTACGCAGATTGAAAAACAGGGGCCTTGAGCAGCTGGCAGAAAAATATCGGTTAGATAATTATAATACCGATAACGAAAGCTCTGCTAATCTACTCTCCCACGCAAAACAGTATCTTGAAGATCCATCACCAAAATGGTTCTTTGTGAGCGGTATCCCTGGCTCTGGGAAAAGTCATCTTTGTACGGCTCTTGCTGTTGAGTTTATCAATAGGGGCTCTGATGTGTATTATATGCGCTGGCGTGAGGAATCCGTCCGCTTGAAAAAGGCAATCAGTGAAGATTCCGATGCTTATGAAGAGCGTATGAGTAAGCTAAAACAGGCTGAAGTTTTATATATCGACGATTTTCTGAAAGGGTCCGTCAGTGATGCTGATATAAAGCTTGCTTTTGAACTTCTGGATTACCGTTATGGACAGAAGAATTCTCGTACAATTCTCTCTACAGAATACCCGATGCCAGCGCTACGAAAAATAGACGATGCTATAGCCCGCCGCATTTTTGAGCGTGCCAAAGGCTACTGCTGTGCGTCTCCCGATCGGAACTACAGCTTTACTCGCTGACATAATAATAAACGTTTTTACATTTAATATAAATGTTTTTATTGATTTTCTGGGTATTTTATGATATAATTAGGTATCAAAATTAATAAGGAGGTATACCAATGCCAACCCGCAAAATACCTTATGCCGACCATGAAGAATGGCTAACAATCCGCCATAACTACATTGGCGGCAACGATGCCGGAGCAATCATGGGGATGAATCCCTTTTCCTCTCCCTTCTCTGTGTGGGCGGAAAAAACCGGCCATGCAGAACCCTTTGCAGGTAACCTGAAAACCAAGATCGGCACTCAGTTCGAAGAGTTTGTCGCCCGCCTCTTTGAGGAAGAAACCGGCAAAAAAGTTCGGCGCTGTAATTTTACTCTGGTCAATGATGAATACCCCTGGGCGTGCGCAAATCTGGACAGAGAGATCGTCGGCGAAGATGCAATCCTCGAATGCAAAACAACGAATTCCCACCTCAACACCGTCAAATTCAAAAACGGCGAATACCCTGACCAGTGGCTCTGCCAGATGATGCATTACCTAGCTGTCACCGGACGCAGTAAAGCCTATCTTGCAGTTCTCTCCGAATGTCGTGACTTCCATATCTTTGAGCTTGAACGCGACGAGGAGGACATCAGGACGCTCATGGAGGCAGAGAAATCCTTCTGGAATGATTATGTGCTTACCGGCATCCAGCCGCCCACAGACGATTCTGAGGCCACCTCGGCAGCCCTGTCAGAGATGTTCCCACATGACGATGGATCAGAAATTATCCTGGACGTGGACGAAGAGCTTCTGGCCCGCCGCAAGGTGCTGAAGGACTCGGAGAAAACCATCCGGGATGAGCTCAACGGAATCGATAACGAAATCAAGGCGAAAATCGGCAGCGCATCCACAGCCGTCTGCGGAGCCTATAAAATCAGCTTCAAGGAGCAGGCCACTTCCGGTATCGACCGCAAGCGCATCGCAGAGGACTTCCCCTCCCTTGATTTTAAGAACTACGCTACCCACACCCGTGTGCTGAGAGTATCCGCTGCAAAGGAGAAATCGGCATGATGTACCTGGGGAATAAAAAATGAGCGACTACCTCTTCCAAAAGCGCCGCTCATTCCCCTTCCACAATCGTAAGCTGAAGGGCAACCGGATCTGCAAATCCGGCCCCTTCATCATAGCAGTTTTTTTATCCAAAAACAATACTGATGAAGGAGAAAAATAACAATGGGTAAAATCACAGAAGTAAAGGCAGCCAATGCTGTTGCCACTACCGAGGCCGAAAAGAAAAAGAAAGAACTTGTTAATCTGATTCAGACTATGCAGCCGGCCATCAAAAAGGCTTTGCCAACTGTCATCACCCCAGAACGTTTCACCCGTATGGTTCTGTCTGCTATCTCCGCCAATGCACAGCTTCAGAAGTGCGAACAGAACAGTTTTCTCGGTGCAATGATGCAGGCAGCCCAGCTCGGCGTAGAGCCCAACACCCCACTCGGTCAGGCATACATCCTGCCATATTTTGATCACGGGACTCTGAAAGCACAGTTCCAGCTCGGTTACAAGGGTTTGATCGACCTTGCATATCGTTCTGGTGAGGTCTCTATCATTGACGCCCAGGTTGTTTATGAGAACGATGAATTCGATTACGAGCTCGGGCTGGAGCCGAAACTGAAGCACAAGCCAGCTCTCAAAAACCGTGGCAATCCTATGCTCTATTATGCCATGTTCCGCACCAAGAGTGGCGGTTTTGGCTTCCAGGTCATGAGCTATGAGGACTGCCAGGTTCATGCAAAGAAGTACAGCAAATCCTATAGCAGTGATTTCTCACCCTGGACTAATAACTTTGATGAGATGGCAAAAAAGACAGTTCTGAAAAAGGCCCTGAAGTATGCGCCGCTCAAGAGCGACTTTGCACGCCAACTCACAACCGACGGCACTGTCAAATCCACCCTTGATCCGGAAATGTTTGATGTTCCCAATGAAGTCACCTGGGATAATGCCGATCTTGTCGAAGTTGATCAGTCTACCGGCGAAGTGATGAATACTCCTGCCAACAATACACTTTTTGATAGTCATGCCCAAAACTAAAAAAGCCGTTCGCTCCGACGGATTAAAAGAAGTTACTAAAGTTTATCGTGACTTTGGTAATGCCCACTTCACAGGTAGAAAGCATTTTTACGGCAAGAACGGAAAAGACATTGAAGCAAAAATCAAAATATTCGAAGATTCATTGAAGAATTGCCCTGATGCAGAAAAGCATCTAATCACAAGTGTTATTGACGAATGGTGGCTTGTAAAAGAAACTCAGCTCTCTCCGAACAGTATACCAAGTTTTAAAGCCAAGAAAGAAGAAATCCGCAACAGGTTTGGCTCCATTCCTGTTGCGGAGCTTACATCGAGTCAGATCCTATCCTGGCTGAACACCAAAGCTGCTCAAGGACTAGCCCAACGTGGTATTAGTGATAGAAAATCTGTCTTCAAGAATATCCTTGACTTTGCACTTGCCAGAGAGTATATTCAGGACAATCCTTGTACAGATCTTCCCATAGTCAAAGGTAAATCTGCAATTAAGCGGCTCCCAGCTACAGAGGAAGATATACAGATCCTTGAAGAACACAAAACAGATTCTCTTCTATGCCGGATGTATTATTTCATGGAATATACCGGTTGCCGGATCGGTGAAACAATTGTTCTACAGCAGAAAGACGTTAACAGAGACGCCCATAAGGCTGTCATCCATAAAGACATTGCTTATCATGGTAATGTTCCTGAAGTGAAGAACTGGCCTAAAACAGCAGCAGGCAATAGAGAGATCGACCTTTATGATAATGTTCTGGAGATACTTCCGGAATATGATGATCCCGAGACCTTTATCTTTTTTCCTTCCGGTCTCCCTCATAAGAGTGCTCTTCAGAAGCAACAGAAGGTCTTCCGAAAGAAGTATGGGATATCAGCCACTGCACATCAGCTCCGCCACACCTATGCCGGAATTATGCATTCAGCGGAGATAGACGCAAAAGATACTCAGGCAAGAATGGGCCATTCCAGTATATCCATTACCCAGGATATTTATACGGAAATTGAACGCGGACACAATGAGAAAATCCGCAATAAAGCGAATGCCTATATTATGGAGCACCGCCTCGGGCGTAAGAAAAAGGCATGTCCCCATTGCGGAAGTTTTTACACAAAAAGTGACGATGGTCATGAGTTCCAATTTTGTCCAGATTGCGGTGTAAAAATAATGTCGTAAAAGATGTCGTAAATCCGGCGATTCTTCTTCAAAATCCCCATATTTATTAGCTTCTTTAAATTGTGTTATAGAGTTCAAATCTCCGCACTCCGACCATAAAAATGCCTGATTTTTTAATAAATCAGGTTTTTTTATTGCTTTTTTGTACTGTTTTAGATCCGCGATACACACTGTTGGTACACAAATCTTTTTTTACGCAGAAAATCGTCCCTTTCCGAGCGGCAGATCAATGACACGCACAACAGATCTATCAATCTTTTTGATGCAGAGGACCCTGTTTTCATGAATACAGAGAATAAAATACCTGTCATACGTGAAGAGAAAAAAGACCCGATGCGGCTGCTCTTTCCGGATCTTCCGATACTGCAAGGCAACAGGCTATGCCTGAGACCTTTGAAAATCGAGGATGCTGCAGCCCTATCGCAGCTGACCCGGCAGGAAATCGTTTATCGCTACCTTCCCACCTACTTGTTTGAAAAGAAATACAAGAATATGGAGACAGTCATTCAAAGGTTGTATCGGGAGGGTCTTGAAGATTCATTGTTTCTTGGTGTATTCCGGAATGATCAATTCTGCGGCATTGCAGAAGTATACGGGTACCGTGCACCGATCTACAAAGCGAGCGTGGGATACAGGCTGTTGAAAGAAACATGGGGCCAGGGAATTGCGACGGAAGCATTGTGTATGCTTACGAAGGAACTGCTTTCGAACAGAGGCATAGAGATCATCACGGCAAGCACAATGATTGAAAATCAGGCATCCGCACGTGTACTGCAGAAAAACGGGTTTACGCTGGTGAACCATGCAGTTTATGAAGACTGGGGTTATCCTGAACCTACACTGACAGATAAATGGATTTTGTAAACGCAACCGCACACCTGCGCCACAGCCAGCCTGTGGTGCAGGTTTTTTTATCACGAAAAGAGAGCGCCTCCGTCACAGGAGACGCTCAATCACTGCTTGTTGTTTATGGTTGAGGTGTGGGTGGAACTACCTGAACATAAGCCTGCCCCGGCCAGAGGGGCGTAACCACGGAGATCGCGTTGATCCGCAAGTTGTCCTGCTCGGGCTCGCCGTCTACGCGAGCGAAGGCGATCAGGTGGTCAAGGCATGTGTTACCGAAGAGGCAGGAAGCAAACACGCTCGTGTCCGCATCGGCAATCCTCTGCCGGAAGCGGTAGATCTCCTCAAAGATCTGGTTTGTGAAGTATCCCTCCCGCTCCATGCTCAGGTATTCCTCTCGGTCATGGATCACAAAGCTTACGCCGTCCGTAAAGAACTGCAGCGGGAAAAAGATTTTGTCCGCCAAAGCTTCCCAGTCGTCGTCGACGATGGCCTGCTGGATGGATGCGGCAAAACGGACATCCGCCGAGCCCGCTTCGCGGGTAAAGGCCGGCTCATTGGCAAAGGGGTTTCCCAGACCCTCCACTCCGCCGTGGTATTCGGTCTCCTCCACGTGGAGTGTTTCAAATACTATCAGATTACCGTCGGTGTCCACATCGAACATGCCGTCCACCCCGGTGAGGGGCATGCCATTCCAGGTTTTGTCACCGCACTCGGTGAAGTTGAGGGCGGGAGAGGGTACGTCATGGATGTTGCAGTCCTGGAAGGTGATTCCGTCGGTCTCGAAAAACTGGCCCGCACCTTGTGAGCACTCATAGATTTCGGTACGTAAAACGGACATCGTTGAGCAATTCGATGTTTGAATACCCAGAATTCCGCAGCCGTAAAGGCGCATTTTTTCAATCATGACCTGATCACAGTTCTGGAAATACAGCACACCGCCGGAGCAGACACCCGATTCCTTCGTGTGGCCTGCGGTGAAGCCTCCAAGGAAGAGATTGCTGCAGTTACGAAAGCTGAGCACATTGGCAAAGCGTGGGATTGCAGCGAGGGTCGTAGCACCGGATTCAGTATTTTTCGCACGGATTGAGAGTCCGTTCATGTCGTGGATGACCAGCTCCGGCCCGTCAGGATTCTCCTTCCAATAATAGTATTCCGTGCCGATACCGCCGTAGTTGGATGCCGTGGAAAGGTCAAAGATGTCCCCTTCGAGGACAACAGTACGGTCAGGGCCAAGACAGGCGAGAAACTCATCGACAGTTTTGACCATAACCTCACCACCGATCGGAACATCCGTCGTCCGGGCAAGATCGGCGGGCTTGGGGATGACTCTCTCAGGTGGGATATCGCGCAGCATCATCTCTGCAAGTTGCGCACCTTCAAGGGTGTTGCCTTCAACATTAGTGGCATAAATGCCGCTCCCTGCATACCATCCGCGGCTCACGTCGTTGCCCTCAAAGCGACAGCCATCCACGGTCGCACCGTACTGCTGGAATGTGAAAACTTTGGCACCAAACGCGTTGCTCACTACATCGTTGGAGAGAAATAGCGTATTTTTTGTGAAGCTGCTGTTCAGCAAATACTGAGCACGGTTGTCATGGATCTGACAGTTGTAGACCGTGAAGCCCTCACCGTAGCTGACGCTGAAGATGTTCATAGCCTCCCCCTGCCCTTCGCGAGTTCCATGGTGATGAATATCACAACCTCTGACAACCACGTCCTGGCACTGGTGAACCTCTACTGCTCCGTAACTGCATTCATAGATATATGAATTTGTAACCGTGAGCCGTGCGCAGTCCTGTGCCTGGACGCCAATGGTGCCGCATCCGTAGAGTGCGCAGGTGTCAATATTAACATCTGTACAGTTTTCCAGTTTCAAAACACCGCCGGAGCAAAAACCCGGCTCCGTTGTATGGCCTGCGGTGAGCTTTGTAACAGCGAGGTTCCGGCAGCCGACAAATTTGATCACGCTGGCATAGCGGGGCACTGCAGCTATTGTGCTTTCTTCGATCCCCTCACCGCGGAGGGTGAGGCCGTCGGCGTTGTGAATAACCAGCTCCGCAGCATCCCCGTTGCTGCTGTAGACGCCGTTCCAGGAGTAGTAGGAACTATGAGTATCTGCACCGTAATTTGAAGCAGTACTGAGATCATACACACCCGCAGCAAGTTCGATGACAGTATTCGGGGCGATGGCAGCGAGCAGCTCGTCCACATTCGTGACACGGACAGTATCGCTGTCCACCGGCAGATTGGGAACATTGGTTTCTGTCATTTTTCCTGCTGCAGGTCCGGCTGCCATTCCACATCCCGCCAGGACTACAAATGCCAGCACGGCAGCAAGGAATCGAGCACCGCTTTTCTTATAGTGCATGATTTGCTCTAATCGTTCTTTCAGGTTTTTCTTTTCGGTGGAAAAGGTGGTAGCTACCACTCCTGCAGGAAGCGTGGAACTTGCCGCTATTTTCAAAAGAGTATTGCCATAGGATTGCTTTTCCGCACGGTTCATTGAACGAAGCAGCATTTCGTCACAACTCAGTTCGCAGGCGCGATCGATTTCTTTTCGTGCAAGCCATGCTACAGGATTAAACCAGTGCAGAGAGAGAACAAAAACAGCAAACCATTTATATAACGTATCTCTGCGCCGATAGTGCATGAGTTCATGCCGCAGGATATTGGTGAGCAGTTCCTCCTCAAGCGGATGGGCAGGCAGGATGATTTTGGGACGGACTATTCCGCACATAAGCGGCGTTTTAAAAGCTTCACAGCAATACAAAGTCGGTTTGTGACCCGGCAAAGAATGGTAGACATCCAGAACGAACGGCTCCGGCTTCAAAAGGTTTCGGTTCAGTGTTTTCATAAAGCGAAGGTAAGAGAACACAGTAGCTCCAAAACAAACCATCGCACCAACACCCCATACTGTCAGCCAAAGAGCAGATAAGCGCCAGTTGAACGTTATCTTCTTTGTCGCAACAGGCTCATTTTCAGGTAACTCGGTGGCGGCTTCTTCCGGTTTGATTTCAGATGTTTCATAGACCGGAAGTGTCTGCTGTAATGCGGGCGGTTGATATGCCATCTTATCATCAACCGGGGCAGTATGATTTACCGGAATCGAAATCGATGATTGATCGGCAAAGTTTGATACAGCCGGCAAAAGGCCCGGCAGCGGCAGCAGAAAACGCAGCAAAACCAGCAGCCACGCATAGTAATACACAGTACTCGGCATCTTCTTCAGAATCAGATACCGCAGGGCTATCAAAAGAAGAGTAAGAATGCTGCCGCTCAGAGTAAGAGCAAAAAGGGTCTCCATACTTTACTCCTCCACCCGGAACATTTTTTGCAGTTCATCAATGTCTTCTTTCGTCAGATCGTCGGAATGCACCAGCGCGGAAACAAGTTTCCTTGCGCTGCCGTTGTACAACTTTTTGATCAGGTCACTTGTCGCCCACGCATTATATTCCGTCTCACTGATCAGTGGAGAATAGTAATACATATTTCTTTTTTCCTGACGGATAACTCCTTTGCTGACGAGCCTGCTCACCAGCGTTTTGATTGTTGCGGGCTCCCAGCTTTTTGATTTCTGGAGCTTTTCACGAAATTCTGTAATAGTCAAAGCCTTATCTGACTGCCACAGAAGTTTCATGACCTCCAACTCGGAGTCGGTAATTTTACAGGCAAGATCGTCTGTCATGATAATAACCTCCCACGAATAGTTTACAATTGTAGCTCGAACATCTTTACTATAACACCAGAGTTTACAGTTGTCAACTATAAATATTTTTACTACAAACTTCCTGAATACCGTTATGCTTTCAGCCATTCCGTTCCACAGATCCTCGTCAAATTGGTTTTTTTATGAAAAATATCCCAATAAAAAAACGCTTGATTTTTGATAAATCAGGCGTTTTTTATACTTTATATCTGAGGAAAAGAATTAAACCAGGCTCGTTCTTCAAAGGCTTTCTTCTTTGGATGGGCCGCATCGCTTTCAGCTATTCCGACCGGCAGAAAACAGACCAGTTCATAGCCGTCCGGCACATTCAGGATCTTTGCCATTTTATCACAAATCCTGTCATCATCGGTAATATGCCCTTCGTACCAGCAGCTCTGATATCCCAACTCCACGATAGCAAGCAGCATATTTTGGATTGCGGCAGAATAATCTTCTACGGCAAAGCATTTATCCCGATAGGCATTGATTCTCTGTGTGAGGACGCAGATAGCTGCCGGTGCAGTCTCGCCTACAGGAGGGTCTATCACACGGTGAAGCTTTGCCAGAATTTCAGGATCATCTACGGCGATCAGCGAGGCAGTCTGCTTATTACAGCCGGAAGGCGCATCAAGCCCAGCCTGCATAATCTTCTGTAAATCCTCTCTGGGCACGGGAATATCTTTATACTTACCTCTGTAACTGTGCCTGCAACAGATCGCTTCTAAAACGTTCATATTACAATTCTGTTTTTACGCCATCTTCAGGTTAAGGCGAATGTTATTGACTGCCTCTTTATAATAACCATCCGTTTCAACAACAGAGGTCACCTTTTTGATGGATGACATCACGGTAGCATGGTCTCTCTTTCCAAACTCGTCTCCGATATCGCTGAGCGTCATGGAGAGCATGGACCGGCAGAGATACATGGCCGTCTGCCTTGCGGAGAGAGGCTTTCTCTCCCGGCTGCTGCCTCGGACCTGCTCCTCTTTTACGGCAAAATACCGAGCTGTTTCCTGAATGATCTTCCCCGGAGTAATCTGCGGAGAACCTGTCTGCGCTACGGAAGACAGCACTCTGTCGATAGAGGCGCGTGTTACGGATCCTAAAAGGTCACCATAGACGCAGATGCTTTTTACCGCGCCGCTGATCTGCCTGAAGTTGGAAGTCACATTTTCAGCAATATAGGCGATATCCGAGTCAGAGATTGCAACACCATAGTCATGGATCTGTCTGCGTATGAATTTTTCCCGGGTCTCCTGATCCGGACTTCTGATCTCTGCGAGGATGCCCCCCTCGAACCTCGTCTTCAGCCTGGATTCAAGCGTTGTCAGCTCTTTCGGCGGTCTGTCGGAAGTCAGTATCACCCGACCGCCTCCCGCAATGACGGAATTGAAGGTGTTGAAAACTTCCTCCTGGGTCGCCTGTTTTCCGGCAAGAAACTCCACATCATCCAGAAGTAGCAGATCCGCAGAACGGAATTCCTCGTGAAAGGCCGGCATTTTCTTTTCCTGCAATGCCAGACACATTCTGTTGATAAAATCATCACCCCGGCAGTAAAGGATTTTCTGCATGCTGCCGGTGGAACGCGCTTCATTGATAATGGCATTTAAGAGATGCGTCTTCCCCAGGCCTGAACCTCCGTACAGGAAGAGCGGGTTATACCTGCTTCCGTTTTCCTCGTCACAGATCTTCTTCGCTGCTGACCAGGCAAGACGGTTGGATTCTCCTACCACAAAATGGTCAAAATCCATTTCCGGATTGACTGACACACTGACCGCTTCCCTGTTCCTCAGGGTATTGAAGGAACCTGCCTCTTCACCGCTGATGATGCGCACATCGTAATCCGCACAGAGCAGTTCTTTCAGCGCGTCTTTCAGAGAAGAAGTAAACCTTTTTTCAATTACAGATTTCCGGAATTCATCCGCAGCCACAAAAACAGCCTCTGTATCATTGATCTCCAGAATCTTACAGCCTGAAAACCAGGTCTCCATGGCCGTGCTGGTCAGGGACTTACTGAGGATTCTTCTGATCTCTTCCCAAATCTGATTCATAGCCTGCTCCTTTCTTCCGAAAAACTTGCCGGGGACTGCATGGTAGCACGAAATCGGGCCGGTTGCAAGCAGAAAAAACAGCTGAAAATCGGGGTATTTCAGGCTGAAAACAACATCATGTGATTCGGAAAAGCTGCGGAAGCCAAATGTTGAAAAGCAACATTTTGGTACCGAAATTTCGTAGGAATAGCCAAACAGCTTTGGAATGTAACTGGAAAAGTGGACTTTTTTGTCCTTCTTTTTCCGGTTTCAACCAGTTTTCTCCCTGGAGGGGATATGGCATTTTACCTAAATGGAATATACCAGACATAAGCCGATTGACATAAGGTAAAATTCCGTATGAATCCAAAGCAATTCCGCAGGAATCTCCTTGACGAATTCTCCCCTTCCCACTATACTGAAACAGGATTTCTATGTTCCACTAAGATAGCGAAACCTGAGAATAAGGCAGCATTCCTGAAATGAAAAAAATCATCTTGCTTTTTACAATACTCCTTCTCCTGTCCCTGTTGCTGTGCGGATGCGGACTTCCATGGGAATCCGCTGCGCCTGTCAAACAGCCGGTTATTGAGACGCCGGATCCTTCCGCGGCACGGATTCCTGTTGCATCTTCCGTTCCGTTCGTTGATGTAGTGGCTTCTCCCGCACAGGCACCCGCTCCTGTCCAGACCTCCGAGCCCGCTCTCCCAGCGGATTCATCTTCTCCCCCGGTGCAGGAAACCGTTGTCCCCTCAACCCCGACTCCGGTGCCAGCGACGCCCACCCCGGTTCTTCCGGCATCCGCACCTGTTACCGTAACATATGCTCCCGTTTCTGCCCCTTCCGTTCCGGGATCAGCTGGCACGGGCATTGTCATTACCAAAAACCCGACCAGTGAAGCGCTGGTTGTCGGTGGAAAGACCTGGTTTACCGCCCATGCTGAAAATGCCCAGACGCTGACCTGGCAGCTGATCGATCCGGAAGGAACCCTGCACACCGTACCCGATGCAGCAGCCAGGAATCCCGGGCTTATGCTGGAAGTGCTGGAGGATGACACAATTGCGGTTTCAGAGGTTCCCCTCTCCCTGAACGGATGGGCTATCCAGGCAAGGTTTGACGGGAATGGGGATACGGCAGTCACTATCCCAGCGTATATCTTTGTGGGGGATTACATCAACGCATACAACCCTGTAATTGAGCGGTACAGAAAGGCGAAAAACGCCGAGATCAGTCATTTCGGCCAGGCAAATGAACGTGACGTCAGTGAGTGGATCATCCCCTGTGAATCCGTTGGATATGCCCTCGTGGATCTTGACCGAAACGGCATCCCCGAACTGATCCTGGCGGGGATCGGCACTTCGGATACCGACGCCGGTATATTGTTCGATGTATACACCTTCCACATTGACAAGCCCGTCAGGATCTGCATGAGCACCGGAAGGGGACGTTATTATCTCCTTTCCGACAACAGGATCTATTACGAAGGGTCAGGAGGGGCATCCATATCCATCCACGAGTTTTACACTCTTGACGGGACAAAACTGCAGTTCCAGGAGCGTTATTTCTGTTTTTACGATTCCCAGAACTTCGGGCCGTACTTCTATCACATGACGCAGGATACCGAGCATTTCCTGGATCGAAAACCGGAGAATTATGATGAGAAGATCCCGCTGTCGGATTTTCCCGCCAGGAGAGAAGCGATCCGCCGGAACATCTGCCTGCCGCCGCTGGCCAGGCTCTTATAAAACCTCAGGAGAGAAGCTGTTGCAGAATCGATCTGCTTCAGCTTCTCTCCTGTTTCAGGTCAAGCCGCTTCGGGCGGCGATTTTCAGTTTTTCTTCTTCGCGTCGTCTTTTCAGGCAAATACCGCGATTTCCTCCAGCGCTTTCCGCGGGCGCATTGCAGGATCTTCTGCTCCCCTTCCGATAGCGATCACGGAGAGAATTTCCTCCTCTTCGGGGATGGAGAAAATCTCCCGTACTCTGGCTCCTTCGCGAAGGCCCATAATCAGAGTATCAAACCCGGCATTCTTTGCAGCAAGCAGCAGATAGGCATCGTGCAGGCCGAGATCATACGCACCCCAGCCGTTGCCGACTTCGTTGTCAGGGTTCCCGTTTGTAAACCCGGCAATATCCCGCACATAGGTGGATACGATCAGCGCAGCATTCACGGCCTTCTTTTGATTGGCAGCATGCAGTGCCTGCCGCACTTCCTCACGCTTTTCCGGGGTCTCCGCCACATACCAGCGGGTCGTCTGCGAGTTTTTCCAGGAGGGAGCCTGCTGGGCTTCTTTCAGGATCTGTTCCAGATCTTCACGGGACGGCGGAGCACTGTAAGCCCTGACGCTGCGGCGCACCTGAATGAGTTCTTTAAATTCCATGGCTTTTCCTTTCTTTTCTTAAACCTTATATCTATATTTCTGTTTTATCTGCGGATGCCTGTTTTTCAATTGCCCCAGAGGTTCTTTTCCAGAGCGGCTGCGAACTGCTCCAGGCCGAGCCTGTCCTCCGGGGAAAAGCGTGAAAAGAGAGGGCTGTCGATATCCAGGACGCCGATTACCTTCCCGCCCGCATGGAGCGGAATGACGATTTCTGAATTGGAAGCCCCGTCACAGGCGATATGCCCGGGAAAGGTGTGCACATCATCCACGACGATAGTACTGTCTCCTTGTGCAGCGCAGCCGCAGACTCCTTTCCCGAAGGGGATTTCAATGCAGGCGGGTTTTCCCTGAAATGGCCCGAGCACAAGCAGGTCCCCTTCCGCGAGATAAAAACCTGCCCAGTTGATTCCGTCGAGTTCCTGCCAGAGCAGGGCGGAAGCATTGGCGAGATTCGCCGTCAGATGAGGCACACCTGCCGTCAGTGATATGAGCTGCTCCCGAAGGAGCTGATAATCCGTTTTTTTCATTTCTATAAATTGTAGCTGTTCAGATACTTCTCCTGCCCGGCAGTGAGCGTATCGATTTTTTTACCCATAAAGGCGAGCTTTCGTGTGGCTACACCGCGGTCTACCTCCGGGGGAACGTCAATCAGTTTTTCCGTCATCTCTCCGGCATGGTCCACCAGATACTTTGCAGAGAGTGCCTGGATGGCAAAGCTCATATCCATAATCTCAGCCGGATGCCCGTCGGCACAGGCAAGATTTACAAGCCGTCCTTCACCCAGGACAAAGATCCAGCGGCCGTTTTCCAGGCGATAGCCCATGATGTTCTTCCGCTGCTCTCGCTGTTCAAGTGCGACGGATCGCAGACAGGCCATGTCGATCTCGGTATCAAAGTGCCCGGCGTTGCAGAGGATCGCCCCGTCCTTTAGGAGAGGGAAGATCTCTTCCCCGATGACCTTGTCGCACCCGGTGACGGTGATGAAGAAGTCGCCAACGGCAGCAGCGTCTTTCATCGGCATGACGTCATATCCATCCATCACAGCCTCGAGGGCGCGGATCGGATCGACCTCCGTGACGATTACACGAGCTCCCAGCCCCTTTGCCCGCAGAGCTGTTCCTTTTCCGCACCATCCGTAGCCGGATACCACAACCACTTTGCCGGCAACAATCAGGTTGGTGGTACGGCAGATCCCGTCCCACACGGACTGGCCTGTGCCGTAACGGTTGTCGAAGAAGTGTTTGCAGGCGGCATTGTTGACGCGGATCATCGGAAAGGCAAGCTTCCCGGCGCGGTTCATCGCCTCCAGGCGGTTGATGCCGGTAGTCGTCTCTTCACATCCGCCGATGATGCCCGGAATCAGCTCCGGCATCTCATTGTGGATCATGTTGACGAGATCGCCGCCATCATCAATGATGATATTCGGCCGGTTTTCCAGCACATGGCGGATATGGGAAAAGTATTCCTCCTCAGTAGCCCCGTACCAGGCATGCACTTCCAGGCCGTCAGCCACAAGAGCAGCAGCCACATCATCCTGGGTTGAGAGAGGGTTGGAACCGGTAACGAACATTTCTGCGCCGCCCGCCTGCAGCACCTTGCAGAGGAACGCCGTTTTCGCTTCCAGATGGACGGAGAGCGCAATGCGAAGGCCGCGGAACGGAAGCGTCTGCTGAAATTCGGTACGCAGAGTACGCAGAAGATCGCAGTTCCGCTCCACCCACTCTATTTTCCGCGCCCCGGAAGGCGCAAGGGAGAGATCTCTTATTTCACTGTTCATCGGAAATTCCTTTCATAAAACGAGGTTTTTCAGAAAGTCGGAAACCTCTGCATAAGCAGAGCCGAGAGAGGCCTTTACCAGCACAGCGTCAAAGCGCCGAAGCAGCTCCGGAAGGGCTGCCATCATAGCCGGTTTGTCCGGGAAGTATACAGCGCCTTCTCCGAACCCCAGCACCGTATGCCTGCACAGTTCACCGGAGGCAATCAGCAGATCCACTCCTTTTGAGCGGGCATATGCTCCGATCTCCCGGTGCATCCGGGCGGATTCCCCCCCGAGTTCAAGCATCTCGCCCAGTACACAGACATGCCTGCCCGGCAGCCCCATCAGTGTATTGACCGAAGACATTACAGAGTCCGGATTGGCATTGTAACAGTCATCAATCAGCAGAATGGAACCGGTATCCAGGCAGGAGAAGCGTCGGCCGACCGTCCGGTAAGCGGCAATTCCGGCAGCGATTTCCTCATCAGTCAGGCCGAAATACAGCCCCACGGCAGCTCCTTCCAATGCGGCATAAACCATATGTTCCCCGAAAGCGGGGATTTCCACGGGGATTATGCGATCCTGAAAACAGATGTCACATGAGATGGGGCAGTCTACTCGGAAGGTTACGTTTTCCGCCCGCACGTCGCAGTGCTCTCCCCTGCCGAAGCTCATGCTGTTCTCCCTTTCGGTAAAGGGTTTGAGATACGGGTCATCCCCGTTGTAGAAAACCGGGGCATCGCTCTTCATATGGGCCAGCACTTCCGTTTTGGCGCGAAAAACACCGTTGAGATCCCCGAGAAATTCCAAATGCGCATGCGCGATGCGGGTAAAGAGCATGAAGTCGGGCTTCACCATTGCACCGAGGTGATCCATCTCCCCGAAATGATTGATGCCCATCTCCTGTACGACGATTTCATCCGTCCTGCTGACGCCACTGAGGGCAACCGGCACTCCGATGGTGTTATTCAGATTCCCGGCATTCTTATGTACGCGAAAATGCTGCGAAAGCACTTCAGAAACCATTTCCTTGGCCGTGGTTTTGCCCACACTGCCCGTAATGCCGATCACCGGGACGGAAATCTTCTCCCGAAAAGCTGCCGTCAGCTTTTCGACTGCTATCTGTACATCTTCGCAGACTATGACAGGGCCGGCAACTCCATCCGGAACATACTCCGCCAAGGCACAGGCTGCCCCGCTGTGCAGTGCAGAAGCGATATACAGATGCCCGTCCGTCTTCTCGCCGCGGTAGGCGACGAACAGATTGCCTGGCGCCACTGCACGGCTGTCAATCACGATGCCGGTGAGCTCAACATCGCCGCTTTCCGGCATCTCCTGCGTAGTATAAACCGAGCCGCCGCAGATCGCGGCGGCCTCGGACACAGTCAGACCAAACATAAATCTCCTCAGGATACAACGTCGTCAACGTTGAACGGATCACCGCATTCCGGACAGAATTTAGGCGGCTTCGTTGGGTCAGAAGGAACCCATCCGCACTTGTCGCAGCGATACTTGAGTGCAGCGGACGGCTTTTTTGCACCGCATTCCATGCAGAACTTGCCATGGTTTTGCGTGCCGCAGGAAGGGCACGTCCAGGAATCGGCAGGAGCAGCACTCTGCTGAGGCTGGGCGGCCGCCTGCTGGGAAGCCAGGTTAAAGAGATTTGCCGCATTCATGCCGCCTGCCTGGGCTGCCATATTCATGGCGTAAAAGCCCGTAGCAGCACCGGCTGTGTTGTTTGCCGCCGCCTGCATTGCCTGCGCCTGGGCACCCGCAAGATGCGCCGCTGCAAAGGCGGGATCCTTGAGGGCTGCCGTGCGCTGAAGTTCCTTGATCATCTTCTCGTCTTCTTCGCTGATGGTCGCGCTCGACACACCGAAGGAGACGATTTCGATTCCGCGCAGGTCTCTCCACTTGGGAGCAAGCGCTTCGTTGAGCGCAGCGCAGATCTCATTGGCATGGCCGGGCAGGGCGGAATAACGGATGCCCTTCTCGGAAATAGCTGCAAACGCAGGCTGAAGCGCCGTCAGCAGTTCGGCACGGAGCTGCCCGTCCAGATTCTGCTTGGGATATACGTCACTCACATTGCCGCAGATATTGGTGTAGAAGAGGATCGGATTGCAGATGCGGTAGCTGTATTCCCCGAAGCAGCGGACACCGACATCGATATCCAGGCCGATATTCCTATCCGTAATACGGAAAGGCACGGGATTCGGCGTACCGTACTTGTTGCCGACGATCTCTTTGGTGTTGAAATAATAGACCCGCTGGTCCTTCCCCGCAACGCCGCCGAAGCTGAAGCGCTTTCCGATCTCCTGAAAGACCTTCATGACGGACTCATCGAGATCCCCCACAAAGACGGAAGGCTCGGAGGACATATCGTAGATATACTCACCGGATTCAGCGCAGATGTCCACCACCTTGCCCTGCTCGGTAATCATCATGCACTGCCCGTCTGCCACGGCGATGACAGACCCGTCCGAAATGACGTTGTCATTCAATTTGGCTGCCGGAGAATACCCGGTGCTTTTCTTTTTTCCCTTTACGACAAGGATGTCCGCAGGAATCGCATCACAATAGAAAAATTCCTTCCACTGGCTCTGGGCAACGCCCGTCACGGAATTGACCGCTGCACTGATAAGGCCCATATTATTTGCTCCTTTCTGAAAAAAAACAGCTCATTTGGTTTTCTGTTATTTGATTATATGCTATCGCAAGGTGTTTTTCAATGATATTTTTGTGAACAGAGAAAGCTGTTCAGAGGATCGTGCAGGACCAGACGTTAATATCGGTATCCTGGAAGACGGATTTCAGCCTTGCCTGAAGCTCCCCGCGGCTGACACCTCGCTTCAGCACCACCTGGAGAAAGCCCCCGCCGCCTGCACCGCAGACCATCCGGCCTGCGATCAGGTCATCCACAGAATCAAAAATCTGGTCAATCAGTGTATTGGTGGATCCGCTGTCGATCTGCTTGCTCAGTTCCCAGTGTTCATTGAGGAGTGCGGCAAAAGCATCAATATTCCCGCGCTCAAGCTCAAAGCGCATCAGTGCGGCTTTGCGCTGGATTTCGTTGAGGGCAAAGAGCGCATCCGGCTCATTGCCGAGGTAGCGGCCTACAACGTCGCGCAGCAGGTTGCGCGCAAGCCGCCTCTGCCCGGTGTAGATCAGGGCAAAACGCTCATTGAGCTCGTGAAGCGTCTCCTCTTCCAGTTCGACATGCTCCACCCGGAGCTTCTGCCGGAACCCGGGTTGAGAAAAGATGTACTTGATCCCGTCCGTCACGCCGCCGACCTGGTCCTGCCAGCCACCGCCGGTTGACATAATCTGTTCCATGCAGAGGACGTGGGAATAAAGATCGTCTTCCGTGTGCGAAATGCCGAGGAACTCGAACAGGGCTTTGACGCATGCCGCAGCCAGAATGCTGCTGGTGCCGAGACCGGAGCCTTTCGGCACACCGGTGACCTCGGATTCCATCCGGAAGCCGCCGCCGAGGCGCGAGAGCACCTCTTCCAGGCTGCCGCCCGAAGCCGGGATCACGCCGCATGCCAGAAGAGCTGCCTTCTGTAGAACAAAGGCATCAAACGGGTCGCCGACACGCTGGAGCGGTTCAATGGCCGTGAATTCTCCGTGAACATCCATATCCCGGCTGTCAAAGACGATCTTCGGTTCGTCCAGACGTTTCAGCGTCACCTTTACGGGCCGTTCCCCATTGAGAAGGATGGCCGCATTGAGAACCGTACCGCCGTTTTCGTTGCAGTAGGGAGGTGTATCCGACCAGCCGCCGCCCCAGTTGACGCGCAGAGGCAGGGAAACGGAATGTTCGTCCTTCGTGATGCGGGCCTCCTCTGAGACCTGCAGGCCCGACAGCGTTTCCCGCAGGATCGCCCTGCCGAGACAGTAGAAGGCTTCAGCTGCTTCCTTTTCTCCTTCCGCAGTGCCGAGCGCCGTGCCGACATACCAGTGCAGGCGCATCTCCTCACTGATGTCTGCACGCTGCAGATGGGAATCCAGCCAGTTCTGCTGAATTTGTGTCAGCGGAGCGGTCAGCCTGCCTTCCCGGGCGGGTACTTTCCTCTCGATCATGGCGGAAAGGGCATTCATCTCCACAAGCTGATGCATCCGGGCTTCCCAACTCAAAATGGCCTGCGGATCGGCATCGTTGAAGCCGGAGCACAAAGATTTCCGGGTGCAGGCTTTCCACTCCTCCGGCCAGATGCCGGCGGCAGCCATCTCCGGCAGCTTCAGCGCCCAGGCAACGGCCTCCCGGATAGTATCGCACACAGGATAGAGGCGGGCATTCCATAGAGTATGCTCCTCGCCCTCTTCCCACAGATCCCCTTCCAGCGGCTTGCCGAAGAAGAGGGAGTCTTTCGGATTATCTGCAACGCCGTAAATACGGCAGACGAAGCGCCCGTCCGTCTGCTTCAGGCCGTGCAGGACAGTATGGGGCGGAACAACGTCACCGGCATGTATCTCAAGGCAGGAGAGGATGCTCCCATCTCCGATTTTTGCACCGCCGTGCACATAGGAGACTTCAAAATAACAGTGCTCTCCGACTTCCGCACGCGGCGAGACAACGGAATTGTATCCGGCGCTCCCCTCCATCGAACAGGCAACACAGCGGCTCCAGCCGAGATGGCTGTACTGGGGCGTTTCCTCATCCATCAGGTGCAGGACTTCCTGAGTGGTGCCGAAATGGATAAATTTGGCCGGAGCAAGACGGAGCAGCTTCATGCGGTAAGGCCGCAGTGCCTGCCATACGGCCTTACGGGCAGAGAGCAGTTCATCCGTGTAATCGCCCTCCGGCTTTTCCCGGTAGAACTGTTCCAGCGTAGAGTCGGACGCCAGAGGATACTGAAAGTCCCCGTACAGGCTCAGGCGTACTTTGCTGTTGACCAATGCGCGGTATTTTTCACTGTCAAATACGCCGCCGGTCGAGATCAGGCTGTAGAGGCTCTCGAGCATATCCGAACCGAAGATGACGGCACCGGTATCGATATCCACCGCGCCGTTTTCGTTTACCGCCCCGGCAGCACGGAGCGTCTCCTCCGACTGCTTGTGCAGGAAGGTCCGTACAGTTCCGTCCTCCCCGCGGAGGAAAACGCCGTGATCCTTGCCCGTCTCTACCTTTTCCTTGAAGCTGATGGCGGCAGCACCGTGCCCGGGATAGTCGATCAGAAGCGGGTTGAAGAGCAGCAGCACATCACCGCTGAGCAGCAGCATCCCCTCGCGGATGCGGCCCGGCACAGCAGACATGGCGATCATAAACTCGTCAAACAGGGTGGACGGACGCCCGTCCGGCAGAAGATGCGGGACAGGGGAAAACAGCTTTCCTACGGCGGAATACTGAGGGATGCGCTTACTGTCGCCCCCGCTGTGGATCACCAGAATCCGCTGCCCGGCAAAGGAAGGCTCACGCTCGCGGATTGCCTTCAGTACAGAGAGGGTAGCTCCACCGCTCCCGACACGTACACCGCCCTCATCAGGGAGAACCAGGAAACGGGTCCGTGCCGGCAGAAAAGCCCTGCGTGCATCCAGCTGTGCCTGAAACCCCTCGGCCTGATGGGCATTGCTGGCTGTGAGCACCACATAGTCCCACACCGGGAAGGAAGCGTTACGGACGCTTCTCTGATAGTCGCTCCAGGCATCCTGATAGGATTGTGCAAGATAAAGGCCTGTATTCATCGCTTTTCCCTGCCTTTTTAAACGGAATGAGGCTGCCGGAAACCGGCAGCCGGAGAGTCAGATTTTCAGAGCTTTCGAAGCTCTTCGATAAATGCGCGCAGCGCCTTGCCTCGGTGGGAGATTGCATTCTTCTCCTCCGGGCTCAGCTCTGCCATGCTCTTGTCCAGACAGAGCGGATGAAATACCGGGTCATAGCCGAAGCCGTTTTGTCCCTTTGGGGCAAGCAGGATCTCGCCCTCGCACTCTCCACGGGAACGAATGACCGAACCGTCGGGAAAAGTACAGCATATGCAGCAGACGAAACGAGCAGAGCGGTCTTTCACCCCCTCCATCTTCTGCAGCAGATACCGGTAGCGTTCCTCGTCGGACGCGGCATGCCCCAGCCCGTAACGGGCGGAATAGATGCCCGGCTCACCACCCAGCGCATCCACACACAGGCCGGAATCGTCGGCTACAGCAGCAATGCCGGTGGCCTCCGTCACGGCGGAAGCTTTGAGATAAGCATTTTCTTCAAACGTGGTCCCGGTTTCTTCCACCTCGAAATCACAGCCTGCCTCTTTCTGCGAAAGAAGCTCAATATCCAGATCCGCCACCAGAGAGCGGAATTCCTTCAGCTTGTTTGCATTGTTGCTGGCAAGAATCAGCTTCATTTGAACAGTGCCTCCACAAAGGTCTTCGGGTCGAAGGGGATCAGGTCATCGATCTGTTCTCCCACTCCAACGTACTTGACCGGAAGCCCCAGCTTGTTAGCAATGGCAAACACAATGCCGCCTTTGGCGGTGCCATCCAGCTTGGTGAGGATAATACCGGTGAGGCCGGCCGTCTCCAGAAACTGTTCCGCCTGAATCAGGCCGTTCTGGCCTGTCGTGGCGTCGAGCACCATGAGCGTTTCCACATCGGCATCCGGAAGCTCCCGGCTGATTACACGGCGCATCTTGGATAGCTCGTTCATCAGATTCTGCTTGTTGTGAAGCCGTCCCGCCGTGTCAACAATCACGACGTCAATGCCTCTTGCCTTTGCGGCGCACACCGCATCATAGACGACGGCTGCCGGGTCGCTCCCCTCTTCGTGGCGGACAAAATCAGCCCCTGAGCGCTCTGCCCAGATGCCGAGCTGCTCTGCAGCCGCTGCACGGAATGTATCCCCCGCACAGAGGAGGACACTTTTCCCTTCTTTTTTCAGCTGGGCTGCGAGCTTGCCGATGCTGGTCGTTTTGCCCACTCCATTAACCCCTGTCATCAGGATAACGGATGGTTTCGTATCAAGTTTCAGCTCCGGACTGCCCACCGTAAGGATTTTGGACAGCAGCTCGATCAGCCCTTCGCGGGCTTCGTAACCCTTTCGGAAGCGACGCTCCCACGTTAACTTGCGCATTCCCTTGATGACGCTCTCGGCTGTCTCGACGCCTACGTCGGAGAGAACGAGCAGCTCTTCCAGGTCATCGTAAAAATCTTCACTGTCGGGTGCATAGTCCTGAAACAGCTCCTCGAGCTCGACCATGTTCTTTCTGGTTTTGGAAAGACCCGAAAACATCTTGTCAAAAAATCCCATTTTTTACTCCTCTGCTGTTCTTGCAGCCTGATCAAGGTCAAGCTCCAGTACGGCTGAAACACCTTTTTCCTGCATCATCACACCATAGAGCATGTCTGCCTCTTCCATGGTGCCGCGGCGGTGCGTAATGACGATAAATTGCGTCTTCCCGGCCATTTCGCGCATATAGTCGGCAAACCGGGAGACGTTTGCCTCATCCAGAGCAGCCTCGATCTCGTCCATCACGCAGAATGGCGTAGGCCGCACTTTCAAAATAGCGAAGTAGAGGGCAATCGCTACAAAAGCCATTTCTCCGCCAGACAGAAGCGTCAAACTGGAGAGCGTCTTTCCGGGCGGCTGGCATTTAATATCGATGCCGCATTCCAGCACGTTTTCCGGATCTTCAAGCTCGAGAGATGCCTTGCCGCCTCCGAAGAGATCTTTAAACGTCTGCTGAAACGCCTCATTGATTCTGGAAAACTGATCGAGAAATACCGTTTTCATCTCCTTGGTAACATCCCGGATGATACCGACGAGCTCGCTCTTCGCCTTTTCGATGTCATCACGCTGGGATGTGAGAAACTCATAGCGCGTACTCACCCGTTCGTATTCCTCAATGGCGCCGAGATTTGGGGTCCCGAGGGCGGAAATCTGTCGGCGCAGATCAGAGATCTCCTTGTTCAGCTTTTGCAGGTTTTCCACAGGCTGCCGGAGGGCTTGTGCAGAGGAGCGGCTCAGCTCGTAGTTGTCCCAGAGCTTGTCGAGAATCTGCTTCTCCTCCATGTCGGAAGAGAGCTTTTTCTGCTCGATGCGGGCCGCCTTGCGCTCCAGCTCGATGATTTCACCACTACGTTCCTGCGTGGATTTCTCCGTACGACTGCGGCGTCCTTCCAGTTCCAGCTTGGCCTTGCTGATCTCGTCGATCTCCCTGCGGATGGCTGCCGCAGCCTCGTTAATCCCGGAAAGCTCCTCGGCTTTCTCTTCCGCCTGCTTCTGCATCGCGGAGATCTGCTGCTTTGCCTCCTCAATCGCCTTCCGGCGAGCATCACTGTCACCCGAAAGGCTGTCCAGCAGCATTCTGAATTGTTTAACCGTATTGCCGACTGCAGAAAACTCCGCCTGCAGGGAAGATTCCCTGGCAGCAAGAGTATTGCGGTCTTCCATCGCAATGTCCAGATCGTTGCGCACCACGGCAAGGGATGACCGCGCTTTCTCAAGCTGAGCCTGGCAGGCTTCCATCTGGGCATCCATCCCGCTGCGCTTGTCTTTCAGGGTCCGGAGTTCGTTGGCACGTGAAAGTATCCCTGTCCCCTTCGCAGCGCTGCCGCCCGTCATGGAGCCGCCCGCGTGGATCATCTGCCCGTCCAGCGTTACGATGCGGTAACGGTCATTGTTGTTTTTGGAAATGCGGATGGCATCTGCCAGTGACTCCACCACGATGGTTTTTCCCAGCAAATTCGCCACAATCTGGCTGTACTCGGGAGAAAACGTCACAAGGTCGTAGGCGACGCCGACAAAGCCCGGATCGTTCACGGGAGCGTCACGCATGACAGAGCCTTTGATGGTATCCAGCGGAAGGAAGGTCGCCCGGCCTCCGTCCGTCCGTTTCAGCATTTCGATGGCAGAGCGCCCGTCATTCCGGGTACCGATCACGATATTCTGCCCGGCGGCACCGAGAGCCGTTTCAACGGCGAGGGCACATTCCTCATCCGCGCGGATCAGGTTGGAAACCGGACCGTGCACCCCGCGGATCGTCCCGCGAGAGGCTTCCCGCATAACTGTTTTGACGGCTTTTGAATAGCCTTCATAGTCCTTCTCCATCTCGGAGAGCATCACAATACGGGACTCCAGACTGCGCATCTCCACGGAAAGGTGGTTTGTCTTTTCGGAAACATCATTCAGCGCCTGTTCGCGGGAGGCGATCTTCATCCGGCAGCCGGCCAGCACATTGTCATTCGCGCTGATTTCACCTTGAACGCTCTCCAGCTCTCCGCGGATTGATTCCAGCCTCTGCTCATGTTCCGTAATGTTGGTGCGTACTTCGGCAGCACGGTTTTCCTGCTCGGAAATGTCCTCCTCCAGGCGTTTTGAGGATGCCTCACTGCCGGCAATATTCGCTTTAATCACCGCAAGAGCAGATTCGCAGGCAGCTGCCTCCGCTTCCTTCGCGGAGAGGTGTTCTCTGGCCCGTTCGCTCTCTTCATCCTTACGATGCATCCGCTCAGACAGGCTCCCGGATGCAGCATACAGTGCATCCAGATCCGCTTTCGCCTTTTCCAGCGCCATCTTTGCTTCTTCGTATTCAGCTTCGATAGATGAAGAGCGCTCGTGTAACCGATCAAGCGTTGTCATCCAGGCAGAGATTTCACGGATGCGAAGATCATCACGCAGAAGCAGGTACTGCTTCGCCTTTTCCGACTGTTCTTTCAGCGGGCCGACCTGCAACTCCAGCTCTTCAATTTTGTCATGGATGCGCAAAAGGTTTTCATCCGTGCGCTCGAGGCGGCGCTCCGCCTCTTCCTTGCGATAACGGTAGCGTGAAATACCCGCCGCTTCGTCAAAGACTTCGCGGCGGTCTGTACTTTTGGTAGAAATAATGTCTGCAATCTTCCCCTGGCCGATGACGGAATAGCCGTCTCTCCCGAGGCCGGTGTCAAACAGAAGGGCGTTGATATCTTTCAACCGCACCTGTTCCCGATTGATATAGTATTCGCTTTCACCGCTGCGATAATACCGGCGCGTCAGCTCGACTTCCGGGCTGTCGCTGTCAAAAATACGCGCAGAGTTATCAATAATCAGGGATACTTCGGCAAACCCCATCGGGGAACGAAGCGCACTGCCACCGAAGATCACATCTTCCATTTTGCTGCCGCGCAGCGTCTTGGTGCGCTGTTCGCCCATGACCCAGAGAATTGCATCACTGAGATTGCTCTTCCCCGCACCATTCGGACCGACTACAGCTGTAATCTCTTTTTCAAAAGTAAGACGAGTCTTGTCCGCGAAAGACTTGAACCCCTGAATTTCCAGTGCTTTTAAATACACAGAATTCTCTTTCTCCTCATCTGTTTCCCATGAGAGGCTTCCTCTTCGACAAAAACCTCGCATTTCAAAATATTTTACCATAACACTCCTGCCATTTCAAGGCAGAGTTTTCGGGGACAAAAAAGCCGCCGGTGAAAACCGGCGGTACTGTGGTCAGTGTCAGTATAAAGGCTCGTCCGAGTCCTCCGGGGCGTCATCCCTGCACGAACGATACTGCAGCCAGACGGCGGTGACAGCCAGGGCAGCACAGAGCGCCTGGGCAATATAGAGTGGCAGATATGCATCCGCCCGGCGGAGCAGAACCTCCGTCAGAATACAGCCAAGCAGTGCACACGCAAAAAGCACACACAGAAGTTTCTGCTTCTTTTGTACTCCGTTTGCCAGGCCGGAGCACCGGGTGTAATACCCCATTACCAAGATCAGAGAGACAACGGCAAACAGCTGGGTCAGGCGGACGGATGCAGCAAACCGGTTGAGCACGCGCAGGAGGAGAAAGTGCACAGGAGAAGCATCAGAGCGAGTGGAGTCAATTACAAATTCCACCGCGCAGTACACCGCCAGGGAGATCCTTGCGATGTTGCCGCTGCGGCTGCAGGGAGTCTTTGTCTTCTCCCCGTGGCAGCGGATATAGAAGGCCACAAGAGCAACCGTGACGAGAAGCATGGCGACAGCCATCACGAAAAACGAAGCAAAGTGCCACACTATGTCCCCGGAAGCATCCGTATAAGGGGCAGGAGCTGCAAACGGATAGTGCTGAAAAGCCGGGCTGGAAATTGAAAAAACACTCCGGCAGGCATTGGTAAAGAGAGCGCTGAAGCGGATAAAGGCCACAGCAAGCGCTGCGCCGGGTGCAGCGGCGTCGAGCAGCTCCGCAGGAGATGCACCAGCTCCGAAGCGCTTTGCGAGAACGGCTGCAGGCACCAGCGCCAGCACGGCACCCGGCAACCAGAAGCTGCCCTGCGAACCGTCGAAAAAGGCACGGGGAAGGTTTTCATATTGCTCCGGGTTGGAGAGGACATGAAGAAGCCGGCTGAAGAACACGCCGAGGATCATTGCGAAGGCGAAGAGAATCCACATATCGCTCCCTCGCCCACTGTGGGCAGTATAAAGCGAATACGCCAGCAGAAAACCGGCAAACACTCCACAGGCGATCACGATCCCGCTCCAGTATATGACAACGGGCCCGAAACAGAAGGCAATGGCTGAATTCACTTCTTTGCCACCCCCTTATACGGAAGAGCGGTCGCAAAGTAGAGGATATCACTCACCGGCACTTCCGCAGTGTCTCCCGAAGGTGCATAGACCTGACCGTCGAAAACCAGCTCCGCCGTAAGCCCGCCAGCCAGTGCATAGGCGTGCTCCACCTTTTTGCTGCACAGGATGGCTGCGAGTTCCTCCGCCGTGCAGCCGGAACTGCCCTGCGTCCTGGGGACTGACACGTAGAGATAGTGCAGCGTGCCGCACTGGGCGATGGCCGCCCGGGCGGAAGAAGTGCGGGGTGAGCCGAGCGGATAACTCTTCACCGGCTGCGCCTGCCCGGCAATAACAAGCACCGGGCCGCAGACAAGCGAGAAGCGGATCTCGTTTTCCGACACAAAGCGCTCCACATCCTCCTTCGTCCACTGTGTGCCGGCCAGACTGAAGCGGAAGTTTCCTGACGCATCTACAAAGAGCGTATCGACGGCGTTGAAACATCTGTTTGATAAGGAATACGGCCATTGGATGAAACGGCGGACTTCCCTCTGGTAAACTGCAATGCCCAGCTCGTGACTGAGGTAATTGTCTGCATTGATTGCCGCGACGGCATTTCCCTGCGCGGCAAGGTCAGTGGCAAGAGACTTCACGGGGGCAGCGTAGATATCCTGCGAGAGCTTGCGGCGAAGCTGAGATGCGTCGGCCAGTTTGACCTCGCAGAAAGTACAGAGGTGCCCGTCAACCTCCTCCTGCCAGGTGATGGCGAGAATCGTCTCGTCGCGATAAGTAAGGATAGGGCTGTCCTGATCCATAGCAGAAGACAGTGAGAAAACCGTGCGCTCCGTTTTGCCGAGCAGGCCGGAATCCCGCGCATCTTCGATGATCTCCATCACATCGCGGGCACGGAACGTCTCACCGTAGGATAAGACATCCGGCACCGGTGCGGTGAGTGCACCTTCCGGGATAATATAGTGCTCTTCGGCCCGGTTTGTAACCGAGCTGAATGCGGAGCTTTTGCCGTTGACGGTAAATACATCCAGCCCCGCGACGAGGCTGGTGTTCTCCTTTGCCTCTGACCAGTCGGCCGAAGTTCTGGAATCAGGATGCAGGGCAAATGCCATCCAGCAAAGCATGAGCAGGGAGAGCACGGCAAAAACCGCCCCTGCTGACGAGGAGGGGCGCTGTTTTTTCCGGATATGGCTTTCTCTCTTAGCAGACGGTCTGTCAGGCATCAGCTGCGCCTCCCGAGAGTGCGGAGAGGAGATTCTCATCGGCACGGATCAGCCACCTGCCGTTGATGAACTCCAGCAAAATATCGATATCTGATGATGTGACGTACCGGTTGCCGGTATCCAGAGCCTGGGCAAGCGCGGTGCGGTAAACCTCGTCGGCTACGGAGGAAAGGACCTTTCCGTTCTCATCAAAGATCTGATCATGCGGACGTTTTTCCGCCAGCTCCTCCAGAAGAGCGGCAACACGGTCGGCCGCGTCATTCCTCACAGCTTTGAGATTCAGGTGCATCAGGGCAACCGTCTGCCGGGCCTGAAGCCCGTTCACCTCTGCATTGCCGCGGAGGGTATAGCCGTAACTCTCCTTCAGGGCATCATAGAGCAGACGGCTTTCCTCCGTTTCCGGGGTCAGCTCCAGGCCGAGGCTGGAATAGTTGCCCAGGCAGGAATAAGCCGTTTCATAGTCTTCAGCCAGAACCGCGTCAAGAAAGGCAGATGCCGTGTCGGAGGGATTACCGCCCGGTTTGGCATAGAGCGTGCCGAAGTTGAACCCCACGATGCACAGCACAAGGGCCAGCGCCGTCAGGATGATGGCGAGCACCGCCCAGAACGCGTTGACTTTGCCGGACACATTGTGGCGGAAAATCACCACAAAGCCGACAACCATCGCTATGAAAATCCAAAGCAGAAGAATGGAAGATAAGACTGACATTTGAAACCTCGATGGCTGAACTGTCGTATTTTCACGGGACAGGGAAACCGGGGAAAACACCACGCCCGTCCCCTCTCCGCGCAAGGCAGCGGCAAGGGCCTGTGCCTCAGCGGCAATGGCTTCCCGATCATCGGCGGCCTGAGCAATCCGAGCCTGTTCCTCTGCCTGTTCCTTGGCCTGCTCCTGGCGGGCGTCGTTCTCATCGGCAAGGCGGGAGACCATGTTGGTATAGTCACACATCACCATGCAGAGTTCCGCCATCAGATCGTAGGCCTTCAGGACATTGTCGGTAAAAATGACGAGGCAGAAGGGCGTCTCGGTAAAGACAACGCCACAGGAATTGATATAGGTGTGGTATCCCCGGTTCGACTCCGCCTGCTCCACAAAGCCGTATTTCTGGGCGATCGGATAGCGGCGCTCGTACTGGTGGAGGTAGGAATACGGGGTCGCCTGCAGCATGTTTTCCAGGATGCCTGGAAACCGCTCCGGCTCGGCGAGGAGAGAGCGGAGCATGTGGATAAACTGGCGCGGATTGTAGAAGTTCTCAATCTGGTAGTTCCAGCCGAGATCCTCAACAGGGTCGTTGCCGAGATAGGGGATCTGGTACTCCTTGAAAGCCCGGTATCCGCCGAGATAATTCATCAGGTCCACCGACCTGTCGTTATCCGACTCGACGATGGTGCGGTACTGGTACCAGCGGTATGGCGCACCGAAGATCTCGGAATCCATGGTCATCTCGCCGGAGGACACCTTGTCGGCATAGATCATGTTCAGCGGGACCTTGAACATACTGGCAGACACCATATACCGGTCGGCATTGATGTAGTGCTCTTCCCCGGTACGGCTGTTGTAATAGCCGATGCCGACACCTTCAGCGTCGGCCTCGTATTTTACAAGAAGGCGCCGGAGCAGATCGTCCCACGTGTCACCCTCGGAGACTTCAATGAGCGGATCGGGCGGGGCTTCTGTTCCGTAGGGGCTGAGAACATCCCAGCGGGAGATGTGCATTTCCGCCGCGATTTCATCATCCGTACGTTGGCGCATCCACTCGTTGAATTCCTGCGCCTTGCGCAGGGCGGCATCCAGCCCGGGCTCCGGGATGTCCTCTGCAAAAGAAGGCACGGCGCAGCCGACGAGGAGCAGAATAAGCAAAATAACAGCAAACGTCTTTTTCATCATGACGGCTATTCTATCATATGCCTTTTATTTCTTCAAGCTTTCCGTTTTGCATCAGAAAGTATTTTACGGTATCGGTTTTCGTCGGGATCACGATCCGCTCGGTCAGCGGTGCGTAAAAAGAGAGCAGCGCGTCCAGCTCCGGCGGCTCTTTCCCCTCCGGGACGGCGCAGACGATCGTCTTCGCTTCAAAAGCGTCCGACAGCAGGGCACAAAGCCCGAAGGAGACACGGGTAGGATACCGGTCAGCCAGGAGAGAGACGAACCTGTTCTGCACTTCCCGGGCCTTGACCCACTGCTCCTCCTGCGTGAGGCGAGCGAGCTCATCATACAGCAGGGCAACGGCGCTGTTGAAGGACGGTTCTTCACCGTCATAAGCCTCGTCCGGAGAGAAGAGCTCTCTGAAACGCAGGCGGATCTCCTCCGCAACGGCGACTGCGCGGTTCAGATATTCCCCGTGGAAGGTGGCACGGTAAAGCTCCAGCAGGCCGAGGGCGGCAAAAGGATCTGCAGGCGGGCATTCATCCGCGAGAGGCCGGGCCAGGGCAAAAAACTCCTCACGCCGGAACACGCGGGCGCATTTGGCAAGGGCTGCGAGATAAAGCGGGTCCTCCTCAGAGCACCTGCCGATCAGAAACGCCGCGGCAGGTTCACAGAAAGGGGCCCGGGACGCCTCATAATACTCCGCATAGACATAGGCAAGGGATGCACTCTCCCGAAAGGAGTCCATCTCCTCCAGCGATTTGCCGATGCGCTGCAGAAGCGCCTTATCGCCCGCAAGGGAAGCCCAGCGGATCAGAAAAACAAAGCTGTACGCTCCGGCAAAGCCTTCACTCTGCAACAGCTGTACCGCATTTTCGAGTTTGCTTTCCATAAAAAACCTCTTTCGCAATCATTTGATTTATTATATAATCACAAACAGGAAAAATCAATGGGAGGACGCAGATGAAAGGGCTGGAAGAGGCAAAGGCGCTTTACGAATCCAAGGGCAGGGAGATAATCCGTTCGCTGTTCCCGGCGTACGAGGGGCGAATTGCCGTCGGTCTTGCGGGGCACGGCTCGGAATGCTTCGGCTTTGACGACGAACTCTCCCGCGATCATGACTTTGTACCCGGCTTCTGCCTGTGGCTTACGGACGGGGATGACCTGGCTGTCGGCGCACGCCTTGCACATGCCTACCGGGAACTGGTCACTCCGGGGACTGCCGAGCGCAGCGCCATGGGTGAGAAAAAACTCGGTGTGCTGCGCACGGGCGACTTTTATCGGCGGTATACCGGGTGCTCAGGCGCACCGGAAAGCCCGGAGCACTGGCTGTCCCTCCCCTCCTGGGCGCTGGCCGAGGCAACAAACGGCGAAGTCTGGCGGGATGATCTGGGGGAATTCTCCGCTATCCGGGAAACACTGCTGCACGGGATGCCGGAGGATGTGCGGAAAAAGAAGATCGCCGCCCGGGCAGCCGAGATGGCGCAGGCCGGCCAGTACAACTACGCCCGCTGCCTCGCTCACGGAGAGGCAAGCGCCGCACAGCTCGCCCTGACGGAATTCGTGCGCAGCGCGTGCAGCATGGTCTTCCTGCTCAACCGCGCCCATGCACCGTACTACAAGTGGGTCTTCCGTGCGATGGGGCAGCTGGAGAGGCTTTCCGAGCTGAAGGACGCACTGGAGTTCCTGCTTGTCGGAGAGAATGACAGCACACTGAAGGAGGGTGTTATAGAGGACATCTGCGCGCAGGTCATTCAGGAGCTTTCGCGACAGGAACTGACTGACAGCAGCTCGAATTACCTGGAGGCACACGCCTTTGAAGTGCAGGAGCGAATCGAGAATCGCACGCTGCGCGCCATGCACGTCATGGAAGGATAATCTTTACATCCCCGCCGGTTTATGTTAAAATGGAGACATCAGAAACGTACTACTTCAGGCAATTTTATCATTGAGAAAAGGAGAAAAAACATGGTCAATTTTGCGAAAATGATGGATAACGTGAAAGCCTCCGAGATCCGCGAACTGCTGGCTCTCACACAGCGCCCGGAAGTGACTTCCTTTGCCGGCGGCCTGCCCGCCCCGGAACTCTTCCCCGTGCAGGATTTCAAAAAAGCCTGTGACGCCGTGCTCGACGAGCAGGGGACGGTTGCCCTGCAGTACGGCACAACAGACGGCTGGGCACCGCTGCGCCGCCAGATTGCCGAGCGCATGCTTGCCAAGAACAGCATCCACACCGACCCCGCCAACATTCTGCTGACGGCAGGCTCCCAGCAGGGGCTTGACTATGCCGGCCGCGTCTTCCTCGATCCGGGCGACGTGGTGATTATGGAGAGCCCGAGCTATCTGGGCGCCATCAACGCTTTCAAGCTCAGCCAGCCGACCTTCGTTGAGATCCCGACCGATGAGAACGGCATGATCATGTCCGAACTCGAAAAGGTTCTCGCCACCACCAAAAATGTAAAGCTCATCTACGTCATCCCCGACTTCCAGAACCCGTCCGGCCGCACCTGGCCGCTGGAGCGCCGCAAGGAATTCATGGAGATCATCACAAAGTACGAGATCCCCGTCGTAGAAGACAACCCGTACGGCGATCTGCGCTACAAGGGCGAATTCCTGCCGGCTCTGAAGTCGATGGATACGAAGGGCCTGGTCATCTACCTCGGCACCTTCTCCAAGATTCTCGCACCGGGCACCCGCATCGCCTGGATGTGCGCAAACCCCGAGTACATCAACAAGTTCAACCTGGTAGCCCAGGCGGCTGTGCTGCAGACGTCCACCTTCGGCGCGATGGCGGTTTCCAAATACCTTGAGATGTTCGATATCGACGCACATGTAGAGAAGATCCGCGCTGTGTACGGACACCGCGCAGGTGTGATGGTGCAGGCCATGAAGGATTACTTCCCCGAGGGCGTCACCTTCACCGACCCGGACGGCGGCCTCTTCACCTGGGCTGTGCTGCCTGACTATATCGACACCAAGGTCATGGCAAAGCAGTGCCTGGAAAAGAATGTGGCTTACGTGCCCGGCGCAGGGTTCTTCCCCAACGGCGGGAACAACCACTGCATGCGCCTGAATTATTCCTGCTCCGGCGACGAGCAGATCGTCAACGGCATCCGCATCATCGGCGACATCATCAGGGCAAATCTGAAGTAAAAAAGTTCTGCCTTTTATCCAAAAAACCACCCTCACATCAATCAAACGAGGGTGGTTTTTTTCCAACTGCATAACGGTCTATCATATCAGAGAATATAAAGAAAGAAACCAGAAAGTTTTTAGCTGCCTGGTTTCTTTGTCATTTCAAAGAGGAAAGGATCCTCTGCCCTGCCGATGTGCAGATCCGGCAGGGAGAACAATCCTGTTTTTATCAGGTTCTCGGTTCGGCGCTGCAGAAGAAGAGAGCAACGGTGCCCGGGCCCGTATGGGAGCCGATCAGGTTGCCGATCCAGTTGATCTCGACCTTGCCTTTGAGCTTCGGGAAGGTCTCTTCGATCAAATCTGCCACGGCGCGGGCATCGTCATAGCAGGCGGACATGGAGATATAGCACTTGCCGTCGTACGCCCTGCCGTTTTCTGCAAACTGCTCCATCTTCTTGACGGTTTCGCGGATGACGCGCTTCTTGGTGCGGATCTTCTCCCGGGCGGTGAGGCAGCCCTTGGGGTCGACATTCAGGAGGGGGCAGATGTCCAGCAGGCCGCCGAAGACACCGGCTGCCTTGGACACGCGACCGCCGCGCACAAACGTCGAGAGGTCGGTGGTGAAGAACCAGTGGTGGACTCTCAGCTTGTTCGCCTCGATCCAGGCGGCGAGCTCGGCTGCGGAGAGGCCGGCGTCGCGCCGGTCGGCCGCCCAGTCAACCAGGAGGCCCTGGCCGGAGGAGGCAGCAAGAGAGTCAATAATATAGAGCTTCCGATCCGGGAAACGCTCGGAGAGGATTTCGGCAGCGTTTCTGGCTGAATTGTAAGCGCCGGAAATGCCGGAGGAGAGGCTGAGATGGACGATGTCCTTCCCCTGCTCGAGGTACGGCGTAAAGAAGGCGACGTACTCGGAAATGTTAGGCTGGGAGGTGCGCGTCATGGCACCGGCAGCGATCTTTTTATAAAAGGCATCGAAGGGGACGGTAACGCCGAAGTCTTCAAGGTATTCCTTTTCGTCCAGGAAGAAGTGGAACGGGATGACCGGGACGCTTCTTTTTTCATAGTGCTCTTTGGTGAGATCAGCAGGCATTTCGCTGGTCAGGACATAATCTGTGTTCATTGAGACCTCCGTTTTATTATATACGAGGTAGAGAGAGTGTACCTCGTTGGATGTGCTGAGTGAGCTGCTCGCGAGGACAACACAGTACTTCGCCTTTGGTGCACCGTCGCGAGCTAATAAAAACAAAAAAGAATGCAGCTGTTTTTGTTTCAATTGCTGAAAGAATAGCACAGGAGGGGTTCGGAGGGCAATCTACGGGGCAGGCGAGAGACTCTACTGAACAAAAAATCAACTCTACGAATCGTAGAGTTGAGTGAAATGTTTATGATTTTCAGGATTTCGGCGGTTTTCCCGTCTTTTCCGGCCCTTTGTAGATGCGCGTGCTCAGGAGAGCGATGGCGATGGCCGGGAGCAGCAGGAGGAAGACCTGCCAGGGGTTTTTATCCCAGAAGACGAAGTAGACCAGGACGAAAATCGAGACGATCAGCGCGATGAGGGCGAGCTTCAGGTGCCTGCCGTGTTTGAACACCGAATCGAGGATCAGATAGACGAGGGCAGTGAGCATGATGCCCACGAGGAAGATCCGCCACTCCAGGTAGCCGAAAATCCAGCCGATGACGAAGGCCGTGAGAGCGGCCGTCATGATGCCGAGGAGCGTTACGATGATAATAATGTCTGCACTGTAGCTCGGCTCGTTGCTCTTTTCAATCTCCTCCGGGCTCTGCCATTTGTTGTGGGAGGAGAGCAGATAGTCCACCGTGACGCCGAAAATCTCCGCAAGCTGCGTGAGGACGTAGGCGTCCGGAATCGCCTCGCCGCGCTCCCATTTGGAAATGGTTTTGTCCGAATAGTTCAGCTTCGCTCCCAGCTCCGCCTGCGTGAGGCCTGCGGCTGTGCGCAGGTTGATGATGTTGCTCGCAGAGGTAAGCTTCAGTTCGCCGGGATCCATTACATCTTCTCCGGGGCGGCGACGCCGATCACCGCGAGGGAATTCTCCAGGACCTTCCGCACGCAGTCAGCCAGGAAGAGCCTTGCGCGCAGGACGTTCTCCTCTGCCCCCTTGATGCGGCAGACCGTGTAGAACTTGTGGAACCGGGCGGCGAGCTCGGTGACGTACTTGTTGATGCGGCTGGGGTCGTAATCGCGCACGGAGAGCCGGATCTCTTCCGGCAGGCAGGCGATCTGGCGGATCAGCTCCCTCTCGGCGGGGTCCGTCAGGAGGGAGAGGTCGGCATCCTGCACTGCGGGCACCGTGTACCCCTCGGCAGCCAGGTTGGCGATCATCGTGCAGATGCGGGCATACGCATACTGGACGTAGTAGACGGGGTTTTCGCTGTCCTGCCGCTTGGCAAGCTCAAGGTCGAACTCCACAGCGGACTCGGGGCGCGAGTTGAAGAAGTAGCGGGCGGCATCCACCGGGATCTCCTCAAGCAGATTGCTGAGGGAGATCATCTTGCCCGTGCGTTTGGACATGCGCACTTCCACGCCGTTCTCGAGAAGCTTGACCAGCTGCATGAGGACGATGTCCAGCCGGTGCTCGCCGTCGAGCCCGAGGGCATCCATGGCGCCTTTCAGACGGGCCACATGGCCGTGGTGGTCAGCGCCCCAGACGTTGATGACCTTGTCAAAGCCGCGCTCTTCAAACTTGTTGCGGTGGTAGGCAATGTCGGCCGCGAAGTAGGTGTAGAAGCCGTTGGCACGGCGCAGCACGTCATCCTTCAGGTCGAGCTTTTCAATGTCCGCCTCGCTTTTGCCGGCGCGGCGCAGATTCTCCGCAAGGATGTCGGCCGTGCGAAGCCAGAGGGCGCCTTCCTTTTCATAGGTGAAGCCGAGGTCGGTGAGCTTCCGGATGGTGTCCTTCACATAGCCGGACTCATGCAGGGAGGACTCGAAAAACCAGGTGTCGTATTTAATGCCGTAGCGCAGAAGATCACTCTTCATTTTGGGGATGTTGCGGGAAAGGCCGAAAGCCGCCATGGCCTTGTGGCGCTCTTCCACGCTCTTTTCAAGATAGGCGTCCCCGTGCTCGGCGCGGAAGGCCTCGGCCAGGTCGCGGATGTCCTCGCCGTGGTACCCGTCCTCCGGGAAGGGGACGGCGTCCTCGCCCAGGAAGAGCTGGCGGTAGCGGGCATCGATGGAAGTTGCGAACTTCTCGATCTGGTTGCCGGTATCGTTGACATAGAACTCGCGGGAGACATCATACCCGGCCATATCCAGCACGGAGGCCAGTGCATCCCCCAGGACGCCGCCGCGGGCATTGCCCATGTGCATCGGGCCGGTGGGATTGGCGGAGACGAACTCCACCATCACCTTCTGCCCCCTGCCCTCGTCGATCCTGCCGTAATCCTTCCCGGAGGCGGCGACGGCTTTCAGCACGTCCTCATACCAGCCGGAGTTGAGGCGGAAGTTCATGAACCCGGGGCCCGCCGCTTCCACGGAAGAGAACCAGCTCCCCGCAAGGTCCATCTGCGCGATCAGGGCCTCGGCGATCTTCCGCGGGGCCATGTGCAGGGCTTTTGCGCCCGTCATCGCATGGTTGGCGGCAAAGTCACCGTTGGCGGTGTCCTTCGGGATCTCCACCGTGCCGCTCAGAACGGCACCGGCCGGCAGCGCACCCGCTGCGGCAGCTTTCTCATAAGCGGAACGCAGCAGATCCTCGATCTGCAGTTTTGCTTCCTGAATCAGATTTGGCATTTTACTCCTCCGTTGACGTTTACATGGATGGTAAATCTGTTTTTGGTGAAAACCGCGTGCTCCACATGCACCACGTACTCGACCTCGGCCGTGCCGCCCATCTCGTTGAAGCAGTGGCTGACCCGGCGGGTGTCCACACCCATGGTGGCCTTGCCGAAGGGGGTGCTGTAGAGGAAGGAGGTCTTCTCCCCCTCCTTGAACACCATGCGGCTGGTGAGGCTGCCGTCGCGGTCCACAATGACCTGGTCCGGCATGATGAAAAGCGAGGTGCGCGTACCCGGAAGGCCGGTTACCTCACTTTCCTCGTAGGTGACGCAGCCGATATTATCGTCGTAGGTGTAATGGCCGTCCGTCGTAAAGTCAAGCGTGGAGCGGTTCTCGGCGTCGTCGCAGTTCTGCACCGTCTGCAAAGAAATAATCACATCTTTGAGCATTTTATTCTCCCGCAGAGCCGTAAAGCGCCTTCACCGGCCGGTGAAGGAAGTGCTCTGCCTTTTCTTCAAATTCCTGCAGGGAGCCGCTTGTGTAAAGCTCTTCCCTGCCGCTGCCTCCCGTGAGGCCGTTTTCCTCCAGAAGGCTTCTGCAGGATCGCGCTGCGCATTCCGCAGCGGAAATCAGCGCAACATCGTCCCCCAGCTCGCTGCGGATCGCCTCGGCCATCAGGCCGAAGTGGGTGCAGCCGAGCAGGAGCGCCGCCGGCTTTACCGCCTTCAGCGGGGCAAGGCAGCGGGCAACCGCCTCCTGCACCAGAGGGTCATCCGGCGCGGTATGCCCGGTTTCGCACAGGTGCACAAATTCCTGGCAGGCCAGAGCTGCCACTTCCCTGCCCGGGCAGGAACGCTGCAAGGCGCGGGTATATCCGCCGCTGCGGATACTGGCATCCGTGGCAATGACGGCGAGGGGTGCATCCCCCTGCACAGCCGCCATCGCGGCGACGGAGGGCTCCAGCACATTCACTACCGGGATACTGCTTGCGTGCAGCACGTCCGTTGCGTTGGTGGACATGGTGCCGCAGGCGGCAATCACGGCTTTCACCCCGAAGCCGGCGAGGAAAGCGAGGTTCTCCCCCGCCATCCGGCGAAGCTGCTCGGGAGCGCGCGTCCCGTAGGGGTTGCGGGCCGTATCCGCAAAATATACAATGTTTTCTTCCGGCATCAGCTCGCGCAGCGCGGAAAGCGCCGTCAGGCCGCCGAGGCCGGAATCAAAAATTCCGACAGGTCTGATATCCATAACTTGGTCAGTATATCCTATTTCCCATGTGTTGGCAACTGTTTGTTCAGTATTCCAGCAGCGCGGCAGACCCGTCATCCTCGCCCTTGGTGATGCTGCGGATCACGGCGGAGTAGCTGTACTGGTCGTTGACCTGGATGGTCACGGTGTCCCCCGTCTTCCGGCCGAGCAGGCTCTTCCCGGCAGGGCTCTCCATGCTGATCAGGCCTTTGCGCGGGTCGCAGCGGACGGTGGTGACGACGGAGATCGTCTCCGTCTCATCGTCTTCGGGGATATAGATCTCCACCTTGTCAAAAAGGCCGACCTCGTTTTCACCGGAGCGGTCGTCAATCACACGGGCGGTTTTGATCATGCCCTCCAGGTAACGCATGCGGCTGCGGTACTTGTTCTGCTCGCGCTTGGCGGTTTTGTATTCGTCATTCTCGCTCAGGTCCCCGAAGGCGCGGGTGCGCTTGACCTCTTCAATGACGCCGGGCATAATATCGAGCCGGATGTGCTCCAGCTCTTCCCGCATGATCCGGATATCGTTTTTGGTCAGTTCGTTATGCAAAAGAAATCACTGTCCTTTTCAAATCATCAGTTTGCTGATTATACACGCCCCTGCGAAAATTTTCAAGCTCTCCGTCAGAGATTCTTCCGCAGGGTCAGGATGTTCCGGCCGTCAGCATATTCATAGGTCACATCGTCCATGAGCTTTTTGGTCATGAAAATGCCCAGGCCGCCGATTCTGCGCTTTTCGGCGGGGAGCGTCACGTCCGGGTCGGCTTTTGCAAGGGGGTTGAAGGGCAGGCCGCTGTCCATAAAGGTGATGGTGGCGGTATGCGGGGATTCCGATGCCTCCATGCGGATTACGGCATCTCCCGTGCCCGGCGCGTAGGCATACTGCGCGATGTTGACGAAGATCTCCTCCGCCGCCACCGCAATCTGCGACTGCACCTTGGCGGAGCATCGGACTGCCTCCAGATTCCGCCCGATAAAGTCAAGCACTTCGCCCAGCTTCTCAACCGAGGCATCGATGACAAGTTCGTCCCGGATCTGCTTCGGCTGTGCCCCGCTGTATTCCAGGCAGAGCATGGTCATATCGTCAAACTGCTCGGCATCCTTCACAAAAGCGTCCACCGCGCTGCGCACCTGCCTCAGGATCTGCTCGGGAGCGGCATCAGGCACCTCGTTCAGGGCTGAGAGCATCCTGTCTTTGCCAAACATGTTGTTCTCCACATCCGACGCCTCGGGCACGCCGTCGGTATACACGAAGAGCCTGGAGCCGGGTTGCAGCTGCAGCTCGTATTCCGTATACTTCACGCTGTCTATACAGCCCAGGGCGAGGCCGTGCCTGTCTTTGAGCAGCTCGAAGCTGCCGCCCGGAGCCTGAAGCACCGGGTACTCGTGCCCGGCATTGGCCGCCGTCAGCCGCCCGGTGGAGACCTCCAGAATGCCCACCCAGGCAGTGACGAACATTTCCACCTGGTTGTTGGAACAGAGTGCCGTATTGGTGCTGGAGAGGATTTCGGCAGGTGATCTGCCCAGCATGGCGCAGCTCTGCAGGATCGTCTTTGCGATCATCATGAACAGCGCTGCCGGCACGCCCTTGCCGGAGACATCCGCCATCACAAGGCCCAGGTGATCTTCATCCACCAGGAAGAAATCATAGAAATCCCCGCCCACTTCACGGGCCGGATCCATCGTGGCATACAGAGAAAACTCCTCCCGATCCGGAAACGGGGGAAATACATGCGGCAGCATGGCAGCCTGAATCCGATTCGCCAGGGAGAGCTCGGCAGAGATGCGCTCATTCTTCGCCGTGGCAGCAAGGCTGTCGCGGATGTAGACGTTCATATCCTTCTCCATCTGGGAAAGGCTCCGGTAGAGATCCCCGATTTCGTCCCGCGAGCGGACCGTCACCCCGCTGAAGATATCCGTGCAGGCCGCTTCACCGGACTGTTCCGCTTCCACCAGCTGCCCTGCCGCGGAGGAGAGCCTGCGGATCGGATTGGTAATCATTCTGTGGGAAATGACGATCATGACCACGAGGAAAACCGTTGAGAGGATCAGCATAAGAATGATCATCTGCACGGCAAACGTGTGGAGTTCTTCCTTCACTTCGTTCATCAGGATATCCACGCCGACATAACCGGCCGGCTCCCCTGCCGAAGTGCGCAGCGGGTAGTATACGCTCATCAGCCAGCCGTATTCCTCATTGCTGATAATCGGGTCAATTCTCTCTCCCCTTGCCATATTATCGGCATTCTCGGCAAAGGCCCCTTCATAGTACGGCTCATGAAACCCAAGCGGAATGGCGCCCTGCCCCTGGTCGGTATCGAGGACATACCACACTTCCTCCAGCTCCGGTTTTACGACGTACAGATATTCCACGCCGCCGTTTTCGCGGATCTGGCAGAGGGTGCGATATGCCCGCTCATATTCCTCGTCCGCCTCCCCGGACTCCAGATAGCCCTGGATTTTGTCCGGGTTCAGCTGGGATGCCGCTATGGCGCCGATATTCATGGCGAACCGCTCATAGTCCTCCATCATTTCGTTTCTGTAGTAGAAATAGCTCATCGCAATCAGAGCCGCACTCAGGGCAAGCGTAAAGACGGTAACCAGCACCGCCATCTTCCGGCTGAGCGACATTCTGAATTTCTTTTCTTCCATTTCACATCCTCCTACAGGCGAATGACAAGGGTATTAAAACCGGAATAACTGCGGTAATAGAACTCCTTTGCCTTTTTCTGCACGATCCGCAGCCCGACGAGCTCCAGCTGTTTGCCTTCCTCCAGGCTGATCCCCTCCGTATCCTCCTCAAAGGGGTTATACGCCATGGCATTGTCCCGCAGGTGGAGCGTGACATCGCCGTCTTCCACAACGGCCGTCACCTGAATGTAAATCCTGCCCATTTTATCCCGAAAACGATCGATCAGGGCACAGCAGATCTCCTCGATCGTCAGCGCGATATACATGGACTGTCTGGCATCTGCGCCGTGGGCTTCGCTGAATTCCTGAAACTGCTCTACGATTTCATGGATATCCTGCCTGCCGCTGTCAATCACGACCGTCTTTGCATTTTCCACCCGGATCCCCTTCAGCTGCAGAATTCCGCCCCGCAGAGAGGCAACCGGAACCCAGAAAATGATCGTCAGCATCTCGACCACCACAAAAATAAACCAGAAGTCCTGCATGCCGTTGCGGGTGCACAGAAACAGCGCTGTCAGATAGAACAGGAAGCTACGCAGGAAGGTAATCAGGTAGGCCAGCCACTCCTGCAGAGCCGCCTGATAGTAGCCGCTGAAGAGAATGTTGGCCGTCGCCGGGAGGACGCAGAGTGCAAAGAGATGGATCCCTTCTGCGGTGTATTCCAGCTCTATGCCGCTTTTCATGCCGAAAAACATGCTGAACTGAGGAGAATAAACCGACAGCAGACAGCCGAACAGGAAGGCGAGCACCATTGAGGCACGGAACCCCATATGCAGCGTAATGCGCATATTATCCAGATTCCGTTCGCTGCGGTAACTGGAGATCATTGGTTCCATAGCGAAGACTGCCCCTTCCGAAACGGAGTTGCAGAGCAGCGAGATGTTGTAGACCACATCAAAGGCAGCCACGGCAACCGGGCCGCCCAACCGCACCAGAAGACGGTTGACCGCAATCATCGTGATGAACTGAAAAACATACTGCAGAGAGGTGGCAAAGCCGGTGTGGGCAGCCTGACGGACTGCAGCCCAGTCCATCCTCTCCCGGCAGAAGCGCAGAGCACCCTTTTTCCGTGCGATATGAGAGCCGGTAATGGCAAGCATCAGCAGCGCCCCGACAACCGTGGAATACACCGACCCCGCAACACCGAGCTTCATCCGGATGACAAAGATATAGCTGAAAACCGCATCCGTGATGCCGGAAAGCGACACGGCGATGGATGCCGTTTTCGGTCCGTTGTCCGCATTGACGAAAAAGTAGAACGGACCCTGGCTGAACATGATCGGCACAAAAATCAGCTGCGTGCGGATATAGGTGCGGGTAACACTGTCCGCCGGGTCTGCTCCCAGCATCTTCATAAGCTGCGGCAGGAAAACGAGGCCAAGGGTGACCGTCACAAGATAGAGAAAAAGGAGCAGCTTCCAGATGGTGAGGAAAATCCGCCTGCCCTCTTCTTCACATCCCTCCGCCAGCTTGGCAGCATAGTGAATAGACCCTCCGATGGAAAATCCGTAGCTGAGGATATTGTAAAAGAGATAGACAGGCTGCCCCAGGCTGATGGCTGCGAGGCCGCGAGCGCCGATTCCATTGCCGACAAAAACACTGTCCGCAACGCCGGCAACTGCCAGCCAGAAGGTGGAGAGCATTGCCGGAATATAGAAGCGGTGAAACGCGCCGCGCACAAAGTACCTGTTCTGTCTGTGCTGGATCTGCTGCTGAGTCAGTTCCGCCATAGCCTGCCCTCCTCTCTCTTTTTCTGCATATTTTGTCTAAAAATGACAGTAACATATTATAATACAGGAAAACGGAAACAATTTCAATATTTTTCTTCCGTTTTGAGAATCACCCTGCGCTTTTCGGGCTGTCAAACCCGTGGACCCAGTCCGCTTTCAGGAAATACACGAGCAGAAAGACTGTCGAGACAAACCAGGAGATCGGATACACCAGGTTCACCGTCGTGATGACCGGGAAAACAGGCACCAGAAACGTCAGATACAGGATGCGGCCGAACCCCCAGATCACAAGATAGCAGGACATGGGGTAAAGGCTCTTCCCTGCCCCGCGGAGTATGCCAGCCAGGCAGTGCGTTGCAGCCAGGAAACAGTAAAAGAGTGAACAGGTCCGCGAGCGTAATACTCCGTAAGCAATGGCCTCCGGCTCTGCCGTAAAACCGCGCAACAGAACGGGGGCTGTGAGAAAGATCAGGATTCCGATTCCTTCCGCAATGCCGACACACCAGAGCAGGCCGATGCGGGCCCCGATTTTTGCCCTTTCTGTCCTGCCCGCTCCAAGATTCTGGCCGATAAACGTCGTAAGGGCCATAACGAAGCTTGAAATCGGCAGGAAGGCAAAACCCTCGATCTTTACAGCGGCACCGCAGCCGGCCACCGCCATGGTCCCGAAGGCATTGACGTTAGACTGCACCAGGACATTGGCAATCGCGATGGCAGAGTTCTGAAATCCCGTTGGCAGCCCGTAGCGTACGATCTCCCGGAAAATCGGCCCGTTGATACGGATTTTCCGCAGGCTCACCCGATGATCCTCCTCCGTGTGCATAAGCCGGGAAAGGCAGAGCACGGCGCTCAGCGCCTGGGAGAGCACCGTTGCAAAGGCAGCACTGCCCACATTCCCATGGAAGAAGACGATGAAAACAACATCCAGAATGATATTGACCACTGACGAGAGGATCAGATAATAAAGCGGATGCCGGCTGTCACCGACGGCCTGCATAATCCCTCGGCAGCAGTTATAGAGTGCCGTGGCAACCGCCCCGGAAAAATAGATCCGCATGTACAGCGCCGCCTGCGGGAAGATCTCTTCGGGTGTTCCCATCAGACGGAGAATATCATCGGAAAACACCGTCCCCGCTGCTGTCAGAACCGCCCCGGCCGCAAAGCAGAATGCGAGGTCGGTATGTACGGAATCTGAAAGCCTTTGCCGGTCCTCCGCACCGAAATACCGGGAAACAGCAACCCCGGCCCCGATGAAAACACCTTCTACAAAACCGATCAGCATAAAGATCAGCGAGCTGACCGAGCTGACGGCCGCCAGCGCGCTGTTGCCCAGCAGGTTTCCGACGATCAGTGCATCCGCCGTGCTGTAGAGCTGCTGAAACAGATTTCCGACAAAGAGCGGCGCAGCAAACCGGATCAGCCGGCTCCCGATCGCTCCCTCCGTCATCCGGACAGACGAGTGTACGATATTACTGTGATGATGCAACAGATGGCTCATTTAATCTCTTATCCATTCGTTTTTTCTCTGCAAAGACTGTCAATGCATCGGTATGGAAATACCGATGCATTACAGATCTCACGCAAACCATACTTTTGTGCAGAAAAGAAGAAACAGAAAGTATACAATGCCGAAAATCCCGGCAACCAGCAGTGCAGCTTTCAGTGCGCCGCCGATCATCCAGCGCTGTTCTTCGGGCGTCAGCTCGATTTTTTCAGTGCTTTCCGGATCCTGCCGGGTCGGCGCATACCAGGGCATCCCGTCGACATTCATATCGGCAATTGTACGCCCGTCGTCTTCGAAATCTTCCTTCTTCGGTGACATGGTCAACCCTCATTTGCCGCATCGTACAGATGGCAGGCACAGAAATGATTAGGCTCAACCTCCCGATATTCAGGTACCACAGTTTTGCAGATTTCCATGCACTTTGCACAGCGGGTGTGGAACTTGCATCCGGAAGGCGGGTTCGCCGGGGATGGAATAGAGCCCTCAAGAACAATCCGGTTGATTTTTACGTCCGGATCCGGGATCGGGATCGCCGAGAAAAGTGCCTGTGTATAAGGATGCAGCGGTTTGGCAAAGATTTTATCCGTGTCGGAAAACTCCACCATCGTACCGAGATACATGACGCCGACCGTGTCGGATATATGCTCGACAACCGAGAGGTCATGAGAAATAAAGAGGTACGTCAGGCCGAAATCCTTCTGCAGTTCCTTCAGCAGGTTGATGACCTGTGCCTGAATTGAAACGTCCAGAGCTGAAACCGGCTCGTCACAGACGATGAACTCCGGATTAAGGGCAAGCGCACGCGCAATGCAGATGCGCTGCCTCTGCCCGCCGGAAAACTCGTGGGGATAACGACCCTTGTAATAGTCCGGCAACCCGCAGGCTTCCATCACGCGGGTGATATAATCGTCAAATTCCTCTTCCGGTACAATACCGTGTTCCCGCACTGCCTCGCCGATAATCTCACCGACAGACAGACGCGGAGAAAGGCTGGAATACGGATCCTGGAAAACAATCTGTACCTGTGGGCGGAATCTGCGCAGCTCTTCCCTGCTGAGTGAGAAGATGTCCTTTCCATCTATTCTCACCTCTCCGGAAGTCTTCTCCAGCAGCCGCAGAATGGTCCTCCCGCAGGTGCTCTTCCCGCATCCACTTTCTCCCACGAGCCCCATGGTTTTGCCGCGCTCAATCTTAAAACTGATCCCGTCAACCGCTTTGACATATCCGGTTGTACGTTTAAAAAATCCTGTCTTTATGGGGAAGTATTTGACAAGATTATCGACTTCGAGCAGATAATCCTTCTGTTCCATTATAATTCCTCCACGTTCACAGATTTCGGATAACCGATCTGTTCCCCTTCGTCGTAAAAACGATAGCAGGAAACATAGTGGGTATCACTGATTTTGATTTCAGGAGGATAAAGGCCGTGACACCGATCACACTGACTCTCACAGCGGTCACGGAAATAGCAATAGTTCGGCATATCCACCGGATTTGGAACATTCCCGGGGATGTTGTAGAGCTTCTCCACCTTCCTGCCGACAACCGGTTTTGACGCCATCAGCCCGATGGTATAGGGATGGGCAGGATGATGGAAGATATCGTCAGCGGTTCCTTTTTCCACCACTCGGCCGGCATACATGACCACCACATAGTCTGCCATTCCCGCTACAACACCAAGGTCGTGCGTAATGAGCATGATGGAGGAATTGAGCTTATCCTTCAGACTCTGCAGCAGGTCAAGAATCTGAGCCTGAATGGTGACATCCAGAGCTGTCGTCGGCTCATCCGCAATAATGAGAGTCGGAGAACAGGCAAGCGCAATGGCAATGCAGATCCTCTGCCGCATCCCACCGGACAGTTCATGCGGATACATGTTGTAAACGCCTTCCTTGTTTGCAATCCCAACAAGGTCAAGCATCTCAAGCGTTCTTGCCTTAACAGCCTCGTCATCCATGTCCGGGAAGTGAAGCTTCGTCACTTCATCCACCTGGGCACCGATTTTGAAAACGGGATTCAGGCTCGTCATCGGCTCCTGGAAGATCATGGAAATTTTGTTCCCGCGAATGTGCTCCATCACAGAGTTCGGTGTATTGGCAATGTTATAGGCGGTTCCGTCCCCTTTGTTGAAACGAATCTCCCCTCCGACGACCTGCCCGCTCGGGCGCTGTAAAAGCTGCATCAATGATAAAGAAGTGACGCTCTTCCCGCAGCCACTTTCTCCGACTACACCGACAGTGGAGTGCTTCGGAATTGAGAAATTGACGCCGTCGACCGCTTTGACGGTTCCGACATCGGAAAAGAAGTAGGTGCAGACATTGTCAAACTCGACAACGTTGTTTGAGTCCTTCATCACTGTTGTATAAAGGGCGGGATCCTTTCCGGCATCCGCTCGCGCTTTTTCAAGCTTTCTGGTAACACGGCGGTTAAATTTAGTGATTCTTCTTGATTCGCCTGCGGAAATATACGCAGAACCTTTTTTCTGTTCAGCCATAAAGAGTCCCTCCTTTCAACGTTTTGACTTTGGGTCGTACGCATCGCGCAGACCGTCACCGACAAAGTTAAACGCAATGACCGTCAGGCAGATCAGAAGACCGACCGGAATCCAGATAAAAGCATAATGAGCCATTGCAGGTGCCGATGAAACTGAGTTGATAATGGTGCCCCAGGTGGCAAGCGGATGTTTAACACCGAGTCCGAGGAAAGATAACGTAGATTCCATAATGATGACAGAACCCATACCCATGGTAGCAGTGACAATCAACTGCGGCATAACATTCGGAACGAGGTGACGGAAAATCCGCGATTTTACTTTGATGCCGGTCGCCTCAGTAGCTACCATGAACTCCTGCTCACGCAGCGAGAGGATCTGACCTCTGACAAGCCTTGCAACGCCGGCCCATCCCATCAGACCAAGAGCTGCCATCATAATCACAAGACGGATATAAGTGTTCATCCTTAAGGCGTCCATCATGGCACCGAGGATAATCATAATCGGCAGTGAGGGCAGGCAGTAGAAAATATCCACAAGACGCATAATCAGGTTGTCCACCCATTTGCCGTAGTAGCCTGCAAGGCCACCCATGATGATCCCCAGAAATGTCTCCAGAAAAACAACCACAAAGCCGACCATCAGAGAAACTCTGCCCCCGTACATTATACGGGCGAGAACATCGAATCCGTCTCCGTCGGTACCGAGAACATGCTTTGCACTGGGAGATTCAAATCTGTTGATAACATAGATGATCTGCTCACAGTTGATCACAAACTCTCCTGTATCCCGCTGGGTAATTGTAAGCTTGGAATCATTATACTGCAAATCACCGTTTTCATCATAGATATAGGAGCCGGTCTCATTCTGCATCGGAAGAGCATAAGAAAGCGTGCAGTTTCTGCTTCCGGTGGAGATCATCTCGAGTATGGCAGAAGTAATGGCATTCTTCAGGTCATAATCCATCGTATCTTCTCCGGTATACCGGCGTACCGTAAAATCAGTAAACTCGGCAAACTCGCTCCCGGATTCATCGTAGACTACCAGTGCACCGTTTTCCTCGGGTTCAATTGTGTATTTCTCATCAGAGGAAGTGAATGATCCCCCGGAATAAGCAGCCATCAAAGCTGAGGCACGGAAGTCGTCCGGAAGTCTGATCCCGGTTTCATAGGTATCTGCCGTGAGAATCGAATAGACACGGCCTACGGCTTCAGATGTGAGACGATAGACCTTAACTGCACTGCCGGATGAAGACAGAAGCCAGGTGCTGCCGTCAAAATCAAAAGCATTCTTCCCGGCAGCCGCTTCGAGAGCCTGCTCAAATTCTTCGCCGAGCGGTTCCCCAATATAAGCAAGTCCTTCCCGCTCCGCATAGAGATCAAACGACTTGGCAGCGCCTTTTTCAAAGGTATAAGTTACACCGTCAAGTGCAAAGTTTCCTCCCTTGCCCTTGCAGTTTTCTGCAGCGGCTTTATCAAGGCCCTGGACCGGGTCTTCTCCCTTTGTGTAGACGATTTTTTTACCGACCATGGAGTAGTTGCCGATGAGTACTTTGCTTTTTCCGGAAGTACAGACAAGGTCTGCATCCGCTTTGGAAAGGGTGTAGACCTCCCTGCCGAGCTTGCGGATCAAGAAAGCATCTTCTCCTTCAAAGGCCAGGCGAAGTTCCTCATCTTTTTCCAGCATACTTTTAATGTTGCTGTTCATTGCGTTGACAACCGGACGAGCCAGTTCAACCGAACTGTCCACAACATAACCGTTATAGGCCGTGTTGCTTTTTGCCAGAGCGTAATTTACATTCTCGGTGCTGTATTTATAGAAAATCTGCTTCTGACCGTAGGCATAAAACAGAGGCCCTGCAAAGGAGAACAGAAACATCACGATCAGCAGACACGAGCCGAACACGGCAAGTCTGTTGCGCACAAAGCGCTTGAACACACGTCTGCCCGGTGAGAGAACCTTCACACGGGCGACATCATCGAGTGCCATCTCCCCGTCTGTCTTCTTCTCTCCGGCACGTGCAGCGGCCTTGGCTTTTAGTGCTTCATTCAAACTGTTGTTCATGAATCGACCACCTCCTCAGCTCAGACGCACGCGCGGATCTACCGCTCCGTACAGCAAGTCTGAAATCAGATTGCCGAGCAACGTCATGATCGAAATAAATGCCAGGTAAAACATGATAAACGGAATATCCGCCTGCGTCATGGAAGTATAGGAAGCATATCCAATGCCTCGAATGGCAAAAAGTGATTCCGTGATAAGTGCCCCGGAGAAAAGCCCCGGAAGCATTCCGCCGAGAGTTGTAATCAGAGGGATCAGCGTATTGCGGAAGGCATGGTAGTTGATGACCTTCTTTTCCGGAACACCTTTTGCTCTGGCGGTACGGATATAATCGGCATTGAGCACTTCCAGCATATTCGTACGGGTGTAGCGCATCAGGCCGCCGATGTTAATGATAATCAGCGTAATCGACGGCAGAACAAAATGCTTGGCCACATCCAGGAATTTTCCAAAATCAGTGAGGTTCATATAATTTCTTCCCTGCATGCCGGACAGGTCAAACCAGCCGAGTTTGACCGAGAAGATATACTTCAGCAGCGTGGCAAGGAAAAATGTAGGCATAGAGATACAGATCATAGAAACAACCGTTGTAAAATAATCTGTAAAACTGTACTGCTTTTTTGCTGCACTTATCCCAAGCGGGATAGCAATAAGGATTTCAAAAATATAGGCAACAACACTCAGTGCGAAGCTGTACCAGATGGTGTTTTTAAAGACCTGGGTTACGGGGATCGTCCATGCCCAGCTGTCGCCCCAGTTGCCTCTGACGGCATTACTAAGCCAGATAAAATATCCACCGACTACGCCTTTATCCATGCCGTACTGGGCATTCAGGTCAGCCAGCCATTCGGCATAACTTTTTGTTGCACCCGGACGGGAGGCAAGCTCCCTTGCTTTGGTTTCAACATAGCTCGTCGGCATATTGTACATCAGTGCATAGATGATAAACATCACAAAAAAGAGAATGATGGCACTGTACAACAACCGCTTTACGGTATACTTGAACATTTCAATTCACAACGCTTTCTTTTTACTGTTTCCAAAAAGGAGTCCCTTAACGTTTTCAAACCGGCTAAAAACGCTAATAGCACGAAAGGGGCAGAAAGCCCCTTCCGTGCACAGAAAAACCAATTCGAGATTACTTTACTGCAAGGGTATTGATTTCTGCATACCATACCCAGTAAGGAGTCATATCCTTAGGCATGGTTTCGTTGTCAACACGGATGCTGGATGTGACATAGCAATTTTTACGCTGGTAGAGCGGGAGTTCGCAGCCCCAGTCCATAATGATTTCCATGGCTTCTTTGTAGACAGACTTGCGATACTCGATATCTGCGCTGCTCTTACCGGCAGCGATGAGTTCGTCAAGTGCAGCGTCATCCACGGAGTAGTGGTTGGAGTTGGTGCCGTTGCCGTGTGCATTGGCACTGGAGTAAACCTGGGTCATATCCGGGTCAGGAGTTGCCTGCCAGGCAGCTGCCCACATCATGGCGGTGTTGCTCTCAAGAGCGTTGTTCCATACAGAAGTTCCGACGTCGTTTACCTGAAGGGTGATGCCGAGATCTGCAAGCACCTCGGAAGCTGCCACTGCCACACCGTATGCCGGGTGATCCTGCTGGCCCTGGCCGGGGATCATGACCTCATAGGTATCGAGAGCATCAGTGAACTTTCCGGCTGCCTCATCCCAGGTGAAGCCTGCTGCCTTGAAGAATCCGATGGCAGCTTCCTTTGCAGCAACATATTTCTCCTCGTCGCTCATAGCAGAGGTATAGATCGGATTCCCGTCCACATCGACGGAGTAAGCTGTCTGATAACCTTCATCGGCCGGTTTCGGTGCAGCCCAGGAAGTGTTGGAAATAGGATACTGGATGACGGCTGCTCTGTCACCGTAGTAGGAATTGATAACCGTGTCACGATAGACAGAGAAAAGCGTCATAAAGCCTTTGCGGAGAGCCTTGGAAGCATCGGAAGCAGGTTCTCCGTTAACGTTGACGAGATCTGCATTGATGCCAAGGTAGCCGTATCCGCGGTAGTCAATGAGGTAAGTGGTCAGGGTATCGCCAACAAGCTCGTCGTTGGAGTTTGCATCCTTGATGGCTGCAACCGTGTCATCATTGATGGACGGCGTAGATATATCGAATGTTCCGGTAACCGTGCCCGGTACATAGTCGGAATCGACAGCTTCCTGCATGAGAAGAACCTTTGTTACAGGCTCACCCTGGAAATAATTCGGATTTGCCTTGAGGGTAACAACGCCCTTGTCATAGCCGTCAAACACATAAGCGCCGCAGCCGATCGGCTGGGTGGTCTTGTCCTTTACGATGCTCAGGTCGCCCTTGACAAAACCGAAGCTGTTGTTGTCGTAATCGTAGAGGGCTTCGTCACCGTAGTAGTGCAGAGGGGCAATCGGGAAAGCCATGTCATAGATAGCCTTTGCATCAAACTGCGTCATGTGGACGGTCATGGAATAGTCGCCTGTGCGCTGAATGCCTGCGATGTTTGCAGCGCCGTTTCCGGTGGACACACCGACAGCATAGGCTGCATAGTCGTTCATCAGGTCATAGAGGCTGGAACCAGCCGTCTCGGTATCGGAGAGGGTTGCAAGGTCGCCTTCGTAAGCTTCCACCATGGTAGCAAAGAAATCAGCAGAAGTGGCATCCTCCGGGAGTTCAAAACCCCAGTTGGCAGCGCAGGCTGCAACAGCGTCATCTGCTTCATTGTAGCCGGCGCCTTTGCAGTAATCCACGATTTCCTGTGCAAATGCTTCACCGGCCTGGTCAACATCCGCCCAGAATGCAGCCTGGGTATCAGCATCCCAATAGGTAAAGTCTTCATTGTCTCTGCCGGCAGCTGAGAGCAGGCTAAAGAGAGATTCCATACCGGAGCGGTACTCTTCCATGCCTTCGATCGGGAGAGCATAGATGGTGGAAGAACCGTCATAGGTCGGATCACAGAGGACATAGATGCCGAAGATCACATCATCGATATCGGCAGGTGTACCGTCGGAGAAGACAACATCGTCACGCATGGTGAGGAAGTAGTCAACTGTGCCGTCCTCATTCTGAACAACTTCGACATCGCCGAAGCCGTAATAAGTATAGTCAGTGCCATTGTAAGTGCGGGTTTCACCTTCAATGCCGTGTTCGACAACGGCGCCGCCACGGTCAGTGGCAAGAAGGAACCCCTGTGTCAAGTCAACGACTTCCATGTCATAAGCCGTTGTGCCAAAGAACGGGCTGAACTTCTGGCCAAAGGTAGAAGTAGCATAAACGAGAGTGGACGGAGCATCTGCTTCTTCTGCAAAGGATACTCCCCCCAGAGTGAGCACCATGGCAAGAGCCAGGAGCATTGCCAGGAATCTGGATGTCTTCATTTTTTGATTTTTACCTCCAATAGATTTTTATATCTCAGCAAAATGCTGGAATATACAGAAAGATTACGGGATCTCTTCCGTCTTCAGGCTGTCCCGCGCTCTGATCATGACCAGTGAAGAGGCCAGAATCATTAAAGCAGAACCAAGATAGACAGCATCCCGCAGCGTCTCCTGATATAATACCATAGAAACTGCATGCCCTGCAAGGGAAAAAAAAGAAAAGAAAGCAAGAAAAACAGAAGTAACCACCGTCTGCTGTTCAATTTTGTCTCGTGTGGAGCGTTCCATTTTATCTTTTGTGATCAGCAGCAAGGCACAGCTCTCCGCCTGGAAAAACAGCGGAAAGACCATGCACGCCATCGGAAGCATCACATACCAGCGGTGCCCGACGGGGGCATTTACCGTCAGTGCGGAAAGAAAAGCCAGAATACACAGCGCAGTCAGGCAGGCAAACAGCAGTCTTGTCTTTTTCAGTTCACTTCCCTGCCGGCAAAAAACATAGTATTTTCCACGATATACAGGAACCCGCCGAATTCTCCCCGTTTCGGCGTCCGCCCGTTCTTCCAGAACATAATCGGAAACATATTTTTTCCTCATGGGACAGATAAGGCTACGAAATGCCCGTGACAGACACTCCTTTAAGGAGTGTGGCAGACGGAACGGACCAGTTGTTGTACTGTACATTTTCGGAAGAGAGACGCATATTTTCAACCAGAGACAACATAGATCCCGAGATCGATCCTCCTGTCACAGGAACAGTCTTCTCCCCGTCGTTCCAGTAGCCCAGGCGGATCTCCCCGAAGAGATCTCCCGTAACGGCATCGACCTGAAAATCAGAGAATTCCACAACCTCCAGGAACGGACCGCGGCGCAGTTCCGCTTCCTTCTCCGTACCACCGCTGACTGTAAAGTTTGTAGGGATAAAGGAATCCTCCAGCCCCAGATAGAAAGAAAACATTCTGCTGCCAAGATAATGGCGTGCAACACCGTTTTCCAGCAACGGCACATCGCGGATCGGTGCACCTTCCGAATCGTAGAGATGGTTGGCAGAGGAATTCGGCAGTTCGCGCACAGCTGAAAGGCTCAGCCTGTCACCCCGGAAAGAAGGGCAGATACTTTGCCCGATCTCCCAGTCACTCATCTTCCGATAGACAAATGCGGCATTCAGCCGGTCGGCAAAATAAGAATAGATCTCACAGGCATCGGCTGTGGAGAAAAGCACATCCGCCTTGCCAAGGGCCGGCGTCGGTCCGGCAGCAAGACGATCACGGCCGGTCTGCATAGCACGCAGAAGATCCCGCCTGAGGGCAGCTTCATCACAGGTTCCGCTTTTATAATTACGATACAGTTCTATTTCATGACCGGATGCCCGGGCATTGACGACCGCTTCGATCATGCTGTCCGGATAAACCTCTTCAACGTCAATCCCCTCAGAATTGATGAACCGGCGTTTTTTTGATGATACAAAGATCTCATAGCTGTTGATATCTTCTTCCGGTGTCTCCGGAAGATTCCTCATGGTACGAAGGAATGCTTCTGCAGTCTTCTCCAAATCAACGGGAGAAGAGGAGCAGGCAATTGCCGGCTTCGGTTTATGAAGTGTAAAAGGTCTGTTTTTCACAAGCGAAGCCCGATAAGCGAGAGAATCAATCAGGGCTTCAGCCTCACTTTCGGATGCCGTAGGCGGGATCTCACAGCTGGCAAATCCCATCGTCTCCCCGTCATCGGCGAGCTGAAAAACCTTGACAGAAATATGTTCCACATGCTTCACACGGTTCTGGTCCAGGGCGTGCCGGATAAAGTAAAACTCCCAGCCGTCGGTAATGATATCCTCAACTTCCCAGGCAGCAACAGCAGACCGGCGCAAGTGAGAAAGAATTCTATCCAGCATTATCCGAGCCTCGCTTTCGTTTTGAGATAGGGGCCGCCGTCTGAGACTTTGACCCACTCCTTGTAACCCTTGCCACAGCCGCCTGTCCCGAAAACTTCTCTGTGGGGTGAGCACATGCTGATATTCCCAAGCAGATCCGGCACATAACCGGTCATAATGATCGGAGCAACGACTTTTCCGGTCAGTTTTCCGTCACGGATTTCACGGCCGAGCTTGACAACACACTGAATCCCCCAATGCTTTGGATCTTCCATCCCACTCTCCTCACCTTCGAGAAGGTAGCCATGCCGGACAGAGGCAATCATGTCCTCGAGGGAATCTTCTCCGGAATCAAAAATTGTGTTCGTCATGCGGGTATATACTTTGTGTTCAAAGTTTTCACGCTTTCCGTTCCCTGTCGGTGCGGTGCCGAGGCGGAGTGCACTCAGTGCATCACAGATACCGGTTTTGAGAATACCGTTTTCAATCTCCTTCACATCACCGGCGAGAATCCCTTCATCGTCAAAGGAATAGCTGGCTACATTTTCTGCGCAGAGTGCTCCCTCATGCATGGTGACGAGGTCACTCCCAACACGCTTGCCAATGTATTCTCTGCCGAGTGCCCGGTTTTTCACAAACATATCCATCTCCACACCATGGCCGAAAGCTTCGTGTGCTATCAGCCCGGAGACTTCCGGGGACGTAATAATTTCATATTCGCCCGGCTCTATCGGGCCGGCATCCAGCAACTCAAGTGCCGTTGCGACGGACTTCTCTGCTTTTGCCTCCAGTTGAGAGAAAAGCTCCGGACCGCAAAGGCCGGAAACGCCCTCATACCCTGTCTGTGTTCGTCCGTCACGGCTGGCAAGGGCAACCACTGTACCTTCGGAATAGACGTAACTCTGAGAAAGATCTCTGTTTTCCGTCAGAAACAGCTTACAGATATGAGTTGACTGCGCATTAACCATGCAGTCAAGCAGTTCGGAAGAGCGTGACATCCCTCTGTCTGAAATTGCAGTGAGACGATCCACCAGTTCCTTCAGATCCGTCTGTTCCGGGAGAATCTCGCATTCCTTTTCCGTAAACAGTACATACGGCTCGTCCGGGAGAAGGGGTGTGAGATAGCTGTTTATCCCGAGAGTACTGAGCAAAGTGCGCTGCCGTTCGACTGCTTCTTCCACTTCTGCCGCAGCAGAAGCCGGACAGGAAGCATCAAAATGGTTTAGTGCAGCTTCACTGTACTGCCCGTTCCGGCAGACACGTACCACAATACCGCGCTCGGTAGTCATGGTTTCACTGCTGACCGAACGGGAACGCTGTGAAATGCGGACAGCGAACCCGCAGGAATCTGTAGCCAGGACACTCACATAATCATATTTCTTTCGGAGAAGACGGATCAGTTCCTGTATCCCGCCCCGGATTCCGCTCAGATAAGCGGAAAAAGGTGCTTTCATGTTTCTCTCCTCCGGTTTATCGAATTTCGCTCAGATCGAACGCATTGAGAAATGCTTCTGCCTTTTCACAGACAGAGCGCAGGCAGTCTTCTTCAAAGGGACTCTCCAGACCGGCATGTTTCAGAAGATCGGTAAATGTTCTGCTCCCGCCCTGCTGTGTATAAGCCATATAATGCTGCCAGGCATTTTCCCTGTCTTCACAGATCATTTTCCAGAACTGCAGGGCGACCGTCTGTGCCAGGCAGTAATCAATATAATAAAAGGGGCTGGAATAGATATGATGCTGGCGCTGCCAGGCTTCGCCGTCGGCATAAAACGGGATTTCCCCGTCAAGCTTCATCCAGGGCAGGTAAATGCCGGAAAGCTCTTTCCAGACGGCATGCCTCTGCTTCGGGGTGAGATCCGGCTTTTCATAGACGACATGCTGGAAATGGTCTACCAGCGTGCCGTAAGGAATAAACGTGAGCGCACCGGAGAGGTGGCTGTAGAGGAACTTCTGCGCATCCTTTCCAAAGAATCGTTCCGACCAGGGTTCCGCAAAGAACTCCATCGACATGGAATGGACTTCGCACGCTTCCATGCTCGGCCAGACATATTCCAGCGGTATACGGGTACGGTTCATCCAGCAGGCAAAAGCATGGCCGGCCTCATGGGTCACTACCTCGATATCCCCCTGTGTGCCGTTAAAGTTGGCAAAGATAAAGGGCACTTCATAGTCCGGTATCCCTGTGCAGTATCCGCCCGCCTGTTTGCCTTCCGTAGAGAGGACGTTCAGCAGTTCTCCCTCAAGCATCGTACGGAAGAAAACCTCCGTTTCCGGGGAGAGAGAGCTGTAGAAGTCCATGGCAGCTGCGAGAATCTCGTCCGGTGATCCAATGGGGCGCGGATTGCCGGAGCGAAATTCCAGACAGTTGTCGGCATAGCTCATCGGATAGGCCTTCCCCAGTCTGTCTGCCTGCCGCCGGAACACCTGATCTGCCACCGGTACAACATATTTCACGACCGCAGCGCGGAACTTCTCGATGTCCTCCTTGCTGTAGCAGTTCCGACCCATGCGATAATACCCGAGCTGTGTATAACCGTCATACCCCAGCATTCTGCCAAGCCGATCCCTCAGATGTACAAGCCGGTCGTAAAATTCATCGAGCTTATCCTGATTGTCCTTGTACCATTGCCCTTCCGCCTTCCAGGCAGCAAGCCTGCGCCCGTCATCCGGGTCAGATTTATACGGTGTGAGCTGAGAGAGAGTATAGATGCTGCCTTCAAACGGAATTGCCGCGGAAGCGAGAAGCTTTTCATAGGCGTTGGAAACATCGTTCTCTTCTTTCATGGCTGTGATGAACTCTTCCGTCGGCAGGAAAGTTTTCAAAGTAATTTCCGCATTGACAAACATCAGATTCCCGAATTCTTCTTCAAAAGACGTGCGGAAAGGACTCTCCAGCAGAGCCTGCGTCCATTCCTGCACATACTCTTCGAGTTCCGGCATGGCAGCATTCCAGAAGTCCTGCTCGGCAGAGTAGAATTCATCTCTTGTATCTATGGAGTGCCGTACGGAAACGAGTAGGGCAAGCGTCTCCACATGTCGGTTGAGCCGGTCTTTCTCAAGGAAAGCCTCTCTTGCCTGCTGATAGTTCTCCGCGGCACGCAGAGAAGCGGTGAGGCCTCTCATCCGGTTTTTCAGCTCATCCAGATCCGGCCTTGTATAGCTCATTTCAGAAAACTTCATTTTCTATTTCCTTTCTGGTCTTTTCCTGGTGCTATCTTAGCATATCTCCTGACGGTTTTCAACGCCCAAGCTGAGGCTTGACTTCCGGGAAAAATCAGGTTATAATCGCGCGATACATGATAAGATTTTATTAAAGGAGAAACGAACTTGCTGTTTGAGATTTTGCCGGATGCCCTTCTGGACGCCGTGCTCGACACGCTGAAAATACTGCCGTTTCTGTTTCTCGCCTATCTCCTTATTGAAGTGCTGGAGCACCATGCGGAAGAGAAAACCGTAGCCCTGATTCATCGGGCCGGTGCCTGGGGTCCCGCGATTGGCGGAGCGCTGGGTATTATTCCGCAATGCGGCTTCTCCGCTGCTACGGCAAACCTCTTTGCTGACGGCCTGATCACACGGGGTACCCTCATCGCGGTTTTCCTTTCAACATCGGATGAAATGCTCCCGATCCTGATTTCTAAAAATGCTCCGGCGACGTTTATTCTGAAGGTGCTTGCCTACAAGTTTGCAGCCGGGATGACAGCAGGTTTCCTGATAGATCTGCTGGAAAAGCGTTTCGGCAGAGTCTTCCGAAAGGAGACGCATGATATTTGTGAACAGGAAGGATGCCATTATGAAGAAGGCGTGCTGCGGTCAGCTGTCATTCACACTGTAAAAATCACGATCTTCCTGTTTCTTACTTCCTTCCTCATTACCCTTGCGGTCGAACTGCTGGGAGAGGAACATCTTGCAAACTTCATTCTGAACAAGCCTTTCATCGGAGAATTGCTGGCCGGTCTGATCGGGTTAATTCCGAACTGTGCCGCAAGCGTCATCATCACGGATCTCTATCTGCAGGGTGCCCTTTCTGCAGGGGCAATGCTCTCAGGGCTTCTCGTCGGAGCCGGTGTCGGCCTTCTGGTACTGTTCCGTATGAATCGGCGAAACCACAGAGAAAACCTGGTTACGCTGGCCCTTCTGTATGTTTCCGGCGTTCTGTTCGGCCTGATCGGTTCCCCTCTGTTTTGATTTGTCAATAACACTCTAGAAAAATGGCTGTTAAAGCCATTTTTTTGTTGCCCTGAGGCATCGTTGCTGATATAATGAATTTTTGCGTGGGTCAAACCCGCAAATATATAATAATCTCTGTGGCATCCAGCCATGGGAAAGGATGTAAAAATGAATCAAAGCGAAAAAACACTCGACAAAATCGTTGCCCTTTGCAAAAACCGCGGTTACATCTACGCCGGCAGTGAAATCTACGGCGGTCTTGCCAACAGCTGGGACTATGGCCCGCTCGGCACGGAGTTCAAAAACAATGTGAAAAAAGCATGGCTTAAAAAGTTCGTACAGGAAAGCCCGTACAACGTAGGGCTTGATGCAGCCATCCTTATGAACCCGCAGACGTGGGTAACCACCGGACATGTCTCCAGCTTTTCCGATCCTCTGCTGGACTGCAAAGCCTGCAAAGCACGTCACCGTGCCGACAAGCTGATCGGAGAAGAGCACCCGGAAGTAAATGTGGACGCAATGAGCTTCGATGAGATGGACGCTTTTATTGCCGAACACGAGGACGTCGTATGCCCCGTCTGCGGCAAACATAACTTTACCCCGATCCGCAAGTTCAACCTGATGTTCAAAACAGCCATCGGCGTCACGGAAGACAGCAGTTCCGTCTGCTACCTGCGTCCGGAGACTGCTCAGGGCATCTTTGTAAACTTTGCCAATATCCAGCGCACTACCCGCAAAAAGCTGCCCTTCGGCGTCTGCCAGGTCGGCAAAGCTTTCCGCAATGAGATCACACCGGGCAACTTCACCTTCCGTACCCGTGAGTTTGAGCAGATGGAATGCGAATTCTTCTGCAAGCCGGGCACTGACCTTGAGTGGTTTGCCTACTGGAAAGACTTCTGCAAAAACTGGCTCACAACGCTTGGGCTCAGCGAAGAGCATCTGCGCCTGCGTGACCATGAACCGGCAGAGCTGGCTTTCTATTCCCGTGCCACGACAGACATAGAATACGCTTTCCCGTTCACTGACTGGGGTGAACTCTGGGGCATTGCAGACCGCACGGATTACGACCTCAGCCGCCATCAGGAAGCTTCCGGCAAGGATCTGACCTATTACGACCAGGATACCAACGAGCACTATGTCCCCTACGTCATTGAACCGTCTCTCGGCTGTGACCGTGTGGCGCTGGCTTTCCTGTGTGAAGCCTATGATGAAGAAGTTGTCGGGCAGGACAAAAACGGAAAAGACGATGTCCGTACCGTGCTGCATCTGCATCCTGCTCTTGCTCCTTTCAAGTGTGCTATTCTTCCTCTGAGCAAGAAAGAAGTTCTCACGAAACCGGCTCTGGAGCTTTATCAGGAACTGAGCAAAGAATTCATGTGTGATTATGACGAGACCGGCTCTATCGGCAAGCGCTACCGCCGTGAAGACGAAATCGGCACACCGTTCTGCATCACATTTGACTTTAACACAGTCGGCACCGAGACTGATGAAGCCGATCACTGCGTTACCATCCGTGAACGCGACAGCATGCAGCAGGTCCGCATCCCCATCAGCGAAGTGAAAAACTACATCGCTGAAAGGATTCGGTTCTGAGGCGGATAGGAAATGAAAGACGGATTTGTAAAAGTAGCTGCAGCATCTCCGGTGATCCGCGTGGCAGATACCGAATACAACGCGGAACGGATTATTGACTGTATCAACGAAGCTGATGCACAGGGTGTAAATGTGCTGGTGTTTCCTGAACTGTGTATCACCGGATGCAGCTGCCGTGATCTATTTACCCATGATGTTCTGCTGAGCGGTGCAAGAAATGCACTTCTGCGCATCCTCGAGGCAACCGTCGGCACCGATATGCTGATCTTTGTCGGGCTGCCGATTGAAGTCGGCCCCAACCTCTACAGCTGTGCGGCGGCTATCTGCTCAGGTTATCTTCTCGGTCTCGTTCCCCGGGAGCATGTCAACGGCACCTGCTTTACGGCAGCCGGCAGCAATGCCCGCAATATCGGGCTGGAGGGTATGTTCTCCGCCGTATTCGCACGGGATGTTCTATTCGACCATGCCAAACTGCACGGTTTACGCGTTGCTGTAGAATTAGGGGCAGATCTTACTTCTCCCGTTCCTCCTTCGGTAAACCATGCGCTGGCCGGAGCAACCGTCATTGCCCGGATGGCCTCCTTCCCAGAAACGCTGACCTCAACGGCAGACACTGAGAAGTGCGTCTCTGCCGATTCCCGCAGGCTGGCCTGCGGTATCGTCCTTGCCGCTCCCGGGCGGGGCGAATCCACAACGGATTTCGTCTATTCCGGCTTGTGCATGGCAGCGGAAAACGGAACCATTCTTGCTGAAAAAGAAAACAGCACCGACCTGACCATCACCGAAATTGACATCAGTGCCCTTCTTCACGTGCGTCGGGCACGCGGCGGTTTTGAAAACGGTACCGGAACACATTATTCTGTTACCTGGGGATCGGATCTGCACGAAACAGAGCTCACAAGGCACTTTGCCAAACACCCGCATCTGCCCGAAAACGAACAGGATCTGGCAAATGCCTGCAGCAGACAGATCGACATGCAGGTCTCAGGCCTTGTGAAGCGTATGGAATATGCCGGGCTGGATCACTGCGTGGTCGGCATCTCGGGAGGAGTGGATTCTACCCTGGCCGTGATGATCAGTTCGCTGGCTGTTCGCCGGATGAATCTGCCGTCCGAAAACGTCATCGCGGTGACAATGCCGTGCTTCGGCACTTCCAGCCGGACGAAGAGCAATGCTGTCGTTGTGGCGGAACAGTGGGGCTGTGAAGTTCGTGTGATCGATATCAGCAAAAGCGTGTATCAGCATTTTGAAGATATCGGCCATGCCCGGGATGATTATTCCATTGCTTTTGAAAACAGCCAGGCACGTATGCGCACGATGATCCTGATGGATATTGCCAACAAAGTGAACGGGCTCAATGTCGGTACGGAAGATCTCTCTGAGTATATCGACGGCTGGTGCACCTATAACGGAGACCACACCTCCATGTACGATGTAAACATCGGTGTGACGAAAACACAGGTCAGAGCAGCAGTTGCCCACATTGCTGCGGGAACAGAAGACAATCTGCTCAAGGCTGCGCTTTACGACGTGCTGGACTGCCCGGTTTCTCCCGAGCTGCTCCCGATTCATGACGATATCATCGAGCAAAAGAGCGAAGATGCTGTAGGCTCCTACTCTCTGCAGGACTTCTTCACATACCATGTGCTGATTAACGGCTTTTCTCCCCGCAAGGCGATCCGGCTTGCAAAGATTGCCTACGCCGATGAGTTCTCGGACGAGGAACTGCTGCGCTGGCTCAGAAGCTGGTGCAGGCGCCTGTTCTCTCAGCAGTTCAAACGCAGCTGCCTGATGGACGGGCCGTCCGTCGGCACTTTCAGTGTGTCTCCGCGCACCGGCTTCAAAATGCCGTCTGACGCGGAAGCGGCCCTCTTCCTCAGAGACCTGGATGAGTTGGAGGAATCCATGCTCCTCGGTGATTCAAGAGAATATTAATTATCTTCCGATTTTACAGAAACGCCCCTCCTGTCCTGCGGGACAGAGGGGCGTTTCTCTTGTTTTATGAACACGTAAAGGCAGTCCAACGAGACATCCTAATACGAAGAAAGATCAATATATTCCACGGTCTTGTTAATCTCCGCTGCCAGCTCTCGCATTGCTTCCCCGACATCTTCGCCGTCGAGGACGAGATCCTGGAGCGTTGCCGCCCATTCAGTAGTGGTCACAAAGAATTCAGGCTGCGGAGTGAAGTAAATGGAAGTTGTGTTTATGGTCTTTTCAAAGGTATCGATATACCCTTCATGCTGCTTCATCTTTGCTTTAAAAGCACGATTCTTCCAGACGGAAGTACGCACAGGATCTAAATTATAGTCATTAACAGAAGCATAGGTGCAGAAGTCCTTGCTGGTGAAGTACTGCAGGAAAAGCCATGCCGCTTCTTTTGCATCAGAGTTTGCATTCATACCCATGGACCACGTCCAGAAGTTTGAATAAACCGGATCACCGAGCTTTGCGACAGGAAGCGGAGCCCATGCAATATTGCCGGCTTCCGCAGAAGAGGGCTCGCCATCCTTTATCCAGTTCTGAAGCAGCCCGTTGAGGTCGGCATCGATCAGCATTGCCGCTTTGCCTGAACCGAGATCATCACCGGCTTCAACCCACGTGTAGTTTTCCCAGAAAGGAGGACCACCACGTTTCACAAGGTCAACAAACCATTCCGTCATAGAAATGGCTTCCGGGCTGTCAAGCCTGGAAACGAGCCTGTCTCCCTCTATCTCAAAGTCTTTTGCACCGAACGCTGTAAAGAAGCTCATGTAACCCGGATGGATGGTCCCCCAGTCACGATGGCCGCGGACGGCAAGCCCGTAAGAGCCCGGGCCGTTCCACCCTTTGAGAGCTTCAGATACCGTAACGAGCTCATCGTATGTAGCAGGGACTTTCAAACCCTTCTCCTCAAAAGCGCGTTTGTTATAGGCAAGGCTGTATATTTCAAAACAGAGAGGCAGGCCGAGTTGAGCACCGGCTCCCACCGGATGGCCGGGAACACCGTCCCACTTCAGGGCATTGATTGCAGGCTGGAAGAAATCTTCAAAGTCATATCCCGGGAAGACTTCATCCAGGTACGGTGTGAGATCTTCCACATAGCCGGCTGCAGAGTAGTCCCACAGCTGATAAGCGCCGGACATAAACAGATCTACAGAGCCCGAACGGCCGGAGAGTGCAGAAGAAAGCTTTTCAAAATAATAGGCTTCCGGAATTTTGATAAGCTCTACCAGAATGCCGGTTTGTTCAGTGAACTGCTCTATTTTTGCTTCGATGCAGGAGGAGACATTGTGCTCAACGACTGCTACCTGAATGGTAGTGCCTTCACAGGCTTCCCAATCGAAGCTGTCATCGGCGAAGGTGATAACACCGAACGACAGAACCATTGCGACGGTCAGAACGAATGCCAGAAAATTCTTCATATTATTGTCCTCAATTATCAGACGAAAAATTGACATTATGTTAGCAAAAATATTGTATAAGAAACAACTGCAAATTGCAATTGGTTTTTCAACTCTTCCACAAAATGTTTTAACCTTGTCATTTTAATAATTAAGTGATATATTAAAATAGATTTATTGTACATTTCAAGCATCTTCCTTTTCGGATAAAAAAGGGAAAAGGATCTGAGTCGGAGGTAAACATATGCAAGAAATCACGGTAAATACTTCTGCCGATCAGGTCAGGCAGGTTACGGAACTTGCTGATCTTCAGTTGGCAGAAACGGGCTGTTCGGCACGGGTTAAAATGCAGATCGACATCGCAATCGACGAAATATTCAGCAATATCGCCCGGTACGCCTATCAGCAGGAAACCGGATCAGTGACTGTCCGCATAGACACGTTGGATGATCCCTCTCGTATCCTTCTTACCTTCATCGACAACGGTATTCCGTATAACCCGCTGACGAAGGAAATGCCGGATACCACTTCACTGCCGGCAAGAAAAAGGCCGATCGGAGGGCTTGGGCTGTTCATGGTAAAAAAGACGATGGACAGCGTTACTTATTCCTTTGAAAACGGGCAGAATATTCTGACCCTCCTCAAGAATCTTTGAACGTGCATCTTATACCAATGTAAAAGGAGAACAACCAGAATGTCTACTACAATCTTTGAAAAACAGGGTACCAATCTGACCGTATACCCGAAAGGCCGGCTTGACACGGCAACTTCCCCGATCCTGGAACAGGAACTGCAGCAGTATCTGGATGGCGTGCAGTATGTTACTATGGATTTTGCAGAGGTGGAATACATCACTTCCGGCGGTCTGCGCGTGTTGCTGGCTACAGATCAGATTCTGGAAGATCGCGGTGGAAATCTTCGGGTGATCCATGTGAACGAACATATCCTTGAAGTCTTCCAGCTTGTCGGTTTTATGGAAATCGTAGACGTTGAAGAAAGCTGAACACTGTCGGAAAACTGAAAAAACCGTAACCATGCTGCCCAATGCTTCGGGACAGCGGATACCGCACAGGAGTAGATACCATGGGTAAAACCAACAAGTACAACAGAATAACCCGATACGGCAAAGCACTGTTCTGCCTGGTCTTTACCGTGATCATTCTGGTTCAGTTTGTCACGATCGGATTTTGTGAAACCCCGGTTCAGACGCTCAATTCATCCGGCAGCCGGAACATTGCTCCTTCCGTTGATCCGCTTAGAAAAAGCGAAGAGTTTTCAGCAGTGTTGTACAACAACAAAAACGGCATGCCGACCTCCGAAGCCAATGTAATTGCACAAACCAGTGACGGTTTTCTCTGGATCGGAAGCTATGCGGGGCTGATCCGTTACGACGGAACTACCTTTGAACGCATCTCTTCCACTACGGGTATTGCAAATGTAACATGCCTGTATACAGACAGTACAGATCGACTTTGGATCGGAACCAACGATTCCGGCCTCTTTCTTATGGGTAAGGGCTACCTGCATAACTGGAATAAACAGGACGGGCTGCTGTCTCTCAGCATCCGGGCACTTGCAGAAGACGGCAAGGGCAACATGTATACCTCCAGCGCAGCGGGCGGACTTGCTATGATTGATACCGATCAAAACCTCACCGTTTTGTCGGATGAGCGGATTGCGGGGCAGTCGATCCCGGAACTTCGCCTCGGCAGTGACGGCCTGATTTACGGCTTTACAGCGGCAGGAGATCTGTTTAACGTGGATAACGGCAAAGTGGTAACTTTCCTTGGCCATGACGAATGCCGCATTAAAAATATTACCAGCATTTTGCCTGATCCCGGCCATGCCGGCAATTTATATGTCGGAACAGGAGCTTCGCGGATTTATTACGGAAATCTGCAGCGGAATTTCACAGCCATGAATCTGAGGGACGTTTCTCCTTTGTCCACCATTGACAGCATAGAAGCGATTCACGGGCAGATCTGGATCTGTGCAGGGAACGGGATTGGGGTGTTGGATGCCACAGGTGTTCACACACTGAAAAACGTTCCCATGAACAACTCCGTCGGAAATGTGATGACCGATTATGAGGGAAACCTCTGGTTCACTTCCTCCCGCCAAGGTGTGATGAAGATCGTGCCCAATCATTTTACAGATCTCTTTGAACGGTATAACCTGCAGGAAGCAACTGTCAATTCCACCTGTACTTACGGGAAACAGCTGTTTATCGGGACGGACACCGGCTTGATCGTTGTGCAGAATGAAGAAAAGGTACCCAAAATTCCGCTGGAAAGGGTTGTGACAGCTTCCGGAGAGAAACTAGAGGCTGACGACTTACTGGAATTCCTGGACGGCGTGCGCGTCCGTTCCATCATCCGGGACAGCAAGGGCAGACTCTGGATTTCCACCTGGAGAAAGTATGGCCTGCTTTGCTATGATGGAAGAGACCTGATTGTTTTTACGCCAAAAGACGGGCTTTTTTCGAACCAGGTGCGTGCTGTTTATGAATGCGAGGACGGGACGATCCTGGTAGCGAATACCGGCGGAGTGAGTGTCATTCAAAATGACGTTATCACGGGCGGTTATGGAGAGGAAGCCGGAATACGCAACGTGGAAATTCTGACTGTGACGGAAGGATTTCATCACGAGCTGATTGCCGGATCTGACGGTGACGGGATTTACATCATCAGCCCTGAGGGAACAACACATATCGGGTTAGATGAAGGCCTGACGTCTGAAATTGTAATGCGTGTCAAGCGCAGCCGCACGCAGAATATCTGCTGGATCGTAACCGGTAATTCCCTCGCCTATATGACGCCTGACCACCGGGTGACAACGATCCGCCAATTTCCTTATGCCAACAACTACGATCTGTATGAAAGCAGCAAAGGAGACGTCTGGGTTCTGTCGAGCACGGGAATCTTTGTGGATACGTCAGAACATCTGCTGGCTGACGAGGCGATCAACCCGGTGTTTTTCGGTATCCGCAGCGGGCTGCCCTATATGGATACCGCCAACTCCTACAGCGACCTGACCCGCGACGGTGACCTGTATATTGCAGGTTCATCCGGTGTGATCAAGGTCAATATTGAAAAGTCCTTTGCAAATATTATCGACCTGAAGATTTCCATGCCTTATCTTACAGCAGATGGTGAGCGCCTCTATCCGGACAGGAAAGGCACCTTCAACGTTCCGTCCAGTGTCAAAAAGCTGACCATTCAGCCTTACGTGTTTAACTTTTCTCTGATCAATCCACTGGTATCCTATCGTTTGGATGGATTTGATGAAACAGATACCACCGTAAGCCGGGATGAGCTTTTGCCGGTGGACTATACGAACCTGAAACTCGCTGCCTATCATTTCATCCTGAAAGTTAAAGATCCTGTCAGTCAAAGTGAAAAGACGGTATCCTACAAAATCGTCAAAGGGAAAGAATTGTCTTCTGCAACAGCCGGAACCATCACGATGGATATCGCATCTCTGTTTCTGATGGGTGGAATTCTTGTTTACACATCCTCTTATCGGAAGCGGAACCAACTGGAAGACAGACTGTTCTTCTCTATGATCCTGTGCAACATAGCATTGACGATCGGAGAATTACTGTCTTATACGCTGGAAAACAGCACATTTCCTTTTACAAAAGAGCTTATGATTGCAGGAAACACGGTTTTGTTTATCTCTCTTGTGCTCTTCCCCTTTCTGCTTTTTGTGTATCTTGATTACAGCGCTGAACCGGACAGGGATCGCATACGGATCAAAAAACTGCTTTTCGGGATTCCCTTTTTCCTGTTTGTGATCATCATGTTCCTCAACCTGAAAACCGGCTGGATTTTTTCCATCGGTGAAGGAAATATGTATCAACCAGGTTTTCTTACGGAGCAGTATTGGCTCCCGATCATACCGGTACTGTTTTACCTTTTGCTTTCACTGATCGAAATGGTCAGAGTTGATAAACGTCTGGCGGGTCTCGGCCTGTTTCTGATTGCCATTCGGCTGGTCTGGGAGATCTGGTATCAGGGGATCTCCTCCACATCCTTTGTTTTCACACTGTTCATCGTATGTATTCATATCTATGTGATGAACCATCCGATATCAGAGGAGGCTTCCGGAATATGATCGATGAGAAAGCCATTGTGGCCTGTTATATAGATGCGGCCGCAATTCTGGCGATGGTCGTGCTCCTGCTTCAGTCCGGCCACCTTCGCAAGCAGAACACCCTTTCCATGCGCGTCTACTATGTACTCAGCTGGCAGGTCCTGTTCACAGCCGTAGCATGCTTTGTTTTTAATACAATGTATCGTCAGACCGCGCCGTGGTGCCATACCGTGGCATTGATCAGCAGGACACTCTGGGATTATTCCGTACTGGCAGCGGATTTTTTGTGGCTCACTTATGTGGATGTTAAGCTATTTGGGACAAAAAAACGGGGAACATTTACAAGGATCGTACGGATCCTGCCGTTGATCATTTTTCTAATTCTTCTTGTCATCAACCTGTTTACGGGCATTATTTTTACGATAGCAGATGATAACAGCCTTCAGCCGAAGCCACTTTTCAACCTCATGACGCTGACCATGATCCTGTATTTCTGCATGTCAGCACTGATTGTCTGGTACTTCGACCATAAAAAGACAAAGGTACGGTTCCTCCATATCGAACCTATGATCATCTCCGTGGTTGCTGCTCTGATTCCGCAGTATACTACTTCTTATGGAACGGGTATCCTTGGCTTTGTAATCGGTATTACACTACTGTATTTTTCTATGATTGATGAATTCAGCTTTCTGGATGATGAATCTCAGCTATACAACGAAAGGTTTCTGTCTTACATCATTGATAATACAATAGCCAGGAAAAAAACCTTCCATAGTGCGCTCATCCTGGAAGCAGACGGGTATCTGCCGGCCAGCTTTGAAATCCTTCGAAATACACTTCACAAGAATAACGACGTTATTCGAATAGATAAAAAAAGATTTCTGATGTTCTCCGGTTCTGACAGCTTATCCGCCTTGCAACTGCTGTCCACGCATGTGGAAGAAGCGGTGAAAGCGTATAACGATAACCATCCGAAAGAGAAAACTCAGATAACAGTACGCTGCCGCATGCGCAAGCAGGACGAGACTGCTTATTCCTTCCTTCGCAAGGTAGTGGACGAAAAAGAAGCCGGAGACCCGATCCACGGTGTTGTATCCATGATTTCCGAACTGGATCGTCTGGATAAGGAACTGAAACTGGCTGCTGATATTCAGCTCAATGCTCTACCGATGAACTTCCCGGCATTTCCGGATCGGACGGAATTTGATCTGTACGCCTCTATGACACCAGCCAAAGAGGTTGGAGGAGATTTTTACGACTTCTTCCTGATTGACAATGACCACCTGGCGCTGATCATTGCAGACGTATCCGGTAAAGGTATACCCGCCTCTCTGTTTATGATGACGTCCAAGACACTGATCAAAAACCAGCTGATGAGCGGATACGACCCCGCGGAGGCGATGGAACGTGTGAATCTACAGCTCTGCGAACATAACGATTCCAGAATGTTTGTTACGGTGTGGCTGGCTGTGGTGGAGATCTCCACCGGCAAAGGCTTAGCCTGCAATGCAGGTCATGAGAACCCATGCATCCGACGCTCCGGTGATGGCTTTGAAGTTCTGAAATACAGGCATAACATCTTTGCCGGTATCAGCAAAAAGGCTAAATACCAGAATCGCGAATTTGAAGTGTTTCCGGGAGATTGTATTTTTGTCTATACGGATGGCGTGCCGGAAGCAAATAACACCCTCGAAGAAATGTTCGGAGAAGAGAAGCTAATCGAGACATTAAATCAGAATCCAGATGCAACGCCCGAAGAGTTTATTCGGACTGTTTACAAAGCCGTGGACCTCTTCGACGAGAATACACCGCAGTTTGATGATATTACTATGCTGTGCTTCAAATATTACGGCACAGAGGACAAGATGGAGGACTAATAATATGGTTCAGGGAAGAGAAGAAAACGGAAAGCTGATTATCACCCTCACGGGGAAAATTGATTCTTCCAATGCAAATGATGTTGGAATCATGATAGAGACTCTTCGGAAACAATATCCCTGCGAATCAATTATCCTGGACTGTGAGAAGCTGGAATACTCCAGCAGTGCGGGGCTTCGGGTGATTTTGCGGCTCAATCAGGAAGTGGAAGATACAGTGCTCATTAATGTCAATTCCGAGCTGTACAATATCCTTGACTTGACCGGCTTCACCGAAATGATGGAAGTACATAGAGCCTACCGGGTTTTGTCAGTGGAAGGCTGTGAGGTCATCGGTCAGGGAGCCAACGGTAAAATTTACCGCATCGACGCGGATACCATTCTCAAAGTATACTATGATGAGGATGCCCTGCCTGAAATTGACCGTTCCCGGGAGCTTTCCCGCCTTGCCTTTATCTCGGGGATTCCGACCGCTATCCCCTATGATGTGGTACGCATCGAGGGCGGCGGTTACGGATCGGTTTTTGAGCTGCTGAATGCCACCAGTTTCGCCAAGCTAATCATCAACGGAGAAAAAACACCAGACGAAACGGCAGAAATGAGCATCGATCTGCTTAAACTCATCCACTCCAAACAGGTTCGTTCCGACATGCTGCCAGATATGAAAGCCGTTGCGCTGGACTGGGTAGGCTTCCTGAAAGATTACCTGCCTGCAGAACAGTTCGATAAACTCTATTCACTCATCGATGCCGTGCCGGAAGATGCACACCTGGTGCATGGGGATTACCATCTGAAAAACATTATGCTTCAAAACGGAGAGAGTCTCCTCATCGATATGGATACTCTCTGCCACGGGCATCCCATCTTTGAACTGGCAAGTATGTACAATGCCTATGAAGGATACGGCCTGGTAAACCATGAGCAGCAGCTTGCTTTCCTTGGCATACCGCGTGAAATCTGTATAGCATTCTGGCGCAAGAGCCTGGAGCTATATCTCGGCACACAGGACAAGGAAAAGTTTGACGAAGTCGAAGCAAAAGCAAAAATCGTCGGCCTGACACGTGTGATGCGGCGTGAGATCCGTCGTAATGGCCTTAACCGGGAAGACGGACGGGCGCTTATTGAAGCTTGCCGCAATAACCTGGCAGTTCTTCTGCCAAAAACTGATACACTGTTGTTTTGATTCCTCAGGTTATAGAAAACCGGCAGGAGCGAGTCTGTTACGACTCACGCCTGCCGGTTTTCTATATCTGATCTTCACTTTACTGCTCTATTTCAAAGTTTATATTTCCTCTCCTGGTTTCTGCCTGCGCTGTTCGCGGGATGGCAGAAAATAATCCTTATACAGGAAGCTGATAACAGCAGCCAGCGGAACAGCCAGCAGCATACCGACAATACCTAACATATCTCCAAGCACAATGCTGGCAATCAGGATCAGAAGACCGGAAACCCCGAGAGAATCGCCAAACAGTTTCGGCTGAAGAATATAACCGTCAACAAACTGAAGAACCACAGAGAAAATGATAAACATCAGGGCATGGAGAGGATTGACAAGGAGGAGGACAAATCCACCGATCGCCATCCCGATAATCGGCCCAAAATTCGGGATCAGATTGGTTGCGGCAACAGCCACCGAGACCAGCCCGACATACTGCATACGGCAGATCAGCATGAAAACAGCATTGATTACACCGACGATGAGAGACCCCAAAACAGTATGAACCATATAGCTCACCAGGATAGTATCACAACGCAAAACGAAATCTATCAGATTCTCCGTAGCCGACGGACGCAGAATTGCCCTAACCAACCGCCAGAAACCTTTCAGCACTCTGCTTTTATCAATCAGCAGATAAACGGAGATGATCACGGCAATCACTGTAGTCATAACACCCTTTCCGGAATCGGCAGCAGAGGAAAGGATTTTCCCGGCGTTCTCTTTCACAAAACCGGAAAGTGTGGACAGCGCATTCCCGGAAAGCGTGCGAAGCTGTTCGGTATCAAAAAATGATTTCAACGGGCTGTTTTCGATCAGATTGATGAGTGCATTGGCATATCCGTCAATATTCTCGGCAAAGAGTGCAAGGCTTTGCACAAGCTGCGGAATCAGCATACCGATCAGGATGACTAAAATCAGCAATGCTGCCAGGATTGACAGCAACACGGCAATCGTCCAGCGTGTCTGCCCGGCCTTCATTTTGCGAAGCAGCCTGGAATTAATCGTCCTTGCCAGAGGGCTCAGAACATAAGCAAACACAATGCCGAGAAGCACAGGTTTGAAGTAGCCGAAAAACGATTCGATCGCCGACAGAACCGGTTTCAGATTTGTCAGAATTACATAGAACAGAACACCGATACAGGCAACCACTGCACCGGGAAACCACTTTTGTTCAGACAATTTTGATTTCATTTTTCTTTCTCCTCTATCGACAGCATTTTACTTTGTTGTGAATTCAATATTTTACAGTTGCCTTCGCTGCTGTTTTCATAGTATAATCTTAACAGATAATTATTCTTTTTGCAAAAATAAAAATTCCGGAACAACGAGGTTCATAATGAAGAAAGCAAAAACCAGACAACGTTCTTTTTCGATAAAAAAACAGCTCCAATACTGGTTTGACAACAGGATCTCCAAAGGCTCTCTTGGCTTTATCCGGGTATTGATCGCACTCTCCGTCCTTCTTGCAATCCTCATGGCAGCGCTTTCCATTCTTTTCGGATTTCAAGGGGACAGAAATCCGCTTTCTGTTTTCTGGAACAGCATTGCTACACTGATAAACGGCTATTTCCCCTCTTTTGAAGACGGAAGCCACGGGTATGTGATTCTGATGGCACTAACAGCAATAGGCGGCGTATTGTTCACCAGCGTTTTGATCGGTATTATCACCAGCTCCCTGGAGCAAAAAATCAAGCGCTTAAATCAGGGTAATTCCCCCGTACTTGAAAAAAACCATATCGTTGTTCTGGGTTTTTATCCCGGGGAGTACACTCTGCTCAAACAGCTGATCCTCGCTTCCGGGGGAAAGCCCGGATCCATTGTGATAGCTGAAAACATGGAGCGGGAAAAGATGGAACAATACCTCCATGAGAATCTCGAGATCCCCAAAAACTTCAGAATCATCTGCCGTACTGCTGATATTACCGACCCTGCTTCCATTGAAAAATGCTCCTTTGAGACATGTAAAACCGTCATTGTAAATCCGTCGGATGATATGAAAACCATCAAAGCAATCCTTGCCGTCTCAACGATTCTGGAGAGCAAAAACATACCGGATGTCAGTGTCAACGCAATTCTTTCAAAAAGCGAATATCAGCTCCCGCATGCCATTGCCGAAGCAAACCACATTACCACTCTCCAGGTAAACGATATTATTGCAAAAATAATCGCTCACTCCTGCATGCAGACTGGCCTTGCGGAGTCATTCCGGGAAGTACTCCGATTTGAAGGATCCGAGTTCTATCTGGTTGATTTCCGGGAAGGTGTCGGGCTATCCTTTGAAGAGCTCCTGATGCGGATGAACAATGGTGTTCCGATCGGCTTTTATCGTGACGGTAAGGTGCTTCTGAATCCATCTCCTGATAATAAGCTTCAGGATAACGACAAAGTACTCGTCTTCGCAGAGGAACGCAGTTCCGTAAAGCTTGAGGATCCTCACCCGCAGATCTCCGCCCCGGAGGCGCAGATGATCGATCCTCACAAATCTACGAATACCGTGATTATCGGCCATAACGAAACCTTGCCCATCATCCTCAGCGAGCTGCCGGAAAACGTTTCCCAGGTCTATCTTGCAGGGCAAAGCACCTCTGCAGAAGAACAGGAAGAGCTTCGTCAGATCGCCGCTGGGAGGAATCTCCGCCTCGACTGTTATGACAAAGATCTCCGTTTGGAGGCAAATCTGATTGAACTGGCAAAGATGGCAAAGCACATCGTGGTCCTGAACAATCATGCGGGCGACCCGGAAGAGGCCGACACGGAAGTCATATTCCTGCTTCTGAATCTGCGGGAAATCCGGAAGAGATTCGGATACAAGTTCAACATCACGGTTGAAATGCAGAAAGAACACAATCAGAAACTGGTAAGCCACGGTGACCACACGGATTTTCTTGTCAATTCCAGCATGGGTTCCCTGATTCTTGCACAGCTGGCTGAAAATCCGGAACTGATCGATGTTTTCAGAGAGCTGATTTCGAACGAAGGCAATGAACTGTATCTGAAGAAAATGAAAAAAATGAATCTGGAAGGAACCTACACCATTCGGGAACTGCGTCTGAGCATGCTGCGGGAGGGATGTATCCTTCTCGGTGATATGGACAGTGAGAAATACAGTACCTTCAACCGCCCGCTCGACGAGACGATAACCCTGACGACAGAAGACAAGCTGATTGTTCTCGGAGAAAAATAAGGAATTACATCAACGGTGCAATAAACTTCAGAATACTGCCCATGAACCGGTAGAAGAGCACCTCATTTTTGACCGATTCCGGTGTCACCTGTCGGCACCGGGCAAGCGTCTGCTGGAAATCCTGTTCAATGTCAGGAATACAGTCCGTTCGATACAGATAAGCAGCACATTCAAAGTGATGATAGAGGCTACGGTAATCGAGGTTGATCGTCCCGACAACAGCTTTTTCGTCATCACTGACAAAAACCTTTGCATGGACAAAGCCGGGCGTGTATTCATAGATTTTTACACCCGCCTTCAGAAGTTCTCTGTAATGTGACTTTGCAAGCGCATAAGCCAGCTTTTTATCCGGAATGCCCGGTAAAATGATCTTCACATCCACACCGCGCTCCCCTGCATACTTCAGGGCTGTTGCAAGTTCCCCGTCCAGAATCAGATAGGGTGTCATGATATGGACGTAACTGGTAGCGCGATAGAGAATATCCATATAAACCGACTCGCCGGTCTTATCAGCGTCAAGGGGGGAATCACAGTATGGGATGACGGTTCCGGACGGGTGATCCGGTTTCGGCGTATCTCCTGACAAATCCGGCATCCAGTCAGCCCCCTTGGTGACGACATTCCAGTTTTGCAGAAACATCAGCGTAAAGCTTTTTGCAGCTGCACCCCGAATGCGGATCGCCGTATCTTTCCAGTGCCCGAATCGCTCGATGTGATTGATATATTCATCCGCCAGATTTACACCGCCTGTATAGGCGGTTTTTCCGTCTATCACCAGTATTTTCCGATGGTCACGGTAGTTGTAATGCGAAGAGACAAAAGGCCTGATAGCACCAAATGCCCTTGAATGGATACACTTTGTCTCGAGCAGCTTCCAGTAATCAGCAGGGAGCTGGAACATCTCTCCCAGCCCGTCATAGAGCACACGGACGTCCACTCCCTCTGCAGCCTTGGCAATCAGGATTTCGAGAATCTGGCCCCACATGTATCCTTCTTCGATAATAAAGTACTCCAGAAAGATGTATTTCTCTGCGTGCTTCAGATCCTCGAGAAGAGCTTCGAACTTCGCTTCTCCGCTTGGGTAATACGTAACCTCGCTGTCCTGATAGGCAGGGAAACATCCGGTACGGTTCAGATAGGTCACCAGGTCTTCCGTACCGTCCCGGTCCTCTCTCAGGGATTCCAGAACACCTTCCGGCTGAGAAAGCAAATGCTTCGTCTCTTCAATGCTTTTTTCAATCGCTTTTTTCATCTTCCGATGGCCAAGATTGCTCTGGGTAAAGAAAAAAAGTACCGTAACAGGAAGAGCCGCGAAAGAAATCAGAAGCATCCAGGTCAGTTTTGCTGAAGAGTCCATCGGGATATTAAAGAGATACACAATCATGCAAAGCATGAACGCACCCTGGATCACAGCAAAAACAGCTGCCAGTTTTGCATTCACCCACAGGTAAACGGCTACCAGCAGAAAAACCTGTAAAGCAATCAACAGGAAAAAAACAGAAAGCGGCTGAACACCAGATGCCAGATTCCTTTGTGTACCGGCTTTGCAAGCCGAAATACATTTTCTTCTTTCATTCGGAAATTCTCCTTTTTCGGAGTTGAAATATCCAGTGCGGATTTCAGCCTGATATAGAAACCCGGAAGCTGTCCGGCATGATGCAGCCACAGCTTCCGGGTAATCTATTTTTTTAGAACTTAGGCCTCTTTGCCGTATTTGGCGTTGTACTCGTCGATGACTTCGAGAGCATCATTCACTGCATACTCTGCTTCAAGAGCCCAGGCAAAAGCCAGCTCTTCGCAGCATTCTGCATAGTCAAGAACGTCAATGATGTAGGCTTCCATGGCTGCCTTGTCAACGGCCTTCTTATGGGCATCAACCTTTGCCTTGGCATTTTCAACACTCATCTGAGCGTGGAGCTTAACAGAATTGCGCTTCTCATCGCGGCGTTCCTTCACCAGCTCGACATTGTTTTCAACTGCAGCGGCGTGAGCCTTTGCATTGGAAACCTGCTCAGCAGTGCCTTCCTGCACTCTGTCAATACGAGTCGAGGTGTTGGCAATGTATTCAGCAGCAGCCTTGTCGAGAGTGAGATGTGCATCAATCTCTGCGGCCTTTGCCTGAACCTTGGCATCCACTTTTGCATCCAGCTCTTCGAGAGCGGCATCGAGCTCCTTAACGTCAGCAACGAACTCGTCACGTCTCATCTCACGGGCAGCTTTTGCTGCTGCAACACCTTCGTCCAGCTTTGCTTTCAGCTCATCCAGTTTTCTGCCCTGTGCAGCCAGTTTCTCTTCAAAAGTCATTTTATTTTCTCCTTTAAAATTTTTCCTGCATCTTCGCGCAACTAAATGCGTATTTTTTCGCACAGCGAAGATATTATAGCATCTGAAGCTTGAAAAAACAATAGGAAAAGATATAAATATTGATAAAATTTGATCAATAAATATAATGAAATCTCGATATTTCCTATGACGGCGGCGTCCTGTCGGCGCTGGCACACAAAGGCCTCATTCGCCCTGTTCCGGAATCAGTTATTGCAGATGATACTTTTCCGTGGGTCATTGACAAAAGCAAATTCAGGCTGAAAACCTACGGCCTGCCTATTATGATGTGTTCCAACGCACTGATCTGCAGAAAAAAAGACGATCAGATGACTTCCTGCAGTACAGTTCATCAGCCTGACTGTATTCTTTCCTGCAAAGAATACAGAAGTGTAAGGGTATAGATTCCGTTTGCGGTTTCTTCTCTTCTGTGGTATATTTAATAAGGACAAAAATTATACTACTTTTGTTTGGAATCAGAAGACTGAACGGAGATGTAACCATGAGCACTTTAGACGAGCTGATCCGGTACTGCAATGAAGAAACCTATCGCGGTGCCCTTCTGCTTACAGGAGAAATGGGCTGCGGAAAAACTTACCTTATACAAGAAGAACTGGCGGAAGCACTCCGTTCAACGCACTTTGTTGTTCGCGTTTCTCTTTTCGGTGTGAACAGTATCAAGGAATTGACTGACGAAATCAGAAAACAATGGCTCTTCATCTGCACGCCGTTTCTGGGTAAACTGAAGCAGCGCAGAGAGCATATGGAAAAGAATTACGGGTTTATCAGTGCAATCAGTTCCGTTCTGCAATCACTGAATACGACTGCCGGTAACCTGGCCTCAGCAGCGGTTTCCTTCGATCCTCTGGAATATATTCCCCTTGAACCGGAAGTTGAAGACTTTCATAACGGTGGCGAGAAAAAAAGGGTTGTACTGGTTTTTGATGATCTGGACCGCACTTCACTGAGCATGATTGACATTGTGGGTCACATCAACGGATTTTGTGAAAACAAAAAATTCAGAACCATTATTATTGCAAATGAAAAGCTGATCCTTGCAAAACTGCACGACGGCTCCCCGGAGAGCAGTATCATGGATTACAGACTGATAAAAGAGAAAACGGTCGCCCGGACAGTACTGTATCTTCCGGATTATGAGAGAATTATTCATGATATCGTTTTCCGGGAAAGCTGGCAGAGCCGGGAATATGCAGATTTCCTTACAGAAAATATACCCGCAATCCACGAACTCTTTGCCGAAGAACCGTCTCTTCAGGCAGGAAAACTGGAAAAGCATCATAACTTTCGCAGCCTGCTCTGCGCCTTACAGGAATTTTACCGGGTTTATGAAGTATTGGCGGAGAATCAGGTTCGGGATATAAATCGTTATCTGTATTCGTTTATCGCCTACATGCTTATTTCGAAAAACGGAATTTACAAGGATGGTGTTACTTCCTTCGAAGTCAGTGAAGAGGAAATCAGACAGCTGTATGTTAAGTATTCCTCCGAACTGATGCCTGACTGCATCCGAAAATGGGTCGAATACGGGATATGGGACGAAGCCGCGATTACAGAGTACATCAGGAAACGAAATCCTGCTTTCCGCAAAAAGGCAAATAAAGCCAACAACCGATAAAACGCTTTAAAACAAAAACGGCGTTACCTCTTTCAAGCTGCAAACGAGAGCTGAATATGGACAGTGAGAAATACAGTACCTTCAACCGCCCGCTCGACGAGACGATAACCCTGACGACAGAAGACAAGCTGATCGTTCTCGAAGAAAAATAGAAAAATGCGGATATCAGTATGATACAGAAACCCGGAAGTTGACCGGCATGTTGCGGCCACAGCTTCCGGGTAATCAAATAATATGTCATTTTTTGTACTGTGATTATCATAACATCTGAAGCAGGAAAACAATAGGAAAGCTCCTAAGTATCGACGGCGATGATCATCATATAATCCTTTACGGATTTCGGGATGTTTGCTATAATCATCACATAAACCGGTTTTAAGGGAGATTTCGATCAATGATTGAGACAAAGATTTATGTCGGGCTGAATGACTCCGTCACGAAAACACAGATTTTTGAAACTGAAAAATATATTAACATTTTAAGGAATGTCTGTTTTGCCTACCACACACCGTTCTCCTTTGACGTGGAAGAGGGCGGGTATATCCATGAGAATGGTGAGTATACGAGAGAAACATCGTTGATTCTTTCCCTGATCGATACGGACAGAAAAACGGTCAATGAAATTGCCAAAGACCTTTGTGTATTCTTCCATCAGGAATCTGTGATGATTACCGAAGACCGAATCAGAACCTATTTTATCAGCGAAACCCTGGAATAAGGCAGTATTCATATCCCATGGAGGAACTGGTTTCTACCTGACAACGAAGGAGTTGAAGTCAATGGCTGCTAAAACCTGTGACAGTGGAGAACTCTCTCCCATCATTTTCTATTACTTCAACATTACCGGCACCGAGTCATACTGCCGGCAGCTGGAAAACTATTTCCGGCAGAGCGGCCATGAAAGGCCGATCGTCTTTAAGGAATGGAACTGCTACAAGGATCTGCCCGGTGAAGATGCAGACCTTATTGCCTATGACGGTGTAGTCCTCTCCGCTCTGGCAGACAAAGGCTTTCTGCGTCCCGTTCCGAAGTCTGTTGTCGCCGATGATGCGTTTCCCTGGGTCACAGACAAAAGCAAATACCGGATGAAAACATACGGCGTGCCGATTATGATGTGTTCCAGCGCCCTGATTTGCAGAAAAAAAGACGACCGGCAGATCGTCAATGTCATGGAACTCCAGGAAAACGTAGCCATTCCGCTGCGTTCCATGCTGATGTATTACTATATTCAGGCACTGTGCACCAACCTCAATGTGCATAAGAGCCTGAAAGTGCTGAACCACCTTGTGGATCTGATCGGCGGCAAGGAATACCTGGCAGACTCAAGCCTGGCCGATTACGACGGAAACAACCGTTTTGACCGGGAGGAATGCCGCTATCTCCTCGGCTTCACCGAAAGCATTCGCGATTTCAAAAAAGACGACTATATGGTGACCTTCGCCAACTTCTCCGAGAAAAAAACACACAGAAGGCCGCTGTTCTTTGTTGATTTCGTTTCGCTCGGAAAAAACGTTCCGGATGAAAAGCTGCAGGACTGCCTTGATCTGATGGAGATCATGATCAGCGGGCAGTATGTCTACGATGTATGCACGCTGGACGGCCGGCTCCAGTATCTGCTTCCGGCAAACAGGAGCGTATTTCCGAAACTGGCAGAATCTGACCCCATATACTTTTATCTCTTCGGGCTGCTTGAATCCGGAGAAAACGGAGTGCTCCGTTACGGCATGCGTTTCTATGAAGATTTCGACAGGCATAAAGATCTTCTGTTTCGGTTCCTGTCGGACAAGGTCGGATGGAACCCGTGGCAGAACTGATAAAAAAAGCGTTGCCTCTTTCCAATCGCAAAAGGATTGGCGGAAATGAGGCAACGCCTTTTTTAGGGAAACACTGATTTAATCCGGCCTATCCATATAGGGACGGATATGGTAGAATAAAGGCAACAAGAAAAAAGGCGGTGCTGAAGAT
>JBGUNA010000046.1:0-9703 GCA_045117135.1 Candidatus Limivicinus sp. | reverse complement strand
TACAAGATTTTTAGCTGCAATGTTCCCGCCCATGTAAAAGAAGAATCTTTCAGAAAGGAACTTGGGCTGAAAATGTAGTTCTACTTTTGCCTCCATCTAAGGTTAATGATTTATAGCATTTCTTGGAAATACGTGGGAGAAGGCTTCTAGCAAGAGTGCTAAAGAATCGTGAAGAGTGTCTTTTTCCTGCTATACTCGGTTAAAAACGGAGGAAGCAGGAATGAAGAACATTATTATTTTTGAGATACTGAATGATATGGCGGAAGAACTCACAGTAGTTCAGTTAAAAAAATTGCAGGAAGTACTTCTAAAGCGCTTTGATGAGGAGGAAAAACAACCGGATCCCGCAAAGAATGAAGAATATCTGGAAATGTTCATCAATGCCAAGCGAATAGAAGGATGCTCTCCGAGAACATTAAAATATTATAGAACAACAGTGGAACATTTGTTTTCACAGTTTAGTCTGCCAGTCAGAAAAATGAATACAGATCAGCTGCGGCAATATCTTACAGATTATCAGAAAATCAATAATTGCGGAAAATCAACCGTGGACAATATTCGAAGAAATCTTTCCAGTTTCTTTTCATGGTTGGAAGAAGAAGACCACATTCTTAAAAGTCCGATGAAAAGAATCCACAAAATTAAAACGAAAACCACTGTAAAAGAAACAATCTCCGATGAGGATATTGAAAAGCTTCGTGACAATTGTGATGTTGTTCGTGATATTGCAATAATTGACCTTCTATATTCGACAGGAATGCGCGTTGGAGAATTGGTCAACCTGGATATCTCAGATATAAATTTCGACGAACGGGAATGTATTGTTTACGGAAAAGGAGAGAAAGAGCGAAGAGTATATTTTGATGCTAAAGCAAAACTTCATCTTCAAAATTATTTATCTACAAGAAGGGACAATAATCCGGCATTGTTTGTCACTTTAGATGCGCCTCATGACCGCCTTAAAATCAGCGGTGTAGAGATTCGCTTAAGGAAACTTGGCAGAAAACTCAATATGATTAAAATTCATCCTCATAAATTCCGACGAACAATGGCGACAAGAGCTATTGACAAGGGAATGCCCATTGAGCAGGTACAGAAAATACTCGGTCACTCACAAATTGACACAACGATGCACTATGCCATTGTGAATCAGAATAATGTGAAGGCATCCCATAGAAAATTCATTGCCTGAAGAGAATCTCGTTATTTGTCGTTCGGTCGACAAATGGTTTTTTGTGGGGATGAAAGATGACATTTGAGGATGTTCTTGAAATCAAGAATGGAAAAAATCAACGTGCAGTAGAGAATCCAAACGGAAAGTACCCTATTTATGGAAGTGGAGGCATAATGGGGTATGCCGATGATTATATTTGCAAAGCAAACACTGTAATTATTGGCAGAAAGGGGAACATTAACAAGCCAATTTTTGTTGATGAGCCATTTTGGAATGTTGATACTGCGTTTGGACTTGAAGCTAAGAGAGAGCTACTTCTTCCGAGATATCTCTACTATTTTTGTCTACGATATGATTTTGAACGTTTAAATAAAGCTGTAACAATCCCTAGTCTGACCAAAGCAGATTTACTCAAAATCGATATTGATATTCCTGGAATTGATACTCAAACTACTATAGTTGACAGACTTGGAGAGATTGAGCAAATCATTTCTTTACGGAATAACCAACTTAGGTTGTTAGAGAACCTTATCAAAGCCCGATTTGTCGAGATGTTTGGAGACTTCAAAATCAATCCTAAGGGATGGCCTGTAGTTGGATTTGAAGAAATAGCAATAATTGATGGAAATATGACGACCGACTACGAGAGGTACGCCGATCATCCTCATATTGGAATAGACAGTATCGAAAAGGAAACTGGTCTACTTAAAGGATACCGCACAGTAGCTGAAGATGGCGTAATTAGTGGAAAGTACGTGTTTACATCGGCTCATATTATCTACAGTAAGATTAGACCGAATTTGAACAAGGTTGCACTCCCTGATTTCGATGGATTGTGCTCTGCAGATGCGTACCCAATCCTTCCGATTGAGGGGAAATGTAATCGCGTGTTCTTAGCATATGATATGCGATCCAAGTTCTTTCTGGATTACATACTGCAGTTTTGTAATAGAACAAACCTTCCAAAAGTCAATCGGAAGGAAGTGGCAGGGTTCAGAACTCCATTACCACCTATGGAGCTTCAGAACAAGTTCGCGGCTTTTGTCGCTCAGGTCGACAAATCCAAATCACGTAAAGAGTTGAACCATAAAACGGAGATAAGATTAGTATCATAATATTCTTTTATTCTAACAAAATACTTAAGCAGAAGCGAAAGGTGTGATGTCTCATGACCAATTTTGACTTCATTAAAGCGGAACCTAAATTCGATGCATTTTCAGATATTGCTGTTTCGGCTGAAAAGATTATGCCGATTGATTATGCATCATCTGCGCTTACCTGCCGTCGTGCTATGGAGTTTGCTGTCAAATGGATGTATTCCGTTGACAGTTCTCTTGTGATGCCCTGGGATGATAAGCTGGTCAGCCTGATAAACACAGATGAGTTCAGGGGGATTGTGGACGCGGATTTGCTTCTGCGAATGGAGTATATTAGAAAGCTTGGGAATAAGGCGGCTCATTCGGGAAGAAAGATTACCAGAGAACAGGCGGTTTTAAGCCTGGAAAATCTGTATTATTTTATGGATTTTGTGGCATATTGCTACGCAGATCACTATGTTGAAGGTTCTTTTGATCCAACTCTTTTGGAGCAGCAGGAAAAACCGCAAAAGGCTGTTGATGGAGCGAAAGCAGCTGAAACTGAACTGAAACTGTCTGAGCTTATGAAAGAAAATGCTGCACTTCGGGAGCAGTTGACTTCCAGAAGAGAAGAACAGCAGCAGACTTACAATCCTAAGCCTTTAGATATTTCGGAATATAAGACCAGAAAACTTTATATAGATGCTATGCTGGATGATGCAGGATGGATCGAGGGGAAGAACTGGATCAATGAATACCAGATTCCCGGCATGCCCAACAAATCGGAACAGGGTTTTGCTGACTATGCCCTGATGGGAGATGACGGTCGTGTTCTGGCGGTGATTGAAGCGAAACGTACCTGCGTGGATGTTTCGAAGGGAAGGCAGCAGGCCCAGTTATATGCCGATTTGATTCAGAAAAAGCAGGCGGCAAGACCAGTCGTTTTTCTTACCAACGGATTTGATACGCGCATTGTAGATAACCAGTATCCGGAGAGGAAGGTATCTACGATCTATTCCAAGCGTGATTTGGAGAAACTGTTTAATCTCCAGCGGATGCGCAGCAACCTGAATTATATAACCGTGGATAAAGCTATTGCAGGCCGATATTATCAGGAAGCTGCTATCAAAGCTGTCTGCGACAGTTTTGGCAATAAGAACAGGCGAAAAGCGCTGTTGGTAATGGCTACCGGATCCGGCAAGACCCGTACAGTTATTGCTTTGACGAAAGTACTTCTGGAACATGGCTGGATAAAAAATGTTCTGTTTCTTGCCGACCGTAATTCACTTGTAACGCAGGCGAAGCGCAGTTTCGTGAATCTGCTTCCGGACTTTTCCGTGACAAATCTTTGTGAGGAGAAGGATAACTACCAGGCGCATGGTGTCTTTTCCACATACCAGACAATGATGAATTGTATCGATTCTGTGCAGGATGAAGAGGGCAAGCTGTTCTCCTGCGGACACTTTGATTTGGTGATTTGTGATGAGGCACACAGGTCGATTTATAACAAATACAGAGATATTTTTAATTATTTTGATGCTCCTCTGGTCGGGCTGACTGCTACTCCTAAGGATGAGATTGACAAAAATACTTATTCTGTATTCGAATTGGAAAACGGTGTCCCGACATATGGATATGATCTTGCACAGGCGGTGCAGGATGGTTATCTTGTGGATTATATGTCAGTAGAGACTGTCCTGAAGTTTATCCAGCAGGGCATTGTTTATGATGAATTATCCGAAGAAGACAAGCAGGCTTACGAAGATACATTTAAAGATGAGGACGGGGATCTTCCCGAGAGCATAGCCTCCTCTGCATTGAACGAGTGGCTCTTTAATGAGGATACGATCAGGGAAGTGCTGAATATCCTTATGACGAATGGCCTGAAAATTGATTACGGCAATAAGATAGGCAAGACGATTATATTTGCAAAAAATCACAGACATGCCGAAAAAATATATGAAATATTCGGGAAAGAATACCCGCATTTAAAGGATTATGCAAAAGTCATCGATAATTATATCAACTATGCACAGAGTGCTATTGACGAATTCTCGGATCCCCGGAAACTCCCCCAGATTGCGATTTCGGTAGACATGCTTGATACCGGCATTGATGTGCCTGAGGTACTTAACCTTGTCTTTTTCAAAAAGGTTATGAGCAAAGCCAAGTTCTGGCAGATGATTGGCAGAGGAACGCGCCTTTGTCCGGGGCTGCTTGACGGAAGGGATAAGCAAAAGTTCTATATCTTTGATTTCTGCGGAAATTTCGAATTCTTCCGTATGAGCCCTGGCAAACCGACTCCTACGGTGCTGGCATTACAGGGAGCCATTTTTGGCTTACAGTTTGAGATCACGTTTAAGCTTCAGGACGTTCAGTTCCAGACTGAGCGGCTGATTGCTTACAGGAATGCTTTGATTGAACAGATGTCAGGAAAAGTCCATGAACTGAACAGGGATAATTTTGCTGTTCATCAGCATTTGAAATATGTGGAGCAGTTTTCGGAAAAAAATAATTATCAGGTCCTGACGTACGAAGATACAATCAATGTACGGAAAGAACTGGCACCTTTGATTGAACCGGAAAATGATGATGCAAAAGCGCTTCGTTTTGATGCATTGATGTACAGTATTGAACTAGCCTATCTCAGCGGCAAGAAATACAGCCGCGGGAAAAATGATCTGTTGAAGAAAGTATCCGCGATTGCAGGCGTTGCGAATATTCCTGAGGTTTCAGCACAGGAAGAGTTTATAGACAAAATCCTTCATACAGATTATCTTGACACTGCCGGTATTGAAGAATTTGAACTTATCAGGGAAAGACTCAGAGACCTTATCAAATACATTATTGAAAAAGGGCCTATTTTTGAGACAAACTTTGACGATGAGATTCTGTCGATGGAATGGAAAGAATCGGAGCTAGAGAGTGACGATTTGAAAAACTATAAAGCAAAGGCAGAATACTATGTTCGACAGCATCAGGATAATGTCGTGATTTCGAAGCTTAAACACAATAAACCTCTTACAAATGAGGACGTTGCGGCTTTGGAGAATATCCTGTGGAGTGAGGTTGGTACGAAACAGGAGTATGAGGATGAATATGGGGAAAAACCCCTGGGAGAGTTTGTACGTGAGATTGTAGGTCTGGATATGAATGCGGCCAAGGAGGCGTTTTCAGAATACCTGAACGAGACAAATCTAGACAGCCGCCAGATATATTTTGTTAACCAGATTATTGAGTATATTGTTCAGAACGGCATGATGAAAGACCTGTCTGTTTTACAGGGACCCCCTTTTACAGATCAGGGGAATATTATCGAAGTATTCTCAGATATTTCAGTATGGATGGGAATTCGCCGGGTAATTGAACAAGTTAATGCCAATGCGCTTGCGGCATAATAAGGATATCGGAATATCCTCTTTGTTGGAGGGGTCATTGTTTAAAAATTTGGAAAGGCGCATGAATGACACAGCAAACTATAGATCGTATCAGAAAATTTACCGAAGATCGTGATTGGGAACAATTCCACACACCTGCAAATCTCGCAAAATCCATTGCTATTGAAGCCTGTGAGCTGCTTGAGTGCTTCCAATGGTCGGATACGGAATATGATATCAATCATGTCAGTGAAGAACTGGCTGATGTCCTCGTTTACTGCCGGAATATGATGGATAAACTCGGTCTGGATGAGGATGAGATCGTCAACCGCAAAATGGACCAGAATGAGGCAAAATATCCTGTAGAAAAGGCTCGTGGAAGCGCAGCCAAATATGACAGTCTGTAGTAATTGTCTGGTGCCGGATACAGGAACCATAATGCAGGAACCGATATTGGACGGCAAGTCAGCAGATTTTCAATGCATGATCCGGTGAACTCAGTGGAGATTTTTGGAAATGATAAGGAAAAGAGACCATGGTAGGAAAATATAAGGTAATCACCCTCTGCGGCAGTACTCGTTTCAAGGATGCCTTTATAGAATCTCAAAAGCGGCTGACCCTGGAGGGAAATATTGTGATCAGTGTTGGTCTTTTCGGCCATTCCGGCGACACGGAGGTCTGGGAGGGAATGTCCGAAGACACCCTTACAAAGACCAAAGAGATGCTGGACGACATGCATAAACGGAAGATAGATATGGCCGACGAGATTTTTGTGATCAACGTGGGCGGCTATATCGGTTCCAGTACCCGGTCTGAAATTGAGTATGCAAAAGCAACAGGGAAAGCAGTGCGCTATCTGGAACCGGTGTAGGCGTAAATAACCGGTTTCTCAGAAGAACAGACGGAACCGGTAGAGGCGTAAGTACCTGGCTTTATCAGAAGAACAGACGGAGCCGGTAGAGGCGTAAGTGACTGATTTTATCAGAAAAAAAAGAACCGTCAGAGGCGTAGGTATTTAGTTTTTTTTTTCAGAAGAAGATAGGAGCAAGTGAATGAAGGACAGTAAGTTTTTTCCTGAGATACACGGCAATTTCGGTTTCGGATGTATGAGGCTGCCCATGAAGGACGAGGCTGTCGATTATGATGAATTCATTCGAATGGCAGATGCCTTTATCGCCGCCGGATTCAATTATTTTGACACGGCGCACGGGTATATCGGCGGGCAGTCGGAGACAGCCATACGGGACTGCGTTTCCAAGAGGTATGACCGTAGCCGGTTCCTTCTGACCAATAAGCTCACCGATCCTTATTTTCAGAAACAGGAGGACATCCGTCCCTTCTTTGAGCAGCAGCTTGCCTGGTGCGGCGTTGAGTATTTTGACTTTTATCTGATGCATGCGCAGGATAAGAACAATTATAAAAAGTTCTCAAGCTGCAGGGCATATGAGACTGCTTATGAGCTCAAGAAAGAAGGTCTGATCCGGCACATGGGAATTTCCTTCCACGATAAGGCGGATGTATTGGATATGATCCTGACGGAGCATCCGGAGGTTGAGATCGTTCAGATCCAGTTCAATTATGTTGATTATGAGGACGCGTCCGTTGAGAGCCGCAAGGTCTATGAAGTCTGCGAGAAGCACGGAAAGCCTGTGATCGTCATGGAGCCGGTGAAGGGCGGAAGCCTTGTCAATCTTCCTGCGGACGCCGACAGGATCTTCCGGGACCTGAACGGCGGCAGCAATGCCAGCTATGCCATCCGCTTCGCGGCAAGCTTTCCCAATATGGCAATGGTGCTTTCCGGCATGAGCAATATGGCACAGATGGAGGACAATCTCAGTGCCATGAAGGATTTCAGGCCGCTTGACGAAAAAGAAATGCAGGCAGTGAAAAATGTGTGCGGTATTTTCAGAAGCCTGAATCTCATACCCTGCACATCCTGCCGCTACTGCGTGGAAGAAAACGAATGTCCCAAGGGAATCCGCATTCCGGACATGTTCTCTTCTCTGAATATGCACGAGGCCTTCCATAACTGGAACACAAACTTCTACTACAACAGCGTTATTACGGGCGGAGGACACGGAAAAGCATCTGAATGCATTCAATGCGGAAAGTGCGAAAAAGTATGTCCCCAGCACCTTCCTATCCGGGAACTTCTCAAGGACGTGGCAAAAACATTTGAAAACGATTGAAAGATGATTATTGGCGGCTGTGAGAAAACAATAAAAGGTAAAGGACTTCTGCCTGAGAAAGCCGCGATATCATAAAAACGTTTTCAGCGGAAAAGAGGCATTGGGTTATTGGGTTATATGAGCGGAAATAAAACACAGGATCAGCGTCTTGCGGAGCTGGTCGAGGCTTTTAAGACAGATTCGGGTCAGTATAAGGACCTTGAAACGCCCGGGGATGCAGGCGGAAGGAGAAGACTTCTGCGGTCACTCATGAATATCCGTATGCCGGGATACATGTCGCCGGAGATTCTGCAGCTGCAGGACGAGTATCTTCAGGCAAGGGCAGAGGAAAAAGGTATCGTGACGCTGGCAGAAATTCCGGTCACGGAGGGGGTGATCTCCATCTGGCAGGGGGATATCACGCGCCTTGCGGCAGACGCCATCGTAAACGCGGCCAACTCACAGATGCTGGGCTGCTTTGTGCCGATGCATACCTGTATCGATAAAGCGACACATATCAGGATCACACATCCATCAAACTGCATCATGGCAAGCTGCTGATTCAGCTGAATACATCACTTCCAAAGGTGGCGGATGATGCCAGCCCCGGGGAAAAGCTACGATACTATCGTTTGCTACATAACATGTCCCAGGAGGAGCTGGGGAAGCGTGTTGGATTTGCCAGAGGCGGTATTGCAGATTTTGAGTGGGGGTGCATCGATTTCTATTATGAACATGCAGTAAAATTTGCTGAGGTCTTCAAGTTGGATCCTGAAGTATTCATTGATGACTACACTCGCTTTTGTATGCCGGGATACGGGCGGAGGATCCGTAAGATTCGGGATATGTACGGCGTCTCCCAGCAGGAATTCTCGGATATGCTTGGCTGTGATCGGGCAAGCGAATCAGTTTGGGAAACTGAAATCAATAACATTCATCCCCGCAGGGATATGTATCTGAAGCTCAGGGAGCTTGCTGAAGACATCGGAATCAATATGGACAAGCTTATTGAAAATCCGGATCAGTATATTGATGAATACTCTGTCTTTATCGAAAAGGACTGGGATGTAAAGATTCGGAAGATCCGTCTGGCATATGGTCTCCCCATGGAAAGCTTTTCAGAAGTTATTGGTTGTGATGCACAGACACTCGAACACTGGGAGATCGCCTGGACTCGGCCTTCTCGCTTCTTCTACTTTGCCTTGAAGAAAGCTGCAATCGCCGCAGGAATCGATATGGCTGATTTGAATACAAATCCAGAAAAGGTATCCGGTGAATATGCAGATTTTATAGAGGCAGATTGCGGAAGAAAGATCCAAAGCATCCGTCTGGCTTATGGCCTCACATTAGATGGCTTTGGCAAGTTAATCGGCTGTACCGGAGAAGCAGTTGCCAAGTGGGAAAAAGGTTCTTGTGTTCCAGGCATCAAATACTATAAAACAATAGAGAAGCTGGCTCTGGCTCGGAAGATCACCATAGGGTTTCTCAATGAAGATCCAGAGCTTTTTGAAGACGACTATGAGGCTTTTTGCAATGATGCTTTCGGCCCTGTCGTCAGGAAAATCAGGAAGGCTTATGCTGCCCGGCAGGTCGATTTTGCAGATATGTTGGGTGTGAGTGGCTCAACAGTTCGCTTTTGGGAAGCGCAAAGAGTAAAGCCCTCAAGGAAAAACTATTTATCGTTAAAAGAGCTGGCTGCCGGGAAAGGAATTGATATACATGACACATGAAGAACAAAGAATCTGGTTGATAGAGCAACTGCTTAATGAAAGAGCGGAATACCGCAGCTACCAGATCCCTGATGATGAGCAGGGGCAAAGGAATCTATTGAGAGCACTGATGAATGTTCGTATGCCTGATCCGATCAGCGAGGAGATATTGGCAATTCAGGACGAGTATTTGACCGAA